>NZ_NTBH01000001.1:0-938187 GCF_002288875.1 Vandammella animalimorsus | reverse complement strand
CCAAGTCTTCAAGCTTGCGCTCTCGACAGGCTTGGGCAAACAGGTCGAACTTCAGGGCGCTGCCAGGAGTGATCATGCTGAGCAATTTACTCGATCAAAAGTACAGGTGAGGTTTTGAGAGGTTCCCCAACATGGACAGCACCGAGACGATGGCCGTGGCATGAAAGGCCGAGCGGCACAGTGCCTTGGCGGTGACGGTGTACACGGCCCACAGCAGGCCGCCCAGCAGGAACAGGCCGTAGGCCTGTGCCGCGCCCAGGCCCGCCGTGCGCATGCTGTGCAGCGCCACGACGGCCATGCCGATGACGATCAGCGCAATGCCCAGCCATTCGTTGCGGCGCAGCCGGGTGCGCAGCAGCAGCATGGAAATGGCCAGCGAGAACACGATCATGCTTGCCGGCACGATGGAAGCGAACTGCTCCACCGGCGCTTGGCGCAGACCCTGCGCCACCACCAGCATGTAGGGCGCGCCAATGCCCAGCACCATCAGCGCCAGGCCCCACCAGGGGATGCCGCCCAGGCCCTTGCGCAGCAAAAAGGGCGCCAGCAGCAGGCCAGAGAAGAAGTAGCGGATGAACACAATGTCCAGCGCATCCAGCGGCGCATAGGCTACGCCCAGGCGCGTCATGACCGGGAAGGCGCCCCAGATCAGCGCCGAGCCAATGCCACAGGCCACGCCCAGCCAGAAGCGCCTGGGTTGCTCGGCAGGCATTGCCGCACTGTGTGCCTCTGCGGCCTTTGGCTGCTTGCCAGCTTGCCCATCGCGCCCTGCAGCACTGGCGTGCTGCTGGATCTGTGCGGCGCATTCATTGGTTTGCATCATCAGGGCCTTTCGCCGCTGCAGCGGCCTTGTCTTGATACGATGGGCCGGGCCTTGCCTTGCGCGGCCGATTGGGTTTGATGTTTGACAGTGTTGTCAATTTTGACGAGTGTGTCAAGAAAGGAAGTTGCTTGAGCGGCGTACGACAATTTGATGAGGCGGCCATCGTGCCCCGGATGCTGGAGGTGTTTCGCGCAAAGGGCTGGCAGGGCAGCTCCATGCAGGACTTGGCGCAGGCCAGCCAAGTGCAGCGCGGCTCGCTCTATCACGCCTTTGGCAGCAAGCAGGCGCTGTTTCTGCGCGCCTTTGACCTGTACGCACAGCGTTTCGAGAAAAAACTGCAAACGGCTTGGCGTGCAGGCGCGGCGGATGACGCGGGCAGTGCCGCGGCGGTGCTGCAGGGTTTTTTTGACGTGGCGCTGTCCAACATGTGTGGCCGGCCGTCGCATGGTTGCCTGACCACGCGCACAGCCATGGAGTTGCAGATGGCAGATGGCCCCATCCGCCAGCGCCTGCAGCAGTTTCTGCTGGGCCTGCAGGAGCTGCTGGCCCAGCGGCTGGACAGCTCAGAGCTGCGCGGGCAGTTGCGCCTGTCGCCGCAGGCCACGGCCCAGGCCGTGCTGACGTTCACCCGCGGATTGGCGGTGATGGAGCGCATCCAGCGCGACCGCGCGCAGCTGCAGGCGCAGGCGCAGGCGTTCGTGCAGTTGCTGCTGCGCTGATGGCCACTGCGTGGCCTGCCAAGAGATGGTGGGCAGCGGCAGGGGGCGCCGCCCTCAGCCGAGCTGGCATTGCGCCATCAGCGCGCGCTCCAGCTCTTGCTGCAGCCGTGGATCGCGCAAAGCCTGGCCGCGGATGAGGAAGCTGTCCTCGGCGCGCTCGCCCAGGGTGCTGATCTTGGCCAGCAGGATTTCGAGCTGCATTTGCGCCAGCGTCCAGGCGATGCCGTAGAGCAGGCCGGGGCGATCGGCGGCGGAGATGGACAGCAACCAGTTCTCGGCCTTGTCATCGGGCTCCAGCCGGATGCGGGTGTTGACCGGGAAGTGGCGTGCGCGCCGTGAGGCGCGCCGCGCACGCGGCGGGGGCAGGGCGGCTGCGCGCTGCAGGTACTGCGCCAGGGCTCGCTCCACATGCTGCGCGTGCGCCGGGGCGCTGCCCGGCTCTTCGGCCTGCGCCTGGGCCAGTTCGATCTGGAAGCTGTCCAGCGCATAGCCATCGCGCGTGGTGTGGATGCGCGCGTCGAGGATTTCGTACTCGGCCTGGTCGAAGTAACTGGCGATGCGGGCGAACAAATCGCTTTGATCGGGCGCGTAGATGGTCACTTGCAGGCCTTCGCCCAGGGTCGATTGGCGCGCCAGCACTTGTGTCGCTTGAGGCACTTGCTCCGCTTGTGGGTTGGCGGCGCTGGCCAGGTGGCGCGCGTGCCAGGCCAGCTCATCGGCGCTGTGGCGGATGAAGTAGCCAAAGTCCAGGCGCTGCCAGAAGGCGTCGAGCTGCGCCGGCGTGGGCGCGTCGGCGGCGCAGCCCTGGCCCACCAGCAGGGCGCGGGCCTCGTCCTTGCGGCGCTCGGTTTCGGCGAGCGGGTCGGGCCGGTTGCCGCCCAGCAGGCGCGCCGTGGCGCGGTACAGGTCTTCGAGCAGCTTGCCCTTCCAGGCATTCCAGACCTTGGGGCTGGTGCCACGGATGTCGGCCACGGTCAGCAGGTACAGCGCGGTCAGGCGGCGCTCGTTGCCCACGCGCTGGGCGAAGGCGGCGATCACGTCCGGATCGCTCAAATCCTGTTTTTGCGCCACCTGACTCATGATCAGATGCTGCTGCACGAGAAAGACAATCAAGTCCGCATCGGCGCGGGCGATGCCATGTTGGCGGCAAAAGCGCCGCGCGATGCGCGCGCCGATTTCCGAGTGGTCGCCGCCGCGGCCCTTGCCAATGTCGTGCAGCAGCGCTGCCAGATACAGCAGCCAGGGCTTGTCCCAGCCGGCAGCCAGGCTGGAGCAGTACGGGTACTCGTGCGCATGCTCGGCCATGAAAAAGCGCCGCATGTTGCGCACCACCATCAGCGTGTGCTGGTCCACGGTGTAGACGTGAAACAGGTCGTGCTGCATTTGCCCGACGATGCGGCGAAAGGCCCACAGGTAGCGCCCCAGCACCGAGGTGCGGTTCATCAGCCGCAGCGCATGGGTAATGCCTTCGGGCTGCTCGATGATGCGCATGAACAGCGCGCGGTTGACGCTGTCGCGCCGGAACGCGGCATCCATCACGTGGCGCGAGTTGTACAGCGCGCGCAGCGTGCGCGCCGAGAGGTCCTTGAGCCCCACCTGGGTTTGGTAGAGCAAAAAGGTTTCAAGAATGGCGTGTGGCTCGCGCTCGTACAGGTCGTCGCTGGCCACTTCGATCATGCCGCCCTTGTCGAAAAAGCGCTCATTGATCGGGCGCAACTGGTGCGCGCTGGGGTTGAGGCGCTCCTCGATGTTCAGCAACAGGATCTGGTTGAGCTGGGTGACGGCCTTGGCGCACCAGTAGTACTGGCGCATGAGCTGTTCGCTGGCGCGCATGGGCAGGCGCTGGCCCGGCCCGGCTTCGGAGCGGTAGCCAAACAGCGGGGCCAGGCTGTGCTGCAGGTCAAACAGCAGCCGGTCTTCGTGCCGGCCCGAGACGGCATGCAGCCGCGCGCGAATCAGGCTGAGCTCGGCCTCGCGCGCGCGCAGGGCGCGCGCCTCGATGGCCGTGGCGATGCCGTTGGCGGCCAGCTCCTGCCAGCTGCTGCCCAGGCCAGCGGCGCGCGCCACCCACAGGATGAGGTGCAGATCGCGCAAGCCGCCTGGCGACTCCTTGCAATTGGGCTCCAGCGCGTAGGGCGTGTTGGCATGGCGGGCATGGCGCTGGCGCATCTCCAGCAGCTTGGCGCGCAAAAATGCCAATGCATCCAGCCCCTGGGCAAAGCGTTGCTGGAACTGCCCGAACTGCGCCGCATCGCCAGCGAGCAGGCGCGCTTCGAGCAAGGCCGTCTGCAGACTCAAGTCCTGCTGGGCATCGGCCATGGCCTGGCTGCCGCTGCGCACGCTGAAGGCAATCTCCAAGCCGGCATCCCAGCAGTTGCTGACGAATTGCTCGATGGCGTTTTGCAGCCGGGCGTCACTCTCGGGCTCCAGACCTTCGGGGGTCAACAGCAGCAAGTCAATGTCAGAAGCTGGAAACAGGCTTCGGCGCCCATAACCGCCCACAGCCAGCAGGGCAAAACCCGCAGGCAGCGCGCAGTGCTGCCACAGCTGCAGCAGCAGTGCATCGGTGGCGTCGCTGAGCTGGCGCAGCAGCGTCTGGATGTGCCGCCCCGGCCGGCCCGGGCGCAGCAGCTCGGCCACGATGGCCTGCTTGCATTGCTGATGGCGTGCGCGCCACTGGGCCAGTTGGGCTGGCGTGACCGGCGCTGCGGTAGAGGGCTCGTCGGGCATGGTGGGGCAGGCCCTCAGGTCTTGGTGGCCTTGACGAAATCCGGCGGCGGCGGCGAGCCCGCAGACAGCGTCAGCACCTCATAGCCCGTGGGCGTGACCAGCACCTGGTGCTCCCACTGCGCGGTCAGGCTGCGATCCTTGGTGACGATGGTCCAGCCATCGTTGCCAAATGCCTTCACTTCGCGCCTGCCCAGGTTGAGCATGGGCTCGATGGTGAACACCATGCCCGGCTCCAACAACTCCATGGTGCCAGGGCGACCGTAGTGCAGCACCTGCGGATCTTCATGGAAATTGCGGCCAATGCCGTGACCGCAGTACTCGCGCACCACCGACAGGCCATGCCCTTCGGCAAACTTTTGGATTGCATGGCCCACGTCGCCCAGGCGGTTGCCGGGCTTGACCTGCAAGATGCCCAGCCACATGGCCTCGAAGGTCAGGCGGCACAGCCGCCGCGCGGCGATCGAAACCTCGCCGACCTCGAACATGCGGCTGTTGTCGCCATACCAGCCATCGGCCGTGATGACGGTCACATCCACGTTCAGGATGTCGCCCTTTTTCAGCGGCTTGTCGTTGGGGATGCCGTGGCAGACCACGTTGTTGGGCGAGGTGCAGACCGAGCCCGGATAGGGCGGGTAATCGGCCGAAGGCTGGTAGCCCAGCGTGGCCGAGCGCGTGCCCTGGCGCGCCATGCATTCGGCGGCCAGCCGGTCAATCTCGCGCGTGGTGATGCCGGGCTGCACATGGGGGGTGATGAAGTCGAGCACTTCCGATGCCAGGCGGCAGGCCTGGCGCAGACTGGGAAAGTCCGCTTCCGATTTGATGATGATGGACATGGCGCGCGATTATCCCACCGGCCACGACTGCGCCCGCCGGGCCTTGGCGTGAGGCAATTCGCCCTTAGAATATGCCGCTTCACGGCAGACTGCGCCCCTTGGGAAACTTGCTGGAAGAGTGGCAGAGCGGTTGAATGCACCGGTCTTGAAAACCGGCGATGGGCGACCATCCGTGGGTTCGAATCCCACCTCTTCCGCCAATGGAAAAACCAAGTGATGAGCGTCACTTGGTTTTTTTGTGGCCTCTGCGTTGGTGGTTTCTTTGGGCAGGCGCTTATTGGTATTTCCTGAACAGGATGCTGGCATTGACGCCGCCGAAGCCAAAACCGTTGGACATGGCGTGCTCGATGCGCATGCGGCGCGCGGCGGCGCCGACGATGTCCAGGCCCCCAGCCTCGGCGTCGGGCTGCTCCAGGTTGAGCGTGGGCGGAGCGATCTGGTCGCGGATGGCCAGTGCGGTGAAGATGGCTTCCACGCCGCCTGCGGCGCCCAGCAGGTGGCCGGTGGCGGACTTGGTGGCGGAGATGACCGGGCCGGCTGCGCCGCCGAAGACGGCGCGGATGGCGCGCAGCTCGCTGCAATCGCCCACGGGGGTGGAGGTGGCGTGGGCATTGAGGTGCTGCACCTCGGCTGCGGCGATGCCGGCCTGCTGCAGCGCCTGCTGCATGGCGCGCCGTGCGCCGCTGCCGTCCTCGGGTGGTGAGGTCATGTGGTGGGCATCGGCGCTGGTGCCGTAGCCCACCAGTTCGACGATGGGGCTGGCGCCGCGTTGCAGCGCGTGTTCCAGGCTTTCGATGACCAGCAGGCCAGCGCCTTCGGCGATGACAAAGCCATCGCGCGCCTGGTCGAAGGGGCGCGAGGCCTGGCGCGGCCTGTCGGCAAAGCCGGTGGACATGGCCCGGGCGGCGGCGAATGCGCCGATGCTGACGCGGTCGATGCAGGCCTCGGCGCCGCCGCACAAGGCGATGTCCGCCTCGCCCGCGCGGATCAGCCGCGCCGCATCGCCAATGGCCTGTACGCCAGCGGCGCAGGCTGTGACCGGGGCGCCCAGCGGCCCCTGAAAGCCGTGCTGGATGGAGACGGCGCCGGCGGCCATGTTGGCGAGAAAGCTGGGAATGGTGAATGGCGAGAGGCGGCGCGGGCCACGCGATTGCGTGGTGCGCACGGCCTCGGCGATGGCACCGAAGCCGCCAATGCCCGATGCGATGACCGAGGCCGTGCGCTGCCTCTCCTCCTCATTGTCAGGTTGCCACTTGGCTTGCGCCAGCGCCTGCCGTGCAGCATGCAGGGCAAAAAGGATGAAGCGATCCATCTTGCGCTGATCTTTGGGCTCTGCCGCCCAGTCGGGGTCAAAGCCTGCCGGGCATTGGGCCGAGCGCTCGGGCACCAGCCCGGCCACCTTGGCGGCAATGCCTTCGGTAATCTGTGGCGGCAGGCAGGCCAGGCCACTGTGGCCAGCCAGCAGGCTGGCCCAGGCATGCGGCACATCGCACCCCAAGGGGGACACGATGCCCATGCCCGTGACGACGATGCGTTTCATGAGACTCCTGTTGCAGTGGGATGTGCGGTTCCTTGGCTGCGCGCGGCGGTTTGCGCGCCGGGCGCGGCCTGGGGCGCAGCGGGCAGCAGCACGCGCAGTTGCTCGGCCGAGCCCAGGTGTGCGCCGCCTGGGGCCCAGGCGTGCAGGCGCTCGAGCAGCCAGCCTTGGCTGTGGCACACATCGGTGCGGGCGTGCAGCAGCACCCAGGGCGAGCCAGCTTGCGCCAGGCCGCTGCCGGGCGTGACCGAGAAGGTGACGGTGGGCAAAGGCTGAAGCGCATGCAGCATGGCCCCATAGGAGGGGGCCAGCGCGTCCATCAGCACCACCAGCCGGGCCGCGTCGGGCGGCAGATCGTCATCGGTGATGCGCAGCCAGGCCATGAGCTGCGGCTCGGCTGCGCCGCTGTAGGGCCGCGCATGGCCGACGGGCCGAATTTCGGTATGGCGCGCAAAGGGCACGAATTGCTCTGGCACCTGAAACAGCGGGCATTGCGCCGGCGGCGGCACATCGGGCATGGGCGGGGCGATGGGCTGTGCGCAGGGCGGCCCGGCCTGGGCGAACACGGCGCTGGCCGACAGGGCGGCCTGGCCTTGCTCGATGGCGTGGGCGTCCAGCCACGAGACGGTTTTGCCGTGGGCCGGCTCGGGCACTTGCAGCGTGAAAGCGCTGCGCAGCGCGCGGCGGAACCGGCCCGAGACCTGCTGCAGCGCGCGCCCCTGCGCGCTGGCCTGCATGGCGGCCACCAGCAGGCTCAGGGCCAGGCCGCCATGCAGGCCGCCAAACCCCCACCAGGAGGGATCGAGCTGCAGCTGCGCCCCAGGGGTTGAGCGGGCATGAATGTGCGCGATCTGTGCGATCTGCGGGTTCTGATCGATGGGTTTCATGGGCCGCAATGCTAGGCGGTTGACGGCCAGTTGGATGGTGGCAAGAATGACTATATTCGGTCTATATTTGACAAAATGATTACGCACTTGGTTTTTGACGGCGTCACGGAAAGCAGCCTGGGCATTGGCGTGGACATCGTGGCCTCGGCCGCGCAACTGGCTGGCGGGCATGGGGTCGCTGCGCCGCATGCTGCGCGGCTGCTGCGCCAGCGCGTGGTCTCGCTCGATGGGCGGCCGGTGCGCTCGGGCGCCGGGCGCAGCATTGCGGTCGATGGCGCGCTGCAGCTGCGCGGCATGGGCGCGGCGGACGTGCTGGTGGTGCCCGGCTGGTTTGCGGCCACTGAAGCCTCGATGCAGCTTTGGCTGGCCGGCGATGAATGCCGCCGGGCTGCGGCGTGGCTGGCGCGCGCTGCGGCCCGGCAGGTCATGCTGGCCGCTTCGTGCTCGGCCACTTTCCTGCTGGCCGAGGCGGGGCTGCTCGATGGCCAACGCGCGACCACGACGTGGTGGCTGGGCGCGGCCTTCGCGCGCCGCTTTCCCGCCGTGACGCTGGAGGCCGAGCGGATGGTGGTGCAGGCCCCCGGCGTGCTGACGGCCGGCGCGGCCTTCGCCCATGCCGACTTGATGCTGGCCGTCATCGCGCGCATGGCCAGCGCGACGCTGGCGCAGCGCGTGGCCCGTTATTTGCTGCTCGACAGCCGCCCCAGCCAGTCGCGCTACATGGCGATGGAGCATCTGCGCGTTTGCGACCCTGCGGTGCAAAAGGCCGAGCAATTCATCCTCGGCAATCTGCAGCGGCAGATTGCGCTGCCGGAGCTGGCGCGCGCTGCGGCCGTATCGCCCAGAACCTTGGCGCGGCGCGTGCACGCGGCGCTGGGCATGACGCCAGGTGAGCTGGCGCAGCGCCTGCGTGTGGCGCATGCGGCGCACCTGCTGGAGACCAGCAACGCCTCGGTCGAGGAGGTGGCCGCCCGCGTGGGCTATGCCGACCCGGCCGCGTTTCGGCGCGTTTTTAGGCGCTACGCGGGCGATTCGCCACGGGGAAAACGCTCGCACAGTGCCTGCTGGCAGCCTGGATAGCCATCGCCGGCGGCCATGGGCGCGCCGCTATAATCGCGCGCCGTGCATTTCTCGGCTTGGCCTGCCAGCGTGAACGGCGGGCTATTTTTTTGGCCCCATTTGGGCAAGCACCCATGTCCAACACCATCTTGCAATCCATTCCCGTCGGCCAGAAGGTCGGCATTGCGTTTTCCGGCGGCCTCGACACCAGCGCGGCGCTGCTGTGGATGAAGCAAAAAGGCGCCCACCCCTACGCCTATACCGCCAACCTGGGCCAGCCCGATGAGTCCGACTACGAGGCCATCCCCAAAAAGGCCATGCAGTACGGCGCCGAGAAGGCGCGCCTGATCGACTGCCGCAAGCAGCTCGTGCACGAAGGCATCGCCGCCATCCAGACCGGGGCCTTTCACATCAGCACCGGCGGCATCACCTACTTCAACACCACGCCGCTGGGCCGCGCCGTCACCGGCACCATGCTGGTGGCCGCGATGCAGGAGGATGATGTCAACATCTGGGGCGATGGCTCGACCTTCAAAGGTAACGACATTGAGCGCTTTTACCGCTACGGCCTGCTGACCAACCCGCGCCTGAAGATCTACAAGCCCTGGCTGGACCAGCGCTTCATCGACGAGCTGGGCGGGCGCAAGGAGATGAGCGAGTTCCTCATCGCCAATGGCTTCGACTACAAGATGTCCACCGAGAAAGCCTACAGCACCGACTCCAACCTGCTGGGCGCCACGCACGAGGCCAAGGATCTGGAGTTCCTCAACACCGGCATCCGCATCGTGCAGCCCATCATGGGCGTGGCCTTCTGGCGCCCGGAGGTGGAAGTCAAGGCCGAAGAAGTCAGCATCCGCTTCGAGGAAGGCGTGCCCGTGGCGCTGAATGGCAAGACCTTTGAAAACAGCGTGGAGCTGATGCTCGAAGCCAACCGCATCGGCGGCCGCCACGGCCTGGGCATGAGCGACCAGATCGAAAACCGCATCATCGAAGCCAAGAGCCGCGGCATCTACGAGGCCCCCGGCATGGCGCTGCTGCACATCGCCTATGAGCGCCTGGTCACCGGCATCCACAACGAGGACACCATCGAGCAATACCGCATCAACGGCATCCGCCTGGGCCGCTTGCTCTACCAGGGCCGTTGGTTTGATCCGCAGGCCATCATGCTGCGCGAAACCGCCGAGCGCTGGGTGGCGCGCGCCGTCACCGGCGAGGTCACGCTGGAGCTGCGCCGTGGCAACGACTACTCCATCCTCAACACCGAAAGCCCCAACCTGACCTACGCGCCCGAGCGCCTGTCGATGGAAAAGGTCGAGGACGCGCCCTTCAGCCCGGCCGATCGCATCGGCCAGCTGACCATGCGCAATCTGGACATCGTGGACACCCGCGCCAAGCTGGGCATTTATTCGCAAAGTGGCCTGCTCACGCACAGCCACGATGGCGCCGTGCCACTGCTGGAAAACGCCGCTGGCAAGGCAGGGCGTTGAGCCTGCCGCAGCGTATGAAAGAAACGCCTGGCCTTCACGCGAAGACCAGGCGTTTTTTCATGCGGGGCAGGCGCGGCGATAGGGTGTGGCGATTTTGATGACAGACCCTGGAGCGGGCCGCTGGTCGCGCCACGGGCGCGTGGCGCTGGCACAATGACCGGCGTTGTTTTGAACAGGTTCTGAGAGAGTGAGCTTGCACCATGTTTGAAATCGTTCTCGTCCACCCGGAGATCCCCCCCAATACCGGCAATGTCATCCGCCTGGCGGCCAACACCGGCTGCCGCCTGCACTTGATCGAGCCCTTGGGCTTTTCGATGGACGACCGCCACATGCGCCGCGCCGGGCTGGATTACCACGAGTACGCCACAGTGCGGCGCCACGCCAGCTGGGGCGACTTTCTGGCCTCGCAAGAGCCCGATGCCCGCCGCATGTTCGGGCTGAGCACACAGGGCAGCCAGGGCGTGTTCGAGACGCGCTTCCAGCCTGGCGACTGGCTGGTGTTTGGCACCGAAACGCGCGGCCTACCGGCCTATCTGCGCGAGAGCTTCCCGCCCCAGCGCTGCCTGCGCCTGCCCATGCTCGAAGGTCAGCGCAGCCTGAACCTGTCCAACGCCGTGGCGGTGACGGTGTTCGAGGCTTGGCGCCAGCACGGCTTTGGCGGTGCGCGCTGAATCCGCGTCTGCGGTCGAGCAAGTCCGCGCCTCGGGTGGTGCGGACTTGCCGCTGCTGGTCCTGCTGCATGGCACGCGCCTGAACGGCGCTCAGTGGCATGCCTACGGCCCGTTGCTGCAGGGCGTGGCCGAATTGCTGGCGCCGGATCTGCCCGGCCATGGCTTGCGCGCGGGCGAAACCTTCTCGCTGGCGCTCGCTGCGCAGCAGCTGGACGGGCTGATTGCGCAGGCCGGCCCGCGCCCAGTGGTGCTCGGCGGCCACTCACTGGGTGGTTATGTGGCCATGAGCTATGCCCAGCAGCATTCGCAGCGCCTGGCCGGCCTGGCACTGATGGGCTGCGCGGCCGAGCCGCGCGGCGCAGGCGCCTGGATGTACCGGCAGGTGGCGCGCCTGTGGGAGGCCGCCGGGCCCGACGGCATGGCCCGCCTGGATGCGCTGTGGCTGGGCCGCGCGGCCCACGCGCCCACCTGGGCCGCAGTGCGCGCCCGCGGCGGGGACTTCGAGCAAATCCGCCTGGCTTGGGGCGAGGTCATGCGCCATTGCGGCGCACACCAACTGCGGCAAGTGGTCTGCCCGGTGCTGCTGCTGGGTGGCAGCTGGGATCAGCTGCACATCCACGCCCGCCGCTTTGCCGCTGCCGCGCCGCGGGCCCAGATCGTGACCAAACCGCACCGCAGCCATTTGTGGCCGGTCACCCATCCACATGAAGTGGCTGCCGAGCTGCGTCGCTGGTTGCAGCACATCCTGGTCCGGGGCGAGGCGCCCGCAGACGCGCCGCGTTGAAGCCCTCAACCGCCGGGCTGGGCGCTTTTGCGCATGATCTGCTCGAACAGCGGCAGTGCGAGCCAGCGTTGGCGCCAGGCCTGCAGCCGGGGCAGGGGCTGGGCGTCCCACCAGGGCGGATCGATGGCGGCGAACTGGCGCACGAAGGGGAACACGGCCGCATCGGCCAGGGCCAGGCGCTGACCAAACAGCCAAGGGCCCGATGCCAGCGCCAAATCCAGGCGCTGCAGCCATTGCAGCGCCAGCTGGCGCGAATCCTGCAATGCGTACTCTGGGTGGCGCTGCGGGTATTTGCAGCGGTCGAGCAAGGGCTTGAAGTGGCGATCCAGATCGTGCACCAAGGCCAGCATGGCTTGCAGGCTGCCGTGCGTGGGCTGCAGCCAGGCGTGTGGATCGTGGCGCTGCAAGGCCCAGAGCATGATGTCCAGGCTCTCGTCGATCACCTGCCCGCTGGGCAGCACCAGCACCGGCACCGTGCCCTTGGGCGAAGCGGCCAGCAACGCGGCGGGCTTGTCGCGCAGCACCACTTCGATGGGCGTGTAGGCCTGCTCTGCGGCGGCCAGCGCCAGCCGCGCGCGGATGGCATAGGGGCAGCGGCGGAAGCTGAACAGCTGCGGCAAGGCGCCGCCGTCGTGCTCGGCGGCCGGGGCATTGATGTTTGGGGCGTTGGTGCTCGAGGCTGTGGGCATGGCAGGCGGGCGTCGGCGGCGGCGGGCTAGGTTTGTTGATATTCGTTTACGGATCGTTCTTTCTCGAGGAAAAATCTGTAGACGCAAGGAGAAAATGCGCTTGGGACTGAAAACTTTAAAGGCATTTCCAACGTAGTGGCGGAAGATTTTGACCAAGATGCCATCGCAATGATGAGACTGAACACCTAGTGTACTGCTCAAAAATAATTTCCATCAAGCCACTACTATTTCGCGCTAGGGCGGTATTGCAAATATCCGAGTAATATCTGTTGTCGCTATTTTTGATGCTCTATGGTTTGCAATAGGGGTTTATAGTGTGGCATTGATCTAGATTTATGATTGTAGATCAGTGTGCTTTGAGTCTGCAAGATTGGCTGTGATTGTTTGAAGCACCTTAGCACAATATGCGCGCGCAGCTTCTAATGCTGCTGTGGCTGGATATCCTTTGGCCCAATAGAAGGCTAACGTTGCGCCAAAAGCATCCCCCGCGCCGAGCGTGGATTCCACGGATACATGCTCGGCGGGCATGAAATGAATTTCATATCCGTCATGAAACAGTGCTCCCCTGCTTCCTAGTGTGACCAACATCGCCTGTGAACTGTGCAAGCGAATATCATTCATCCACAGCGCCCCATCTTTTAGGATGTCACTCGGTATCTGGCCTCCAAGTTTTGCAGCCAGCATGCGTGCCTCTGCCTCATTGAAACAGATTAGGTTGGCCTGGCTTAATAAATACTCTCCCGCCGATGATGCGGTAGCGAGCTGTCGCATGCTAGGGTTGATCGCTATAAGAGGAAAGTGAGAACTGCGATGTCGTAATGCAGTGCTGAACTCTAATTCGGCAGCGGGAGATAGTGCTGTTACGTATAGTAAATCAGTGCATCCGGCGGCATCCACCACTCTTGCTGGAGCCACATGAGTACTTGCGCCACGTTGTGCAAAGACATGTGCCTCTGAGCCATCCAGGAAAACCACCGACTTGCCAGTGGGTTGATCTGCGACAGACTGTATCAATGAAAGATCAATGGACTCCCGTTGAAGAGCTGTGCGTAGCCACAAAGACTCAGTATCGCAACCTAAGGCACACACGATACGTACATTTGCATCGCATGCTTGAAAAGCTAAGCTCGCATTAACAGTTCCACCCCCAATTCCCATAGTAATCGACTCGACTTCTTGCTTGTTTCCGGAGATGGTGCTCAATCTGGATCCAGAAACAACGATATCAATTGTTGCGCCTCCAATGGTGATTATATGCATTTCATATTCCTATCATGGCGGCGCCTATAACGCCGGCAGAGTTTCCGAGTTGATTGCGAAGTATAGGGGTTTCGTAAAAATCACTAAAAACTAAGTTGCGCAAACGATGGGCTCCTTTCGTATAGAGAGCATCAATGCTCGCCAGTCCGCCGCCGATAACGATGGCTTGTGGATCCACTAATGCGACTGCGCTAGCTACAGCTTGAGCAAAATATTCAGTGAAATGGTCGAGAATCCTGCATGCATCCTGATCGTTAAATTGTGCACGATGCACGATTTGCTCTGTGCTGAGCTTCTGGCCGGTGATTTGCGTATACTGTCGTTCGAGTGCTGGGCCGCTTAGGTAGGATTCCACACATCCTCTGCGGCCACAATAGCATTGCGGTCCTTGGGGATCAAGCACCATATGTCCCCACTCTCCGGCAATGCGATTCCTTCCTGACACCAGATGCCCTCTCACAATCAGACCAGCGCCAACACCTGTTCCTAGCACCAGAGCCAACACATTCTCGTATTCTTTTGCCGCTCCAAGCTGGGCTTCTGCCAGTGCAAAACAGTTCGCATCGTTTTCTATTGCAAATGGTTTTCCAATACGCCTCTCTAATTCGCGGTGTAAGGGGTGTCCGTTTAGTTGGGTAGCATTGCAGTTGCGTAGAAGTCCAGTTGTCGGAGATATTGATCCTGGTGTTCCAATGCCCAATGTGTGTGCTTCGTTTCCCACAGAAAAAGACAGATCCTTATATAAGTCGACGATGCGTTGCACTATGGCGCCATAACTGCCACTCGGGGTGGCGTATTTCAGTCGGATACACTCATTGTCATCTTTGTCTAGTACAACACCCTCAATCTTCGTGCCTCCCACATCAATGCCAATTCGATAATTTAATGAGGCTTTTGGTTGCATATCAATCATGCGAAATATCCCCCCTATTCATTTGATAGTTGCATTCGATGCAGTGGCTCGGCGACAAAGCTTCAATCAGGCTGCAGATGAGTTGAATATCTCGTACAGCGCTGTTAGTCATAGGATACGAGATTTAGAGAGACTTTTAGGTGCTAAGCTCTTTAATCGAACTACGCGTGTTGTCTCCTTGAGTGCAGAAGGTGCTTATTTGCACCAGCAGGTTCGATCTTTGCTTGAAAATCTTGAGGCGGTTTTTAGTGGTTTCACGCATGGGCGTGATATTGTTCGTATTAGCACGCTTCCCTCTTTTGGACGCTTTCGATTGGTGCCTGCACTTACCGAATTTCATCGCACTCATCCGTCTGTCTCGATTGCACTTATGCCGACCACCCGTACAGTGAACATCAATCAAGGCGAAGCGGACATAGCGATCAGATTTTCTAAAAATACACCGGAAGCCTTTTATTGTGAGCGATTGTTGGAAGACGAGTGGTTCCCGGTGGCGGCCCCTCGCTATCTGCAACAGCTTGGCAATCGAAGCTTGCCAGAGCTTTTTAAGCGTGCAGACATCCTTTCGCACAGTCGACAGCCTTGGGATCCTTGGCTGAAAGTAGCGAAGCTGAATATTTCGCCAACTCAACGCAATATGGTTTATTCTGATACAGGCTTCCTGATCGACGCTGCCTTGAACTTACAAGGTGTTGCGTTAGGGCGCCGATCTTTGGTGAAAGGGTTATTGCAAAGCGGAAATCTAGTTCGTATTTCTGAGATTTCAATACCTTCGGCGCAAGCATATTTCTTGCTTGCATCGGAGCGGGCCATTATTTCTCCCCATGCTCGTAAAGTAATCGAATGGCTCCGCTCTCTGGTGGTTGAAGGCTAGCCCATTAATGCAAGATGGTTAGGGCAATGCCAATTAGAACTCCGCTAATTGCAATGATCTTTTGGCGAATAAATCGCTCATTGAAAAAGATCGCGGATAGTGCAAAAACCATGATGAGATTTGTGCGACGAAGGACAGAAATTACAGAGATCTGAGCGCCATCAATCTGTACAGCCGCCAAGTAAATGTACTCAGCCAGTACGTAGGCGAAAGCAATGGCGGGGATTGCCCAATTCCGAGTGAGAAGGCTTATTGCTTCTATGCCTCGAAATATCCAAGGTAAAAGCAATAATGCTATGGCTCCACGCTGTAGCGCTGAGTAGGCTTGGACTGCAGCCAGGTCCATGTGCAATGTAGCCAGAATGTACTTGTCGTAGAGTGCATTGGCCGATGAAAGCAATGTGGCGGCAACCATGCTTAGTACCCATAAATTTCGCTTGAAGCTGATGCCCTCTTTCTGACCAATCAGTGAGAAAAGGTAGTAAGAGCCCATCGATACAGCCAGGCCGAGCCACTGCCACCAACTAAGCCTTTCAGACAGTAGCAGTACAGCTCCTAACGCAGTCCATAGTGGCCCACTGGCGCGTACGCCAGCTGAAATTGATAATGGTAAATGTTTTACCGAGTAATATGACAATATCCAAGTCATCACCATCATGATGGACTTGGGTAATACAGCCATTTGCTGCTCGAAACTAAGATGTTGCGGTGCTAGCGCAGCGCTATGGAGCGCGTTGCTCCAGGAGTCTGGAGCATAGAAAAAAGGCGCCCATATCAAAGCCCCAAGAGCTGAGCACCAGAAAACCACCTCTAGGACATTCTTTTCTTTGAGTGCTAGTTTTGTAAGAAAATCGTAGGTTCCTAATATTAAGCCGGCTAGCAAGCCTAATGCGATCCAAGTCATTTTTTCTATCAAAAAGGCTTAAGTTGCAAGAAAACCACCGTCTACAGGAATTGCTGAGCCGCTTATAAAAGAAGCAGATGGGCTGCATAGCCAAATTACTGCTTCTGCCACCTCTGCGGGCAAGCCGACCCGCTTCATGGGTAATCTTTCCGCCCAGCCTGCGACTCCCCCTGAGATTGCCGAAGATCTTATGAGCATTTCTGTATGGATTGGACCGGGTAATATCCCATTAACACGAGCTCCATGGCGCGCTGACTCGATTGCAGCGGCCTTAGTGATTGCCTATGCCGCATGCTTTGAGGCTGTATAGGCGGCTGTGCCCTCAAAAATATTGCGGTACGCATGAACCGATAAGTTTGTGACGATTGCTCCTGTTTTACGTTGATACATTGAACGTAATAAATGCTTCAAACATATCATTAGTCCTGTGCAGTTAATCCCCATCACCTGCTCGAATAATTCTACATCCTGCTCCACAAGCGCCGACGCGGTTCCGACGCCAGCATTCAGGAAGGCCGCATCTATCGGGTCAAGCTCATTCTCCACTCGTTCGCATAATGACTTCACCTGATCTTCGCAAGAAATATCGCAACCTATAGATATCGATTTTCCACCCAGCGAATGAATTAGCGCTGCAGTCTCATTGCATGCGGGAAGTGAGCGCCCGGCCACGGCTACGCGAGCTCCCGCCTGTGCAAAAGCTAGTGCGGTGGCTTTCCCAATTCCAGAGCCTCCTCCAGTGACCAAAGCCACTTGATTTACGTATGAGTTAATCATGTTTGATCGTTGGTCCAATCTTCTTCAATTGTCACCGCTGAAGCTAGTTGTGCATCCTGAAATGAGGATGCGCCGCTAATTCCTAAGGCACCAATCACTACGCCTCGCACGAGCAGAGGAACTCCCCCCGCGAGGGGTAGTGCACTTGGTATGGCCAAATAAGATAACCGTCCTTTTTCCAGGTTATGCTGCATATCCTGAGTGTTCTTCGAAGTTTGGCAGAAGTTTTCGCTTTTGCTATTGAGAGCTCAATTGAGGCGGGAAATGCGTCTCGACTTTGCTGAAAAGCAAATAACTGACCCGCTGAATCGACCACGGCGACTGCAATAGATAACCCTTCGCGAGAGGCAGCCTGCATCACGCTTGTAATGACCTTGAATGCTATTTTTTCAGTCATATATGGGAGAGTATCATTCGTTAACATTCATCATCTCCTCTGCTGCGACTTGCACTTCATTAAAACTCAAATCATTGATAAACGTATATTTGCCAACTCCAGATGGCAACGGTAAGCGCTGCATGCCGTCACAGTGGCATACAGTGTCGGCAAGAGCTTCTTGTAGCATGTGAGGGTCGCAAAAGAAACGGTGTGTCAACGGTAAATCCATTGCGCGCATAGTTGACTTAACACGATTTATTTCTTTTTGTGTTATGAGGCCGCGTCTTAATGCGATGCGACAGGAAAGCAACACGTCCAGTGCTACCGCCTCCCCATGCAATAATTCAGGGAGTGCGCGCATCTCAAATAGTGGGGAGAATGAATGACCGAAATCTACAGATCGCTCCAGGATGGTTTCCCAAAGGTTGGGTGCAAGCTCTTCTAGCATCCCATGCACAGCACGAGAAATTACCTTTGGCGCTATCAAGTTGTCTTGGAAGGCTGTATCCAATAGCATTTTTGAATGCTGTTCAAGTAGATTAAATAGCTGAGCATCCTTAATAACTGCAATCTTCAGTAGTTCACCCATGCCGTTGGCGAGGTGGCGGCGATCAACCGTCTTCAGAAAGCTACGGTCAAGAAGCGCCTTGCTAGGGGCGTGATAGGATCCCAGTCTATTTCTACGCCCAAGAGCGTTAATCGCGGTTTTAATGCCGACAGCTGCGTCCCAGATTGCCATTGCGTTGGTCGGTACCTTGATGTAAGGAATGCCACGGCGGTATAAACTTGCTGCAAAGCCCACCAGATCCAGTAAGACACCACCTCCGATGCCAACGATAGGATCTGAACGACGTCGCACGTTGTTTGCCTCCAAATGTCGAACAATCGACATTACGGCAGCCATGTCTTTTGTCTCCTCAGATGAGGATAGAGTCAAGGTATATAAATGAATGCCATGATGTGCGTAATAACGCCGAATATCGGCTCCGTAAAAATCGTCGACGCGCTTATCGATGATTACGATATGGCGCGTTGCTTTTTTAGAGTCGCTGCATAAGTCTAAGAGGGTTTTATTTTTGCAATCAAACAGCCCGTCAACCTGCTGCACTTCATAGGTGACGGGCTGGGATGCACTGACACACCACGACTTTGAATCTTTGTGCAACAAGATTCCGGTTGCGGAGCCTGCTATCAATCTGTCATTCATCCTGTTCCTCGCAATTTAGAAGAGAGAAGGATAAGTGACTCCTTGTTTTATATTGTTGAGAAGTAAACTGCTATTGTTTAGCTGGATGAATCAATGATGACTAGCGTCAATCTAATTTTTAAAAACTTAGAGCGCGTTAGGCACTTTGCGCTCCCCTGTGAGAGCTCCTGGGCGTGTGCAGTGCAAGGCGCCGTTTGCGCCGCTGCCTGGGCGGCGTGAGGGTTGAGCGGGTGATGAATGGCAACGGCGCCGCCTGCGGTCGCGGCGTTTTGCCAGGCTGCTGCTGCGATTGAAGACCAAGCATCTGTGCGCTGCCCAAGCCCTATAAACCCAGAACCAATGGCAAGGCCGAGCGCTTCATCCAGATGCTGCTGCGCGAATGGGCTTATGTGTATGCGGTGGTATCCAAGCTCAGCCCAACGCATCGTGCGGGCGAGCTGGCACCTTGGATGCTTCATCACAACATCCATCGGCTTCACTCGGCACTGAGCACTTGCCTCCCGCTGTTTGGCTGACTTTGCGGGTACAACGTGTTGAGAAACTACAGCTAGGCGGGCGGCGGGGTTTTGGGGCGGTAATCGCACCAGGCGCTGACGCGGCACTCCCAGCAGCGCGGCTTGCGCGCCTGGCAGACGTAGCGGCCCAGCAGGATCAGCCAGTGGTGGGCATGCAGCGCGTATTCCTGGGGCACGCGCTGCAGCAGGCGTTGCTCGACTTCCAGCGGGTTTTTGCCCGGCGCCAGCCCGGTGCGGTTGCTGACGCGGAAGATGTGCGTGTCCACCGCCATGGTGGGTTCGCCAAAGGCCACGTTGAGCACCACGTTGGCGGTTTTGCGGCCTACGCCCGGCAGTTGCTCCAGCTCTTGGCGCGTGCGCGGGATCTGGCCGCCATAGCGCTCTACCAGGATGGCGCAGGTGGCCAGCAGGTTCTTGGCTTTGCTGCGGTAAAGGCCGATGGTTTTGATGTGCTCTTCCAGCCCGGCCAGGCCCAGATCGAGCATGGCCTGGGGCGTGCCGGCCACGGGGAACAGGCGGCGCGTGGCTTTGTTGACGCCGGCATCGGTGGCCTGGGCGGAGAGCAGCACAGCCGCCAGCAGCTGGAAGTGGCTGCCGTATTCGAGCTCGGTCTGCGGGTGCGGGTTGGCCGCCTGCAAGGTGGCGAAGAACAGCGGGATGTCGGCTTTTTTCATCGGGGGATGGCGGATGGGCGGGGATTCTCAACGCACGCTGCGCTGGGCGCGCAGATGTTCGATGTGCGCTGCGTCCAGGCCCAGCGATTGCAGGATGGCCTGCGTGTGCTCGCCCAATTGGGGCGGGTTCTGGTAGGTGCGCAGGCGTTGGCCGTCCATGCGCAGCGGCAGTAGCGCAGCGTGCGCGCGCTGGCCGGCGCGCTCGCCATCGACCAGGGTGATGGGCTCCAGCCCCTGCGTGGCCTGCAGGTGTGGGTCGTCCAGCAGCTGCTCGGGGCGCACGATGTGTGCGTAGGGCAGGGCGTGGGCCTCGAAGCGCGCGGCGATGTCGGCGGCGCTGTGGTCTTGCAGGCGCTCGCGCAGCGCCGGCAGCAGCCATGGGCGCGCACGGGCGCGCGCGTTGTTGCTGGCCAGCTGCGCATCGGCCAGCCAATCGTGCCAGCCGAAGGCCGTGCACAGGCTTTGCCAGTGGGCATCGCTGACGGCGCACAAAAAGATTTGCTCGCCGCCCTGGACGGTGAAGATGTCGTACACCGCCCAGGGTGAGGTTCGCTCTGGCATGGGGCGGGCCGGCTGGCCGGTGATCTCGTACTGCATCATGTGCTGGCCGACGAGAAAGACGTTGTTCTCGAACAGCGCCGCGTCAACCTCCTGCCCCTGGCCGGTGTGCTGGCGCTGCAGCAGTGCGGCCAGCGCGCCGATGGCGCCGAACATGCCGCCCATGATGTCGTTGACGCTGCTGCCAGCGCGCAGCGGATCGCCGGGGCGGCCGGTCATGTAGGCCAGGCCGCCCATCATCTGCACCACTTCGTCCAGCGCCGTGCGGTGCTCATAGGGGCCAGGCAGAAAGCCGCTGAGGTTGACGTAGACCAGCCCAGGGTTGAGGCGGCGCAGATTGGCATAGTCCAGCCCCAGGCGCTGCAGCACGCCCGGGCGGAAGTTGTGCAGCACCACATCGGCCGTGGCGCAGAGCTTGAGCGCGATTTCCAGGCCGGCCGGGTCTTTCAGGTCGATGCCGATGCTGTGCTTGTTGCGATTGAACAGCGGGAAAAACCCCGCGCCTGCGCCCAGCAGCGTGCGCGTGCCATCGCCCTCGATGGGCTCGACCTTGAAGACTTCCGCGCCCAGGTCGGCCAGCACCAAGCCGCAGGCCGGGCCCATGACCATGTGGCTGAACTCCACGACGCGGATGCCGCGCAAGGCCTGGGGGCGCGCTGCGCCGGCAGCGGCAGGGGGCTGGGTGCAGCGTGCGCCATCGGAATTGGCATTGGCATCGGGCGCCTGCCGGGGTGGTTCGGATGTAGAACTGACCATCGCAAAAATGCCCATCGGCAAGATGGGCATGGAACACAAACGAACAAGCCGCCCGCAGGCGGCCAGATGCATTAGCGCAGCACCAGAACAGGCACTTTGGCGCCAGTGAGCACGTGCTGGGTTTCACTGCCCAGCAGCAGGCGGGCAATGCCCTTGCGGCCGTGCGAGGCCATGACGATCAGGTCGGCATGCTGCTCCTGCGTGGCCTGCAAGATCAGGTCGGAGATGCTGTCGCCGCTGAGTACCTGCACATCGGTTTGCACGCCCATGGCCTTGCCTTGCTCCAGCACCTTTTCCATGGCTTTCTTGGCATCTTCGCGCCACTGGCGCTCGCTGCTTTCAGCGAACTCGCGGTTCGACGCCACGCTGCCTTCCATGTAGGTGACGGGGTAGCTGGGCGTGACAGTCAGGATCGTGACCCGCGCACCGCAGAGCTTGGCCAGATCAAAGCCGTGCGCCACGGCCTTTTGCGACAGCTCGCCCCCGTCGGTGGGAATCAGGATGTGTTGGTACATAAAAGTGGCTCCTTGGAATGGTGAGTCAAACAGTCTCTGGCTGCGGCCTGCCGCGATGGCTGCATGCAAAAGGCCTGCTGGCAAGCGCCGTGCGGCCTGTTGCAGCCCACGGCAGCAACCATGGCTGCAAGGCAGTATACGGGCACGGGCTAGGGCGCAGCAGGTTGTTGAGGGAATCAGTCGGAGCGCCAGCCTGCGCATGCCGGCTGCGCCCGCCTAGCTGGCGCTGGGCGGATTTTTCGTATTAGAATGCGCGCTTTAGTCGGAGCGTAGCGCAGCCTGGTAGCGCATCTGCTTTGGGAGCAGAGGGTCGCGAGTTCGAATCCCGCCGCTCCGACCACTGACTTGATGGGGCTACGTCTTTGGCGTAGCCCCATTTTTCGTTGGGCAGCATCATCGAGCGAGGGGGAAACAGAGGCTGGCCGGAGCTTTCGCAGCCTTTCTTGTTGCACGGGATATGACACCAGCCATCCGAAAAGCCCTGGACAAACTCGGCCTGCAGCGTGATGTGGATCTGGTGCTGCACCTGCCGCTGCGCTATGAGGACGAGACGCGCATCGTGCCCATTGCCCAGGCCCGACAAGGGCAGGCGGTGCTGATCGAGGGCACGGTGCTGGCCTGTGAGGTGCAGCTGCAGCCGCGCCGCCAGCTGGTGGTGGCGATTGAGGACGCCAGCGGCAGCTGCCAGTTGCGCTTTTTGCATTTCTACCCTTCGCAGCACAAGGCCATGGCGCCGGGCAAGCGCCTGCGCGTGCATGGCGAGATGCGTGGCGGTTTCTGGGGGCGCGAGATGGTGCATCCCCAGTTGCGCAAGAGTGACGCGCCGCTGCCGCAGGCGCTCACGCCGGTCTACCCCGTTGGCAAGGGGCTGCCGCAGGCCTATTTGCGCCGCATGATCGCCACGGCGCTGCACCGCATGACGCTGGATGAAACCTTGCCTGCAGAGGTGTTTGCCGCGCTGGGGCCGCCGCCGGTGGCCGGCGGGCAGTGGTGGCTGCTGCGCCAGGCGCTGCAGTTTCTGCATCATCCTTCGCCCGACGTGGCCTTGCAGACATTGGAGGATCGCCACCATCCGGCCTGGCAGCGCCTGAAGGTTGAGGAGTTGCTGGCGCAGCAGCTCTCGCAATGCCGCATTCGCCAGGCGCGGGCGCAGCGCCTGGCGCCGCCGCTGCGGCCTGAGCCGGGCGGTGAGGGCGGCGAGGCCAAGGCCACATTGGCGCAGCAGCTGCTGGCGCAAATCCCGTTTGCGCTGACGGCGGCGCAGCAGCGCGTGGTGCGGGAGATTGCGCAGGACCTGGCCCGCAGCACCCCCATGCACCGCCTGCTGCAGGGCGATGTGGGCTCGGGCAAGACGGTAGTGGCGGCGCTGGCGGCCTGTGTGTGCATCGATGCCGGCTGGCAATGCGCGCTGGTGGCTCCCACGGAAATCCTGGCCGAGCAGCACTTTCGCAAGCTGGCCGATTGGCTCACGCCGCTGTTGGCCGCGCGCGGCCTGAGCGTGGCCTGGTTGGCGGGCACGCAAAAGAAAAAACAGCGCGAGCACATGCTGCAGACCATCGCCAGCGGTCAGGCAGCATTGGTGGTGGGCACGCATGCCGTGCTGCAGGAGCATGTGAGCTTTCAGCGACTGGGGCTGGTGCTGATCGACGAGCAGCACCGCTTTGGTGTGCAGCAGCGCCTGAGCCTGCGGCTGCGCAACCGCATCCCGGCAGGCGATCTGGCCGCCGCCCCAGCGGCCGCTGGGGCCCGGGGGACACCGGCGGGCCAAGCGCAACCCGTGCTGGAGCCGCACATGCTGATGATGTCGGCCACGCCCATCCCGCGCACGCTGGCCATGACGTACTACGCCGATCTGAGCGTCTCCACCATCGACGAGCTGCCGCCCGGGCGCAGCCCGGTGCTGACGCGGCTGATTGTCGAAGGGCGGCGCGAAGAGCTGATCGAGCGCCTGGCCCGCCAGCTGGCCCAGGGACGGCAGGCCTACTGGGTTTGCCCGCTGATCGAGGAAAGCGAGGCGCTGGATTTATCCAATGCCACGGCCACGTATGAGGATTTGCAGGCGGCCATGCCGGGCGTGGCCGTGGGCCTGCTGCACTCGCGCATGGCGGCGGCCGACAAGCAAGCGGTGATGGCGCGCTTTGCCGCGGGCGAGATTGCGCTGCTGGTGGCCACGACAGTGATCGAGGTTGGCGTGGACGTGCCCAATGCCTCGCTGATGGTGGTCGAGCATGCCGAGCGCTTCGGCCTGTCGCAGCTGCACCAGCTGCGTGGCCGCGTTGGGCGCGGCAGCACGCAATCGGCCTGCATCTTGCTGTATGCGACGGGCGAGAGCGGCCAGCTCAGCGACACCGCCAAGGAGCGCCTGCGCGCCATGGCCGAGACCAATGACGGTTTCGAGATCGCACGGCGCGACCTGCAAATTCGCGGCCCGGGCGAATTCATGGGCGCACGCCAATCCGGCGCGGCGCTGCTGCGCTTTGCTGACTTGGACAGCGATGGCCACTTGCTCGAATGGGCGCGCCAACTGGCGCCGCTGATGCTGACGCAGCACCCGCAACTGGCCGAGCGCCACATGCAGCGCTGGCTGGGCGGCAAGTGGGATTACCTGCACGCCTGAGCCCTTGCGGCAAGCGGCAACAAAGCGAAAGAAGAAGGAAGTGAGAGAGTGGGAAAAAAAGCCTGGCTAGTGCGCGCCGGGCAGGGCCTGGGCGCTTGGCTGGCAAAAACGACCTGAATGGCTTTGTCAAAAGCCTGGTCGCCCCACGATGACTGGTGGCGCCTGTCCCTTCAAAAGCAAGGGACGAGGGCAGGGGTTTCATCAAAAAAAGCCTGGCTACCAGATGCGCATGTCTGCGCGCCCTTGGCTGGCAAAAACGACCTGTTTGAGTCCTGAGTGTTGAACTCTTGGTCGCCCCACGATGAAACGGTTGGTGTTTGGGTTGGTGCTTGAGAATGCTGCAGTGCACTGACCAGTGCAAGGCGGTCGGCTGCAGTTTGTCTTACTTGGTCAAGATGAGCTTGCCCAGCTTGGTGGCTTGCAAGCGATAGATGGAGCCGTTGTGCTGAATGGCGACGGATTTCTGTCCCTTGAGAAGTTCCAGGCTGTCCAGCGCGGCGGCGGGCACGTGGCGTGCTGCTTGGCTGGCGGATTCGTTCGAGGGCTTCATGGCGACTGAGGTCATGGGAAAGGGTTCCGTTCAAGGCGCTGGGCCTGGCCGCCGGGTAAGACCCAGGAAGCCGCAGCGACAGAACATTCGTCTTGCTGTCAATGAGGCTAATGATAATAATTTTTATTAAGAATGCAAGAAGAAGTCCAAAAACCCCATTCAAATCTCGGGAATTTCCGGAGTGGCTGCGCACGGCCTTGACGCCGTTGGCCTGCCTGCCACGAGGCAGCGTGACTGACCAGGGGCGATGCTTTGCCGGGTGATGCTGGCTGATGGGGGCAAGGGCGCTGCTCAAACAAGCTCGTCCTGGCCCAGATAGCGCCACTGGCCCGGCGGCAGCTGGCCCAGCGTCAATCGGCCGATACGCACTCGCTTGAGGGCGCTGACCTGCAGGCCGACCTGCTCGCACATGCGCCGGATCTGGCGCTTCCTGCCCTCGCGCAGCACGAAGCGCAGTTGCTCCGGGTTTTGCCACTCGACCTGGGCCGGCTGCAATGCCACGCCGTCGAGCTCTAGGCCGTGGCGCAGCCGCTGCAACGCGGCCTCAGGCACGTGGGCCTGCACATTGCTGTCAATGCCTTGCCCATCGGGGCCGATGCAGCGCACCCGCACCAGGTATTCCTTGTCCACCGTGCTGTGCTCGCCAATGATGTGCCGCGCCAGGCGGCCATCCTGGGTCAGGATCAGCAGGCCGGTGGAGTCGATGTCCAGCCGCCCGGCCGGGGCAAAGCCCTTGAGGCTGCGTGGCGCACGCTGGCGGTGTTGCGGGTCTTGCTCCCAATGGTTGGCATCGGTGATCAGGCTCAGTGCGGGCAGATACCCGTCCTCGGCCTGGCCGCTGACGTAGCCCACAGGCTTGTGCAGCGCAATGCTGAGTTGCTGCGCTTGGTGGCGGCGTGCGGCCGGCGCTACATCGACTTGGTCGCCAGGCTGCACGCGCTGGCCCATGTGCGCCACCTGGCCATTGATGCGCACCCAGCCGCGTTCGATCCAGGCATCGGCCTCACGCCGTGAGCAGCATTGCGCATCGGCCAGGTATTTATTCAAGCGCGTGCCGTTGACGCCGTTGGCGGCGTTGGCCGGTGCTGCAGCCTGCTGCGGCGCTGGCGAAGTTGCAGGGCGGCTGGTGGGCGCAGGACGCCGCTGAGCTTGAGTTGGGGCGCTGGTGGAGGGCGCGCGCGTGGTCGGGCTGTTTTTGAGGCTGGCCTTGCGCGTTGCGGGCCTTGCGCTGGTTTGGGCGGAGCGAGGGCGGGATGGCTGCGCGGTATCAGGGCGCGCGCCGGGCTGGGCATTGGCCTTGGCGCGGGCGTGTGTGCCTGGGCGGGCGTCTGGGCGGGCGTCTGGGCGGGGGGCCGGCCGGGCTTGGGGCCGTGCGCCAGCGCGTGTCGTGGCGTCGGAGCGTGTGCCTGGCCGTGCACCGGTGTGTGCAGTGCGGTGCGCTTTTGCATTCGGCTTTGCATTGGCCATGCGCGCATCGGGCCGCGCTGCGGGGGCATTGCGTTCGGGCTGGCGTGGCTGGCGCTGCGCATTGGCGGCGGCGGGCGCGCTGCCTGCAGCGCGCCAGACGTTGCCTGCCGCTTTGCGCGCTGCGGCGCTGCGTGGCTTGTTGGCGCCTTGGCGGCCTGGGCCAGGCTGGCGGTTGGTCTGGGTGGGCTTGCGCTTGGGCGTTGCAGCGGTGGGCTGGCCAGGCAGGGACAGCGTGCGGCGGGCAGGGGCGTCGGACATAGGCAAAGCAAAGTGCTGGAAGATGGGCGGCGCGGCACGCGCTGGCCCTGAAAATTGGCTCGCACTGTAGCGGAGTTCTGCCGCGCAGACGCTGACGCGAAAGATTGAAAAAGGCGCTGCCATGGGCGGCAGAGTTGGCTGCAGCTTCGCTGCCACGGCTGGGGCTGCTTGGCTGGCAAATGCCGTTATGCTTGCGCGCTGCTCAGCTGACAGCTGTATTTCAGGCCCAAGCCCTGCCGCGGCAATCTTTTGCTTGTGTGCCCACTGCCCTCACCACGCCATGTCCCCCACTGCCCAGAAACCCCGCATTGCCTTGATCGCCGCCGTTGCGGCCAATGGCACCATCGGTCGCGATGGCGGCATGCCCTGGCACCTGCCCGAAGACCTGCGTCATTTCAAGCGCCAGACCATGGGGCGGCGCATCATCATGGGGCGCCGCACCTGGGAGTCGCTGCCGGGCCTGCTGCCTGGGCGCGAGCACATCGTCATCGCCCGTCAGCCGCTGGCCTTGCCGGCGGGCGCTTTCTGGGCTGGCAGCGTGCAGGAGGCGCTGGCCCTGCCGTTGCCGCAGCCGGGCCCTGGCGCATCTGGGCCGGGCAGCGCGGCGCACGGCCAGGCCGAGCCAGAGCGCGCCACGGTGTTCGTCGTCGGCGGCGCGCAAATCTATGCCCAGACCCTGGCGCTGGCCGATGATTTGTACCTGACCGAGATCGACGCCGACATCGAAGGCGATACGCACTTTCCCGACTGGGAGAGGAGCGCCTTCGAGGAGCAATCGCGCCAATGGCACGAAGCTCCGCTGCAGTCTGGTGGCGTGCCAGTGCGCTACGCCTTCGTGCACTACCGCCGCCGCCCGGCGGCTCAGGCAGCGACGGCCTTGTGATCAAGGGAAGGCGCGCGGCGCGCCCGTTTTTCTTGCTCAGAAAGGAAAGTCCATGTCTCAGCCTCCGTCCATCCTGGCGGTGTTCCCCGGTACCTTTGACCCCATCACCCGTGGCCATGAGGAGATGATCCGCCGCGCCGCGCGCCTGTTCGATCGTTTCATCGTGGCCGTGGCCGCCGGGCACCACAAGAAAACCCTGTTCACGCTGCAGGAGCGCATGGACATGGTGAGAGGTGTCTTTGCCGATGTGCCGCAGCTGAGTGTGCACAGCTTCTCCGGGCTGATGCGTGACTTTGTCGTTGAACAAGGCGCGCAAGTGATGGTGCGCGGCGTGCGCGGCGTGACCGACTTCGATTACGAGGTGCAGCTGGCGGGCATGAACCGCAAGCTCATGCCGGATGTGGAAACCCTGTTCATGGCCCCTGGCGAGCAATACCAGCATGTGAGCAGCACCTATGTGCGCGAGATCGCCACGCTCGGCGGCGATGTGCAGGCGCTGGTCTCGCCGCTGGTGTATGAGCGGCTGATGCAGCGCGTGCAGCAGCGCCGCAGCGAAGCGCTCTGAAGGCCAAACGCCAAACGCCGAGCCGAGCCGAGCGCCAAGAGGGATGGGCGCTCAAGCTGCCGCCTGGGCTGCAGTAGTTGATGGCGAAGGCGAAGGGGGCAGCGGCTCGCCCAGGTTGCGCAGCACGTCGCGCACCATTTGCACGCGGTCCTTGAGGGCGGGCAATTCGCGCTCGATGCGCAGCCGGTCGTTGCCGGCCAGCTTGATGTGGCGGTTTTTCTGGATCAGCTCGATGATGCGCAGCGGCTGCACCGGCGGGTTGGGGCGGAAGCTGATGACGATGGCCGCGGGCGAGGCATCGACTTTCTGCACGCCATAGGGCTCGCAGAGGATGCGCAGGCGGTGCGTGTCGATCAGCGCCTGCACCTGCTCGGGCGGCTTGCCGAAACGATCGACGATTTCTTCGAGCAGGCCGTCCACGGCTTCCAGGCTGCCGGCGGTGGCCAGGCGCTTGTAGAACGACAGGCGCAGATGCACGTCGCCACAATAATCGTTGGGCAGCAGCGCGGGCACGTGCAGGTTGATCTCGGTGGCCGCCTGCATGGGGGCCAGCAAGTCGGGCTCCTTGCCGCTCTTGAGTGCTTTGACGGCGTCGGCCAGCATCTCGTTGTAGAGCTGAAAGCCGATCTCCAGGATGTTGCCGCTTTGGTTTTCGCCCAGCACTTCGCCAGCGCCGCGGATTTCCAGATCGTGCATGGCCAGGTAAAAGCCGCTGCCCAGCTCCTCCATGTCCTGGATGGCGTCCAGGCGTTGCTGGGCCTGGCGGGTCAGGCTTTGTACGTCGGGCACCATCAGGTAGGCATAGGCCTGGTGGTGGCTGCGGCCTACGCGGCCGCGCAGCTGGTGCAGCTGGGCCAGGCCGAACTTGTCGGCCCGGCTGATGACGATGGTGTTGGCCGTGGGCACGTCGATGCCGGTTTCGATGATGGTCGAGCACAGCAGCAGGTTGTGGCGCTGGGCGACGAAGTCGCGCATGACGCGCTCGAGCTCGCGCTCGGGCATTTGGCCGTGGGCCACGGCGATGCGCGCCTCGGGCAGCAGCTCCTGCAGGCGCTCGCGACGGTTCTCGATGGTTTCGACCTCGTTGTGCAGGAAGTACACCTGCCCGCCGCGCTTGAGCTCGCGCAGCACGGCCTCGCGGATCACGCCCTGACTCTCGCTGCGCACGAAGGTCTTGATGGCCAGGCGCTTTTGCGGCGCAGTGGCGATGACCGAGAGCTCGCGCAGCCCCTCCAGCGCCATGCCCAGGGTGCGCGGGATGGGCGTAGCCGTCAGCGTCAGCACGTCCACCTCGGCGCGCAGCGCCTTCATGGCCTCTTTGTGGCGCACGCCAAAGCGGTGCTCCTCGTCGATGATGAGCAGGCCCAGGTTCTTGAAGTCGATGGAGGAGGACAGCAGCTTGTGCGTGCCCACGACGATGTCCACCGAGCCATCGGCCAGCCCTTTGGCGGCGGCGTTGATTTCGCGCGTGGTGCGAAAGCGGCTCATCTCCGCCACCTTGACGGGCCATTTGGCAAAGCGGTCGGCCAGCGTCTGGTAGTGCTGCTCGGCCAGCAGCGTGGTGGGGGCCAGAAAGGCCACCTGCTTGCCGCCGAGCACGGCCACGAAGGCCGCGCGCAGCGCGACCTCGGTCTTGCCAAAACCCACGTCGCCGCACACCAGGCGATCCATGGGCCGGGGGCTGAGCATGTCGCCGATCACGGCGTCGATGGCGGCTTTCTGGTCGGGCGTTTCCTCAAAGCCAAAGTCCTTGGCAAAAGTGGCGTACTCGGCCGCGTCCAGGCGGAAGGCATGGCCTTCGCGCGCGGCGCGGCGCGCGTAGATGTTGAGCAGCTCGGCGGCGGTGTCGCGCACCTGCTCAGCAGCCTTGCGCTTGGCTTTTTCCCACTGGCCGGAGCCGAGCTTGTGCAGCGGCGCCTCGTCGGCGGCCACGCCGCTGTAGCGGCTGATTTGCTGCAGCTGGCTCACGGGCACGTAGAGCACGGCCTGGCCGGCGTATTCCAGATGCAAAAACTCCTGCAGCGCAGCGCTGCCGTCGGGGTTTTTCTGGCCCATGTCCATGTTCACCAGGCCGCGGTAGCGGCCGATGCCGTGCTGGGCATGGACCACAGGGTCGCCGACTTTCAGCTCGGCCAGGTCGCGCACCATGTGCTCGACGCTGCTGGCCTGCTCGTGGCGTCTGCGGCGGCGCGTGGTGGGCGGGGCGTTGAACAGCTCGGTCTCGGTGACGAAGTCGATGCAGCCTTCACCCCAGCCGAAGCCGCGCTGCAGCGCGCTGGTGGCAATGCCGATTTTTTCGTCGCTGGCCTGGAATTCGTCCAGCGAATCGAAGGCCGGCGCCGGCAGCTGGCTGGCGCGCAGAAAGTCCGCCAGGCTTTCGCGCCGCCCGGCGCTTTCGGCCAGCACCAGCACGCGCTGGGGCGTGGTCCGCAGGTGTGACTGCAGGCGCATCAGTGGGTCGGCTGCGCCGCGCACGGCGGCAATGTCGGGCAGGGCGCTGAAGTCCGTGCGGTGGCGCTGCGCGCTGTCCTCGCTGGCTTGGTCAGCGGCTGGGCGCAGCGCCAGTTGCGCCAGTGGCTTGCACAGCGTGAAGAATTGCTCGCTGGAGAGAAACAGCGCCGCAGGCGGCAGCGCCGGGCGCTCCTCGTCCAGAGCCAGCAGACGGTGGCGCTCTTGCGTGTCCTGCCAGAAGACCTGCAGCGCATCGTCCAGCGCGCCGTGCAGCGCCAGCGTGGTGTGCTCGCCCAGGTAGTCGAATACGGTGGCGGTCTCTTCGAAGAACAGCGGCAGGTAGTACTCGATGCCGGCCGTGGCCACGCCGTTGCCCATGTCCTTGTAGACGCGGCTCTTGGTCGGGTCGCCCTCCATCAGCTCGCGCCAGCGGCTGCGAAAGCGTTGGCGCGCAGGCTCGTCCATCGGGAACTCGCGCCCGGGCAGCAGGCGGATGGCTTCGACCGGCTGCAGGCTGCGCTGGCTTTCGGGGTCGAAGGTGCGGATGGAGTCGATCTCGTCATCGAACAGGTCGATGCGGTAGGGCAGGGTCGCGCCGTTGGGGAATAGGTCAATCAGGCTGCCGCGCACGGCGTACTCGCCCGGCCCCACGACCTGGCCCACATGCTGGTAGCCGGCCATGGTCAGCTGGGCCTTGAGCTTGGACTCATCCAGGCGCTGGCCAGTCTGGAACTGGAAGGTGTAGCCAGCCAGGAAGGACGGCGGCGCCAGCCGGTACAGCGCTGTGGTGGCCGGGATCAGCAGCACATCGGCCTGGCCCTGCTGGATGCTCCACAGCGTGGCCAGGCGCTCGCTGATGAGATCCTGGTGCGGCGAGAAGCTGTCGTAGGGCAAGGTCTCCCAATCGGGGAACAGCACCAGCGCCAGCGATGGGTCGAAGAACGCCATCTCGCGCAGCAGGCGCAGCGCATCGCGCGCATCGGCAGTGATGACGGCCGTGCGCCGGCCCTGGGCCTTTTCGCGCGCGGCCAGCTGGCACAGCAGCAGTGCGTCGGCAGAGCCCACGGGCATGGGCATGGTGTAGCGGCGGCCGGGGCTGAGGCGGGGCAAGGTCATGGCTTGTGGGAATTGGGCGGCTGGCAGGTCTCACGCGGGAGGGCGGGCATTTTAGGCGGGCCTGCGGCGCAGCCCCGCCGCGCGCCGCGCCGCAGGCTGCAAGCGGCCCACAGTAATTTGTGAACAGGCCCTAGATGTCGTTTTCCAATAATTGGCTTGGATTCAAGCCCGATAGCGCCTCATCTACGCCATTGGCCGGCGCTTGAGTTCGCCGGGAAGTATTCCGAACTGTTTCTGGAACGCTGCGCCAAAATGGCTCAGGTTGGTGTATCCGACTTGTCGGCCTGCCTCTGCTGCACTGGTTTTGCCGGACTCGATGAGTTGCCATGCATGATGCATGCGTTCTTGCTGATAAAGCGCATGCACGGACATGCCGAACATGCGCTTGAAGTCTTGTTTGAGCTGGAATGTGTTCATGCCGCAGGCGCGGGCCAGCTCGGCAATGGTGGGGGCGCAGTCGATACGCGCCAATAGCAGGGCGCGCGCCAGTTCCAGGCGCTCGCGCTGGACGCGGGTAAAGACGTTGCGCCTGTCATCGATGGCGCTGTCGATCAGCAGGGCCAGCAATTCAAGACTCTTGGCTTCGCGCAGCAGGGCGCTGCTTGCCGTGGAAGTCAGGATGCCATCGAGCTCATGGGCGGCGCGCAACACCTTGGCATGTGCGGACTCGACACGCAGATTGCTGGCGCGGCGCAATCGCTCGGCGAACAGAAAACCCTGTTCACCCGCCAGCTCCGGCAGCGAGTCCAGGGGCAACAGCAGTCCAACCTGATGCGCACGGCCGCGCCACTGGGTTTTCCAGGGCACATCCGGCAAATAGCCGACCACGGTTTGGCGGCCAGATACGCTGAATTGGCGGCCATCAAGGTTGATGTCCGGCCCATCGCGCAGCCACACCGACAGATGCAGGCGGTTCTCGGAGTCCGTCACCGTGAGGCGCACGGGCTCCCGGTATTCGCTGCGACTGGCGAATGCAGACAAGCCGTACCGGGTGACATGGGCGCCGCTTTGTTGTGGCCCAGCCGGCCAAGCGTCAATCGATGGCTTGCTGGCGGAAGGCAGGTAGCTCGCCACGTCGATGAATGAGTTGAGCGACATAAAAAACTCCCGCTGCGGGTATGAAGGCTGCCTTTGAGGGTACGCAGATGCGGATGAGAATCACTAAATTTGAAGAGGTATAGATCAACTCTTCTCGGGTTTTCATCATGACATCCAACAAACGCACACCGCTCGCCTTATCGTTGTCGCTATCCCTTTTTGCTTCGCAGAGCGCCTGGGCGCAAACCGGCGATGCCAATGGGGAGTCGGAGGCCACCACGCTACCGGCTGTCACCGTCACGGCCACCAAGCGGGGAACCACCGCGTTCGACACGCCTGCCAGCGTGAGTGTGATTGATGGCGATGCGGTCGAGCGCGAAGACCTGCAACACCTGAACGATGCGGCGCAGCAACTGCCCAACGTCTATTTCACCGATTTCGTTGGCGGGCTGGGCACCATCATTATCCGGGGCATGGGCAATGGCGACGAAGAGTCGGATGTCGCCAGCATCGGGGTGCAAATCGACGGCGTACCGCTGCCGCTGACCGGCGTGATCGGAAACCTGTTCGATCTGGAGCAGGTTGAAATCCTCCGCGGCCCGCAGAGCCTGCTGCACGGTCAGGGCAATATCGGCGGCCTGATCGCTATTCGCAGCCGGGATCCCGGCATGACGTTCGCCGGTTCTGCACAGCTCAACTTCGGGACTGCCAACCGGCGGCGCGCCGGTCTGGGGCTGGATGTGCCGCTCGGGGAGCGGACTGCGGTACGCATCACGGCCGGGCGCGATGAAAGTGATGGCCATGTCAGAAACGTGACGCTGAACCGCAAGGACACAAGCGGCTGGGGCAGCAATTTCGCGCGCCTGAAGCTGTTGCACCATGATGATGCGGGCGGCGAGCTTCGGTTGGGTCTGCATCATTTGGACCGCAACGGCGGCAGCGACTTTTTCCTCAGGCAGGCGGGCGCCGGACAGCGGGAGTCGGTCGAAGGCGATAGCGGAACCAACGACATCAGCTACACCTTGTTCAGCGGCGAGTACACCCGCCCGCTGGATGCCGATACGCGCCTGACCGTGGCTGTTGGCGCCAGCGATGCCCGGTGGAGCTACTGGACGCCGGTCTCCTTGCTCGGAGCCACCAACGGCTTCGATCTCAAGCTGAAGGGTTACAACGCCGAAGCCCGCATCCAGCGCAAGGCCACGGCACAAAGCCCGTTCGACTGGATGGCTGGCTTTCATGCCTCGCGTACCGACATGAATCGCCCCTACTTGTACGACTACGCGCCGTTCTTCCGCAGCGCCACCGCCTCACAGGTGGACGGCACGACGGTGGCGCTGTTTGGCGAAGCTGGCTGGCATTTCGCGCCGAGCTGGCGCCTGGGCGCCGGGCTGCGCTTGACGCGAGACCGCCGTGAAATGGACTGGAGCAGCAACCAGAACGGCTCGGTCGAAAGTCTGGAACGCAAGGTCAGCAACACGGTGTGGTTGCCGCAGCTCGCGCTGGAATACCGCCCCGACGAGCAACAGTTTGCGTGGTTCAAGATGTCGCGCGGCTACAAGGCCGCAGGTTTCAACGTCTATGCGACCCAATCCGCAGCGGCCGGCAACCCCTACGAACCCGAGTACGCCCATCACGCCGAGATCGGTTATCGGGTCAAGGATGCCAAGCATCGCTGGGAATTTGGTGCGGCGGCTTTCTACTCCCGCCTGCGCAATCAGCAAGTCGTGATCGAGGGGCTGGGCGGCGCCACGATGACGGATAACGCAGGACGCTCGCACATTCAGGGCATTGAACTGGATGCCGCCTGGCGGCCAGCACGCGCGCTGGAACTGCGCGGCCACTTGGGTTACGCCAAGGCGGTTTATGACGACTATGTGCGTGGCGGCACTGACTACGCGGGTCGGCAGTTCTCGGCAACGCCGCGCACCAGCTTTGGCGCGTCCGCCGTTTGGCGGCCTGCCGAAAACTGGGAACTGGGCGTTGCCGCCCGCCGGATCGGCAAGGTCTATCTGCAAGCCAACGATCAGGCGGACAAGGCCTACACGCTGGTGGATGCGCACCTGTCCTGGTATCGCGGCAACTGGACGATGGGCCTGTACGGTAAGAACCTGACCGACGCGAAATACCTCACCCGGGCGATTGGCGATGGCCGGGGCGGCACTTTGGTGACTGCCGGTGCGCCGCGTACCGTGGGGGTTCGCTTGGCCTATGACTTCTGAGGAAGAACGCGGGCCAGCGGCGCTGGCGGCCGTGCGCGCCAGCGAGTACCGGGCGCTGGCGCTGATGTACATCACCCAGGGCCTGCCAGCGGGGCTGGCTTTTTATGCACTGGGGACGCTCATCCGCGCTGGCGGCTACAGCGTGGCGCATGTGGGTCTGGTCGGCCTGACCATTCTGCCCTGGGCGCTCAAGTTCCTGTGGGCGAGCTGGATTGACAATGCCTGCATCCGTTGGCGTTATCCGCGGGTGATCTTCATCGGCCAGACGGCTGCGGCGCTGACTTGCCTGGCATTGATGCCGCTGTCGATCGGCGCGCACCTTGGCTTGGCGCTGGCTGGCCTGGTTGCGCTCAACTTCATCAGCGCCACGCAGGATATCGCCACCAATGCCTATGCCGTATCGCGCCTGCAAGGCAAGGCCGCTGGCGTGGCCAATGCGATCCAGATCGCAGGCTTCATCGTCGGCATGCTGCTGGGTGGCGGCGGATTGTTGATCGTTCACGATCATTTGGGCTGGAGCGCCACGATGGCGATTCTGGCCGGTCTGATTGCCTTGATCGGTGTGCTGCTTTGGCTGGACAAACGCTGGCAGGCGCCGCTGGCCAGCGCCGAATCAAGTGGCCGCTCATGTGTCGATTCAAGCGCCGGTGCAGCCGCCAAGGTTCGGCTGCGCGATCTGCTGCGCCATCGTGATCTTGGGTGGGCGCTGGCGCTGGTTTTGCTGTTCAAGTTTCCCAGTACGGCCGTCAGCACCCTGATCCAGCCCTGGCTGGTGGATCGGGGGCTGGGTCTGGATGCCATCGGGTATATCCAGATGGCCGTGATGCTGGCGACCGCATGCGGGGGCGTCGTTCTGGGCATTCCGCTGGTGCAGCGGCTGGGCAATCGGCGTGCGGTGCTGGCGAGCTTTGCCATGGCGGCGCTGATGCTCGGGATGGCCTGGGGGCTGGAGTGGTGCGGCGTTCATGCCCAATGGGCTTACTACCTGGCTTTTTGCACGCAAGGGGTCTTCGAGGGCGCGCTGTTCGTGTCGGTCTGGGCAGTGTTCATGAACTGGTCTTCGCCACACTCGCCAGGAACGGATTTCACGGCCATGCAATGTGGTGAAAACATTGCCAACGCCATGGCGATCGGCGCCATTGGCGGGCTGGGCCAGATGCTGGGCTACGCCAACGCTTTTGCACTGGTGTGGGGCGCAGCGGGCCTTGTGCTGGTCCTGATCGCCCTGTGTCTGCCGCGTCTGGTTCTCCAGACCGAGGGGCGGGCATGAAGCCATCGATCACGGAATCGCCAGGTCCAAAATCCATTCCTGCGCCCGTGCGCTTTGGTAGCCTGATGCGCGTGGCGCCGTGGCTGCTCGGATCGGCGGTCATCACTGCCGTCGCTTCGGCGGCACTGAGCATCGCGCCGTTCTGGTTCATCTACCGCATCAGCGTCGAATTGTTCGGCGCGCAACCCGACATCGCCACGGTGCGGCGGCTGGCCTGGTGGGCCATGGGGTTGTTGCTGTTGCGCTGGGCGCTGATGGCGGTCAGCCATGTGTTCGCGCACACCGGCGCTTTCGCCATCCAGCACCGGCTGCGCATGGCGATGGCGCGGCGTCTTGGAGAAGTGCCGCTGTCGTTCTTTGCCGCGCGCGGCTCGGGCAGCATGCGCCGCACGCTGACCGATGATGTGAACAGCATGGAGGGCTTTTTCGCCCATATGGTGCCCGACGCGGTAGCCGCCGCTGCCGTGCCACTGGCGGCGGCCGTGCTGCTGTTCGTGGCCGACTGGCGCATGGCGCTGGCCGCGCTCAGCCCGCTGCCGGTGGTTCTGCTGGTGCAGTGGGGGTCGATGCGTGGCATGGGCGAGCGCATGCGCGAGTGGAGCGCCTTGCAAGAACGCATTGCCAACCAGGTGGGGGAGTACGTGCGCGGCGTGCATGTGGTCAAGAGCTTCGGGCTTGCGGCGCGCTCGTTCGGCGAGCTGTCCGATGCCGTGCGTGGCGCGGTGCGCTGGGTGGAAGACTATGTCCGGGGGAGCGCGCGCGGATGGGTGTGGTTCACCGGATTGCTGTCCGCCAATCTGGTGGTGGTGGCGCCTTTCGGCGCTTGGCTGCATGCGCGCGGCAGCCTCGACGCTCCCACCTATGTGCTGTTTTTGCTGGTGGCCCCGGCTGTCCTCGCGCCATTGCTGCGTTTGACCTTCGCCATGGGCGAGCAGATGCAGCGCGCCGAAGCGATGCGCCGTATCAGCGACGTGCTGGCTGCGCCGCCGCTGGACCAATCCCGTGCGGCGAAAGCGCCCGATGGCGCACTGGACATCCGCTTCGAGAAGCTGTGCCACCGCTACGGCCAGCGGCTGGCGCTCGATGAGGTGAGCTTCGAGGCCAAGGCCGGGCAATTGACCGCGCTGGTGGGGGCAAGCGGCTCCGGCAAGAGTACGCTGGTGCGGTTGGTGGCGCGGCTGTATGAGTTCGACTCCGGCAGCCTGCGTGTGGGCGGCGCGGATGTGCGCGAATGGCCGCTCGATGCGCTGCTGGCGAAGCTGGCCATCGTGTTCCAGGACGTGTTCCTGTTTCACGGCACGGTGCGCGACAACCTGAAGATCGCGCGGCCCGAAGCCAGCGACGCGGCCATCGAGGCCGCCGCCCGTGCCGCCTGCGCGCACGACTTCATCATGGCCTTGCCACAGGGCTATGACACGCCGCTGGGCGAGCGTGGCGCGCGCCTTTCGGGGGGCGAGCGCCAGCGGCTGTCGATTGCCCGCGCCTTGCTCAAGGACGCGCCCGTTCTTTTGCTGGACGAAGCAACCGCCAGCGTCGACGCCGAGAACGAAGCCTTGATCCAGCAAGCGCTGGATGCGCTGTGTGCGAATCGCACGGTGCTGATGATCGGCCATCGACTGCACACGATCATGCATGCCGACCACATCGTCGTGATGGAGGCCGGCCGCGTGGCAGGCCAGGGCAGGCACGAAACCTTGCTGCGCGAATGCAGCGCTTACCAGCGCCTGTGGCGCGACCATGAACAGGTCAGGGAATGGTCGCTGGCAATGCCCACGGATGCGGCGCAGCGGGAGGCCGGAACATGATCCGGGAACTGGTCCAGTCGGGCTTTCGCCTCTCGGGCACGCGTGATCCGCGCCTGATGCGCGGCCTGCGCTGGTCGGTCGTGGAAGGACTGTTCGCCGCCGCGCCATATCCATTGCTCTATCTGCTGCTGCACGCGGTGTTTACCGGCCGCATCACATCGGCGACTGCGCTGGGGTACGGGGCGGCGATGGCTGCCTGCCTGCTGGCGCGCATTGCCGCTGGCGCAGTCGGCATGCCGCTGGTGTTCAGCGGCGCCTACGCGATGATGGGCGAGGCGCGGCTGCGTGTTGCCGATCACCTGCGCCGCCTGCCCATGGGCTGGTTCGGCAAGCAGCGGGGCGGCGACCTGAGCGCGCGACTGACTTCCGATCTGGCGCTGGTCGAGAACCTGTGGTCGCACTTTCTTGGCGTGTTCGTTTCGGGCCTGGCGATGCCCGCTTTTTTGATGCTGTTTCTGCTGTGGCTGGACTGGCGGCTGGCCCTGATCGCGCTGGCTGGCATACCGTTGGCGCTGTTGGCGCTGGCCTGGACACAGCACGTTGCGGCGCGCACTGGCCAGCGTCTGATGGCGGCCAACGCCGCAGCGCAGTCGGCCTTGCTGGAGTATGTGCAAGGCATCGCCGTCGTGCGTGGTTACGGCCGCTTCGGCGATGCATGGCAACGCCTTGAAGCCGCGCTGGAGGAACATCACGCGGCCCTGCTGGCAGCCGAAACCAAACCCGCGCCGTGGCTGGTGGCCTACGGCTTTCTGCTGGAAACGGGGTATGTCAGTCTGGTGCTGGCTGGCGCGTGGTGGCTTGCGGGCGGCACGCTCTCGCCCGAGGTGCTGATTGCCTTTCTGGTGCTGGCGCTGCCGGTGTACCGCCAATTGTTCGAGGTGGGGCTGTCCGCCATGCTGCTGCGCTTTGCGCGGCGCGCTCTGGCGCGTATCGAAAACGTGCTGGCCGAGCAGGCTTTGGCCGAACCGGCACAGGCGGCCGTCCCGCAAGGCCATGACATCGTGTTCGACAAGGTGCGCTTCGCATATGAGCATCGCCAAGGCGGCGCGGCCGTTCTTGACAATGTGTCATGCGAGATTGCGGCCAACTGCCTGACGGCAATCGTTGGCCCGAGCGGCGCTGGCAAGAGCACGCTGGTGCATCTGATCGCCCGGCTGTGGGACGTGGATGCGGGCGCGATTCGGCTCGGCGGCGCTGATCTGCGCGAGATCGGCACCGACGCGCTGCATCGCCACGTGGCGATGGTTTTCCAGGACGTCCTGCTGTTCTCCGGTTCGGTGCTCGACAACCTGCGCATCGGTCGGCCCGACGCCAGCCGGGAAGAAGTCATCGCCGCCGCGCGGCGCGCTCAGGCGCATGACTTCATCAGTGCATTGCCCGATGGGTACGACACGGTGCTCGGCGAAGGCGGCGCGTCGCTGTCCGGCGGCGAACGCCAGCGCATCTCCATCGCCCGCGCCCTGCTCAAGGACGCGCCGGTGCTGCTGCTGGACGAGGCCACGGCCAGCGTCGATCCGTCGGCCGAAGCGCAGCTCCAGCGCGCCATTGCCGAACTGGCGCAAGGCCGGACAGTGGTCGTGATTGCACACCGGCTCAAAAGCGTGCGCCACGCCGACTGCATTCTGGTGATGGATCACGGACGCGTGGTGGAGCAGGGGCGGCATGACGAACTGCTGGCGCTGGGCGGCCTGTATGCGCGTCTGTGGTCACGGCAGCAGGTGGCGCAGGACTGGCGCGTTGGCACGGCGCAGCGCTCTTCTTGAAAAATCTCCCTCCCCAATCCCCCCCAAGACGCCGATGCGGTTTATGTGCTGCACGCCTTCCAGAAGAAGACGCAGAAGACAGCCCAGTACGATCTCGACCTAGCCGCCAGGCGTTACAAAACGATAGGAGTGTGAGCCATGAAAAAAACACAAGACGCCCGCTGGGAGGATGCCAGCCGCACACAGGGTAGCGGCAATGTGTTTCTCGACTTGGGCTTCAAGCCGGCCGAGGCGGAGGTGATGCGCCTGCGCGCAGAGGTGATGATTCTGACCGCTCAGCACCTCAAGGACAAAGGCTGGACGCAGGCCGAAGCGGCTCGCCATTTGGGCATCACGCAGCCCAGGGTTTCGCGCCTGATCAAGGGCAAGGTGGAGGATTTCAGCCTGGACATACTGGTGACGCTGGCTGCGCGCGCGGGGCTACGACCCCAGTTGCACTTGGGCTGATGGCTGTATCAGACGGCTCCATCATATTGGCGTGCACAGTATGGATTGGGGCGATGGTTTGGCCTGCCCATTGATGGTGGTCTGTGCCTCCGTGCAGGCTCTGCGCCAAGTCTCTGAGATTATCCTCATGGGCCTTCTTGCGCTGCGCTCATTCTCAGGCGAGGGCAGCCCACAGTAACCTGGGGGACAGCGCCCTAGGGCTTGCCCTTATGCCTGCATTGCCACGTGACGCTAATACTGTGTGCATTCCCATGGATGCCATGGGCTTCACACAACGACGGAGGTATTTGCCATGAACAACACGCTTCGCACCGCTACTTTGGCCGCGGCTCTGGCCTGTAGCGCGCCGCTTCTGGCTCAGCAAGGAGAGACGGTGAAGATCGCCTGGATCGACCCGCTCTCCGGTCTGATGGCAGCGGTGGGCAACAACCAGATCAAGAGCTTTCAGTACGTGGCCGAATACTTCAACAGCCACCCTGAGCTCAATCCGGCGGGCGTGAAGTTTGAGGTGCAGGGCTTTGACAACAAGCTCAGCCCGCAGGAGACGGCCAGTTTGCTCAAGGCGGCCATCGATCAGGGCTTCCGGTATGTGGTGCAGGGCAATGGCTCGGGGGCTTCGCTGGCCATCATCGAGGCGCTGGAGCGCCACAACGCGCGCAATCCGGGCAAGGAGGTGCTGTTCATCAACTATGCAGGCGTGGATCCAGACCTGACCAATGCCAAGTGCAGTTACTGGCATTTCCGTTTGGATGCGGACACCTCGATGAAGATGAAGGCCATGACCGATTTCATCCAGGCCCAGCCCGAGGTGAAGAAGGTGTTTCTGATCAACCAGAACTACGCGCATGGCCACCAGGTGGCCAAGTACGCCAAGGATTTGCTCAAGCAAAAGCGCCCGGACATCGAGATCGTTGGCGAGGATTTGCACCCGCTGGCGCAGGTGCGCGACTTTGCGCCCTATGTGGCCAAAATCCGCGCCTCGGGGGCCGATGCAGTGGTCACGGGCAATTGGGGCTCGGATCTGGCCTTGCTGATCAAGGCGGCCAATGATGCAGGGTTGGAGAACGTCAAGTTCTTCACTTATTACGCTGGCGTGACCGGCTCGCCCACGGCCATGGGGGCGGGAGCTGAGGGCAAGGTCTATGTCGTGAGCACCAGCCACATGAATTTGCCGGGGGCGGTGGGCGAGATCGTCAAAGGCTTTCAGGAGCGCACCGGCGGCGACATGTACACCGGCAGCGTCTACAACGCCTATGCGCTGCTCTCCGGGGCCATGGCCAAGGCGCAATCGACCGACCCGGTCAAGGTGGCGGCGGCCTTGGAGGGGTTGCGCGTCAAGGGCTTCGATCAGGAAATCGAAATGCGCCGCGACGACCACCAACTGCAGCAGGGCCTGTATCTGGCACGCTGGAGCAAGGCCACGCCGCAGGCGCCGTATTCGATGGAAAAAACCGGCTACTCTTCGCACCCGGTCAAGTACTTCAGCCTGCAGGAGACCAGCACGCCCACGACCTGCCAGATGAAGCGCCCAGGGGGCTGATTGGCCCGCTGCCTGGATTGCTGCTGTGCCGTCCCCAGTACCGCCGCGCGCCACTCTGGCGCGCGGTTTGTCGTTGTTTCACCATCGTTTGCCGCGCGCCCGCCCATGACTTCTTCTTCCGTCTCGCAGCCCAGCGCCAGCGCCGCCCCTGGCGCGCAGTTCGATCTCATCGTCATTGGTGCGGGCACGGCCGGCTCGTTGCTGGCCAACCGCCTCAGCCGAAACGGCCAGCGGCGCGTGTTGTTGCTGGAGGCTGGCGGGCGCGACGACTACCACTGGATCCACATCCCAGTGGGCTATCTGCACTGCATTGGCAACCCGCGCACCGATTGGCTCTACCACACCGAGCCCGATCCAGGGCTGAACGGTCGCGTGCTGCGCTACCCGCGCGGCAAGGTGCTGGGCGGCTGCTCCAGCATCAACGGCATGATCTATATGCGCGGCCAGGCGCGCGACTATGAGCAATGGGCGCAGCTGACGGGCGATGATTCCTGGCGCTGGCAGGCTGTGCTGCCGCACTTCATGCAGCATGAAGACCATTACCGGCTTGATGCCGCAGCGCCGCAGGCGCCAGCCAGCTTTGCGAGCAGCCACGGCGGCCAGCGCCACCCCCAGGCAGCGCAGCTCGGGCGCGAGTGGCGCGTGGAAAAGCAGCGCCTGCGCTGGCCCATCCTGGATGCCTTTGCTCAGGCTTGCGTGCAGGCGGGCATTGCGCGCAGCGAGGATTTCAACCAGGGCGATAACGAAGGCGTGGGCTATTTCGAGGTCAACCAACGCAGCGGCTGGCGCTGGAATGCCGCCAAGGCCTTTTTGCGCCCGGTGCGCCAGCGGCGCAACCTCAGCATCTGGACGGGCGCGCAGGTGCAACGCCTGCTGCTGGAGCGTCAGCCCGATGGCAGCCTGCGCTGCAGTGGCGTGCAGGTGCTGCGCGGTGGCCAGAGCCTGGCCTTGCAGGCGCGCGCCGTGGTGCTCAGCGCTGGCAGCATTGGCTCGCCGCAGATCCTGCAGCTCTCGGGCCTGGGCCCGGGCGAGCTGCTGCAGCGCCACGGCATCGCCGTGCAGGCCGACCTGCCCGGCGTGGGCGCCAATCTGCAGGACCATCTGCAAATCCGCTCCATCTACCAGGTGCAGGGCGCGCGCACCCTCAACAGCCGCGCGCGCCATTGGTGGGGCAAGGGCCTGATCGGGCTGGAATATGCGTTGCGCCGCAGCGGGCCCATGAGCATGGCGCCCTCGCAGCTGGGCGCGTTCACGCGCTCATCGCCGCAGTACGCGCACGCCAACATCCAGTACCACGTGCAGCCGCTGAGCCTGGACGCCTTTGGCGAGCCGCTGCATCGCTTTGACGCGCTCACGGCCAGCGTTTGCAACCTCAACCCCAGCTCACGCGGCAGCGTGCGCATCCAGTCGGCCGACTACCGCCAGCCGCCGGCCATTGCGCCCAACTACCTCAGCACAGAGGAAGACCGCCAGGTCGCTGCCGACAGCCTGCGCGTGACGCGGCGCATCGTCGCCCAGCCGGCCCTGGCGCCATACCGCCCGCACGAGTACAAGCCTGGCGCGCAGTACCAGAGCGACGAAGAGCTGGCGCGCCTGGCCGGCGATATCGCCACCACCATCTTCCACCCCGTGGGCACTTGCAAGATGGGCCGCGACGGCGACCCTCTGGCCGTGCTCGACCCCCAGCTGCGCCTGCGCGATGACCGGGGCGGCCGCGTGCATGGCCTGCACGTGGTGGACGCCAGCGTCATGCCCACCATCACCAGCGGCAATACCAACAGCCCCACGCTGATGATTGCCGAAAAAGCCGCCGCCCAAATCGAAGCCCAGCTGGGCTGAGCGCTGCTGAGCGCCTGGTGCAAGGCCAGCCGCAACGGCTGACCGCACCTGAGGAGGGTGATTCGGAAACAATCAGCAGGCCCTTCCCTTGCCCCTGCAAAAGCCAGCTTGCTGTGCCTTGGCGCGCCTTACCGTGTTCGGCGCAATCAGGGTTCTTGCCTATGTGCCCAGGCATGTTACGGGTTTGGGCTGTGGTTCAATCGCGCACTGTTTCGACGAGCAGACCTTCCCCGGGCCGTCTGTGGCCGTGAAGGCTGTCGTTTCCCCCTAAACACAGGCGAGGTTTTTTGATGCCAATCGAACGCGAATACGGAAAAGAACATCCTTACTGGCCCTTGGGGCCGTTCAAGGTCAGGCTGCCTTTCATTCATTACCGCTGGGAATTCCCGGAGATGATCCAGGCCTTCCTGATGTTCGTGGTCAGCCTGGGCATGATCCCGCTGCTGCAGCAGTACCTGGGCCTGCCCTACGAGGCGGCGCTGGCTGGCGTGGTGATTTGCGGCATCGGCTTTATGCTGCCGGCGCTGCTGGGCGTGCCGCTGGTGCCCGGCTGGATCACGCCGGCCATTCCCGTGGTGCTGCTGTATCTGCAGAACTTCCAGCCGGGGCCGGAGGCCGTCAAGGCCATGGTGGCGCTGCAGATCGAGGTGTTTTTGATCTTCCTGATCCTGGGCATCACCGGGCTGGGCAACAAGCTGGTGACGCTGATCCCCAACTCGCTCAAGTGCGGCATCATCATTGGCGCTGGCATTGCCGCCATGATGGGCGAGCTCAAAGCCGGCGGCCGGGTTTCCAACGCGCCCGTGTCCATTCTGATTGGCGCCATGATCGCCGCCTACATCCTGTTCTCGCTCTCGTTCAAGAGCGTGGTGCTGCGCAACCGTCTGGCCAAGATCATCTCCAACTTCGGCATGGTGCCTGGCATCGTAGTCGCCATGCTGATCGGCTGGGCCATCAAGGAGTTTCCGTTGCCCAACATCGAGTGGGGCATCACCAAGCCGAACTTCGGCCTGCTGTTCGATCACCTGGCCTTCAACGTCGGTTGGCCCACTTGGGATATGTTCCTGCTGGCCGCGCCCACGGCCGTCATCGCCTATGTGATTGCCTTTGGCGACATTCTGGTGGGCTTCACGCTGGTCAAGCGCGCCGACCACCAGCGCCCCGACGAGGTGATCGAGACCAACGTCACGCGCGTGCACCTGGTCACGGCCATCCGCAACGGCATGCACGCCATCTTCGCCCCCTGGCCCGGCCTGGCCGGCCCGCTGTGGACGCCCATCCAGGCCACCACCGCCGAGCGCTACGCCCTGGGCCGCAAGGCCATGGACAGCATCTACAGCGGCCAGGGCACGTTCTGGATCTCGGGTTTTCTGGCGCTGTTCGCGCTGCCGCTGGTGAGCATGTTCAAGCCCGTGCTGCCGCTGGCGCTGTCGCTGACGCTGATCCTGACGGCCTACATCTGCATCATGGTGGGCATGGAAGAGTTGAAGGACTCGGCCGAGCGCGGCGTGGCCGGCATCGTGGCCGTGACGCTGGCCATGCCTGACCCCAAGGCCACCATTTACGCCATCGCCGTGGGCTTGGTGCTGTATTTCCTGATCGAGCGCCAGAACGCCGCCGAGCGCCAGCGCGACGACCTGTCCATCATCACCGACGACACCGCCGCCATCGAAGCCGGCAGCGAACGCGGCAAGGCCAACCCGGACGTCGCGCCGCGCTGAAATCCTCGCAGCGCAGAGGCCGCCCTCGCGGGCCGTCCGCCAAGGCCTTGAAAGGCGGGCCTCAACTGAACAAAGCCAGATGCGGCAGATTGCTGCGTCTGGCTTTTTGCTTGTTTGATTGCGACTTCCAACTTCTGCGGCGTCATTGCCGCTTACGGGATGATGTTTGGCGATGCATGTAGGCGCGCGCATGAGCCGTCGCAGGCAAAGCGCTGAATGTCATCAAGAACATCGCTGCAAATGGTGATGAGGGGCGGCGCATCAAGCTGTCCACTAGTCACCCCGGTGGAGCCATAGATCGCTTGGCAGTGGTGGAAGTGTTTGGCTTGTTGGCAAACTCAATGTATCGAAAGAAGAGTTTTGCAAGACTCCAGTGCGGTATGCACACTTTCCATGGCGCAGCATGCATGGATTTTGTTCCTTGCTGGCGTCACATGATTGAGCACCAGCTCATTGGGGGAACAACCTCTTTGTCGCGGATTGCCTAACGCCCCAGCCCAAGGCTGAGATTCGGTCCTCTTAAACAACTGCCATGTATATCACCGCATTAACTTCGCGCGCTTCTCGCCAGTACAGATTGAAGGCAGGATTTACTCTGGTTGAGTTACTGACTGTCATCGCCGTACTTGCGGTGCTTGTCGCCATTGCTGCGCCCAATTTCACGCCGATGATAGAGCGCTGGCGAGTGCGTCAAGCCAGCGAACTCCTGCAATCGAGCGTGTATTTTGCGCGCTCCGAAGCTATTAAACGCGGTGGCGCTGTAATCACAAGCTTGACTGGTGGAGCGTGCAGTGGCTGGAATTGCGGCTGGCAGGTTTGTGCAGATACAAATACTGACGGCGCCTGCGACACCGGCGAGCCTATCCTGCAACGCTACGATGCGCCCAACAGGCTCACCATTTCGCGTGTCGCTGGCACTGGGGAAATCAGAGTCGATTCCAGAGGATTCTTCAATAGTGCAGCGAGTTTCAGTGTGGTGCCCACAGGCAAAACCCTTGCCGACTGGGCGGCCCTGGGGGTTTGCGTCAACGCCAGTGGGATTGTGCGTGTCGTTACTCCCCAATCGGGCGGAATTTCTTGCAGTTGAGTAATGCCATGAAGCAGCCTATTCCAAATTCTCCAACTTCTTTTTCGCGCCAAAGCGGCGTTTCGTTGATCGAAGCGCTGGTGGCCGTGCTGGTCACAGCCTTGGGTATTCTGGGTATTTTGGGTATGCAGATGCGCACCATGGTCAACACCCAGACCGCCGTGCGGCAAGCCCAGGCCATTCGCCTGATTGAAAACCTGAGCGAGCGCATGCGCATGAACCCCAATTCGTTTGCGCAGGGCACGGCGAGTAATTACGTCATCGGTTGGGATCAGGACGGCACAGCGGTTGATTGTTCTGCTGGATGTGGCTCTGCCGATTTGGCGCGATCCGACATCGAAAAATGGAAAAGCGATGTTCGCGCCGCTTTGCCATTGGCCAATGCCAATGTGTTTTTGGTCAACGATGAAGCCAGTGTCAGCGCCGGCAACCGTCGTCAGATTGGCGTCATGATCTCCTGGCGGGAGAGCCAATCTGCAGAAAACGCCAGCGATACAGCCTTCAATCGGTACTTCCAGCTCAGCAGCAGGAATGCGGCTGGGGAAACCATCACTTGCCCGGCTGGCCGCACCTGCCACTTGCAATTCATTCAATTGTCTGCACGCTGCACCGCAAACACCAATTCGGGCACGGCCCGCCCATATTGTGGCGACGGCAGCGTAAAAAGAATCTGAAGCTGGTTTTTTGACATCTGCATTGGATTGGATATGTTGCAAAACTCTTTGAATCTCGCAGGGGGCCAAGTGCAGCGTTGGCCTGCCCCCGGGCTGCGCCAGCAGGGTGTGACCCTTGTGGAACTGATGGTGGGCGTCACCATCGGTATGTTGGTCGTGGCCGTGGCCATGGGGGCTGTGTTTATCTCGCGCGGGGCCTCCACCACAGTCAGCGAGGCTGCGCAGCTGCAGCAGCAGGCCTCCTACGCCTTTCGTGTATTGGGCCAGCAAATTCGCCAGGCAGGCTCGCTGGAGCTTGATCTGGATGCCGAGACCAATCAGGGCACAAGCACAACCTTGTCGGCTGGCACCAAAGTGGCCTTTCTGGAGGACTACGACCAATGGAGCGAAATCATCAATGGCGTGGAAACGCCAAACAGCACGCAATTTGCACTGACTGTGGGCCACCAGAACTATGCCGAACTTTTGGGCAATACCGCGGGCGATGTTGGCAGCCAGTTTCGGGATTGCCTCGGTGCCGGTGGGACGCCGACAGGGGGCGCTTACCCCAGCATCATCAGCCGTTTCTCTGTGCGCAATGGGGAGCTGGTTTGCAGTGGCACGGCAGGGCAGGGCCAGCCCGTCATCCAGAACGTGGCCGATTTTCAGGTCCGGTATTTCATCCAGTCGGGCGCAGCAACTGGCAACCCTCAAATTGCTCGCGTTGCAGCCTCTGCCGTGACCGATTGGGCCGATGTGGTGGCTGTGGAGGTGTGCCTGGATATGGTGGGCACGCAGGTTTCCGATGTGCCTAACGAATCCCGTTACCGCAACTGTCAGGATCAATCGGCGCCTTACGGCGACCGCATCCATCAGGTGTATCGCAACGTTTTTCAGCTGCGCAGTCAAGGCGTGCTGGGCAGTTGAAAGCCCTAGGCTGGAATCACTTCATTCGCTGTAGCCATGACGACTATTCATCATCACATCGTTTCTCGTCCGGCAGTGCGCCAGCGCGGCGTTGCGCTGTTCATCGTACTGGTGATGGTTTTGCTGGGCATGCTGCTGGCCCTGTGGGCTTCGCGCTCGGCGCTGTTCAATCAGATGGTGGTGGGCAACGATGCCGATTACCAGCGTGCATTTGCTGCCGCCCAGGCCATGCTGCAGGATGCAGAACTCGACATTCTGCGCGAAAGCCCCGATGGCTCAATCTGCACGAAAGATGCCAGCGTGCCTCAACGCTGCCGGGCCGGCGCTACCCTGTACCCCCCACAAGGGGCGGAGGAGATCACCCCGCTGCTGGCCCAGCTCAGCGGCGCGGGCGCTTCGCAATGCATGCACGGCCTGTGCACCAAGCGCGGCACTACCGCATACAAAGGCCAGAACTTTTGGAGCGACGCCACCTTGCTGGCCGCCATGCAGCAAGCCAATGTGGGGGCGCGCTATGGCCAATTCACCGGCGCCACTGCGGGCAGCAACACCGATGAGATTGGCGCTGCCGGCAGCGCCATCCTCAACCAGAGGGGCGATGGCAATGTCGGCGCCTGGTACTGGATCGAGGTGCTGCCCTATACCGATGCGGCCCAGAGCGCAGGCCTGATCGTGGGCGGGGCGGCCAACCTGGTGCCCTTGAGCGTCGATCCGCTGGTGGTGTACCGCGTCACTGCCATTGCCTACGGCCGAAAAAATGGCACCCGCGTCGTGCTGCAGCAGACTTTTGTGCCTCAAAAACTCAAAGATTAATTTCCCGTAGTGGAGGATTCTCATGTTTAAGAAAACCGCCCTTTATCAAGCAGTTCTTTCTCTGCTGGCTGTGACAGGCGCGTCGCAGTTGATGGCCGCGCCTTTGGAGCTGGCTGATACGCCCCCCGGTACGGGTTTTAAACCGCCTAAGCCTAATGTGATTTTGTCCTTGGATAATTCAGGGAGTATGTCTTGGGATATTGATGGATGTCGAACGGTAGACTCAATCCCAATTTATGGTGGAGGGGTCGTTTATAATGGCGTTGTTTATGTGCGAAATAACGCTGGGGAGTCCCAGTGTCGCTATGAACTAAACTCTGGCGGTTATGCAACAAGGAATCAAGTTGGTAGTTGGGGGCGGTTTAGGTTGTATACCTTGCCCGGTCAGGGGTCTCAGAGATTTTTCAAGGCAGATCCTGGTCAATCGCGCATTCGCACGTTGAAAAGTTCGCTTGCAACGGCGATGACCAATGTAGTGGCAGATGGCTCCATCCGAATGGCATGGCAGTCCATGCACAACAATGGTGAAACCTTTGATGCCAGGAGCCTGACGCAAGGCTCTCTGAATTCTATGAAGCTGTTTGAAGGTACACATCGCAGTACATTCCAAGCTTATCTAAACTCGTTGAGGCCGAGTAGTGGTACACCTTCGCACCGTATGATGCAACAGGCGCATAACTATATGTCCAGTGCGCAAGGGGTCAATAGCCCATGGGCAAAAAATCCTGGTGTGGCTGCTGAGCCTTATTTGGGATGCCGTCGTGCCTATCACATTTTTTTGACCGATGGTTCATGGAATAGTCAGTGGCCAGCGATTTTGCCTACGGGTAATTTGGATAATGACGGTGTGTCTAATATTGGGGGGACGCCCGAAAGCTACAATCCCAATGCTGGCTATGCAAAGGTATTTCGCGGTGAAGAGTCGGGTACGTTGGCTGACTGGGCTTTCAAAAGCTGGATTACTGATTTGCAGCCCTCAATAAGAAATGAGGTGGCGCTTTTGCCAGATTATCTGAACGCGCCCTCTGAAACTACGGTGGGCAGTGTTGTGGTGCCCAGATTCTGGAATCCGCGTTACAACCCAGCGACTTGGCAGCATTTGATCACTTTCTCTATTGGCTACAGTAGGTCTGCCTATGAGTGGGCGCCATTTCCGCAATTTGACCAGTCTTGGGTCACGGCGGACCCTACCGTCCTGGCCGACAATTACGGTGGTGATTTCAACCGGTTGTATACAACTACGCAGAGTTGGCCTGTGCTTGAGGTAGGTGTGACGGCAGATCGATCTTCGACGCGTCCCTCCGACTTGTGGCATATGGCGCTGAACAGCCGGGGCAAGTTCTATCCTGTTGATAGCGGAGAGCGCCTGACAGCGGCCTTTACCGAAATCTTTAAGCGCATCAGCGCCGATACCCAGCCCGGTACCACAGCCACGGCGGCCAGCGGCAGCAACAACGTGTTCACCGATGTGGGCCTGTTCACATCCACTTTTGACTCGGCCAGGGCCTGGAAGGGTTATGTCGAGGCTTGGACTTTGAACACCGAAGGCCAGCGCAGCCCCAACATGACGTGGGGCATGAATGGCACCAATCCGCGCAATACGGCCGACATGTTGGATGATTTGACCGAGGATCAAATCAAACAGCGCTTGATTCTCACCACCAACGATGCGACTGGGCAAGGCGTGCCCTTTGTCTGGCGTACTGCGAGTGGCAGCCAGCCGCTCAGTCAGGCGCAGCGCGACGCTTTGTCGGGCGGGGCAGGGGCGGCCGACCCTGATGAGGGCAAAAAACGCATCGACTTTTTGCGTGGCAGCCGCACGCTGGAGACAGATGCCAACTACCGCACGCGCCAGTCGCGCCAGGGCGATATTGTCAATTCCAGCATTTGGTACGTGGGCAAGCCCGCCAGCGGCTATGGCGATGCCAGCTACCTGCAATTTGCCAAGAACAACCGCCAAAGCGCCGATGACGCCATGATTTACGTGGGCGGCAACGATGGCATGTTGCATGGCTTCTCGGCCAAGGATGGCAGGGAGCGCATTGCCTATATACCCAAGGGCATTGTGCCGGGCCTGCGTGAGCTGACCTTGCCCAGCTATACGCACAAGTTCTATGTCGATGGTTCGCCGTTTGCGGGCGATGCCAAAATTGGTGGCTCTTGGAGAACCGTGCTGGTGGGCACCCTGGGCGCGGGCGGGCGCGGCTACTTTGTGCTGGATGTGACCAAGCCCGACGATTTTTCTGCCAACAACGCTGCCAGCCTGGTGCTGCTCGATGCCACGGAAATCCCGCGCAATTTGACGGGCGCGCCCGACCCCACAGGCGTGGATGCGGACCTGGGCCATATTTTCAGCGCGCCAGTCGCGCACGAAACCTACCCCATGCGCGCCGCGCAAGTGGCACAGATGAACAACGGTCGTTGGGCCGTCGTGCTGGGCAATGGCTACAACAGCGCCAATGAGCAGCCGGTGCTCTACATCCAGTATTTGGATGGCGACAAGAGTGTGCGCAAGATCGAGGCCATCACCAGCTCAGCCACAGCCACGGTTGAAAACAAGAGCGAGAATGGCCTGTCTGCCCCGCGCCTGGTGGACATCAATGGCGACGATAGGCCCGATGTCATCTACGCTGGCGACCTCAAGGGCAACCTGTGGAAATTCGATGTGAGCAGCGATTCGCCCAGCGACTGGGGCGTGGCCTTTGGCGGCCAGCCCTTGTTCACGGCCTGCAAACGCACGGACGCTGGCCAGGTCAGCAACCCCTGCGTGCGCCAGCCCATCACGGCCGCGCCCACAGTGCGCGCTCACCCCAAAGGCGCTGGCATGATGGTGGCGTTTGGCACGGGCCGCAATCTGACCATGGAGGACCGATCCGCCACTGAAACACAGGCCATTTATTCGGTGCTGGACAACACCCGTTACAAGCCGCGCACCTCTGCCTCTGCCAAGCTGCTGCAAGTGCATCCGGGCGGGACTGAGGGTGGCGCCACCATTCCTGCGCCGCAGGCTTTGCCGGCCGCGACAGCGCTGGTTGCCCAGAAGGTGGCAAGCGCTACGACACACTCGGGCGTGGGCGTCAGCGCCGGCACCGACTTCTGGGCCACCAGTGGGAATGAGGTGGATTGGAATAACCCAGCGACCAAGGGCTGGTTCCTCAACCTGCCCGCCAGCGGCGAGCGCCTGTTGCAAACCATGCCCTTCTACGACGGCAGCAACATCCTGGCCGTGAATACCCAGGTTCCGGCGCGGGGCTCGGGCGATCTGGAGGATGAGACCTGCTCGGCCGTGCCTGAGGCGGGCAAGCGCTACCTCACCATGCTCAACATCATGACGGGCAAGCCGCCTTCGGTGCAGCTGATGGATTTGAATGGCGATGGCTTCTACAACGGAGATGACAACAACGTCTCGCGCATGTCCCTGTTGCCCGACAGCATGACGGCCATCAAAACCGATCGGAACACCGTGGTCACCAGCTCTGGTGGTGGCCAGCCAACACCCCAGGAAAACAAGCTGGCCTTGATGCCCATTCAGGCCTTGCGCCCCAGCTGGCGCCAGCTCCAATAACGCCGCACATCACGGAGGCTTGCATGGCATTCATACAGACTTCTTTGCGCGCATCGCGCCAATCGGCACCCATGAAATCTCAGGGCTTTACCTTGATTGAATTGATGATCGTCGTGGCGGTGGTGGCCATTCTCTCGGCCATCGCCTATCCCAGTTATCAAGAGTACGTGCGCCGTGGCCACCGGGCCGAGGCCAGGGCAGGCTTGCTGCAAGCCGCCCAGTGGATGGAGCGCGCCGCCACGGCACAGGGTACGTACCCGCGGACGGGGCAGTTCCCGGCAGGACTTCGGGCTGTGCCCAATGGGCGCTACACCATCGCATTGAACTCCACCGATGGGGCCAGCTTCACGCTGACGGCCACGCCTCAAGGCGCTCAGTCGGGGGACAGGTGCGGCGCCTATACCTTGAGCAATACGGGCTTGCGTGGCGCCAATGGAAGCACCAGCGGCGCGATCGTGACCGAGTGTTGGGGGAAGTGATCGCGCGCCAACGCGCCTTCTTGTTCCAGAGCAAAAAGCCGGCGTGATGCCGGCTTTTTGCATGCCTGCATGAGCGTCAGGGCGGCGGCGGCTGGGCTTGAGCAGCAATCTTCAAGCCTCCATGGCTGCGGCACGCTGTATTCAGTCCTCGGAGGAGTGGGCCTGGATGTCCGCCCAGCTCAGCCCGAAGCGGGCCAGGTATTTGCGCAGGCGGTCGCTGTCGTTGGCGGTGCTGCGCCGGGTGCGCGAGTGGTTGAAGAGCTGGCGGCCGGCGTCTGCCAGGTTGGCGCTGCGCTGGCACAAGGCGATGACGGCGCGCAGTTGCAGGCGGTCGAACAGGTCCAGCGCGGCCAGCCGTTCGGGCCCGAGCAGGGCGTGCAGCAGTGCGTCTTCGTCGTGGCCGTGGTTGGCGGCAGTGCCATCGGCGTCATTGCCAGCGGGCGCGGCATCGGCACCGGCTTCGGCCTTGCCGTGCCACAGCCATTCGAGGCGGGCGATTTCGGCTTCGACCAGGGCGCTGCCGATGCGGCCGCCTTCGGCCAGGGTGGCCAGGCGGGTGATGCTGGCGGCCAGGTCGCGGAAGTTGCCGCGCCAGGGCGCCCTGGGCGATTGGGCAAAGGCGAGATAGCGCGCCCGCGCCTCGCTGCTCAAGCGCGCCAGGTGGCCGTCTTCGCTGGCGTGGCGCGCGAGCAGGTGGTCGATGTTGGGCTCGATGTCCTCGGGCCGCTCGGCCAGGCCGGGCAGGTGGTAGGTCCAGAGGTTGATGCGCGCGAACAGGTCTTCGCGGAAGCGCCCGGCGGCTACCTCGGCGCGCAGGTCGCGGTGGGTGCCGGCGATGAGCTGGAAGTCGCTTTCCACCTCCTGGTCGCTGCCCATGGGGTAGAAGCGTTTTTCTTCCACGGCCTTGAGCAGCATGGCCTGTTCGTCCAGGCCCAGCTCGCCGATCTCGTCCAGAAACAGCACCCCGCCATCGGCGCTGCGCAGCAGCCCGGCGCGGTCGGCGGCGGCGCCGGTGAAGGCGCCGCGCTTGTGGCCAAACAGGGTGGAGGCGGCGCCATCGCCGCGCAGGGTGGCGCAGTTGACCTCGACAAAAGCGCCCTGCACCTGGTGGCGGGCCTTTTTCAGTTCGTACATGCGCCGCGCCAAGTGCGATTTGCCCGCGCCGGTGGGGCCAACCAGCAGGATGGGCGCGCGCGAGCGCACCGCCACGCGCTCGATTTCGTCGATCAGCGCATTGAAGCGCGCATTGCGCGTGGCGATGCCGCTTTTGAGGTGCGCGCGTGCCTCGCGCTGGGCCTGGCGAAAGCGTTGGGCCAGCGCGTCGTAGCGCGAAAGATCCAGGTCGATCAGGGTCAGGCTGCCGGGCTGCTCGCCGTTTTGCCGCCGGGGCGGGCTGGTTTGCAGCAGCACGCCGGGGATGAAGCGCGCCTCCACCAGCAGGAACAGGCAGATCTGCGCCACGTGCGTGCCGGTGGTGATGTGCACCCGGTAGTCCTCGCGCGCGCTGTCGAAGGGGTAGCTGCGCGCCCAGTCGTACAGCCCGGCATAGACCTCGCCGAAGTCCCAGGGGTCGTTCAACTCCATCGGGACGAGGTTGACCTGGGTCGCGGGCGACAGCTCGGCAATGTCGGCCAGCACGCGGTCTGCCAGGCGCTGATAGCGGCTGGCGTAGAACAGCTCCAGCCTGTCCACTGGCCAGGCCGCCTGCTGCACCAGCGACACCGTGGGCCGCCATTTCTCCCACCGGCCCTTGCCGCCGCCTGCATCAAGCTGTGTGCCCAGGTAGCCGATGACGACGTTTTTCTTGCCCATATCGAAAGTAGATTAAAAGCTAGAAATGGCGAATTGATTATCCAATATTCTATTTCGAACCACGCGGTCAATCGCTGAGATGGCCTTGTGCATTTTGGGCTGAAAAAAATTTTTCTTTGAAATCAATGGCTTAAAAACATTTTTAGCCCATCTGGGGCGACTTGGCACGGCCTTTGCAATCCAACAAAGCGTCAGACGTGAGTGCCTGTCGCTCGCAGGCCAGGGTTGGGGCCAAAGGCCCGCCCTGCCGGTGCTGGTGGCCGCCCGCTGAGGCTGATGAGGCCGACATGGGCGTTGCGCATCCGGTATGCCGCGCGGCGCGAGCGTCTGACACGGCATGGGCGTGGAAGCCGACGTTTCGTCCCCGGTTCGACTCCGGGCATGCCTCCACTGGTAGCTCAGTTGGATAGAGCAACGTGCCGATAACACGTGTGTCGCGGGTTCGACTCCCGCCCATCCTTCCCCAGCCGCAAGGCTGGCTACAAGTGAAACGGTCGCAAGACCACCCGCCGAACCGTGGCAGGCCGGGCAGGGCAGGGCCTTGGGGGCTTGAACTGCACCGGCCAGCCACACGCCCTGGCGGCTTTGCGCTGGCAGCGCCCGGCTGCGTGTTCTCGCACGTGGCCAGGCGCAGGCCGCGGGGCCGTGGCGGCATGGCCAGCCGGGCCGGATGCGCGTGTTTTTTCGCGCCATCCCACCCCGGCCCGCCATGCCCCGCCCCCGCGCCACGCCAGCCCGTCGCCAGAGCCTGTTCAAAGACTTTGAACAGGCCCTCGGGCAGGTTCGGCACCTTTTGATGTTGTTGTTGCGAGAGAGAAGAAAACCATGAAAACCTACGGCTACAAGACCTTCCAGGTGAACAAAAACGAGCGCGGCCTGTTGCTGCGCGGCGGCGACTTCGCGCGCGTGCTGGGCCCCGGCAAGCACCGCATCTGGGCCTTGGGCGAGGCGCTGCAGGTGCAGCGCTTCGGGCAGGACGCGCCAGCCTTCACCCACCCGCTGGCCGACTACCTGATGGCGCACGAGCCCGAGGTGCTGGCCCAGCACTTCGTGCGCGCCGAGCTGGGCGAATCGGAAGTGGGCTTGCGCTACGAGGACGGCCTGCTGGCCGAAGTGCTGCCTCCCGGCACCCGCCGCCTGTACTGGAAGCACCTGCACGAGGTGCGTGTGGAGGTGCTGCCGCTGCCGGCTGACGCCCGCATCGCGCCCGAGCTGGCCGCGCGCCTGCAGCAACTGGCCGAGCGCCGCGGCCCGGCCAGCCTGGCTGGCGGCGTGCTGCTGACGCAGGTGCCGCAGTTCCACACCGGCCTGCTGTGGCTGGACGGCCAGTTGCAGGCCGCGCTGGCGCCCGGCGTGCACGGCTTCTGGCGCTTTGGCCGCAGCCTGGCGGTGGAGGTGGTGGACCTGCGCGCCCAAACCGCCGAGGTCGCCGGGCAGGACATCCTCACCCGCGACAAGGTCGGCCTGCGCCTGAACCTGGCCGCCGTGTGGCGCTATGCCGATGTGCAGGCCGCCTTCGCGCAACTGCCCAAGCCGGCCGAGCACGTCTACCGCGAGCTGCAATTCGCGCTGCGCGCCGCCGTTGGCCAGCGCACGCTCGATGCCCTGCTGGACGACAAGGCCGCCATCGACAGCGCCGTGCTGCAAGCCGTGCGCGCCAAGCTGGCCGGCTGCGGCATCGCGCTGGAGAGCGTGGGCGTCAAGGACATCATCCTGCCCGGCGAGATGCGCAGCATCCTGGCGCAAGTGGTCGAGGCCGAAAAGGCCGCCCAAGCCAACGTCATCCGCCGCCGCGAGGAAACGGCGGCCACCCGCTCCCTGCTCAACACCGCCAAGGTCATGGAAGACAACCCCGTGGCTCTGCGCATGAAAGAGCTGGAAACCCTGGAGCGCGTGGCCGAGCGCATCGACAAGATCTCCGTCGTCGGCGGGCTGGATCAGGTCTTAAACGGGCTGGTCAAGCTGCGTTGAAGGGAGGTTGAACGTTGAACGTTCGGCGTTCAACCTGCCCCGACAGTTTTTTTGACACACAAAGGATTTCAGGGCGCGCTGGCACAGAAGGGAGCGCCACTGCCAAAAATGTTTGTGAACAACCGGCAGTCCGGGTAACACCGGGTGCGGCAGGCAAGTTGGTTGGCGATCAAGGTTGAGGATGCAGGTGCTGGCTCCGATGACGGGTCTGTCACTGGCGCGCGTTTCCAATCGCCGACTGGGCCAGTGGAGCTAAGGCAACGCTGAATAAGTCTCTCGCGCACGGCGTATCCCTGTCTGGGGCGGTCTGCTGCGTTGCAAAGCCTCGCAATAGCGGGGGCTATTGCTGCGGTTTGCGCCTTGCATCCCATCCCCACACAGGGATACGCCGCACTGCGGGGACTGATTCAGCGTTCCCTTAAACACCCTGGTTGCTGCATTGATGCGGGTTCGAATCCCGTCGCGCCCACCAACACCCACAAGAAAAACACCATGAGGCACGCCCATGAAAAGCGTACGAAAACCCAAGCGCACCACCGCGCCAGACTGGACGCCACAGGGCATGGGGCTGGCAGAAGACAAATACCAGGCAGCCTTGCGCTACCTGTTCGACCGCCCCGTGCCTGCCCGGCATGGGCAAGAGTGGTACTGGAACTGGGATGGAACGGAGGCCCCGTTCGACGCCACCCCGCTGGAGTGGACGCGCATCCAGACCGTGCTGTTTGCCAACGCGGGGCGCGACTTGGCACCCTACAGCGACGAGCAAATCGGCATGGGCCTGCACCATGTCATGAGCAACGATGCGGGCGATATTCCACTGGCCGCCATCGACCCCAGCGTACCGCTGGCCGAAGCCATGCGCATGATGCAGGCCTTCCCCAGGCTCTGGCAGGACTGCATCGGCCCGCGCCTGGCGCATGTGCGCACCGCCATCGGCCATGAGCCAGGACGGCTGGGCTTTGTCTGCTACATGTGGTTCGACGTCTGGCCCACTTTCTACCTTGCCAGACAGGTTCTGCTATGGCGCGATGCGATGTGGCACGTGCTCTCGGCCATGCTGGACGTGCCTTGCCGCGCCGTGCAAATCGCCGCCTTGCATGGACTGGGGCATGAGGGAGAGCATCTGCAACGCGAGCGGGAAATCCATGCGCGCATCGACGGCTTCATTCAATCACTGCGCGGCCAGGACCAGGAACTGGCCGACTACGCCCGCGCCGCCCGGCAAGGCATGGTGCAGTGAGCATTCATCAATACCGGAGCAAAGTGATGCCCTATATTTGTCGCATCCCGGACGATTGCATGGACAAAAAGCGCTATCCGCTATTCATTGCTTGTAATGAGCCAGCGCTTCAACAGCGCGCAAGACCTGCAGCAAACGCTGCTGCGCTACGTGGCCTTGTACAACCACCAACTGCCACAGTCTGCCCTCAAGGGTCAAACGCCCCTGCAGGCCATGAAACTGTGGTATCGAGGGCGGCCTGATCTGTTCAATAAGCGACCGATATGATCGGGTGGGATTTGAGACCTAGGGGCTGTTCACGCCGTTTCCGACCAGAAAATTACTCCAAATCGATCAAATACACCCCAGAATCCACCAAAATACCCGAGAAAGCACGGTCAACTTCTCGGATGGTGCAGTGCTTCATTAAAACTTGCGTGCCGTCAGTCGACTTCTTTTCTTCTTGACCCAGCACCTTATTGTTCAATGATATTTGATTGAGTGGAGATTCCGAGCAGCGAATGCGCTCATCCAGCGCACTGTTCCAAACCCCCATCTGCACGGATCTCAAAAAATCACTGCCCGATTGAAACCCAAACATCAATGCGGCATCCCCACCATTCACCTTGTAGCACAGCTCATAATATGGAGCTTCATACAGGTTTTTGGATTCCTGTGCGACCCCAAAAATTTTCTCCACCTCAGCTCGGGTGGTTTTATTCAAAACCAATGATTTGTCATTGACTTTGACTTCCTGAACGCATTCCTGTGATGCAAATACCATTGAAGAGAAAAACCCCAAAAAAACAATCAGTACCCTCATCGAACCACCTCCAATAAGTCACCACTTCTGAGCCGGTCACGCACCTCGCGCGGCATGATGATGCATCCTTCAGAAGCATCATTGGCTCGGTTGTCGCCATGAATTTGAAAGGCTCCGAGGTCACCGGCAAATCGCCCGCTTGGGCAAACCCGCGAACTCACCTGTATTCCGCATTTTCATCATGCTCCGTCTCACCTTCCTCGGCACCTCCTCTGGCCTGCCCACGCGCTGGCGCAATGTGTCGGCCCTGGCCGTGCAAGTGCCCTTGGCCGGACCGGGCTGGTATTTGGTGGACTGCGGCGAAGGCACGCAGCAACAATTGTTGCGCACACCGCTGGCCCTGCGCGATTTGGCCGGTGTGTGCATCAGCCACGTGCATGGCGACCACTGCCTGGGCCTGCCCGGCCTGCTGGCCAGCGCGGGCATGCACGGGCGCAGCCAGCCTTTGATGCTGGTGGCCCCGCTGCCGGTGTGGCAGTGGTGGCAGGCCACGCAGCAATGCACGGGCACGCACCTGCCCTATCCGGTGCACTTCATACCGGTGGAAAGCCTGCGCGCGCAGTCGCTGGATCTTCCCAGCGCCTCCGGCCAGGCGCAAGCCCATGTGCAAACCTATGTGCAATTGCGCCTGAGCACGCACGCGCAGCGCCACCGCGTGCCCAGCCACGCCTTCCGCTTTGATTTGCACCAGCAGCTGCGCCAGATCGACGCGCCCGCCCTGCGCGCGGCGGGCCTGCCGCCCGGCCCCGCCTGGGGCCAGCTGCAAGCCGGGCAAGACGTGCGGCACGCCGACCGCACCCTGCGCAGCGCAGACTTTGTGCGCACCCACACCCGCCGCCTGGCTGCCGTGATGGGCGGCGACAACGCCGACGCCCGAGTGCTGCGCGCCGCCTGCCAAGGCGCGGCCCTGCTGGTGCATGAGGCCACCTACAGCCGCGCCGCGCTGGACAAGGTTGGCCCTGCCTACATGCACAGCGCCGCGCACGACGTGGCCGCCTTCGCCCAGTCGGCGGGCCTGCCCGGCCTCATCCTCACCCACTTCAGCGCCCGCCACCACAGCGACGCGCAGCAAGCCCTGCTGATGCAGGAAGTGCAGGCCGCCTACCAGGGCGCGGCCTTTCTGGCACGGGACTTTGACGTGTTCACCCTGGACTTTGACGGGGCCTTGCGCCACATCCCATCGGGGGCTCACGCATGAAAAGCAGCAACAAGCAAAGGCGCGCCCAGCAGCAACAGCAACGGCTGGCGCGCACGCAAGACTGGCCAACGCGCAAGAGGCCCGCGCCCTCATCGCCCAAGCCGCGCGCCAGGGCGAGGGTGTGGCACTGGTCGACCAGGCCGTGCTGGCCCAGCACAACAACGCCACCTTTCTGCCCGGCTACTACATCGACCAACCCTTTCACCTGCTGCCGCTGCGGCGCGCAAGAGGTGTGGACCGCCAAGCAGCAAAAGTGGTGGTACGAAGTGGCGTACGGCCCCATCTACAGCGACGCCAAGCATTGCCGTACCTGCCGCGACTGCTCGCATTGGTAATTTGCAGCGTTAAGCGGTGAAAGTAGCGGCAAGAAACCCGCAGTAAAGAAACAGCCATGAACACCATGTCTTCCGCCTTGGCGGCTGCCATTGAACACGCCTACCGTGTTTTCAGCGCCTGCCCGCCGCCTGCCGGGCCGCTGGATGTGTGCATGCCCTGCTGCGTGGAGCCCGAGATGGAAGAGCAACTGCGTCGCCTGCCGCTGCGCCAGCTCACGCCCAAGCACCTTTATGAATACAACAACTCGGCCAAAAACGATGTGCAGAGCATCGCCGAGGTGGGCTATTTCCTGCCCCGTTTGCTGGAGCTGATTGCGCAAGGTAAAGAAGTGCATCACAGCACCGAGCTGTATCTGGACCGCCTGGGCCGCTGCCCGGCGGACAGCCTCAGCCCCGAGCAATGGCAGGCCGTGCAGGCCGTGGCGCAAGCCATGTGGGCTCAATCACTGAATCGCTACCCGTGGGAAAACGAATCGACACAGATTGGCTACACGCTGTTTGACACGCTGCTCATGTGGCACAAAGGCGGGCTTGACATCCAGCCCTTGCTGGATCTTTGGCTGCATACCGACACCCCACAGGCCACGCTGCAATACGCCGATTCGGCTTGGTTTGGCTATTGGGACGAGGGCTGCATCAGCAACGCCTTTGCCGATGACCAGCCCGAATACCAGCAGCGCATGACCGCATGGCTCAGCGACGAGGCGCACTGCCTCACCTTCGCACGCCGCCTGCTGGTGCTGGATTTGGCGCGAGCGCCTGACGTGGACAAATGGCGCTGGGGCGACTACTTCACGCCAGAGCAGCGTACGCAATGCCTGATCGACGCCATGACGCAAGGTCTTTCTGACGACGCCCTGCGCCAACTGCTGAACTGAAAAAGAGAAACCCATGAAAAACCAAGAAAACCTGAATGCCGAAACCATCCAGCAAGAGGGCAGGCGCTTCGTCTGAGCGCGACCATTGCCGATTGCCCTGAAGCGCTCGCCTTGGTCCGGTGAAGTTTGCTATCGCTTCAATCACCGTGGGCAAGACCTCCAGCCCTTGCTGCACAAGCTGGTGGAGCACGCTTCAATTCAGAGCATCAACCCCGTTCTGATTCGCAGAAGCCAGCAATTGCACGCCCCCGGCGTCAGTGCATCAAGACTTTCAAGCCATCAAAACAAGCGTTATGACCATATCTGCCGACATCATTCCCTCCACCGATACCGTGCGCGGCGTTTTGCTGGGCCTTGCCTTGGGTGACACGTTGGGAGCGCCGTATGAGGGCGGACTGCTGGCGCGCGGCCTGTGGGCGCTGCTGGGCCGCACGCCCGAGGGGGTGCGTCGCTTTACCGACGACACGCAAATGAGCCTGGATTTGGCTGAATCCTTGCTGGCCTGTGGCAGCCTGAATCAGGACGATCTGGCGCAGCGCTTTGCCCGCAGCTACCAGTGGCGGCGCGGCTATGGGCCTGGCGCAGCCAAGGTGCTGCGCCGCATCCGCGCGGGCCAACCTTGGCAGCAGGCCAACCGCAGCGTTCACCCTCAAGGCTCATGGGGCAATGGCGCAGCCATGCGCGCGCCCGTGCTGGCGCTGTGGCCTTTTGTCACCGAGCAGGCGCTGGCGCAGGCCGCGCGCCAGTCGGCGCAAGTGACCCATGCCCACCCGCAGGGCATGGCGGGGGCAGTGCTGCTGGCCCTGGCGACCCGCGCCCTCATGACGCCTGGCACCAACGCTGACGCCGTATTGACTGCCGCCCGCGGCGCCTTGTCGGATGCCGAAGCAGAAGCATTCGATCCCGCCTTGCGCACCGCTGCCGCCTGGCTGGCCCGGGGCGATGCGCCTACCCCGCGCCAGGTGGCGCGCATGCTGGGCCACGGCATCACGGCCCGCACCTCTTGCGTGACTGCGCTGTACCTGGCGCTGCGCCACCTTGAACAGCCTTTCGAGGCGCTGATCCTCTTTGCCACGGCCTGCCGGGGTGACACCGACACCATTGCTGCCATGGCCGGCGCGCTGTGGGGCGCCCGGCGCGGCGCCAAGGCCTTGCCTCCGCTGCGGCTGGAGCAGCAAGACCGCCTGGAAGATGCCGCTGGGCGCTTGCAGCGCTGCTGGCTGGACGCTGCGGCTTGAATGAATCATTGACGGCAGAGCGCCGCATCGACGAACCATCGCTTGCCCGAAGCGGGCCTGCCAGCGGCACGCACCCTGCAAAGACGGATGCACCCACCTGATCCACACACAACAACAGAATCACCCATGCGCACCGAACAACACACCGAACAAAGCATCGCGAACACTACCGCCGCCGATGACGCCGCCGCTGCCCGTCTCGCCCGCCGCCTGGCCGCCGCGCAATCGCGCCATGCGGCTGCTGAAGAAAAGCCGCAGCCCGAGGTTGTGGAAATCCGGGGCGAACACGGCAGCCACCTGCACGTGCAGCAAGGCAGCGCCGCGCCCATCAAGATGTGGACGCAGGGCGTGCCGGTGGAGGACGAGGCGCGCCAGCAACTGCTCAACGTCGCCAGCCTGCCCATCGTGTTCAAGCACGTGGCCGTCATGCCCGACGTGCACTATGGCATCGGCGCCACCATCGGCTCGGTCATTCCCACCGTGCGCGCCATCATCCCCGCCGCCGTGGGCGTGGACATCGGCTGCGGCATGATGGCCTGCAAAACCACGCTCACCGCCAGCGACCTGCCCGACAACCTCGGCCCCTTGCGCTCGGCCATCGAAAAAGCCGTGCCGCACGGCATGACGCCCAAAAAATACGGCCGCGACAAGGGCGGCTGGGAAACCCCGCCCGAGGAAACTGACGCCGCCTGGGCGCGGCTGGTGGATGAGTTCAACGCCATCTGCGACAAGCACCCGCGCATGCGCAACACCAACAACCACAAGCACCTGGGCACGCTGGGCGGCGGCAACCACTTCATCGAAATCTGCCTGGACGAGGCGCAAAGCGTGTGGATCATGCTGCACAGCGGCTCGCGCGGCGTGGGCAACGCCATCGGCACCCACTTCATCGAGCTGGCCAAGAAAGATGCCGAGCTGCACCAGCGCAACCTGCCCGATGCCAATCTGGCCTACTTCGAGGAAGGCGCGCAGTACTTTGGCGACTACGTGCAGGCCGTGGGCTGGGCGCAAAAGTTTGCCGCCGCCAACCGCGAGGTGATGATGACGCGCGTCATCCACGCGCTGCGCAACGTCATCGCCAAGCCCTTCGACACGCACGTGGAAGCCGTCAACTGCCACCACAACTACGTGCAGAAAGAAACGCACTTCGGGCAAGACGTGTTCGTCACCCGCAAGGGCGCGGTCAATGCCGAAAAAGGGCGGCTGGGCATCATCCCGGGGAGCATGGGCGCCAAAAGCTATATCGTGCGCGGCAAGGGCAACCCTGACAGCTTCAACAGCTGCAGCCACGGCGCAGGCCGCACCATGAGCCGCACCCAGGCCAAAAAGCAATTCACCGTGGCCGACCAGATCGCCGCCACCGCCGGGGTGGAATGCCGCAAGGACGAGGCCGTGATCGACGAAATCCCGATGGCCTACAAGGACATCGACGCGGTGATGGCCGCCCAGCGCGACCTGGTGGACGTGGTGCACACGCTCAAGCAGGTGCTGTGCGTGAAGGGGTGAGAGAAAGCCCAAAGCCCATGCCAGTCCTTCCATCGCTCCGGCGCTTTTCCCGATCCACCCAGGCGCGTGCTCGGGCTTTTGCCCAATGGATGCGCGCCGCGCTTTGCCCGCAATCCCCCGTGCCAGCCGAGCGCCACAGTTTGTTGACCGAACTGCTCAGCCCCGATGGGCGGGTGCGTGAGCGCGCCCTGAAGCGCATCACGCCAGGCAATGCCGATGCCGCCATCTGGCAAGCCGTGCTGCTGCGCCTGAACGACTGGGCGCCGCAAGTGCGCGCTGCCGCCTGGCAGGCCTTGCAGCGCTTGCTGCCGCAATGGGACTTTGCCACCGCGCTGCAGGTCTTGCCCGCCTTGCGGGCGCTGGAGCGCGGCCAGCGCGCGCACCACGGCGATGCGCTGGAGCTGGTGCGCCACAGCCTGCGCAAAAACCTGCAAGACATGGATGCCGCCCAGCGCCAGTCATTGCATGTCTTGGTGCGGCGCGGCGCGCCTGCGCAGGCCGTGTTTTGCTTTGATGCGCTGCTCGACTGGGCGCTGCATGCGCCGGGCGCCCAAGCCCTGGCCCAGGTGCTGGCCCAGGTGCTGGCCAGTGGCCTGGTCGCGCGCCAGCCGACCATCACCCGCCGCGCCGTGCAATGGGTGCACAAGCTGCCCAGTGCTGAGCTGCGCCAAAGCCTGTACGAACAAGCCCTGCGCACGCCCCATATCCGCACCCGTTTGAGCGCGTTGCGCGCATTGAGCCTCACGCTGAGAGCCGCGCACGGCAGCGCCGCCGCGCCAAGCCCGGGCAACGGGCAAGCCCTCTGGCCCAATTGGTTGCAAGCGGCCCTGCTCGATGCCAGCCCCAGCGTGCGTTATCTGGCGATTCAGTTGTGCGGTGGCCCCGGCGAAGATCTGCTGGCCCATGCCACGGCCACCTTGCACAGGCCCGATGCCCTGCCGCGCCAGCGCGCCGCTGCGCTGGGTTTGTTGGCCGATCTGGCCCTGCCGCAAGGCCGCCCGCTGGCGTTGGCCGCGCTGGATGATGCGTCGGTCCGTGTGCGCTGCGCCGCCTACGCTGCGGCCTACCGCCTGCAAGCGCAAGCGGCCGACGCGCTCACCCTGCGCGCGCTGCAAGACCCTGCGCGCGCCGTGTTCCGCGTCGCCCGCCTGCACACCGAGCGCAGCGGCAACGCGCCCACGTTAGAGATGCTCTGGCCACACATGCGCGGCGAAAGCGCCGAGCACTGGCTGCGCCTGCTGAAGCTGAGCCGCCTGGGCGATGCGTGGAACCACTGCATCGTGCTGCTGAGCGTGCCCCGCGCTGCGTTGGGCGATGAGGCCCGCGCTGCGCGCCTCTTCCAGCCCTTGGCTGCGCGGTGGCTGGCGGTGGTGAACCTGCATTGCTTCGTGCAGCCTACCGATGCGCAGCGCCAGCGCATCCGCGCGCTGCTGCCTGTTGCGCCCCTGCCGCAGCTGTTTGGCAGGGCCAAGCTGTTTGCTTTGGAGACAGTGGTCAAAGACCTGCAGCTGGACAGGCCCTGATCAGGCGGTTCAAAGCCACTGCACGGCAAGCAAGAAAGCGGGGTGAGGCGGGCTTGCAGCGGCGTTGCAAAGCATTGCCGAGCCAATGGATCGACTGCGTGTTGCTGCTGGCGCTCCGCCCCAATCGCTGGCTGCCCATTCGCATCGCAATTCAGGCTTCAGTCGATGGCGCTGGGGGCCTGGCCAGCATGGGCGCGCTGCAGCAGGGCGCGCAGTGCGTGGCGCGCTTCAGGGCCTACGGGGCGCGGGTTCCAGTAGGGGTTGGCGACGGCCAGGTCTGCGGCGCGCTCCAGATCTTGCTCGCGCATGCCGATGTCTTGCAAGGCCGTTGGCGCTCCGTTCTCGCGCGCCAATTGCTGCAGCCCTTGGGCGGCTGCGAGTGGGTCATCGGCCTCAATGCCCAGGGCGCGCGCGATTTTGCGCATGGCCTGTGGGGCAGCGGCTGCGTTGTAGGCGATGGCATGGGGCAGCACGACGGTATGCACTGGGGCATGCGGCAGGTTGAAGCTCCCGCCCAGGGTGTGGCAGAGCTTGTGGTGGATGGCCATGCCTACGCTGCCGAGTACGGAGCCGCACAGCCAGGCGCCATACAGGGCCTGGGCGCGTGCATCGAGGTGTGCCGGGTTTTGGCGCAGCTGGGGCAGCGCTGCTGCAATGGCCCGGATGCCTTCTTCGGCCATGAGGCTGGTGATGGGGGTGCCGTCCTGGGCGTAAAGCCCTTCAGCCGCATGGGCGATGGCGTTGATGCCGCTGGTAACGCTCAAGTCAATTGGCAAGCCCACTGTCAGCTCGGGGTCGTAGATCACGGTTTGGGGCAGCACGCGGCGGTCGCGCCCGGTCTTCTTCACGCCGTTTTCGGTGATGCCCCAGATGGGTGTCATCTCGCTGCCGGCATAGGTGGTCGGGATGGCGATGATGGGCAGTGCGCTTTCCAGGGCGATGGCTTTGCCCAGGCCGGTGGTGGAGCCGCCGCCGATGGCCACGGCGCAGTCGGCGTTGAGGCGCTGGGCTTCCTGGCGCGCGGCGCGTGCCGTTTCGATGGGCACGTGCATGACGGCCTTGGCAAATACGCCAGCGGCGCGCTGGCCCAGCAGGCTGGCTGCGCGCTCGGCCATGTGCGCTTGCTCCGGGGTGGACAGCACCAGCGCCCTTTGCAGGCCCAGGCGCTCGATCTCTTCGGGCAATGTGGCCAGCGCCCCTGCGCGGAAGACGACGCGGGTGGGCGCAGGCTCATGGATGAAGGACAGCATGGCGCGTTCACTCCAGCGAGAGGTTGCGTTCGCTGATCAGGCGCTGCCACTTGGCGTATTCGTCCGAGAGTGCCTGGGCAAATTGCGCCGGGGTATTGGCGATGGGCTGCAAACCCTGCTCTGCCAGGCGCGCCTTGATGTCGGCGCTGTTGAGCGCGGCAGTCACCTCGGTGTGCAAGCGATCAATGATCGCACTGGGCGTGCCGGCAGGCGCCAACATGCCAACCCAGGATTCGACATGGAAATCCGGGTAACCGCTCTCGGCGACGGTGGGCACATCGCGGTAGGCATCGACGCGTTTGGCGCCCGTTTGCGCCAGTGCGCGCAGCTTGCCGGCGCGCACGTGCGGCTGTGCGAGCACGGCCGAGAGGAACATCATTTGCACCTGCCCACCCAGCAGATCCTGTTGGGCCGGCCCACCGCCCTTGTAGGGGATGTGCGCCACGTCGATCCCGGCCACGCTCTTGAACCATTCGGCCGTCAGGTGATTGCTGCTGCCCGCGCCCACCGAGGCGTAATTGAGCGTGCCAGGCTTGGCCTTGGCCAGGGCGATCAGCTCTTGCAAGTTGTTGGCGGGCACGGAGGGGTTGACCACCAGCACGAGCGGGTTGCTGGCCATCTGCGTCACCGGCACCAGATCCTTGCGACTGTCGAAACCCAGGTTCGGATAGACCAGCGGGTAGGTGGTGAAGGCATCAAACACCATCCCCACCGTGTAGCCGTCGGGTGCGGAGCGTGCGACCTCGCGCACGCCCACGGTTCCGCCTGCGCCGGCGCGGTTGTCGATCAGCACCGTTTGGCCCAGTGCCGCTTGCAGGCGCGGCTGCAGCAGGCGCGCGACGCCATCGACCGTCCCGCCGGGCGGGAAGGGCACGACGATGCGAATGGTTTTTTGAGGCCATGCCGGCGGTGCGGCCAGGGCCGTGTTGGCGGCCAAGGCCAAGGCAGTGGCTGCCAGAAGCAGTTTGCGGCGCTGGGATGAGGCCAGAGTGTTCATAGCATGCTCCTTCAACGTGAATACCAGGGGGCAATCTGTGCGTCGACGTTCACCCACACGCTTTTGACCTGGGTGTACTCGTGCATGGCGTCAAATCCCATTTCCCGGCCGTAGCCGCTTTGGCCGTAACCGCCAAAGGGCGAGCCTGGGTTGACGCGCTTGTAGCTGTTGATCCAGACCATGCCGGCGTATAAATCGCGTGCAAAGCGGTGCGCGCGCTGCAGCTGGCTTGTCCATAGCCCGCTGCCCAGGCCGTAGTCCGTGCTGTTGGCAATTTCGAGCGCCTCTTCATCCGTGCGGAAGGTCAGCACGGTGACAAAGGGGCCAAAAACTTCTTCCTGGGCAATGCGATCGCGCAAGGACTTCGCGCGCATCACGGTGGGCTCGACGTAGCAGCCCGCGCCCAGGCTGCCGGTTGGGGCGCGGCCGCCAGTGAGCACCTGGCCGCCTTCCTGAAGCCCCACATCCACATAGCTGAGCACGCGATCGCGGTGTGTGGCGCTGGTCAGCGGGCCCATCTCCGTTTGCGGGTCCAGCGGATTGCCAAGGCGTATCGAGCGCGCCAAGGCGATGAACTTCTCCAGGAATTCATCGGCAATCTTCTCGTGCAGGATCAGCCGCGAGCCCGCAATGCATGCCTGGCCTTGGTTGTGGAAGATGGCCCAGGCGCTGCCGTTGACGGCCGCGTTCAGATTGGCATCTTCAAAGACGATGTTGGGCCCTTTGCCGCCCAGCTCCAGCTGCACTTTCTTCAGGTTGCCGGCGCTGGCCTGCACAATCTTGCGGCCAGTGGCGGTGCTGCCCGTGAATGCCACTTTGGCAATGCCCGGGTGCTGCGCGATCGCCTCGCCAGCTTCTTGCCCCAGGCCTGGCAACATGCTGACCACCCCATCGGGCATGCCAGCCTCAGACATCAGCTCGGCGATCTTCAGCGAGCTCAGCGGCGTGACCTCTGCCGGCTTCATGACGATGCAGTTGCCCGCTGCCAGGGCCGGCGCCATTTTCCAGCTGGTGAACATCAGCGGGAAATTCCAGGGCACGACCTGACCGACGATGCCCAGCGGCTCGCGCAGCGTGTAATTCAGAAAGCCCGCTTCGACGGGAATCGTCTCGCCCTGGAACTTGTCTGCCATCCCCCCGAAATAGCGGTAGCAGGCGGCCGTGCGCGGCACGTCCAGCGCGCGCGAGTCGCGAATTGGATGGCCTGTGTCGAGTGATTCGAGCCTGGCCAGCTCCTCGGCATTGGCCTCGATCAGGTCAGCCAGGCGCAGCAGGATGCGGCCGCGGTCTGCCGCAGGCATGCGGCTCCATTGGGGGTAGGCCGCCTGGGCTGCCGCAACGGCGCGGTCAACGTCCTCGGCATCGGCCATGGCCACATCGGCAATGGGCGTGTTGTCGTGCGGATTCAGCGTCGGCAGCGTTTTGCCCGACGCCGCATCGACAAAGCGGCCATTGATGAACAATTGGTGCCTGATGGCTTGCTTCAGGCCAGCGGCCGCAGCCACGTCTGCGGTGCTCTTGGTCATGCTTTCGTCTCCTTTCGTCCCAGAGCAAAAGAGCTCTTGATGCGTCGGACTTTAGGAGGCAGACAGTCTTTGCAGAAGCCAGCAAAGCAAGGTCAGATTGTTCTTTTCTATCGAACAATCATGCGGGTTTTCCCTGTGACTGACCTGCAAAAACACCGTGCTGGGAAACGCGATTGGGGGCTGGGATGGAGCGCGGGCGCGATGCAGGGCCTGCAAGAATCCGCAGATGCATGCGCCTCAGCGATGCACTCGGGCCGTGCATCACACGCTCTAGGCTTCAATGATTTCCTCAGGGATGATTCCAGAGGCCAGAAGCTGGGCATCCCAGGATGGCAAGTGCGGGAATCTTGCCGTGACGTAGTCGAGAAACAGCTTCAGTTTGACGGCATTGCGCGAGGTGGGCGAGAACACCGCCGCCAGGGTCAAGGGCTTCAGCAGGTCATGGGGCAGCACAATCTTCAGCCGCCCATCGAGCAGGGCGGGCCAGGCCACGAAAGTAGGCAGGCAGACAATGGCCGAGTGCTCCAGCGCAAAGTTGTAGAGCAGGTGCACGCTGTTGGTCAGCAGTGCCGGGGCCATGGTCAATGTGCTCTCTTGCCCATTGCGATAGAACGCCCATTTGTCGCGGCTGGCGTATCGGGAGTAATACGCGATGCGGTGCTGGTGCAGATCCTGGGGCTCCTGCGGGGCGCCGTGCTGGGCCAGGTACTTGGGCGTGGCGCAGAAGAAGCGCCGTATCGGAAAGAGCGGCCGGCTGACCAGATCCAGGGAAGTGACGGGGTGGATTTGCATGGCGCAGTCCACGCCGGACTTGACCAAATCAATCAGCTCGTCACCCACGCCCAAATCAATGTGTATGCCAGGGTAGGCCTGCTGGAAGTCGCTGATGACAGGGGCGAAATGGCCTTGCACAAAACCCGTTGCAGCGTGGATTTTCAGCGTGCCTTGAGGGTTGTCGTACACATCGCGCATCTGGTCGATCAGCTCGTTGGCCTTGGCCACCAGCTCGGTGCATTCGCCAAGAAAGGCATGCCCGATCTGCGTCAACTGCACATTGCGTGTGCTGCGAAAGAACAAAGGCGCGCCGACGTGAGCCTCCAGTTGCTGGATTCGCGTGGTAACGACTGAGCGGGCCACGCGCAGCTGCCGGGCCGCTTCGGTGAAGTTCCGCGTCGCGGCAACGCGGACAAATGTCTCGATGTTCTGTAGCCGATCCATACGCTCTAAGATTCTGAACAGGCTCTGAAGGCCTGTCCGCGATCTTCGCACGGGCGCATGGCGAGCATGAGGCCAAGTGGGCAGCAAAGTGCTCAGCGCGACAGGCGCTGCCTGCCAGGGCAGGGGCCGCGCCAGGGGGGAGATTGGGTTTGCGAAGCGGTTTTTGACCGAAAACACCGCCGCAACACGCCATCTCAACAAGCCTACAGTCCCAGCACGCGCGCCAGCCAGCCTTTGCGCGGCGCGGCTTCAGCGGCAAAGGCTTCCTCGGCGGCCTCCAGATCCTGTCCCGCCTCCAAAGGCTGCGTGGGCAATTGCGTGGCGGGCTGCTGATCTCCCAGCAATCTGCGCTGGTAGGCTTGCACAGCCTCCACATAGCCGTGGTCCTCGTTGCGCACGTGGTTGAAAAGCCAGCGCGAGAGCATATCGTGCAGCTCTGCGCTCACATCCTCGCCGCTGTCAAAGCGCCGTTGCATTTCAGTCACCTTGCGCGTGAACAGTTCATGCACTTTTTTGTGCGGCCCGGTGAAGATGTAGCCGGCCTCCTCGATCAGGGTCTCTTCGAAGGCAAAGTGCGAGATGGTGTAGTCCACCATTTCTGCAATCACCTCGCCCAGACGCTGGCGGTCGTGCGTTTGCCGCGCTTCGTGCAGCATGTTGATGTACTCGACGATGCGCCGGTGCTGCCTGTCGATTTCGACGATGCCGGTATCCATATCCGGCGTCCACTGGAGAATGCTCATGGCGATGGTCTGATCGTGAAAATGTGGAGACGCTCACGCTGATGAATGCGGTTGCCTAGTATGAACAGGCTTCATGCGGGGCATTCTCTTACATTTTTTTGACGATTGGTCGATGGCATAGTGCCGTGCAGGGAGACCGCTTGGCATGCCGGGGGCCCTTCCCTTTGGCCCTCCTTTGGGCCTTGTCCTGCGCCGCCAGCGCCTGCCCCAGCGCTGGCCTTGAGCGTTTGCAGAAGCGGGCATTGCCGCACAATCGCCTGCCATGACTGCAGCCGCCCATCGCCCAACCGTTTGCCCGCAGCCCGTATTGGACACCGCCACCTTGGTGCTGATGGCTTGCGCCTGCGGCCTGTGCGCAGGGGCCAATTACTTCAACCAGCCGCTGCTGCACTCCATGGCCTTGGGCTTGAACATCAGTGATGCCACGGCCGCCCTGACGGTGACGCTGGCCCAGCTGTCCTATGCCGCAGGGCTGTTGCTGCTCGTGCCCCTGGGCGACATGCTTGAGCGACGCCGCCTGGTGGTGGGCCTGATGCTGCTGGCCGCTGCGGGCATGTTGATCAGCGCCTTGGCAGGCAGCTTCGTGCAGCTGGCCCTGGGCACGGTGATGACGGGCCTGTTCTCCGTTGCCGCCCAGGTGCTGGTGCCCATGGCGGCCAGCTTTGCTGCGCCAGGTGCGGGCGGGCGGGCCGTCGGGCTGGTCATGAGCGGCTTGCTCGTGGGCATTCTGGCTGCGCGCAGCGTGGCGGGCCTGCTCTCGCACTGGGGCGGCTGGCAAGCCGTGTACTGGGCAGGGGCGGCTGCGACCGCCGCCATGGCCGGGCTGCTCTGGCGCAGGCTGCCGCTTGCGCATCCGGCGCAGCGCATGCGCTACGCGGCCGTCATGGCCTCCTTACTGGCCCTGCTGCGCCAGCAGCCGCGCCTGCGCAGCCGGGCCTTGATTGGCGGCCTGGGCTTTGCCGCAGTCAGCACCTTGTTCTCCACCATGGCCTTGCTGTTGGCTGGACCTGGCTACGGCTTCAGTGACGCACAAATTGGCCTGATCGGCCTGGCAGGCATTGCTGGCGCACTCATGGCCAATCTGGCCGGGCGGCTGGCCGATCGCGGCCTGGTGTGGCGCACTACGCAGGCTGGCGCGTGGCTCATGCTGGCCGGCTGGGCCGTGCTGTCGCAGGGCGGCGCCAATCTGTGGTGCTTTCTGGCAGGCCTGCTGATGGTGGATGCGGCATTGCAGGCGCTGCACATCAGCAACCAGAACGTGATCTATGCGCTGGCGCCCCAGGCGCGTTCGCGCGTCAACGCCATTTACATGACGGGCTACTTCATGGGCGCATCGCTGGGCTCGGCCCTGGGCTCATATGCCTGGCAGCGCTGGGGCTGGGCAGGCGCCAGTGCCACAGGCCTGGCATTGGGCCTGGTCACGCTGGCTGCCGTGGCCTGGGATCGTGCCCTGGAGCGGCAGGCCATGGCATGACGCCAAGCCACGCATGGCCAGTGCGGGCTGGCCGCTCCGCTGGTTGCCGGGGGCAATCTCACCAGCGCCAGCTCACGCTGGCCGTCACCTTGCGAGCCTCTCCGTAGAAGCACCCGTAGGTGCAGCTGGCGATGTAGCGTTTGCCGGTGAGGTTGCTCACATTCAGCGCCAGGCGCCAGGGGCCGTGGTCGTAGCCGATCATCGCGTCCAGCACGGTGTAGGCGGGCACGTGGGCGCCCATCCACACGCCGCGCGTGCTGCCCACGTGGCGCAGGCCCGCGCCCACTTGCAGCCCGTTGAGCAGCCCGGGCAGACCTTGGTCGGCCAAACGGTAATCGCCCCACAGCGAGAGCTGCTGGCGCGGCACGCCGCCGCTGCGCTGGCCCACTTCCTCGGGCGTGAGCGGGCTGCTTTCAATGGTGCGCGCGTCGGTGTAGGCGTAGGCGGCGATCAGGTTGGCGCGCTTGCCGATGGCGGTGCGCGCCTCCAGCTCCAGCCCGCGTGAGCGCACTTTACCCAGCTGCACGGAAAAGTCGGGGTTCAGCGGGTCGCCCACCAGGTTGTTGCGCTTGGTCAGCTGGTAGAGCGATGCGCTGAGCAGGGTGCGGCTGCCCCCCGGCTGGTAGCGCAGGCCCAGCTCCCACTGCTGGCCGCGCGTGGGCTTGAAGCGCGCGCCGGTACGGTCGGTGCCCGCCTGCGGCTCGAAGGACTGGCTGAAGCTGGCAAAGGGCGCCCAGCCGTTGCCCGCCAGATAGACCAGCCCGGCGCGGCCAGTGAAGGCGCTGGTGCGCTCGTTGTCGGCGCTGCGCTCGCCGGTGAAGAAATTCCATTCACTGTGGCGCACGCGGTCGTAACGCCCGCCCAACAGGGCCACCCAGCGCTGGCCAAACTTCATCTGGTTTTGGGCGTACAGGCCCAGGCGGCGGGTTCTGGTATTGGGCGAATAGCCGGTGCTGGCTTCGCGCTCGGCCACGGTGCTGCCGTAGCGGGGCGTGAACACGTCCAGCGGCTGGGTTTGCAGGTTGTATTGCTCCAGGTCATCGTGCTGGCGCAGGCTGTCCAGCCCGATCAGGCTGGTGTGCTGCACGCCGCCGCTGCGCCACTGGTATTGCAACGAGGTGTCGCTGGTCAGCGATTGGTTGCGGTCGTAGCGCTCGACGCCGTAGCGGTTGATTTGGCGCAGCGCGTCATCGGCCCAGCCGTCGTCGCCCACATTCATGTATTGGCCGTCGCCCTTGAAGTAGCGCAGGTTATGGCGCAGCTTCAGCGCGGGGCTGAAGGCGTGCTCGAACTGGTAGCCGAGCGCGTACAGGTCATGCGCGTAGCGGTCAAAGTCCGGCTCGCCGATGAATCTCTCGCGCGGGATGCGGCCATTGGGGTTGGGCAGCAATGTGCCTTCAACGGGCAGGCCGTAGAGATAAGCGGTTCGGTCGTGCTGGTAGTGCGCCAGCAGGGTCAGTGCGGTGTTCGCGCTGGGCTGCCATTTCAGTGCCGGGGCAATGAAACGGCGCTTATCGGGAATGTGATCGACGAAGGTGTCGCTGTCGCGCAGCAGGCCGGTCAAGCGCCAGGTCCACACGCCGTCCTCGGTGAGCTTGCCGCCAAAGTCGCCCGCGATCTGCTTGCGGCTGAAGCTGCCCAGCTCGGCGCGCAACTCGCGCAGCGGCTCGGCGCTGGGGCGCTTGCTCACCGCATTGAGCACGCCGCCAGGGCCGCTCATGCCGTAGAGCACCGAGGATGCGCCCTTGAGCAGCTCCAGCCTCTCCATGCCATACGGCTCCATGCGGCCGCTGTAGTCCTGCACTTTGTACTTGAGGCCATCCATGAAAAGACTGCCAGCGCCCGCACCGGCGCTGAAGCCGCGAATGAAGAAGCTGTCCGTGGTGCGGTCGCTGCCCTCGCTGCGATGCACCCCGGCGACGTAGCTCAGGGCCTGGTTCACATCTTCGGTCTGACGCATCTCCAGTTCCTGTGCGCCGATCACGCTGATGGACTGCGGCGTTTCCAGCAGCGGCGTGTCCGTCTTGGTGGCCGTGGCGCTGCGGCGCGCGGCGTAGCCCAGCACCGGGCCGGTGGCGCTCTCGGGCGCGGCCTGCACGGTGACGGCAGGCAGGGTTTGGGCATCGCCTGCGCTGCTTGCGGCGGCGGCTTGCGCAGAGGGCGGGGCGGGCTGGATCGTCCAGGTCTGGCCCTGCTGGCGCGCTTGCAGGCCGGTGCCGCGCAGCATTTGCGCCAGCGCCGCGGCCACGCCGGGCGCGCCTTGCACGGTGGCGGCCTGTTTGCCCGCCACCAGCTCGGGCGCGTAGGCCAGCGAGGCGCCGCTGCGCTGCGCCAGCGCAGCCAGGCTGTGCGCCAGCGGTTGGGCGGGCAGGTGGATGGCAGCGGCCGCTTGCGCGGCGCTGGGGGCTGTGGCGGGGGCCGTGGCCGGGTTGATTGTTTGGGCCTGGGCAGCAGGCCAGGCGGCCAGGGTGCAGGCCAGCGCGGCTGCGGTGGCGGCGGCGCGGGGGCGGAACGGGGCAGCAAGCATGGCGGTTGTCGTCCTTCGTCAAATGGGCAATGGGCGCGCGTGCGCGCGGCGAGGGGGCGGGTTGGGGCTGTGTTCACGGCCTCGGCACGGTTGGAGCAGCGGGCGAATGGGGTGGCCTGCCGCGTGGCATGCCTTGTCCCAGCGGCTGCTTGCCAGCGCGTGCCAAGACGGTGGGCTGACGCCGCAACCCGCCCGGTTGACCAGCCCAAAACGGGCCGTCATGGGTGTTGACGAACGACGCGGGCGTTTCCCTCAGGTTTTTTGTAACAGCGCGGCAGGCACCCCCAAGCGCGAGGGTTTGCGGCGCTGGTGCGCTGTGGCGGAGGGCCGCTGGCGCGGCCGCTTACCGCTGCGCGCGCGGATGGCTGCGCGGAGCAATGTGCCAGCCCTGGCCCTGGCGGCGCACGGTGACGGGCAGCACGGCGGGCAGGGATTGCAGCCAGTCGTGGGCGTGGCGCACGGGCACCTGGCCGCTGATGGCGAGCGAGGCCACGCGCGCATCGAGCTCGATGGGGGCGGCGTCTTCGCGCTGGTAGCGGGCCAGGCGGGCGATGGCGTGGGCCAGGGGCTCGGCGTGAAAGCGCAGGTGGCCGTGGCGCCAGGGGGCGGCGTGCTGGTCGGCGTCATCACCAAGGCCGGCGGCATTGCTGGCGGGCAGTTCGATGGGGGCGGGGCTGGCGGCGTGCAGGCGCAGGCCCTGGCCGGGGTGCAGCTCGCGCTGGCTGCGCGGCTGGCCATCGGCGTCCAGCCATTCAACGCGCACGCGGCCCTGGGCCACGCGCACGTCGATGCCGGCGGGGGCCATGTCCACGCTGAAGCGGGTGCCCAGCACGGTGATGCGCACGCGCGGGCGAGCATCTGGGGCATCGGGGGCGGCTTGGGCGATGCCGGTTGCGGCAGTGTCTGCGGTGGCGCTTGCGGAAGTCGTGGCGGCGGGCTGGGGCGGCAGGGCGGCCTCGACGACGAAGGGGCGCTGGGGGTCGTGGGCCACTTCGGCAAACAGCGCGCCGTGCAGCAGTTGCACGTGGCGCAGGGCGCGGCGGTAGGTGATGTGGGCGCGGCTGGCGGCGTCGAGGGTGAGGGCGCTGCCGTCGGGCAGGGCCTGGCGGGCGAGCTGGCCGCGCGGGGTGTGCAGCGCCAGCTCCAGCAGGGGGCGGGCGGCGGCGGATTGCCATACCCGCCAGCCCAGCAGGCCGCTGCCGCTGAGGGCGGCCAGGCCAAGCAGCGCGGTGAGCGAGCGGCGGCGAGTAGCAGGAGCGGGAGGGGCGGTCTTGACGGGCTGGGCCGCGTTGGCGTGCTGGGCGTGGCGGGCTTGGCTGGCGGCGTGGCCGCCGGGGTGTTCGCCGCGCCAGTGCAGCAGGGCGGTGTGCAGGCGGGCGTTGGCCTGTTGCAGGTCGCGCTCGATGGTGGCGAGGCTGACGCCGTGGCGCGCGGCCAGCTCGCCTTGGGGCGTGCCGTGCAGGCGGTGGGCGAGAAAGGCTTGGCGCGCGCGTTCGGGCAGGGCGTGCAGGGCGGCCTGCACGGCATCGAGCGCCTGGCGGTACATCAGGGATTCGGCGGCGTCGGGTTGGGCCTGCCAGGGGGCGATGGCGGGGGCGTGGCCGCCGTCGTTATGACCATCGCCATCGCCGTTGCCGTTACTGTGGCTGCCTTGGCGGGGCAGGCCGCAGCGGGCGGCGGCCTGCCGCTGGCGCAGGTGGTCGAGCGTGAGGTGATGCGCCACGGCGCTGAGCCAGGCGGCGGGCTCGCGCAGTTGGCGCGCGGCTTCGCCTTGCTCCAGCAGGCGCAGCCAGGCGTCTTGCACCAGATCGCGCGCGTCTTCGGCGCAGCCGGTGCGCCGCTGCACCTGTTTTTGCAGGCGTGCCGTGATGGCGCGAAAGCCCGCCGGGGCGGGCCAGTTGGGGGCGTCGAGCGTGGGCGGTGGGGGCATGGGGTGCAATTATCAATGCGAATCATTGCTGTTTTCGCGCGCTGCACCCCATGCGGGCGCGACTTTTGAGCAGCGCCCTGGTCGCTGCGCTCAGTCGCCCATGAAGCGGTAATCCTCGATGGGGACGGGCTCGTCGCCGAGGTGGTTGATGCTCAGCCAACCCAGGCTGCCGTCGCTGGCCTGGATGAGCAGGAAGTCGCGGTAGTCGTCTTCCTTGCGCGGGCGGAAGGCGTCGTGCAGCAGCACCTGGAGTTTGTCGCCCTTGGCGATGCGGGCCACGGGCTCGCCCCCTTCGGGCTGGCTGCTGAGGGTGATGGGCGCCAGTGCCGTGCTTTTCAGGCCCACGTAGTAGAAGGCCTGCGCCACTTCGGCCAGCTGGCCATCGTCTTTCAGGCGGTATTTGCTGAAGGTCTGGTGGTGGCGGTTGATGTGGGTGCTGCTGTAGAGCGTACCGTTGCCGGGGAAGTAAAAGGTCTCCCCGCCCAGCATGCGCCCGGCGCCGAGCTGACCATCGGCGCGTTGCTTGAGGTCGGCCGCGTCGAGCAGCTCGCAGTAGGGGTCGGCGCTCGGGCCAGGGCCGCATTCGAGCCGGTAGTTGCGATCATTGGCGGCAAACTGCCCTTGCAGCAGCACGTAGCTGTCCTCGTTGCTTTGCGCCGCCGGCGTGAGCGGCTGGATGCGCTGCGGGTTGTAGTGCAGGGCAAAGGGCGGCAGGCCTTCGATCTTCAGGCCCTCGGGGATGGGGCTGAGCTTTTTCAGTTGGCTGAAGTCCTCGCTGTCGCGGCTGTCGGCAGCGGGCTGGGCGTCGGCGGCAATCCAACCTGTCAGGCCAAGGCTGGTCTTGACCAGGTAATGCGCTTTGTCGGGCGTAGCCAACAACACGGTCAGCGGGGCCTGGGCGGGCACGGTCGTCACCGGCGTGCCCTTGCCTGGCTGGCTGCTCAGCGCCAGCGGGGCCTTGGCTGTGGTCGCCTGGCCGACGTAGAGGTAGGGCGCCTTGCCCGTGCCGCTTGCAGCGGGGGCGATGGCATCGGCAAACAAGGCCTGCTGCGCCAGCGCAGGCAGGGCGGCCGCGCACAGCGCTGCCAGCAGCATGGGTTTTTTCATGGCTTGTCCTCTGATCCTCTGGTGGTGAAATGAGAGGGCCTGGTTGTACACCAAATCGCGCCTTGGGCCTTGGCAGGGGGCGCAGCCGTGGGTGTGGTTTGGATATATCTGTTGCAGAATGTGCGGCGTTGGGCTTTTTTATTTAGAGCGTGCTATGCACTTTGCGCTCTCGCGGGGGGCAAAAAGTGCATAGCACGCTCTAGAGAAGCCCAGGGCGTGTCGATGAACAAACAAGGAGCCTGGATGTACCTGCTTGCCATTTCTTTGATCCTGCTGGCCATGAAGTACTTTGCCTTCGGGCCGGTGGCCGATTGGCCTTGGTGGTGGATTGCCGTGCCGTTTGGCCTGACGGCGCTGTGGTGGGCTTGGGCCGACTGGTCTGGCTACACCAAGCGCAAGGTGGTCGAGAAGGAGAATGAGCGCAAGCAGGCGCGCATTGCCCGCGACCGCGAGCGCCTGGGCCTGATCGTGCGCAAGGGTAAGAAGTGAGGCCTTGAGCCGCTTCCCGCGCCCGCCTCGCAAACAGCCCATGCGGCCTGCTGCCCATGGGCTGTGTCGTTTTGTGTTGGTGTGGCGCTGTCGCATCTGGCAGCGCCTGAGGCCCGCCGCGTTTTGCGCAGCGAGCCCAGTGTGCTGCAAAATCCGGGCATTTTTTGGGCCGCTGCTCGGGCTATTGCCCGGGTGGCCGACTGGCCCTACCGATGCTGCCTGTTTGCAAAAATTGCTTCATGACCGATACCGCCACTTTTGCCGATACCGCCGAACACCAGAGCGCTGCCAGCGTGGTGCGGCGCGAGGATTACCGCCCGCCCGCATTCTGGATCGACACGGTGGATCTGAGCTTTGACCTCGATCCTGCCAAGACCCGCGTGCTCAACAAAATGCGCGTGCGCCGCAACCCCGATGTGCCGGCCCAGCCGCTGCGGCTCGATGGCCAGGAGCTGAACCTGGCGCGCGTGCTGGTCAATGGCCAGGGCGCGAGCTTCAAGATGGAGGGCGAGCAGCTGGTGCTCTCCAACCTGCCCGAGGGGGCAGAGCCTTTCCAGCTGGAGATTTTCACTACCTGCCAGCCCGAGAAGAATACCCAGCTCTCGGGCCTGTACGTCAGCCAGGGCACCTTCTTCACGCAGTGCGAGGCCGAGGGCTTTCGCCGCATCACCTACTTTTTGGATCGGCCCGATGTGATGAGCGTCTTTACCGTGACGCTGCGCGCCGACAAGGCGGCCTACCCGGTGCTGCTGTCCAACGGTAATTTGCTGGAGCAAGGCGAGCTGGATGACGGGCGCCACTTCGCCCGCTGGCACGACCCCTTCAAGAAGCCCAGCTACCTGTTTGCACTGGTGGCCGGGCAATTGGTGGCGCGCGAGCAGGCCATCACGGCGCGCAATGGCAAGCAGCACCTGCTGCAGGTGTATGTGCGTCCGGGCGACCTGGAAAAGACCGAGCACGCCATGCGCTCGCTCATGGCCAGCATCGCCTGGGACGAGGCGCGCTTTGGCCTGCCGCTGGATCTGGAGCGCTTCATGATCGTCGCCACCAGCGACTTCAACATGGGCGCGATGGAGAACAAGGGCCTGAACATCTTCAACACCAAGTTCGTGCTGGCCAGCCAGGCCACGGCCACCGATCAGGACTTCGCCAACGTGGAAAGCGTGATCGGCCACGAATACTTCCACAACTGGACGGGCAACCGCATCACCTGCCGCGACTGGTTCCAGCTCTCGCTCAAAGAGGGGCTGACGGTGTTTCGCGACCAGGAGTTCTCCATGGACATGGCCGGCAGCGCCAGCGCCCGCGCCGTCAAGCGCATTGAGGACGTGCGCCTGCTGCGCACCATGCAGTTTGCCGAGGATGCCGGCCCCATGGCCCACCCCGTGCGGCCCGACAGCTACCAGGAAATCAACAACTTCTACACCCTGACCATTTACGAAAAGGGCTCCGAAGTGGTGCGCATGATGCACACCCTGGTGGGTGAGGCGGGCTTTCGCAAAGGCATGGCGCTGTACTTCGAGCGCCATGACGGCCAGGCCGTCACCTGCGACGACTTCGCCCAGGCCATTGCCGATGCCAACCCGGATAGCGCTCTGGCGACGCATCTGGCGCAGTTCAAGCGCTGGTACAGCCAGGCCGGCACGCCCCACGTGCAGGCCGAAGGCCGCTACGACGCCGCAGCCCAGACCTACACCCTGACGCTGACGCAAACCACCCCGCCCACGCCGGGCCAGGGCGAAAAGCAGCCGCTCATCATCCCCGTGCGCCTTGGGCTGCTGGGCCGCAGCGGCGGCGCCCTGCCGCTGTGCTTGCAGAGCGAACAAGGCGTGCAAGAGCTGGGGCTGGAGACCACCCTGGTGCTGCACGAGCGCCAGCAGAGCTTTGTCTTCACCCAGGTGGGCGAGTTGCCCGTGCCCTCGCTGCTGCGCGGCTTCAGCGCGCCGGTGGTGCTGCAACACAGCCTGGATGACGATGCGCTGGAGATCCTGCTGCAACACGATAGCGACCCCTTCAACCGCTGGGAGGCCAGCCAGCAATGGGCCCAGCGCATCATGCTGGCGGCCATCCAGAACCCCGAGGCCGAGATCGCACTGCCGGCGCGCTTCGTGCAGGCCATGCGTCAGGTGCTGGGCGATGCGCAGCTGGATGCGGCCTTCAAGGACCTGGTGCTGACGCTGCCCTCGGAGGGCTACATCGCCGAGCAGCTCGAACAGGTCGATCCGCAGCGCATCCACACCGTGCGCGAGGCCCTGCAGGACCAGCTCGCCCAGGCCTTGCAGGCCGAATGGCAAGCCGTGTGGGCGTTGCATCACGACACTGGGGCTTACCAGCCCGACGCCCACAGCGCAGGCCGCCGCGCCCTGGCTGGCAAGGCCTTGGCCATGCTGGTGCGCCAGGCCGGCCACAGCGGCGATGCCGTCTGGCCCGGCAAGGCCTATCAGCGCGTCAAGGACGCGGGCAACATGACCGACCGCTTCAACGCGCTGGCGGCGCTGGTGCAGGCGCGCCATCCGCTGGCCGAGCAGGCCCTGCAGCGCCTGCACCGCCAGTTCCGCGACGAAGCCCTGGTGCTGGACAAGTGGTTCCAGCTTCAGGCCATGACGCCCGACGTGGACGGCGACGTGCTGCCCAAGGTGTGCCAGCTGATGCGCCACCCGGACTTCAACCTGAAGAACCCCAATCGCGCGCGCAGCCTGATCTTTGCCTACAGCAGCCACAACCCGGCGGGCTTTCACCGCGCCGATGGCGCGGGCTACCAGTTCTGGGCCGAACAGGTGCTGGCGCTGGACGCCATCAACGCCCAGGTGGCCGCCCGCCTGGCGCGCGCCCTGGACGCCTGGCGCAAGCTGGCCGAGCCCTACCGCACCCACGCCGAGGCGGCGCTGCAGCAGGTAGCCGCGCAGCAGGGCCTGAGCAAAGATGTGCGCGAGATCGTCGGCAAGGCGCTGGCGGCGCAGTGATGCGTTTGCCGTTGCGGGCTTTTCCCATCATGGATGGCCTGCACGAACCCGCAGATGCACACGGCGCTGCGATGGGTGCAGACCTCTCTTTCTCCAGCGGCACCGGCGGCCAAGTTGCCCGGGCCTGTTTTCATTGGCTTTTCTGACCCACCATGTCCAAAAAACGCATTTCCCTCTCCCGTTACCTGGTCGAGCAGCAGCGCGTCGATGGCCGCATCCCGGCCCAGCTGCGCTTGCTGCTGGAGGTCGTGGCGCGCGCCTGCAAGCGCATCAGTTTTGAAGTCAACAAAGGCGCGCTGGGCGAGGCCATGGGCAGCGCCGGCAGCGAGAACGTGCAGGGCGAGGTGCAGAAAAAGCTCGACATCATCGCCAACGAGGTGCTGATCGAGGCCAACGAATGGGGCGGCCACCTGGCGGCCATGGCCAGCGAGGAGATGGAGGGCATTTACCTGGTGCCCAACCGCTACCCGCAGGGTGAGTACCTGCTGCTGTTCGACCCGCTCGATGGTTCGTCCAACATCGACGTCAACGTCAGCATCGGCACCATCTTCAGCGTGCTGGAAAAGCCCCAGGAGCAGCGCGGCGTGACGGTGGACGACTTTCTGCAGCCGGGCGCGCGGCAGGTGGCAGCGGGCTACTGCGTTTTTGGCCCGCAGACCACGCTGGTGCTGACCGTGGGCGACGGCGTGGCCATGTTCACGCTGGACCGCGAGCAAGGCTCGTTCGTGCTCATCGAGGAGAACGTCCGAATCCCCGAGGACACCAAGGAGTTCTCCATCAACATGAGCAATATGCGCCATTGGGACGGGGCCGTGCGGCGCTACATCGACGAGTGCCTGGCCGGCGAGGAGGGCCCGCGCGGCAAAAACTTCAATATGCGCTGGATTGCCAGCATGGTGGCCGACATCCACCGCATCCTCAGCCGTGGCGGCATCTTCATGTATCCCTGGGATCAGCGCGAGCCGGCCAAGCCCGGCAAGCTGCGCCTGATGTACGAGGCCAACCCCATGGGCTGGCTGATCGAGCAGGCCGGCGGCGTGGCCAGCAATGGCCGCCAGCGCATTCTGGACATCCAGCCCACGCAATTGCACGAGCGCGTCTCGGTCATCATGGGCGCGAAGAATGAGGTCGAGCGCATCGAGCGTTATTACGCCGAGCTCGATGCCAGTCAGTCCTGAACGCCCGCTCAAACCCTCGCGCCTAGCCGGTGTGCGAGCCGCTGTGAAAGGGCGCTATAATCTCGCCCTTTCACAAAGGCCGAATTAGCTCAGTTGGTAGAGCAGCTCATTCGTAATGAGAAGGTCGGGGGTTCGACTCCTCTATTCGGCACCACGCATTGCGCCACCGGCACCATGCCCGCCTGGTGGCAAGACTGGAAACGCCACTCTTCCCATGCGCGAAGGTGGCGTTTTTCCATTGGCTCCGCGCGCGGCTGGTTGTCTCAGCGTGCGTGCGCAGGCACAGCCCAGCTGCCATGTCCGAACTCAAATCCATCGCCCGCCATACCGGGGTCGTCTTTGTCGGCCAACTGGCCGTGATGGCCTTTGGCGTGACCGACACCATGGTGGCCGGACGCCATTCGGCCCAGGCGCTGGCTGCATTGTCGGTCGGCACGGCCATTTACATCAGCGTCTATGTGGGGCTGATGGGCGTGCTGCAGGCGCTGTTGCCGATCTGGGCCGAGTTGCAGGGCGCGCGCCGCCATGGCGAGGTCGGGCGCTCGCTGCGCCAGGCGCTGTATCTGTGCGCTGCCTGCATCGTGCTGGGCATGGCAGTGCTGCTGATGCCAGGGCCGCTGCTGCGCGCTGCCCAGGTGCCGCCGGCCTTGCAGGCCGAGGCCGAACGCTATCTGGCCGTGCTGGCCTGGGCGCTGCCGCCGGCGTTGCTGTTTCGCCTCTACAGCACACTCAACCAAAGCCTGGGCCATCCGCGCCTGGTCACGCTGCTGCAGGTCGGGGCGCTGCTGCCCAAGATCGCCTTGTCAGTGTGGCTGACGTTTGGCGGCGCTGGGCTGCCGCCGCAGGGCGCAGTCGGATGCGCCTGGGCCACGCTGCTGGTCAATTGCGGGCTGCTGCTTGTGGCGCTGTGGTTGCTGCGCACGCAAGGCCTGTACGCCCCTTATGCCATTTGGCAACGCCTGGAGCGCCCCGACTGGCGCCAGCTGGCCGCCTTTGTTCGCTTGGGCGTGCCGGCCGGGCTGTCGGTGATGGTCGAGGTCACCTCGTTCACGCTGATGGCCTTGTTCATCGCCCGCCTGGGCACGCTGGCCTCGGCCAGCCATCAGATTGCCGGCAACGTGGCTGCGCTGCTGTACATGCTGCCGCTGGCGCTGGGCATTGCCACCAGCATGCGCGTGAGCCATTGGCGCGGCGCGGGCGATGCCGCCCGGGCCCGGCACGCCGCAGGCCTGGGTGTGGGCGCGGCGGCGGCGCTGGCCTTGTTGGCTGCGGCGGCGCTGGCCCTGGCCGCCGGCCCGGTGGCTGCGCTGTACGTGAGTGATCCTGCCATCGCCGCGGCCACGCAAGGGCTGTTGCTGTGGGTGGCTGCCTACCACCTGGGTGATGCGCTGCAGGCAGTGGCGCTGTTCGTGCTGCGCAGCTACCGCATCACGGTGCTGCCCTTCGTGCTTTACGCGCTGCTGCTGTGGGGCCTGGGCCTGAGCGGTGGCTACCTGCTGGCCTTCCAAGGGCTGGGGCAGTGGCCAGCCATGCAGGCGCCGCAGGCTTTCTGGATGACCAGCGCCACCGCGCTGCTGCTGGTGGCGGCGCTGCTGTGTGGCCTGCTGTGGCGTGTGGCGCGGGCCGATTGCTCGGATAATGGCGCGCCCCGCCGCAGCCCTGCCGGGCCTTGAATGAATCCGCCCATGCCTTTGCCCAACGCCTTGCCCCCATCCCCCCAGACCTTGCCGCAGGCCCTGGACGCGGCCACCCGGCCTTTGCGGGTGCTGGGCATCGAGTCCTCCTGCGACGAAACCGGCGTGGCCCTGGTGCAAACGCAACCGGCAGCGCCAGGCGCGGCCTGCCCGCCAGTGCCGCAGCTGCTGGCCCATGCGCTGCACAGCCAGATTGACATGCACCGGCTCTATGGCGGCGTGGTGCCCGAGCTGGCCAGCCGCGACCACATCCGCCGCGTGCTGCCGCTGACGCAACAGGTGTTGCAGCAGGCCGGCTGCAGTCTGCACGAGCTCGATGTCATTGCCTACACCAAGGGCCCGGGCCTGGCCGGGGCGCTGCTGGTCGGTGCGGGCGTGGCCTGCGCGCTGGGCGCAGCGCTGGGCACGCCGGTGCTGGGCGTGCACCATCTGGAAGGGCACTTGCTCTCGCCCTTCCTCAGCGCCGATCCGCCGCAATTTCCCTTTGTTGCGCTGCTCGTCTCGGGCGGGCACACCCAGCTGATGCGCGTCGATGGCGTGGGGCGCTATGAACTGCTGGGCGAAACCATTGACGATGCTGCGGGCGAGGCCTTCGACAAATCGGCCAAGCTGTTGGGCCTGCCCTATCCGGGCGGGCCGGAGCTGGCGCGACTGGCCGAGCAGGGCGATGCCCAGGCCTTTGACCTGCCGCGCCCGCTGCTGCGCGGCGACAACCTGGACTTCTCCTTCGCGGGGCTGAAAACGGCTGTGCTCACCCAGGTGCAGCGCCTGGGCGAACAGGCGCAAGCGCGCCGCCACGACCTGGCTGCCAGCACCCAAGCGGCCATTGTCGACGTGCTGGTGCGCAAGGCCTTGCTGGCTTTGCGCCAGACCGGGTTGCAGCGCTTGGTGGTGGCCGGTGGCGTGGGCGCCAACCGTCTGCTGCGCGCCACGCTGGACGAGGCCTGCGCCCGGCGCGGTGTGCGCGTGCATTACCCCGAGCTGTACCTGTGCACCGACAACGGCGCCATGATTGCGCTGGCAGCCGCCATGCGATTGCAGGCTGGCCTGCAAGAACCCAGCCGCGCCTGGAGCTTTGATGTGCTGCCGCGCTGGCCGCTGGAAGACGTGGCGGTGTAAGAGCCTGTTCAAAGCCTCTGTACGGCGGGCTGGTCACTTGGGCTTTTGGGTGGTGCAGGTAAAACGCGCCCGCGCCGGCATGCGCTCGGCGATGCGCGAGCGGTTCAGCGCCAGAGCTTGTTCGGTGGGCGTGTAGTCTTGCCACAGCGCCGGGTTTTCGGGCAGTGCCGCCGGCCAGATGTGCTGCACCTTGAAGCCGCGCGCCAGGCACTCGGCGTGCAGCGCTTCGTAGCGGCGCTGCAGGAATGCCAGCTTGTCGAAGAAAAAGCGCACGTGGCCTGTGCCCAGGCAATAGTCCTCGGGTTGGCCTTGCAAGCGGTATTTGCCCTTGGCGACGGCATTGGGGATGCGCGTGAGCTCACGGTGCTCGGCCAGCAGATGCTGGTCGCACAGTTCGGCGGGGGGGACGAGATTGATGCGGGTCATGCCAACGTGGCATCACTTGGCCGCGCCGCTGCCGCTGCAAGCCGAGCACAGGCCATAGAGCGTGATGTCGTGGCTTTGCAGCACAAAGCCTTCAGGCAGCAGGCGCGCAAAAGTGTCGTTGCAGCCATGCACGTCGAACACCTTTTCACAGTGCTGGCAGCGAAAGTGATGGTGGTGGTGCTCGGCTTGATGGGCCAGCTCGTAGTACAGACGATCGCCCGGCAGCGGCACGGGGCTGAGCTCGCCAGCCTCGACCATGGCCTTGAGGTTGCGGTACACCGTGGCAATGCCCAGACCAGGCACGAGCTGCTGCGCGGCGCTGAGCACTTCGGGCGGGGAGAGCGGGCGTGCCTCGCGCTGCAGCACGGCGCGGATGGCCGCGCGTTGACGCGTGGCGCGCTCGCCATGTGGCGGTCGGTCATGCGTTGTGCGAGCCTCGTCCGACGCGGGACTGGGGGCAGAGCGGGCAGTGGTGCGGGCTGTCGGCTTCATGGGGCGATTGTGCCATTGCTCTATCGTGCGCAGCAGAGCATGCGAATGCCTCGGCGGTCGCATCGGCGTGGCAGGGGGGCAAGCGCCGGCTTGTATTGCGCCGCCAGGCTGTTGCTATAATCGCGCGCTTTGCAGCGTCGTCGCTGGCCGGGTGGTCATGTCGCGTGTCTCTCAACGCTGCGGATTTTTTTCGCATGTGCTGGGCGGGTTTTGTTTTATGCCAGCCATGCAGGCCCAAAGGAAATTCTCGCAATGGTCGTAATCAGACTCTCCCGCGGCGGCTCCAAGGCTCGTCCGTTTTACAACATCGTTGTTGCCGACAAGCGCGTGCGCCGCGATGGCCGTTTCATTGAGCGCATTGGCTACTACAACCCCAATGCCCGTGGCGCCGAGCAAGGCTTGCAACTCAGCCATGACCGCCTGAGCTACTGGCAAGGTGTGGGCGCCCAGGCTTCGGAGACCGTGCAGCGCCTGATCAAGCAATCGGCCAAGCAGCAAGTGGCTGCTTGATATGCAGTGCAGAGGCCCGTTGTGGGCCTCTCTTGCAAGATTTTTCGGGCCGTCTAATTTTTTAGTGCCGCCCGTTGCCATAGACAGGCTCTGGCCACGCAAGTGGTGCAGCGCCTGTTTTTTATTGTGCCCGGCGTGTGCGCCTGCTGCGTCTGGGCATGGGCCTTGCTTGGTGCCGTGGTTTTCATCGGCGCCGGCGTGTTCAAGCCACTGGAGACCTTGCTTTCATGCAGTATCGCAAGCGCAAGCCCACCCATTCCCCTGCAAGCTCCCGCGTGCAAGCCATACCCAAGGCATTGGCCGATGCAGCTGCGCCAGCAGGGCCGCAGCTGCGCCAGGCATTGGCGCAATTGGCGGCAGAGGCGCCGCCCGAGCCGCTGATTGACCTGGCGCGCATCACTGGAGCGTGGGGCGTGCGCGGCTGGATCAAGCTCGCGCCGTTCAGCGCCGATGCCGATGCGCTGCACGAGGCGCGCGACTGGTTCATTGCCCCGCCCGATGCGCAGCGCCGTCAGGGCCCGCGCCATTTTGATGCGCCATTACAAGTGCGTGTGCTGCAGCTGAAGCCGCAAGGTGATGCGTTGGTGGCGCAGCTGCAGGGCATTGACGACCGCGACGTGGCGCAGGCCCTGCGCGGCGCCACCATTGCCTTGCCGCGAAGCGCCTTTCCGGCGTTGCCCGAGGGCGAGTTTTATTGGGTGGATCTGCTCGGCCTGCAGGTGCGCAACCGGCAGGCGGTGGTATTGGGCACGGTGGCGGAGATGCTCTCCAACGGCCCGCAGTCCGTGCTGGTGGTGCGCGAGCAGCCCCCGGCCGATGTGCTGAATGCACTCAATGCTCCCGGAGCGCCTGCGCCGCGCCTGCGCGAGCACCTGATCCCCTTCGTCGATGCCTATGTGGACAGCGTCTCGCTGGCCGATGGGCAAATCGTCGTGGACTGGCAGCCCGACTACTGATGGCGCCATGCCATGCGCACGCCTGCCGCGCGCAAGCAACTCAATGGAATTTCCCGTGACCGATCCCGAAACCTCTTCGCCCTTGCCCGAAGGCCTGCACCGCCAGAGCCTGGCCGTGCGCCAGGCCTTGGCGCCCAGCCAGTATGGCGAGCATTCCGAAGCCCTGTTCCTCACCAGCAGCTATGTGCAGCCCGATGCCCAGACCTCGGCGCAGCGCTTTGCCGGTGAGCAGCCGGGTTTTACCTACACCCGCACCGCCAACCCCACTGTCACCAGCTTCGAGCAGCGCCTGGCCGCACTCGAAGGCACCGAGTGCGCTTTGGGCACGGCCACCGGGATGGCTGCCATCGCGACTTTGGCCTATGGCCTGCTGCAAAGCGGCGACCACATCGTGGCATCGCGCTCCATGTTCGGCTCCACCATCAGGCTGTTGGGCAGTGAGCTGCAGCGCTTTGGCGTGGAAACCAGCTTCGTCTCACAGACCGACGTGAACGAATGGCGCCAGGCCATCCGCCCCGGCCGCACCAAACTGCTGTTTGCGGAGACGCCCACCAACCCGCTGACCGAAGTCTGCGACATCCAGGCCCTGGCCGATCTGGCGCACAACAGCGGCGCCTGGCTGGCGGTGGACAATTCCTTTCTGACGCCCGCGCTGCAACAGGCCGCTGCGCTGGGGGCCGATTTCGTGCTGCACTCGGGCACCAAATTCCTGGAAGGGCAGGGCCGGGTGATGGCTGGCGCAGTCTGCGGCAGCCATGCGCTGGTCGAGCAAAAGCTCGGCCCCTACCTGCGCACGGCCGGCTTCAGCCTCTCGCCCTTCAATGCCTGGGTTGTGCTCAAAAGCATGGAAACCCTGTTCGTGCGCATGCAGGCCCAGAGCCGCCATGCGCTGGCGCTGGCCCAGTGGCTGGAGCAGCACCCCAAGGTGGGGCGGGTTCATTACCCTGGCCTGGCCAGCCATCCGCAGCACGCGCTGGCCATGCGCCAGCAAGGCGGCGCCGGCGGCGCGGTACTGGCCTTTGAAGTGCCCGGCCAGTCGCCCGAGCAACTGCGCGCCAACGCCTTTGCCGTCATCGACCAATGCCAGCTGCTCAGCCGCACCACCAACCTCGGCGATGTCAAGACCACCATCTCGCACCCGGCCACCACCTCGCACGGCCGGTTGAGCGAGGCACAGCGCCAGGCCGCCGGCATCGGCCAGGGGCTGCTGCGCATCTCGGTCGGGCTGGAGCACCCGGACGACCTGCAGCGCGACCTGCAGCGCGGCCTGCAGGCCTTGTGAGCCGCCATTCGAGCCCCCATTCGCCCTACTCAACACCACCGCACGCACCATGAGCACCCAACCCACTGGCGGCAAAGTCCGCACACGTTTTGCCCCGTCGCCCACCGGCTTCATTCACCTGGGCAACATCCGCTCCGCGCTCTACCCCTGGGCCTTTGCCAAAGCCAATGGCGGCGACTTCATCCTGCGCATTGAAGATACCGATCAGGAGCGCTCCACCCAGGCCGCCGTCGATGTGATTCTGGAGAGCATGGCCTGGCTGGGCATGGAGCCCGACGAAGGCCCGTTCTATCAAATGCAGCGCATGGAGCGCTACAAAGAAGTGCTGGCGCAGATGCAGGCCCAAGGTTTGGTCTACCCCTGCTACATGAGCGTGGCCGAGCTGGATGCGCTGCGCGAGCGCCAAATGGCCGCCAAGCAAAAGCCCCGCTACGACGGCACCTGGCGGCCCGAGCCGGGCAAACAACTGCCGCCCGTGCCCGAAGGCGTGCAACCCGTGCTGCGCTTCAAAAACCCCCAGGGCGGCGTGGTCGCGTGGGACGACAAGGTCAAAGGCCGTATCGAGATCAGCAATGACGAGCTGGACGATTTGGTCATCGCTCGCCCCGATGGCACGCCCACCTACAACTTCTGCGTGGTGGTGGACGACATCGACATGGGCATCACCCACGTCATCCGCGGCGACGACCACGTCAACAACACCCCGCGCCAGATCAACATCTTCCGCGCGCTGGGCAAGGAGCCGCCCGTCTATGCCCACCTGCCCACCGTGCTCAACGAACAGGGCGAGAAGATGAGCAAGCGCCATGGCGCCAAGGCCGTGACGCAATACCGCGACGAAGGCTACCTGGCCGATGCCATGGTCAACTATCTGGCGCGTCTGGGCTGGAGCCACGGCGACGACGAAATCTTCTCGCGCGAACAATTCCTGCAATGGTTTGATCTCGACCATCTGGGCAGCAGTGCTGCACGCTTTGACGAAGCCAAGCTGCGCTGGGTCAATGCACAGCACATGAAAATGGCCAGCGACACAGCCCTGGCCGAGCTGCTGGCGCCGCGCCTGGCTGCGCGAGGCATCCAGGCCAGCGCCCTGGCCGATGGCCGCCTGCCGGCCATCGTCGCGCTCTTCAAGGATCGTTGCGAAACCCTTGAAGATCTGGCCCGTTGGGCCCAGCCGTTCTACAGCGAGCAGCCCAGCATCAACCTGGCGGACTACGAGCAGCACGTCACCGAAACCATCCGCCCGGCGCTTGACGCCTTGGCCCAGGCCCTGGCCGTACTGCCGCAGTGGCAGGCCGCGCACATCAGCGCCGCCTTCAAGCAAGTGCTCAAGGAGCAGGGCCTGAAAATGCCCCAACTGGCCATGCCCGCGCGCGTGCTGACCATGGGCGTGGCGCAGACGCCATCCATCGATGCCGTGTTCGAATTGATGGGACAGAAAAAAATTCTCGAACTTTTGCAAAAGCGCTGAAAATTGCTATACAATGCGAGGCTTCGCTGATGACGAAATCTTGAAAGCCAAGTCCAAGACAAAAGGCTGATAAGACGAAAGCAACAGCGAAGACCAGCAAAAGCCCTGGGGCAACCCAAGGCAGCAAAATTTGGGGGTATAGCTCAGCTGGGAGAGCGCTTGCATGGCATGCAAGAGGTCAGCGGTTCGATCCCGCTTACCTCCACCAAAACACCAGGCCCGCAGGGCCTGAGTCCAAAGGCTACGACCCTATCGTCTAGAGGCCTAGGACACCACCCTTTCACGGTGGGTACCGGGGTTCGAATCCCCGTAGGGTCGCCAAGTCCAGAGCACTTGGCCGGTTGCATCAAAGCCGGCGAACGCTCCGCTACCAGGAGCGGTAGTTCAGTTGGTTAGAATACCGGCCTGTCACGCCGGGGGTCGCGGGTTCGAGCCCCGTCCGCTCCGCCAAAATAAACCCCTTTGCAGCATCGGTTGCAAGGGGGTTTTTTCTTGCGCACAGCCTACGTTGCGCACAGCCTGCGCAGCTTGCACAGGCGCTGGCAGCGGCAGACAGTTTTCTCGTTGCAAAGCGCACAGCCGGGCCGCCAGGCCCGGCGGGCGCTTACCAGCGCCAGCTCACGCTGACCGTCACCTTGGGCGGCTCGCCGCAGAAGCAACCGTCATGCTGCAATGGAAGCTAGAGCGGTTTCGATTCTGATGAAGACATTTCCTGCAAGCGCCGCTGGTTCTCGTCACACCCGCGAAAGCGGGTGTCCAGTCGCGACACTGACGGGGCGGCGCTGCCCTTGGCCAATCCCCCGCTCGTGCGCAAGGGCGGCGCTGGATGCCCGCCTTCGCGGGCATGACGAGAGCGACCCTGCGAGATGGCGATGCCAGTCAGCGGCCATGTCTTGGATTTGTCAACGTTCGATCAGAACATGCTCTAGAAGCGGTAATCCAGCGTCAGCAGCACGTTGCGGCGCGCGCCCCACCAGCAATCGCCGCGCTCCAGACAGGCGGCAAAGTACACCTTGTCGGCAGCGTTTTGCACGTTCAGGGCCAGACGCCAGGGGCCGTTGTCATAGGCCAGCATCAGATCCAGCAAGGCCGACGAGGGCACGCGCGGGCCGCTGCCGTCACGGAAGGCGCTGGCCCAGCGCAGGCCGGCGCCCGCCGACCAGCCTTGCCGCGCGTCGCCAAAACGGTACTTGCCCCACACGCTGGCCTGGTGTTTGGGCAGGCCTTCGAGCTGTTTGTCCAGATCGATGTAGTTGTAATGGGCCAGCAGCTCGAAGCGGCGGCCAAGCTGTCCGCGCGTCTCCAGCTCCAGGCCGCGCGTGCGGGTTTGGCCCAGCTGGTTGTATTCGTTGGGACGGGGCTGCTGGATGCGGTTGACTTCGCGCAGGTCATAAATGGCGGCGTTGAAAGCCATCGTTTGGCCGGGCGGCTCGTATTTCACGCCCAGCTCCCACTGCTTGCCTTTGAGGGGCTTGAAGTTTTGCCCCTGGCGCGGCGCTTGGGGCAGAAAGGATTCGGTATAGCTGATGTAGGGGTTCCAGTGCTGCGGGCCGAGATACATGGCTGCCAGGCGCCCGGTGGTGGCGCTGGTCTTGACGGCGTCCGATCCTTGCGCGCCCGAGCGCGCCCGGTCACGCCGCAGGCCAGCCGTGAAGGCCCACGGGCCCCACTTGATCTGGTCTTGCGCGTAAAAGCCCAGCTGATGCTGATGAGCCACCGGATAGGCAACGTAGTTGCCCGAAGGGCTGAACTGGCCGTACACCGGGTTCCAGGCGTCGATGAGACTTTCATCCCCGTCTGATTCCCAGACGCTTTCCTTGAAGCGGATCACGTCCAGCCCGGCCAGCACGGTGTGCTGTGCGCCGCCGGCGCTGAACTGGCCTTGCACGTGGGTGTCAGCCAGGGTCATGCGGGTGCGGGTGCGGCTGTCGCTGAGTACGCGGCGCAGCAGGCGCTGGTTGATCGGATCGGCGCCCCAGCCGCCAGGAATGGTTTCGTAGTCGGCCCAGAAGTAGCGCGCGTCGTTGGCGTTGCGCGAGTGACGGAAGTTCTGCCGCAGCGCCCATTGCGCATTGAAGGCGTGCTCGAAACGCCAGCCGACATGCGTGTGGCGCGTGTTGTAGAAGTCGCTGGGCTCGCCAATGAAGCGGCTGGTGGGCAAGTAGCCCGGCACGGCAGGAAACAAGGTGCCGGCCAAGGGAAAGAACTGGGCGGTGTTGCCGCTTTTGTCGCGCTGCCACAGGGCATGCAGCGTGAGCGATGTGGCGGCGTTGGGCCGCCAGGTCAGCGAGGGCATGAGCAGGGCGCGATCATCGCGCACATGATCGACTTGCGTGTCGGACTTGCGCGCCAGGGTGACCAGGCGATAGGCCAGTTGCTCGTTGATGGGGCCGGTCAGGTCCAGCTGCGCCTGCCGGCGGTTGAAGCTGCCCAGCTGCACGCCCACTTCACGCTGAGGCTCGAACAGGGGGCGCTTGCCGACCATGTTCATGACGCCGCCCACGCTGCCTGCGCCAAACAGCATGCCGGCGGGGCCGCGCAGCACTTCCACGCGCTCCAGCGTGTAGGGGTCGAAGCGGATGGTGCTGGTGTACCAGTTGTAGTTGCCGCGCAGACCGTCCAGGTAATTGACCGGGTTGGCGCCGCGCACGGCCATGCCGTCGTTGCGCGAGTCCAGTCCATACAGGTCGGAGCGCACGCCGGCGGCGTAGGTCAGTGCGTCCTGCACGTTGGTCATGCCCTGTTCGGTCATTTGGTCGCGCGTGACGACGGTGACCGACTGCGGCGTTTCGGCCAGCGGGGTGTCGGTCTTGGTGGCTGTGACGGCGCGGCGCGCACGGTAGCCAAAGACGGGGCCGGTGGCAGTTTCGGGCGCGGCCTGCACGGTGACGGCGGGCAGGGTTTGCACGCTGGCGCCGGCGGCGCGCGTGGGGGCCGGGGCGCGGCGCAGCGTGAAGCTGCCGTCGGCCTGCTGCTCGGCTTGCAGGCCGCTGCCGGCCAGCAGCGCGGCCAGGCCGCTTTGCGGGCTGTGGCGGCCTTGCAGGGCGGGGGCCTGGCGGCCCTGGGTCAGCGCGGGGTCGAAGGACAGCAGCAGCCCGGCCTGCCCGGCAAAGGCCGCCAGCGAGGCGCCCAGCGGCCCGGCGGGCAGGTTGTAGTGGCGCGTGGCCGGGGTGGTGGCCTGGGTGGCTGTGGTGATGGCGGCGGCGGTTTGGGCCTGGGCGCTGCGGGCGGGCAGCAGCGCGCCGCCAGCGGCCAGGCTGGCCGTGGCGAATGCGGCCGCCAATGCCAGCGCGCTGGGGCGCAGGCCATGCGGCTGCGCCCGTGCCTGTATGGCGGCCGGCGTGAGGCGGCGGGGGCGGCCGGTGGCCAAAGTGGCGGCAATGGCTGTGGGGCCGGCGGCGGGAATGACGGCGGAAATGACAGGGGGAAAAGCGATGGAAATGGCGCGGCGGGCCATAGGTGCTCCTTTCGTGGCGGCAGGGGAGGGTCAATCAAGCTTTGGCTTGGCGCGCCCTGCCGCCCACGCACATGCATGCACCTAGGGCACATGCAGGGCCGGGGCAGCCACACGCCTGGCTACCCCCTATGCCGCATGAGCGCGCAAAAGGGATACGGGCGGGGTGAAATTTTTTTGTGAAGGCAGGTCCGCAGGGCAGGCAGGCAGGCGCGGGCCGAAATCAAACGGCGGTTTGCCGGGCGCTGCGCCTATGGCGCTGGCGCCCACGGGTTGACGAGCGGGACGCCGGTGGGCGCGAAGTCGGCTAGGTTGCGCGTAGCCACGCGCATGCCATGCACCAGTGCCGTGGCGGCGATGAGGGCGTCGCGCTCGGCGCGCCGGTCCGGCACATGCAGCCGGGCGCAGCGCTGGGCCACGGCGGTGTCGATGGGCAGGGTGCGGGTGGCGAATTCGGGCAGCACGCGCCGCTCCAGCCAGGCGCGCAGCAGGGCCCCCTGGGCGGCGTCCTTGCGCTCGATGGAGAGCACGCCCAGCTCCAGCTCCATGACGGTGATGGCGGAAATGAACAAGTCGGCCGCGTCCACGCTGCGCGCCCAGGCGGCGACCTGGGGATCGGCCTTGCCGCTTTGCACTTTGCGCAGTTCGGACAGGACGTTGGTGTCGAGCAGGTACATCATGCGAGATCGGCGGGCTCGGCGCCCAGGCGCAGGCGCGGGGGCTCGAAGGCGATGTCTTCCACGCCGGGCATGGCCAGCGCATCGGCAATGCTGCGCTGCTGCCGGGTCAGGCGCTGGTAGTCCTCGAAGCTGAGCAGCACGTGCGCGGGCCGGCCACGGTCGGTGATGAGCACGGGGCCGCGCTGGGTGGCTTTTTTGGCGCGCGTCACGTCCTGGTTCAGCTCCCGGCTGGATAGGGTGGTGATGGTCATGGGCGGCCTCCTTTTGAACAGGTGCTTAAAAAGTAGGTAAGTTACTACTTTCGTGGCGGCTCGGCAAGCAGGGTGTTGGCAAAGGCCCTTGCGCAGGGGCGTTTCAACCAATCTCCACCATTGCGCCTTCGCCCTGACCCCGCTGGCGGATGCGCAGGCGCAAGGTGGCAGCGAGCATGCGCAGGGCGCGGTCGGGGTCGTTCAAGGGGAAGGTGCCGGAGATGCGCAGCGCCTGGGCGGCGGGCAGCACGCGGATGGCGCGGCCGCTGTGGCGGGCCAGGGCGGCCGCCCAGTCGGGCAGGGGCATGGCGTCGGCGATGAGCAGGCCCTGGCGCCAGGCGGTGTCGGCCTCGCGGGCGGTGGTGGCGGGGGCGATGGCCTCGCGCGTGAAGCGCGCCTGCTGGCCGGCGCGCAGGGTGCGGTGTGCGGCGCTCGGGGCGTCGGCTGGCTCGATGCGCACCGCGCCTTCGTAAACGGCGAGCAGGGTGCTGCCGCCATCGCCGCCGGGCGCTGCGTGCGGCTGTCCGTCCAGTTGCCCGTCCAGTTGCCCGTCGAGTTGCCCGTCCAGATGCCGCACGGCAAAGCGCGTGCCCAGGGCCTGCATGCGCCCGTGCGCGGTGCTGACGATGAAGGGGCGCGGCGGCTGGGCGCTGTCGGCGGCGGTGTGCACATACAGCTCGCCTTGGCGCAGGTGCAGCAGGCGCTGGCGGCGGCTGTAGCGCACGTCGAGCTGGCTGCCAGCGTGCAGGCTGAGTTGGCTGCCGTCGTCCAGTTGCAAGTCCAGGTTCTGGCCGGGCAGGGCGGCGTAGTCGGCGTCCATCCAGTGGCGCCAGTGCTGCCAGGGCTGGCGCTGCCACAGCAGCCAGCTGGCGGGGGCGATCAGCAGCACCAGGGCCGTGCCTTTGGCAATGCGGGCCAGGCTTTCGCGGCGGCTGGCTTGCGTGCTGGCGTGCAGGGCGGGGCCGGCCAGCGGGGCGGGCAGGGCGTTGAGCTGGCCCAGCAGGCGCTCGGCGCGCTGCCAGGCGCGCTGGTGCTGCGGGCTTTGCTGGCGCCAGGCGGCCAGGCGGGCTTGTTCAGCGGGGGGCAGGGGGCCGTCTTGCAGCTGGGCCAGCCAGGCGGCGGCTTCGGCCAGGATGCGCTCGTCGATGGGCTCGGCGATGGGGGCGCTGGCAGGGTGGTTGAGCGGCTCGGCCATGGGGCGCGGCGTCAGTCCTCGGGCATGAGGTGCAGGCAGGCCAGCCAGGCGCGCTGCATGTACTTTTTGACGGTGGGCACGGACAGGCCCAGGGCGGCGGCGATATCGCGCTGCTTCATGCCGTCGAACTGTGCCATCAGAAAGGCTTGGCGCACGCGCGCGGGCAGGGTGTGCAGGGCGTCGTCGAGCTGGTGCAGGGTTTGCAGGGTGATGGCGCGCCGCTCGGGCGAAGGGGCGTGCGCCTCGGGCAGGGCGGCCAGGGTTTGCAGCCAGGCGGCTTCCAGCGCGCGGCGACGCAAATGGCTGGCGGCCAGGCCATGGGCAATGGTGCCCAGATAGGCGCGCGGCTCGCGCAGCTCGTGCAGCGCATGCGGGCGGCCCAGCAGGCGCACGAAGGTGTCGTGCGCCAGGTCGGCGGCGGCATCGCCATCGCCCAGGCGGCGGCGCAGCCAGCTGTGCAGCCAGCCGTGATGGCGCAGATACAGGGCTTGGACTTGCTGTTGATAAGCGGGCGCGAGGGACATTGGCTGGGCCTGGCCGGGACGGTATCGAGAGTGGTTCTTATTCTATTCAGGGCCAGGCATGGCTTGGTGCAGTCAGGGGCAGTGAGCGGAAAAAAAGCCAGCGCAGGCGCTGGCTTGGAGGGCTGCGCCGCTTGCCCGGCGCTCAGCGATCAAGGTGGTTGGCGCGATCAGCGGTTGGCGCGCTCGAAGCGTTCGAGCTGTTCGTTGCCGCGCTGCACGATGGCCTCCAGAGCTTCCTTGGGGGTTTTCTTGCCAGCCCAGATCTGCTCGGTTTCCTCATCGGCAATGGTGCGGATCTGCACGAAATTGCCCAGGCGGATGCCGCGCGATTTGTCCGTGGTCTTGCGGATCATCTGCGTCACGGCCACGTCGGTGCCGGGGTTTTGCTCGTAGAAGCCGGCCTTTTCCGTCAGCTCGAAGGCGGCGGTGGTCACGGGCAGGTAGCCGGTGCGCTGGTGGCTGGCGGCCTGCACTTCGGGGTCGGAGAGGAAGCGGAAGAAGTCGGCCACGCCCTGGTATTCCTTCTCGCTCTTGCCGCCCATGATCCACAGGCTGGCGCCGCCGATGGCGGTGTTCTGCGGCGCGCCCTCGACGTCGGGGTAGTAGGGCAGGGTGGAGATGCCGTAGGGGAACTTGGCCTCCTTGCGCACGCGCGCGTACAGGCCCGAGGTGCCGGTGATCATGGCGCATTCGCCCGATGGGAAGGTGGCGTCGGCGGTGTTGCCGCGGCCCTTGTAGACGAAGCGGCCGTCCTTGGCGGCCTTGGCCAGGTTCTCGAAGTGGCGCAGGTGCAGCGGCGAGTTCACCTGCAGGCGGGCGCCGTTGCCGTCAAAGCCGTTGTTGGCGCTGGCAAACAAGGTGTTGTGCCACAGCGAGAAGCTCTCCAGCTGCGTCCAGCTGATCCAACTGGTGGTCAGCGCGCACTTGTGGCCGCTGTCCTTGAGCTTGCCGGCCGCCTCGAACACCTCGGGCCAGGTCTTGGGGGCCTTTTCCGGGTCCAGGCCGGCGGCCTTGAAGGCGTCCTTGTTGTAGTAGAAGACCGTGGTGGAGCTGTTGAAGGGAAAGCTCAGCATCTGGCCGTTGGGCGCGGTGTAGTAGCCGCTGACGGCGGAGATGTAGGCGCTCTGGTCGAACTTCAGGCCGGCGTCTTCCATCACCTTGGTCACGGGCATGGTGGCGCCTTTGGCGGCCATCATGGTGGCGGTGCCGACCTCGAAGACTTGCAGGATGTGCGGCGCATTGCCGGCGCGGAAGGCGGCGATGGCCGCCGTCATGGATTCGTCGTACTTGCCCTTGTAGGTGGGCACGATGCGGTACTCGCTCTGGCTTTCGTTGTACTGCTTGGCCAGGTCGTTGACCCAGTCGCCCAGCGCGGCAGGCATCGAATGCCACCATTGGATTTCGGTCTGGGCCTGGGCGCTGCCAACGGCCAGGGCGGCAGCGGCGGCGAGGGCGAAGTGACGCAGTTTCATTGAGACTCCTTGCGTATTGGGGAAAACGGATGAAAACCGAAAAGCGCTGCCGCAGGATCTGCGGCAGACGCCTTCTGAAAACGGGGGCGATGGTAAGGCAGTTTTGTGACAAAAAAGTGTCAAGGTTTACCCCAGGTTGGGCCTCTTGAGCGGGCCTGGGACAGCAGGTGTTACCTAGGGTTAATGCTAATATCCGCACTTTTCGCGCAGGCGGTCAGGGCATCTTGTTCTGGCTTGCGCTGGATGCATTTCGGGTGGGCAAATCATGGGTAAGACATCGCTGGACAAGGGCAAGATCAAGTTTCTGTTGCTGGAGGGCATCCACCCCTCTGCCGTGGATGTGCTCAGGCAGGCCGGCTACGACAATGTGGAGACGGTCTCCAGCGCGTTGCAAGGCGATGAGCTCAAGGAAAAGCTCGCTGACGTGCATTTTCTGGGCATTCGCTCGCGCACGCAGCTGACGGCCGATGCGCTGGCTGCGGCCAACAAGCTGGTGGCCGTGGGGGCGTTTTGCATCGGCACGAACCAGATTGACCTGCAGGCCGCGCGGCAAAAAGGGGTGGCGGTGTTCAACGCGCCCTATTCGAATACGCGCTCGGTGGCCGAGCTGGTGCTGGGTGAGCTGATCCTGCTGCTGCGCGGCATTCCGCAGAAGAACGCAGTGGCGCACCGCGGTGGCTGGCTCAAGTCGGCCACCAATTCGTATGAGACGCGCGGCAAGACGCTGGGCATCGTCGGCTATGGCTCCATCGGCTCGCAGCTGTCGGTGCTGGCCGAGTCGCTGGGCATGCACGTGATTTTTTACGATGCCATCACCAAGCTGCCGCTGGGCAATGCGCAGCAGGTGGGCAGCCTCAAGGAGCTGCTCGAACGCAGCGACGTGGTGACGCTGCACGTGCCCGAGCTGCCCTCGACCAAGTGGATGATCGGCGCCAAGGAGCTGGCCGCGATGAAGGATGGCGCCATCCTCATCAACGCCTCGCGCGGCACGGTGGTGGAGATCGAGCCGCTGGCCGAGGCCTTGAGGAGCAAGAAGCTGCTGGGCGCGGCCATCGACGTGTTCCCGGTCGAGCCCAAGTCCAATCAGGATGAGTTCGTCTCCCCGCTGCGCGGCATGGACAACGTCATCATCACGCCGCACATCGGCGGCTCGACCATGGAGGCGCAGGCCAACATCGGCCTGGAAGTGGCGGAAAAGCTGGTGCGCTACTCGGACAACGGCACCACCACCACCTCGGTGAACTTCCCCGAGGCGGCGCTGCCGGCGCACGCCGGGCGCGACCGCATCCTGCACATCCACAAGAATGTGCCGGGCGTGATGTCGGCCATCAACCAGATCTTCTCTGACGCCCAGCTGAACGTGGCGGCGCAGTACCTGCAGACCGATGAGGCCATTGGCTACGTTGTGATCGACACCGAGCCGGGCGGCGCCAGCAAGGTGCTGGAGCCGCTGCGCCGCGTGCCGGGCACGATCCGCGCTAGGGTGCTGTTCTGATCGGATCACCGGGCTGGCCCAGGGGCTGGCGCCGGCCTCACGGCGCAAGCTCTGCCGCCCGCGAGGTGCGCCATGCCCCAAGAAAAAGCCGCTGATTCCAGCGGCTTTTTCTTGGCGCGAGCAGGTTCTGCTCGCGCCGAGGGCGTGAGCCGGCGAGCCGGCTCTTGGGTTCAGCTCAGATGCACGCGCGCGAACTTGCGCTTGCCCACCTGAACCACGTAGGTGCCGGCCGTGAGTTTGAGGCCGCGATCACCGACGGTGCTGCCATCGACGCGCACGCCGTGGCCATCGATCAGGCGGTTGGCTTCGCCGGTGGAGGCCGTCAGCCCGGCGGATTTGAGGATCTGCCCGATGCCCAGAGGCGCGCCGCTGAGTTGCACTTCGGGGATGTCCTCGGGAACGCCGCCTTTGCTGCGGTTGATGAAATCCTGCTCGGCGGCCTCGGCGGCGGCGGCGCTGTGAAAGCGCGCGGTGATTTCTTTGGCCAGCAACACCTTGGCGTCCTTGGGATTGCGCCCCTGGGCGACCTCCTTGCGCAGGGCTTCGATTTCGGCCAGCGAGCGAAAAGACAGCAGCGTGTACCAGTCCCACATCAGCTCGTCGGAGATCGACAGCACCTTGGCAAACATGGTGTTGGCGTCCTCGGTGATGCCGATGTAGTTGTTCTTGGACTTGGACATCTTGTCCACGCCATCGAGGCCGACCAGCAGGGGCATGGTCAGCACGCACTGCGGCTCTTGGCCGTATTCCTGCTGCAGATGGCGCCCCATGAGCAGGTTGAATTTCTGGTCGGTACCGCCCAGCTCCAGGTCGGCCTTGAGCGCCACGGAGTCGTAGCCCTGCATCAGCGGGTAGAGGAATTCATGGATGCTGATCGACTGGCCGCCATGAAAGCGCTTGTGGAAGTCATCGCGCTCCATCATGCGTGCCACGGTGTATTTGGAGGCCAGCGCAATCATGTCCGCCGCGCCCAGGCCGTTGCTCCATTCGCTGTTGTAGCGGATCTCGGTCTTGTCCGGATCCAACACCAGGCTGGCCTGGGTGTAGTAGGTCTGGGCGTTGGCCTTGATCTGCTCCTCGGTCAGCGGCGGGCGGGTGCTGTTGCGCCCGGAAGGATCGCCAATGCGGCCGGTGAAGTCGCCGATCAGGAAGATCACTTGGTGCCCCAGGTCCTGCAACTGGCGCATCTTGTTGAGCACCACGGTATGGCCCAAGTGGATGTCCGGGGCGGTGGGGTCCAGCCCCAGCTTGATGCGCAGCGGCTGGCCGCTGGCCTCGGCGCGTTGCAGCTTGGCCAGCCAGTCGGCCTGTGGCAGCAATTCCTCCGCGCCGCGCAGGCTGATGGCCAGGGCTTGCTGCACGGCGGCGCTGGGCGGTTGCGAGGGGTGGGGGCTGGGGGAGGCAATAGTTGACATGAGAATAAAAGTAAATCCGCTTGGTAAAACGGGCAATCCCGCTATACTGCCCTGTGTTTTTGCGGGCTTATTGTATGGAAGCTCAGGCAGCAAATGAACTTTCCCAGGTGTCGCTGATCTGCCTGCTTCGTGCCATTGGCCGCATTTTTTGAATCTTCTTCCAAGCCTGCTTTGTGCCGCTGCACGGCTGTGCATTGGCTGAGGCGGTGGCAACCGCCTGGCCTTTTGCGTGGGCCAGTTTGCCGGCGCGTTCTTTTGCATGGGCCTGGGGCCCGGTGCTCGCGCAGTTGCTGTGCGCCGCCTTGCCGCCGGAGGTCGCTCTCGCTGTCGCGTGGGTCGCATGCAAAAGGATGGCGGGCTTGTTTTTGTGTCAGGACAGTCCCTTGAACTCCGAGCAGTCAGCCTTTCCGCCCCCTGTTTCTCAAGACGCTGCACCGACTTTCCCTGAAGTGCTGCCGCCGCAGCTGGCCCCCGAGGCTCAGGCCGGGGCTGCGCCATTGACGGCGCGCAGCCCGGTGGCCAAGCGCCTGATGGGCGCGGTCAGCGCTTTGCTGCTGCTGGGCGGCGGCGGCGCCTTTGCCGTGGCCAATCTGCAGGGCGAGCAGGAGCTGATTTTTCCGCGCCTGGCGCAGTATGAAGTGCCTTCGCTGCTTGATGGGCAGAGCGTTGCCAGCCTGTTGGGCCAGAGCGACTTGCTGCTCTACCGCAGCGACCGCTTGCGAGCCAACGATACGGCCGAGGGCTTGCTGCAGCGCCTGGGCGTGAGCGATCCAGCGGCTGCAGCCTTTCTGCGCCGCAATGCCCTGGCGCATAAGAATCTGTGGGGCCGCCATGGTCGCTTTGTCACCGCTGAGGTCAATGCCAACCACGAGCTCGAACGCCTGACGGCGCGCTGGGTCAACGACGACAGCGGCTTCTTCCAGCGTCTGGTGGTGCAGCGTGGCACCGATGGCGAAACCTTCTCGGCCGAGCTGGATCGTGGCGAGCTGACCAAGAGCACCCGCCTGGCCAGTGGCGTGATCCGCAGTTCGCTGTTTGCGGCCACCGATGAGGCCAACCTGCCCGATCCGGTGGCGGTGCAGATCGCCGAGATGTTCTCTGCCGAGGTGAACTTCCACAAGGACTTGCGCAAGGGCGATACCTTCACCGTGGTCTACGAAACCCTGGAAGCCGATGGCGAGCCACTGCGCAGCGGCCGCGTGCTCAGCGCTGAATTCGTCAACAAGGGCAAGGCCCACCAGGCGCTGTGGTTCCAGGAGAGCGAGCACGACAAGGGCGCGTATTACGCGCTCGATGGCTCCAATTTGCGTCGGGCTTTCCTGTCCTCGCCGCTGGAGTTCTCCCGCGTCTCCAGCAGCTTTGGCAGCCGCTTCCACCCGATCAAGAAGACCTGGCGCAACCACAATGGCATCGATTACGCAGCGCGCACCGGCACGCCCATTCGCACCATCGGCGATGGCGTGGTGCAGGAATCGACCTGGAGCAACAGCTATGGCAATGTGGTGTACATCGACCATGGTGAAGGCAAGGTCACGGTCTATGCGCACATGGATCGCCGCGATGTGAAGAAGGGTGACAAGGTCACGCAGGGCCAGTTCATCGGCACCGTGGGCTCGACCGGCATGTCCACCGGGCCGCACCTGCACTTTGAATTCCGCATCAACGGCGAATTCAAGGACCCGCAGATCATCGCCAAGGACAGTGCTGCCGCAGCGCCGATCGCCAAGGAAATCAAGCAGCGTTTTGATACTTTGGCCGAGGCCGCGCGCATGCACTTCGAACTCGCTCCGCTGATGACCCAGGCCAGCGCCGAGTGATCGGCCCGGGCGGGCGCGGCATCTGCAGCGCTGGCACCTTCTGCCTGAAATGGCAGCCACTTTGCTGACTTGCGCCGACATGGCAGCGCTGCGCGCCCCCGAACCCATGCGGCATCGCAACCCGCAGGAATATGCGCATGACCGAACAAGCCGCAGCAGATCTTGCCAATGCGCATTGGCAGCCCGCCGCGCCGGCCTGCCCCTCATGCCGTGAGCCTATGCAGGCGCTGCACGTGCAGTCCCACCGTGGCGAGCCGGTGGAGCTGGACCTGTGCTTTGCCTGCCATGGCATCTGGTTCGACTGGCGTGAAAACCTGCAGCTCTCGGCCCAGGGCGTGCTGGCGCTGTTCAAGACCTTGCATGAGCACCGCGATGAGCCGCACCGCCCGCTGGGCCAGCGCATGCAGTGCCCGGCCTGCCGCACGACACTGCAGCGCGGCACGGACCGCACCCTCAGCGGCGCTTACGTCACCTACCGTTGCCCGGCGCGACATGGGCGCTTTGGCACTTTCTCCTCGTTCATGGTCGAGAAAGGTTTTGTGCGCCACCTCAACCCAGCGCAGCTGCATGCGTTGGCCGAGACGGTGCGAACCATCCATTGCAGCAGTTGCGGCGCCACCGTCGATCTGCGCCGCGATCACGCTTGCCCTTACTGCCGCTCGGCCTTTGCATTGCTGGATCCGCAGGCCGTGGAGCGGGCCTTGCAGAAGTACCACGGCAAGGCGGACCCCGCTGCTGCCGATGCAGACAGCGAAAAGTTGCGCGAAGCCACGGCCCGGGCCGAATGGCTGATGGCGCAGGAGCGCATCCGGGCCCAGAACGCGCAGCGAGAGCGTGAGGAGAGCGGAGGTCTATGGGGCAAGGACCGCTTCGCCGACGAGCTGTGGTCCATGGGCCTGGATGCGCTGTGGCGTCTGCTGTCGCGCTGGCTGCGCTGAGAGGGCTTGTTCACGCCCTCAGCTTGGCGGGGCAAAAGCAGCCGATTGGGCCAGTCTGCGATGCTGAAAGACCGTACCGGGGCACTGGCCCTGTGTGCGCCATGGCAGCTTGCACCCCATCATCATCCCAAGCCCCTTTGAGCCCACTGTGCCGAGGCTGGTGGGCAGAAGGCTTTCAGCTATCGCGCTGCTCGGGGCTGGGATTCAGCGGCAGCTGTGGCGCGGGGTTGTGGCGCAGCTGGTTCTCGATCTGGCCGATGTAGGCTGCGGTGCTGTTGTCGGAGTCGTCCACGCGGCTGTAGATGTGGTCTTCCAGCTCTTCCATCTGGCGCAGCAATTCTTCCTGGCCCTGCTTGTGCTGCTCGGCCAGGAAGCTGCGCAGCTCGGTAAAGCGCGAGGCCTCGGCCTTGTCGGCCAGCTCGCGCTGCTGCTTGAGCTCTTTGGTGTAGCGGTGGTAATCCATGATGACCGTGCTGTGCAGCCACAGCACATAGGCGATGAACAAGGAGCCCAGCAGGCACATCAGCACCAGCAGGATGATGCCGATGGGCGCATGCACCACGGCAAAGCCCAGCGAAACATCGGTGGGCACGATCAGCGCATCCCAGTTGAAGTAGTACAGCAGGCCGATGCCCAGGGCCAGAAGAATGATGAGTCCCAGTCGTGCGTTCATGCGTGCAATCCTTGTGTGATGTGGTGGGCCAAGGCGAGGCCAAAGTGTCCCGCCGGTGTCGGCCGCTGCGGTTTCCCGCTGGCCTTGGGCTGGGCGCGTCGTGCGGCGAGATTATCATGTATCGCCTCTTGCCTGCGTCGTGGTGGCGCAGGCGTTCGAGCCCCTAGCCCTGGAAAGTACCGCATGCCCCCGACGACTCTTTCTGCAGACTCTCAGACCGATGCCCGTGGCCTGGGATTGATGCGCCTGTGGCGCCGTTTCATGGGTGGGCGCGAGCACGGCGAAGAAGTCGCCAGCGCCAGTGAGGCGCTGGACAAGCGCCAATGGCAAAAGATTGACACCCTATTGCACGAGGCGGCTACGCAGACCGACAGTGACAGCCGCGTGCGCGCCCGTGCGCGGCAACTGCTTGACGCCTATTTGCATGCCAATGCTGCCGACAGGCTGCTGTTCATGCTGCGCCTGGCCCAGGGCTTTCATGTGGACAAGGCGGCGCTTGATCGGGCCATTGCCGCCTATCAGGCCGCTTCCGAAGGGCCTGAGAGCCTGCGTGCCCAAGCCGAGCTGGCCCAGGCGTTGGAATCCCCACGGCTGCGCGTGCTGCGGCAATTCAACCTGCTGCCCAACGGTATCCATGCCTTGGTGCAAATGCGCGCCGAGCTGCTGCGCTCGGCCCACCAGGAAGAGCTGCAGCCGCTGGAGCAGGATTTGCTGCGCCTGTTCACCCTGTGGTTCGATGCCGGCTTTCTGGAGCTGCAGCGCATTGGCTGGGGGTCGCCGGCCTCGCTGCTGGAGAAAGTCATTCGCTACGAGGCGGTGCACGAGATCAAGTCCTGGAACGACCTGCGCAACCGACTCGACTCCGACCGCCGCTGCTATGCCTTCTTCCATGGCCGCATGCCCGACGAGCCCTTGATTTTCGTCGAGGTGGCCTTGGTCAAGGCCCTGGCCGACAATGTGCAGGCTCTGCTCGACGAGGCCCAGCCCACGCAGGATCCGGCCCAGGCCACGACGGCGATTTTTTATTCCATCTCCAACGCCCAGTCCGGTCTGCGCGGCGTGAGCATGGGCGAATTCCTCATCAAGCGCGTGGTCGAGCAGCTCACGCACGAATTCCCCAAGCTGCAGAAGTTCGCCACCTTGTCGCCCGTGCCGGGCTTTGCCAAATGGCTGCAAGGCCGGCTGGAGGATGCCCAATACCGCCAGCGCATTCCGCTGCAGGTCAAGCTCCTCATCGAGGAAGAAGAGCAAGGGGCACAGGCGCCGCTGGAGCGGCTGCGCCAGCTGCTGCGCGCGCCGCAGGAGGCAGCGCAGCCCGGGCAACAGTCCGCTGGCGAGGCGCTGGGCAAGGACGACATGGCCGCGCTGCGCCAATGGCTCATGGCCGAATGCGCGCACTACCTGCTGCTTGAAAAGCGCCGCCAGGAGCCGCTGGACCCCGTAGCGCGCTTTCACTTCGGCAATGGCGCCAGCCTGCAACAAATCAACTGGATGGGCGACTGCTCGGACAACGGCATGCGCCAGTCGTTGGGCCTGATGGTCAATTACCTCTATCGCCTCGACGCCATCGACGAGCAGTACCAAGCCTATGCGCGCGAGGGCAAACTGGCCTACTCGCCCGAGGTCAAGAAACTACTGGCCAGCAAGCAGCCGCAGCGCTGAGGGCATGCTCGCGACTGAGGGCTGTCATCAAAATTGCCGCGAATGGCGCTCGTCCTAGGTTGGGATGGGCGCGGCGCGATGATTCTGATGACAGGCCCAGGCGCTGCTGGCCATTGAGGCAAGGTTTGCTGTTGGTGCTGATGGCGCTGATGGCGCTGATGGCGCGCGCTGAGATTCGCGCACAATACACGCCCTTTGGATTTGAAAGCCCAGCGGCGGGGCGCAGTGCCCCCGCTTGCCTTGCCTTGTGCCCGTATGCCTACACGCATTCTTGATTCCACCTGGCCCACCAGCGCGGCCGCCACGCCAGCGTCGTTGCGGGCGGATGGCCCCAATGGCTCGCACGCCCTGCGCAGCCCGGGGGCATGTTGGCTGGTTGGCGCCGGGCCTGGTGATCCCGAGCTGCTCACGCTCAAGGCCGTACGCGCCATTGGCCAAGCCACGGTGCTGCTGGTCGATGACTTGGTGGGCGAGCAGGTACTGGCCTTTGCCGCGCCCACGGCGCGAATCATCCACGTGGGCAAGCGCGGCGGTGGCCGCAGCACGCCTCAGGCCGAGATCGAGCGCTTGATGATCGAGCAGGCCCTGGCCGGCGAGACGGTGGTGCGCCTCAAGGGTGGGGATCCTGCGATCTTCGGCCGCTGCGGCGAGGAGCTGCAGCGCCTGCATGAGGCGGGCGTGGCCGCGCAGGTGGTCAACGGCGTGTCCTCCGGCGTGGCGGCGGCCACGGCGCTGGCCGCGCCGCTGACGCACCGCGACTTTGCCCATGGCGTGCTGCTGGTGACGGGCCATCTTGCGCCAGGCCAGCCTGCCATGGATTGGCCGGCGCTGGCGGCCACGGCCCATGCCTGCCGCCTGACCCTGGTGATCTACATGGGGGTGCGCGGCGCGCAGGCGATTCAGGCAGGTCTGCTGCAAGGCCTGCCGGCGCACACGCCGGTGGCAGTGGTGCAATCGGCCTCGCTGCCGGGCGAGAAACGCCTGCTGACCGAGCTGGGTGCGATGGCGGCGGACATGCAGGCGCAGCACATCGCCAGCCCAGCCATCATCATCGTGGGCGATGTGCTCAAGGCGCGCCAGTGGCTGGAGCAGGCGCCGCAGGCCGCTGCGCTGGCGGCTGCGCCCTGCTGATGGCCATGGACAAGCCACCCATGCCACTGCAGGCCAGCTCTGCAGCCTCGCCGGCCCAGTTCGACGCCATCGTGCTGGGCGCGGGCGCAGCCGGCCTGTTCTGCGCGGCGCAGGCGGGCCAGCGTGGGCTGAAGGTGCTGCTGATTGACCATGCACGCCGCCTGGCCGAGAAGATTCGCATCTCCGGCGGCGGGCGGTGCAACTTCACCAACCGCGATCTGGACGTGCGCGCGCCGCAGCGGCATTTCATCAGCGATAACCCGCACTTCTGCCGCTCGGCGCTGTCGCGCTTCACGCCGCAGGATTTCATGACTCTGCTGCAGCAGCACGGCATCGGCTTTCATGAAAAGCACAAAGGCCAGCTGTTTTGCGACCAGGGGGCGCAGCACATCATCGACATGCTGCGCCGGCTGTGCGAGCAGGCCGGCGTGCAGCTCTGGCAGGGATGTGAAGTGCAAGGCGTGGAGCAACTGCCGCAGGCGCTGGCGCAGCCCGCCGATCAGACCAGTGCCGCGCCGCGCTATGCCGTGCGCACCGCGCGCGGCCAGGTGCAGGCCGCGCAGCTGGTGGTGGCCACGGGCGGGCTGTCCATCCCCAAGATCGGCGCCAGCGACCTGGGCCACCGCATTGCCCGCCAATTCGGGCTGCCGCTGGTGCCTTGCCGTCCAGGATTGGTGCCGCTGACTTTTGCCGCTGCCGATTGGGCTGCCTATGCCGCACTGGCGGGCTTGGCCGTGCCTGTGGCCATCGGGACGGCAAGCGCGGCAAACTCGGCAGGTACGGCGCCCGGCGGCAAAGGGCGCGCGGCGGCTGCGCCGGTGTTCCATGAGGACTTGCTGTTCACGCACCGGGGCCTGTCCGGCCCGGCCATCCTGCAGATTTCCAGCTACTGGCAACCCGGGCAGGCGTTGCAGATCAACTGGCTGCCCGGGCTGGACGTGCCGCAGGCCTTGCAGGAGGCCAAGCGCAGCAGCCGGCGCCTGCTGAGCAATGTGCTGGCGCAGTGGATGCCGGCGCGGCTGGCTGATGCCTTGCTGGCCCAGCAACCGCAATGGCAGCGCCCCATCGACCAGGTGGGCGACAAGGCCCTGCAAGCGCTGGCGGCGCAGCTGACGCAGTGGCGCATCATCCCCAGCGGCACCGAGGGCTATGCCAAGGCCGAGGTCACCATCGGCGGCGTGGACACGCGTGCGCTGTCCTCCAAGACCATGCAGAGCACGGCGCACCCAGGCCTGTTCTTTATTGGCGAAGTGATGGATGTGACCGGCTGGCTGGGCGGCTACAACTTCCAGTGGGCCTGGGCCAGCGCCTATGCCTGCGCACAGGCGCTGGAGAAAACCTGCCCGGCGCAAGAGCAAGCGCTATAATTTGCAGCTTTGCTGGCAATTGCCCCGTTGGCCATACTAGTTACTGAACAAACGGGGCGAAACCGCCGGGTGCCGGCCGCAAGGCCTGATCTCCCTTGCACAGCGCATCTGGCAACATTTGATTGATCTGAATGACTACCATCCGCGTCAAAGAAAACGAGCCGTACGAAATCGCCTTGCGCCGCTTCAAGCGCACGATCGAAAAGCTGGGTCTGCTCAACGAGCTGCGCGCCCGTGAGTTCTACGAAAAGCCCACGACTGAGCGCAAGCGCAAGAAAGCCGCTGCCGTCAAGCGCCACTACAAGCGCGTGCGCAGCATGCAATTGCCCAAGAAGCTGTACTGATTGCCGCGGCCACGTCGCAGCCTTGCTGCACATGTCGTGGCCTGCATCAAAAAAACCGCGCCCGGGACGCCTGGCGCGGTTTTTTTGTGCCTGCTGCTTGTGTGCCTTTGGCCTGCGGCCCGGGGGGTGTCAGGGTCTGCCCGTAAGCGCGTGCACAATGGCGCACTTTGCCAACCAAAGAAAGATACCGGCATGAGCCTCAAAGAACGCATCACCGAAGACATGAAGGCCGCCATGCGCGCCAAGGAAAGCCAGCGCCTGGGCACGATCCGCATGCTGCAGGCGGCCATCAAGCAGCGCGAGGTGGATGAGCGCATCGAACTGGACGACGCGGCCATCGTGGCCATCGTGGACAAGCTCATCAAGCAGCGCAAGGATTCCATCGCCGCCTTCGCGCAGGCTGGGCGGCAGGATCTGGTCGCGCAGGAGCAGGCCGAGCTGCAGGTGCTGCAGGTCTATCTGCCTGCACGCCTGTCGGCCCAGGAGGTGGCTGCCGCCGTGGCGCGCATTGTTGCCGATGTGGGCGCCAGCGGCCCGGCAGACATGGGCAAGGTCATGGCCCAGGCCAAGCAGGAGCTGGCCGGCAAGGCCGACATGGGGGCTGTCTCGGCAGCGGTGAAAGCCGCATTGGCAGGCTGAGTCTGCCGCCCATTTGCGCCGCGATCGTCCATCGCTGCGATTCGTGCTGAGCTGCCCGTGGGGGATTTGCCATGAATCTTGTGTTTCTTGCGCTGGTCGTGGTGGCCTTTGCCACAGCCGCCTGGCGTCAATGGCAGTGGCAGCCGCCGGCGCAGGTGCCCGGCGCGGCGGCCGAAGGTGTGGCTGCACAGGGGGCGCAGGCCGCGCAGGCCGCCAGCAGCCCGATGGAGCAGCTCTCGGCTGGCATGATCTCCTCGGCCAGCGGCGCGATCGAGCTGGCCATCGGCCTGGTGGGCGTGATGGCCTTGTTCCTCGGGCTGATGAAGGTGGCCGAGGAGGGCGGCATGCTGGTGGTGCTGGCCAAGCTGATCCGGCCCTTGCTGGTGCGGCTGTTCCCGCAGGTGCCGGCCAACCACCCGGCCATGGGCGCGATGGTGCTGAACATGTCGGCCAATGCGCTGGGCCTGGGCAATGCCGCCACGCCCTTTGGCATCCGCGCCATGCAGGCGCTCGATGCGCTCAACCCGCGCCCGGGAACGGCCACCAATGCCATGGTGATGTTCCTGGCCATCAACACCTCCAGCGTGACGCTGCTGCCGGCCAAGGTCATTGCCATCCGCGCGGCTTCGGGCTCGATGGATCCGGCCGGGGTGCTGCCCACGACGCTGTTTGCCACAGCCGCCTCCACGCTGGCGGCCATCGTCGCAGTCTGGTGCTTGCAGCGCTTTTTCCCGGTTGGGCAGGCCACGCCGCAGGAGCTGGCCATGCAGCGGCCCTGGGTGAGCGAGCCGGCAGGCGGCGAGGCTGACAGCGCCCTGGCGCAGCAGCAGGCCTACCCACTGTGGGTCAGCCTGCTGGCGCTGACGGCCATTGCGCTGGCCATCCCTGCCAGCATCGTCTGGGGCAAGCGCATCGCGCCCTGGATTGTGCCGGGCATGATGGTGGGCTTCTTGCTGTTTGGCTGGCTGCGCGGCGTGCGCATTTACGAAGCCTTCGTCGAGGGCGCCAAGGGCGGCTTCGAGGTGGCGCTGCGCATCATGCCTTACCTGGTGGCCATTCTGGTGGCGGTGGGCATGCTGCGCAGCAGTGGCGCGCTGGATGTGCTGGTGGGCGCGCTGGCGGTGTTCACCGCGCCGCTGGGCCTGCCGGCCGAGGCCTTGCCCATGGCCTTGCTGCGCCCGCTGTCGGGTTCGGGCGCCTATGGAGTGATGACGGCCACGCTGACCGATCCGGCCATCGGGCCGGACAGCTATGTGGGCTATCTGGTCTCCACCATCATGGGCTCGTCCGAAACCACCTTTTATGTGCTGGCCGTGTACTTTGGCGCGGTGCAGGTGCGGCGCATCCGCCATGCGCTGCTGGCGGCGCTGCTGGCCGATGCGGTGGCGGTCATGGCCTCCGTGGCCATTTGCAGCTATTTGTTCGCCGGGCGCTGAAGGGCTGCCCCTTGTGGCGCTGCCTGGCCTGCTGCTGCGCTGTGCACAAAGGCACGGGAAGTCTGGGCTACGGATGGCTTGGGTGCGATGGTGCGGACCAAAATAAAATGAAAAGAGTTCTTAATCAGCAAATGAGAGTTATTTATAATTGTGAGACTAGATTGACAATCTGCGGAAGCAGGCCCCTGCCATGCCTTGCCAAGCGCCTCTTGCGCTGACCTGAATTGCGCTTTCGCGCCCGGCACTGAACCAGCGGTTTTCGTTCACGACTCTCTTGCGGCCTGCCGCGCCCAGAGGCGATGGAAAGGCCGGTGCAGGTTGCTTGGCACTTCACGCAGATGCCATCCAACAAGCCCGCCTGGTGGCGGGTGTGGATGCACAAAACCCCTCGATGCATGTTTCGTCAAGGCCCAGTCGCGCTGCGTTGCGCTGGCTGGGCCTGTTGTTGTATCCCAGAGGAGTTTTTCATGCCATTTGCCCGCAAGCCACTTGCCTTGTTGGCCGCGCACATCTGCTGCGGCTGCGCTTTCGCACAAACGGGGGGCGCGGTCGCGGCGGCGCAGGCCGATCAGTTGCCGACCGTGACCGTCAGCGCCCAGCCGCAGCCGCAGACCACGGTGATCGGCCAGGAGCAGCTTGAGAAAGAGCCGCCCAGAAACATCCGTGGCGTGTTCGACAACACGCCCGGTGTGGATTTTTCCACCATGACCGGCGTGCTGGGCGACATTGAGATCCGCGGCATGGGCGGCATTGGCGATGGCCTGGGCGTGGGCAGCGACCGCGTGACCGTGGAGCTCGACGGCATGGACATCACGCAGAGCTTTTCCTTCGGCCACAGCATGCACTATGGCCGCCAGCTCTTTGATCCGGCAGACCTCAAGCAGGTCAACGTGCACAAGGGCCCGGGGGCCAATGGCCTGGCCGGCAGCGTGCAGTTCCGCACCAAGGATCCGGCCGATTACCTGCCCCCTGGCCAGCGCCTGGGCGGCGATGTGCGCGCCGGCTACAGCGGCGACACCCGCGACATTGCCGCCGGCTTCAGCCTGGCGGCGTTGATCGACGAGCGCCAGAGCGCCTCGCTGAGCTATACGCGTCGTTCGTACCAGGAGCTGGACAACAAGGGCGGGCTGGACATCGACGGCCCCCAGCGCACCAAGAGCCTGCCGGTGGATGGGCGCAGCAACTCACTCAATGGCAAATGGGTGTTGCAACCCAATCGCGACCACAAGCTCACGCTCAATGCCCAGTACTACGGCGCCCACAGCGACATCGACCGGCGCAATGCGCTGGGCACCAGCACCTCCAGCCGCGGCAGCACCACCACGCACAGCGCCACGGAAGAGCGCAAAAACACCCGCAGCGCCCTGTCGCTCAGCCATGACCTGAGCGCCGCCAACGCGCTGTTCGATGGCATGAGCTGGCAGCTGTCCATGCAAAGAACGCGCGGCCAGAACCTGGGCATCACCGACCGCACCGGCACGACCGGCGCGCGCACGCTGACCACGGACAAGAACTATTTCAAGACCAGCTCTTACACCTTCAAGGCCGATTTCGACAAGGCCATCGCGCCCGCAGGCGCCAGCTTGCGCCAGGACTGGAGCTATGGCTTCAAGCTGCAGCGCAGCGAGGCCGAGCTGGATCTGGTGCGCACAGTGGGCAGCCGCATCAGCAACCCTACGTACTTTCCGCGCAACCAGCAGTGGCAGGCCAGCGTGCACGCCGCCAACCGCCTGGGCCTGGGCGACAGCGGCGTGAACCTGACGCCCTCGGCCAAGGTTTCGCACATCCGCATCGACCCATCGCTCGATGCCGGGGTCACGCCTGTGGAGGGCACGCGCAAGTACAGCAAGACCGCTGTGGGTGGCGGCCTGCTGTTGGACTGGAAGCTCAATGACAACCACCTGCTGTCGGCCAGCTTCAACCGCAGCACCCGCCTGCCGGGCTACGGCGAGAGCAATGGCCAAAGCTATGGCCACTGGCCCTCGCGCCCCAACCCCAATCTGAAGCCGGAAACAGCTACGGGCGTGGAGTTGGCCTGGAGCAGCTTTGGCGCGCTTGGGCGGCAAAAGGCCACGGTGTTCCACAACGCCTATAGCAACATGATCGAGGTCGATTGCGGCGACTATGGCCACGATGCCGTCTGCACCGTCTTCAACGAGCCGGGGCGCACCAAAGTCCATGGCTTCGAGTGGGAAGGCAGCCTGAACCTGGGCGCGATGGGCGCGGCCCATGGCCTGCACCTGGATGGCGCGCTGGCCTATTCCAAGGGCAAGCAAGACGACGGCAAGCCGCTGCTGCGCGTCAACCCGTTGCATGGTCACGTGGGGCTGCGCTATGCCGAACCCGGCGATCGCTGGGGCGGGCAGTTGCGCGTGAAATGGTCGGCAGCGAAGAAAAAGGCCGATCTGCCCAGCAGCCGCTACGCCTCGCTGCCCGGCTACGGTGTTGTGGACCTGACCGCTTACTACAAGCCCACGGCCAGCCTCACCCTCAGCGGTGGCATCTACAACATCGGCGACAAGCGTTACGCACTGTGGAATCGCGCGCGCGGCATCACCAAGCCTGACTTCTCCAGCTACACCGAGGCTGGCCGCTACGTTGGCGTGAACCTGCGCTATCAGTTCTGATCGCTGATACCGGAGGCGCACGGCAAAAAAACAGCCCATGGCGCAGCACAGGCCATGGGCTGTTTTTTTGCGGCCTTGCCGGCTTCAGCGCGGCGTTTGCAGTTGCGCGGCCAGTGCCGCGCGCCAATGCGGCGCGCTGGTGTCGATGCGGCGCACGAAGGGCAGCTCCTCCTCGCCCCATGGCTGCTGCCCCTGCAGCTGCTGGGCCACCAGCTCGGGCGTGGCTTCGGAAGGATCCTGCGCGGCGCTGCGGCGCTGGGCGATGCGCTGGCGCAGCGTCTGGGCCGGGGCCTCGCAGGCGAGGATGGCAAATGGCAGCCGCAGGCGCTGGGCCAGCGCGCGCAAGGCATCGCGCTGCTCGCGCCGCAAAAAGGCCGCATCGACCACCACCGGCCAGCCCGCCTGCAGCGCCAGCTCGGCCAGCTCGCCCAGGCGGGCAAAGGTGCGCTGCGTGGCCTCGGGCGTGTAAATGTTCAGGCCCTGGGCATGCGAGTTGGCCAGGGCATCCAGGCCGAACAGGCGCTTGCGCTCCACGTCCGAGCGGATGCGGATGGCGCCCAGCTGCTCCATGCAGGCCGCGGCCACGGTGGACTTGCCCGAGCCCGAGGCGCCGCAGGTGATGAACAGCGCCGGCGCGGGCGTGGCCTGACACCACTGCTGGGCGCAGTGCGCGTACTGCTGCCCGGCCGGTGGCGCATCGGCCCCGGTCGGCCCGGCCGCCGGCGGGGAGATTTGCGCCACCATGGCGCGCACCAGCGCGCGGTAGACCTCGTAAAAGCGCCAGGTTTGCAGCGCGGCGAAGTCGCCGCTGTGCTGCAGCCATCCATCCATCGCATGGGCTGCCAGGTCGCTGCGGCCGTGGGCGTGCAAATCCATGCTGAGAAAGGCCATGTCGTTGGCCACGTCGATCCAGCGCATCGCGGGCTGGAACTCGATGCAGTCAAAGGGCACGATGGCATCGCCCAGCAGCGCCAGGTTGCCCAGGTGCAGATCGCCATGGCCCTCGCGCACGAAGCCGCCGGTGCGCCTGGCCTGCCAGATGGGGCGCAGCGCCGCGCACTGCCGCTCCAGCCAGGCTTGCCACTGCGGCACCAGCTCGGCAAAGGCGCTGCGCTGCAGTGGCGTGAACAGGGCGCGCACATCGGCCTCGATGCGCTCGGCGCTGCCGTACTCGGCCTGCGGCACTGCCGCGCCAGCCCCTTGGGCATGAAAGCGCGCCAGCCGCTGGCCCAGCTGGTGCAGCGCAGCGGGCGGGGGCGCTGCGCCGGCTTCGAAGCGGGGGCGCAGCAGGGCGTCATCGGCAAAGCGCCGCATGCGCACGGCCCACTCGGCTGCGGGCTGGTCGGGCGCAGGGGGATCGAAGTCCAGCAGGCCCTGGGCATTGCGCCACAGCGGCTGCACGTCCAGGTACAGCTGCGGCGCCAGGCGCTGGTTCAGGCGCAACTCCTCCTCGCAGAAATGGCGGCGCTGCGCCAGCGTGCTGAAGTCGGCAAAGGGCAGGCGCACTGGCTTTTTGATCTTCCAGGCCTGCTCATGACCCAGCAGCAGCCAGGAGATGTGGGTTTGCAGCAGCTGGGCATGGCGCTGGCCGCGCGCCTGTAGGGCCTGGCGCAGGGCCTGCAGGTCGGCCGCGTCGGCGCCGCGTTCGGGCCTGTGGTGGGCAGTGGGAGGCAAGGTCATGGTGTTCAAGCGCCTGCTCAAGCGCCCGGTGCGATCAGGCGCGAGAGTCAGAGAGAAAAAGAATGGCAAGGCAGCCGCTATGATGCCGCGTCTGGCTCCGCCCATGCCGCATGTGCGCCACCCAAAACGCGCTCGGCAGAGGCGCGCCCTTGCTGTTCATTGAGATCGAAGCCCCATGGAATTTGCCCAGCGCCTGAGTCAGGTCGAGACATCGGCCATCCGTGAAATCTTTAAACTGCTGGGTCGCCCCGGCATCATCAGCTTTGCCGGCGGCTTTCCCGATGCGGCGCTGTTCGATGCCCAAGGCATGGAGCTGGCTGCCCAGCGCGCCTTGCGCGAGCATGCCGCGCTGGCCCTGCAGTACGGCCCGACCGAGGGCCATCAGCCGCTGCGCGAGCAGATCGCCGCCCAGCTGCAAGGGCAGGGCGCGCAGGTGCAGGCCCAGGAGCTGATCGTCACCACCGGCAGCCAGCAGGCGCTGGATCTGTTGGGCAAGACCATGATTTCCCCGGGCGATACGGTGCTGGTGGAAGGGCCGACCTTTCTGGCCACCATCCAGTGCTTCAGGCTGTATGGCGCGCAGGTGGTGTCGGTGCCCATCGACCAGCAGGGCGTGCAGGTCGATCGGCTGGAGCAGGCCATCGTGCAGCACCGGCCGCGACTGGTGTACCTGATCCCCACCTTCGGCAACCCCAGCGGCGCGCTGCTGGGCCTGGAGCGGCGCAAGCGCATTCTGGAGCTGGCTGCGCGCCACCAGGTGCTGGTGGTCGAGGACAACCCCTACGGCGAGCTGTACTTCGATGCCCCGCCGCCGCCGACCTTGCTGGCGTTGAGCGAGCAGGTGCCCGGCAGCCGCGATTGGCTGGCCTATTGCGGCAGCTTCTCCAAAGTGCTTTCGCCTGGGCTGCGTCTGGGCTGGCTGGTGGCGCCGCCGGCGCTGCTGGCCCAGGCCGTGATGTGCAAGCAGTTCAGCGACGCCAACAGCAGCATGCTGGCGCAGGTCACGGCCAGCGAATATCTGGCCAGCGGCCGCCTGCAGCCGGCGCTGCAGAACGTGCAGCGCGTCTATGCCGGCCGCGCTGCGCTGATGATGCAATGCCTGCAAGAACAGTTGGGCGATGCGCTGCATTACACCCCGCCGCAAGGCGGCATGTTCATCTGGGCCCGGCTGACAGCGCCGGGCGCGCAGGCGGCGCCGTTCGTGCAGCGTGGCATCGAGCAGGGCGTGGCCGTGGTGCCCGGCGCACCGTTCTACGCCACAGACCCCGATCCAGCTGCATTCCGCATGAGCTATGCCACGGTGCCCGATGACCGCATCGTTGAAGGGGTGCGCCGCTTGGCGCAAGCGCTGTGAGCCGCAGTCCTCGCGCTGAGCGCCAAAGCGCATGGCCAGGCCGTACCGGCAGGCCTTCGGCCCTGGTCTGCGCGCGGTCTGCTCTGATTGCCTTGGCCGACGATCGGGTAGCAGCATGAGCGTGCTGGCCTTGTTCGTTGCACTGCTGCTTGAGCAGCTGCGCCCGTTGCATGCCCGCCAGCGTTGGCACGGGGCATTGCAAGCGCTGCGCTGGCGCTTGCAGTACGCGCTGGATGCGGGCACACCCGGCCAGGCCTGGGTGTTGTGGGCTTTGGCCGTATGCCTGCCGGCTGTGATCGTCTGGCTGATCTTCGCGTTGCTGCAGGCGGGCCTGGGGCGCTTTGCGGCCTTTCTCTGGTCGGTGTTTGTGCTCTATGCCGTGCTGCGCTTTCGCGCTTTTGGGCCATATTTCACGCAGGTGCGCAACGCCATCAACACCGGCGACCGCCAGGCCGCCGCCCAGGCCCTGGAGCGCTGGCGCCAGGCGCTGGAGGGCGGCTGGGCCCAAGGCCATGCACAGGGCGATGGGCTGAGAGAGCATGCGCAGCCCGACACGGTGCCTGCACAGGACGATGGCCCGGCCGCGCTGCTGGCTGCCAGCGTGACCTATTCCGTGCAGCACATGCATCACTACGTGTTTGGGGTGTTTGCCGCCTATTTGCTGTTGGCCTTTCTCGGGCTGGGGCCGATGGGGGCCGTATTGTTTTGCCTGGCGCAGGCTGCGCATGGCCTGTGGTGGCGCGCAGCAGGGCGGCACGATGACCCGCACGGCGCCAGCATGGCCCTGGCGCGCGTGGCGCGGCAGGGCTGGCAATGGGTCAATTGGCTGCCAGCGCGCATCACGGCCGGTATGTTCGCTGCCGTGGGGCGCTACGACGAAGCCATCAGCGCCTGGCGCGCCTGCACGGCGCGCCGCCCAGGCGATGGCGATGCGTTGGTGCTGGCGGCAGGCAGCGCAGCGCTGGGCCTGCCAGGGCGTAGCGTGCAATGGATTCTGGCGTGGCCGCATTGGCAAGGGCGCACGCCCTCGCGCATTCTGGATGGGGCAGAGCAGGGCAGCGACGAACTGGTGGCCGGCCTGCTGCACAGGCTGGCCTCGCTGATGTGGCGCACGCTGGTGCTGTGGGTGCTGCTCTGGCTGGTGATCGGGCTGATCGGCGCGGTGCTGTAGACCGCCCGGGCCGCTGCGCAAAAGGCTTGGGGAGCGGTTTTCAGGCCTTGGCTTCGGCCTCGAACAAGCCTACGCGCAGATCATTGGCGGTGTAGATCTCCTGGCCGTCGGCCAGCAGGCGGGCGTCGCCGATGGCCATGTTGAGCTTGCGGCGGATGACGCGCTTGATGTCGATTTCGTAGGTCACCAGCTTCACGTCGGGCTTGACCTCGCCGGTGAATTTGACTTCGCCAGCGCCCAGGGCGCGGCCTTTGCCGGGCAGGCGCAGCCAGGTGAGGTAGAAGCCGATGAGTTGCCACATGGCATCCAGGCCCAGGCAGCCGGGCATGACAGGATCGTCCTTGAAGTGGCAGGCGAAGAACCAGAGCTCGGGCTTGACGTCCAGCTCGGCCACGATGCGGCCCAGGCCATGGGCGCCGCCTTCGTCGTCGATGTGGGTGATGCGGTCGAACATCAGCATGGGCGGCAACGGCAGCTTGCCGCTGTTGGGGCCAAACAGGCGCCCTTCGCCAGAGGCGATCAATTGCTCGTAGGTAAAGGATTCAACCATGTGCGTGCGAGAAGGCCAAAAGGCCGCAAGTATATCGCTGGCATTGTGTGGCATTGCGCGGGCGCGCCCGTGCAGCGCCTTTGCGAGAGGCGCTCATGGCCGCTGCCAGGGCGCCCATTGCTGAGCCGCAGGCAGGCGCTGCAGTGGTTGCTGCTGCGCCAGTTGCGCGCGGGTGGCGGCTTCTCCAGCCAAGACAGGGTCGATGTCGGCCAGCGGCAACAGCACGAAGGCGCGCTGATACATGCGCGGGTGCGGCAGGCTCAGTTGCGGGCCATCCATCTGCATGGGCACGCCAGCCCAATCGTGGTAGCGCAGCAGATCCAGGTCCAGGGTGCGCGGGGCGTTGCGGTAAGGGCGTTGGCGACCGGCGGCCTGTTCGATGCTCTGCAGGGCGTGCAGCAACGCCAGCGGCGCCAGCCCGGTGGCCAGGCGGGCCACGGCATTGAGGTAGTCAGGGCCGTCGGCATCGACTGGGCTGGATCGGTACAGCGGCGAGACGGCTTCCAGCCGGGTGCCGGGCAGCTGCGCCAGTGCGTCGCGCGCCGCGTGCAGGGTGGCCAGCGGCTCGCCCAAGTTGGCACCCAGTCCGACCCAGGCGCGGCTGGTGGGTTGCTCAGCCATGGCCTGCGTCGCAGGAGGGCGTCTTGGTCGCGCCTGAGCCGGAGGCATCGGCTGGGGCGGCCGCTGCACTGCCAGAGGATTTCCTGCGCCGGCGGCGACGCTTGGCGCTGCTGGATGCGGGCTGGGCCGGCTCCGCATGTTCTTGCCGCTCTGCGTCTTCAGGAAGGGTGTTCTCGATCAGGGCCAAGGCGGCGGCGTCGTTTTGCTGCGCTGCGCTGCGCTGGCGTGGTTTCTTGGTCTTGCGGCCGCTCTCACCAGCCTGTTTGGTCTGTTGGTTGCGCTGGCGCTCTTGCTCGAGCATGTCGGCGCGGGTGGCATCGTCGGCCAGGCTGAATTCCTCCCACCACGGGGCCCAGTCTTGTGCGGCTTCGCCTGCACGGCCGCGCAGGCGAAGAAAGTCCAGCCCGGCGCGAAAGCGCGGCTGTTGCACCAGGCTGTAGGGGCCTTTGCCGCTGCGGCGCTCAAAGCGCGGTTGCATGGTCCAGATTTCGCGGATGTCGGCGCCGAGCTTGCCGCGCCCGGAGACATCTCCGACGCGGCGCTCGAACACTTCGCTGATGGCGTGCGACAGCGCCGGGCTGGGGTGCTGGCCGCGCTGCTGCTCGCGTTCCCAGGCCTGCTGCACGTCGTCCCACAGCACGCAGGCCAGCAGGAAGCTGGGCGCAACCGGCTTGCCTTCTTCGACGCGCCGATCGGTGTCGCGCAGCGCCAGCTCGACCAACGGCCAGTCGGCGCGCTCGACGATCAAATCCAGCAGCGGGTAAATGCCCTTGGCCAGCCCCAGCGCGCGCAGTTGCGCCACGGAGGCCATGGCATGGCCGGTTTGCAGCAGCTTGAGCATTTCGTCAAACAGGCGGCTGGGCGGGATGTCCTGCAGCAACGGGCGCAAAGCGGCGATGGGCTGGGCGGTTTTGCTGCCCAGGGTGAAGCCCAGCGCGTCGAGCTTGGCGGCAAAGCGGATGGCCCGGATCATGCGCACCGGGTCTTCGCGGTAGCGCGCCTCGGGGTCGCCGATCATGCGGATGGTGCGCCTGCGTGCATCGTCGATGCCATGGTGGTAATCAACCACGATCTGCGAGCGCGGGTCGTAGTACATGGCGTTGATGCTGAAGTCGCGCCGCGCCGCATCTTCCTGCTGGCTGCCCCAGACGTTGTCGCGCAGCACGCGGCCGCTGGCATCGACGGCATGTTGCACTCCCGCCAGCGCCTGGCGGCTGGTTTTTTCATTGCCGCTGATGCGGTCGGCGGCCTGGTTGTCCAGATAGGCGCGGAAGGTGGTGACTTCGATCACCTCGTGCTCGCGCCCCCGGCCGAACACCACGTGCACGATGCGAAAGCGCCGCCCGATGATGAAGGCGCGGCGAAACAGGCTTTTGACCTGCTCGGGCGTGGCGTTGGTGGCCACGTCGAAATCCTTGGGGCGCAGGCCCAGCAGCAGGTCGCGCACTGCGCCGCCGACGATGTAGGCCTCAAAGCCCTTGCTTTGAAGCGTATCGACCACTTCCAGCGCGCGCCGGTCCACCAGGGAGGGATCGATGCCGTGTTCGCTGGCGGGCACTTCATGGCGTTTGCCGAAAATCTTGCGCTGGGCGCTGGCGGTACCGGCGGCATTGGCGCGGCCGCTGCGTGCACTGGCCTCGGGGGCTTGGCCGGCCTGGGCAGCCGGGCGCTGGCGCGGGCGCTTGGCCAGCAGCTTTTCGATGAATTGCTTGATCATGAGGGCAGGGTGCTGGCGGGGGCGCAGCTCATGCGGGGGCGAATAGATCCATGATGGCCCAGCCGCGCTGCTGCGCGTGCTGGCGCAGCATGGGGTCGGGGTTGACGGCCACGGGCACGTCCACCTGCTCGAGCAGGGGCAGATCGTTGCGCGAGTCGCTGTAGAAAGTGGTGTGCACCTGCGACCAGGCCCAGCCGCGCTGCTGCAACCACTGCGCCACGCGCGTGACCTTGCCCTCGCGCATGCTGGGCACGCCGGCAATTTGGCCGTTGTACCAGCCGCTGTGCGCATCGCGCTCGAGCTCCACGGCCAGCAGGTGTGAACGGGGCACGCCCAGGGCCTGTGCAATGGGTTCGGTGACGAAAATGTTGGTGGCGGTGACGATCAGCACCTCGTCGCCGGCATCGCGATGGCGCTGCAGCAGCGCCTGCGCCGGCGGCAGGATGGCCGGGGCGATGACCTCGGTCATGAAGCGCTGGCGCGCGGCCAGGCTGGCATCGGGGCCCAGGCGGCAGATGGCCTCGGTGGCAAAGCGGATGTACTGCGCCAGATCCAGAGTGCCGGCGCGGTATTGCTCGAAAAACTCGGCATTGCGCTGCGCAAATGCCTGACCCTCGACCAGCCCTTGGCGCACGCTGAACTGGCCCCACTCATAGTCGGAGTCCAGCGGCAGCAGGGTGTGGTCCAGGTCGAACAGCGCCAGGCGAACCCGGGTGTCAGCGGCAGGGGGTGAGGCGGTGGTGGTGGCGTGGCTTGGCATCAGGCAATGGAGCAGGCTGCGTGTGCGGCGTGGCGCATGCGGCCTCTGAGCGCTTGGCGCTGGGGCAAAGGCGGCGATTTTCGCACGAACCGCAGCCCGGCCTCTGGCTGCGGTAGGGCCATGCCGGCCTGGGCGGGCCTCTGGCTTCAGGCCAGCAGCTTTTGCAGTTCGCCCGACTCGTACATCTCCATCATGATGTCAGAGCCGCCAATGAATTCGCCCTTGACGTAGAGCTGCGGGATAGTGGGCCACTGGCTGTAGTCCTTGATGCCCTGGCGGATTTCCGGGTCGTCGAGCACGTTGACGGCCATCAGCGACTTCAAATCCACGCCGCAGGCCTTGAGGATTTGCGTGGCGCGGCCGGAGAAGCCGCACATGGGGAAGCTGGCCGTGCCTTTCATGAAGAGCACTACCGGGTGGGACTTGACCAGTTGGTCGATGCGTTGCTGAACGTCGCTCATGGGTGAATGTCCTGTTGGTTTTGTTGTTTGAGATGCGCTGCAAAGCCCGCGATTGTGACAAATTTGCGCTTGCCCTGCAGTTGGGGCCTGTGCATGGGTGGCTCAGAACCTATTCAAAATCTCAGTGCGAGTGGGCAAGAAGCGGTTTGGGATGGGCTGCAAGGTGCCACCTTGCGCATGTCACGCAGTCATAGCTGGGGCTATGGCGAGGCTTTGCAACGCGGCAGACCGCCCAAATCCGCTTGGTTGCACACCGCGCAGAGATTTTGAACAGGTTCTCAGGCCAAGGGACATCGCTTACGGCGTCAACGCAGCCGGCAGCCGCAGGTCTGCGCCTGGGGGGCTTTCGAGTGCGATTGGTGCGCCGCTGTGCGGGTGCGTGAAACGCAGTCGCCAGGCATGCAGGTACATGCGCGCCAGCCCTTGTTTGGCCAGGCGGCGGTTCCAGTCGAAGTCGCCGTACTTGTCGTCGCCAGCAATGGGGTGGCCGCTGCTGGCGGTGTGTACGCGGATCTGGTGGGTGCGGCCGGTCTTGATCGTCACTTCCAGCAAGCTGGTGGCTGGCAGGCCTGCTTGCGGCACGGCCTCGTGGCGCTGGCGCACGCGCACCAGCGACAGCGCGCGCTGGCCATCGGGGTCGTCGGCGCTGGTGGGGCGCACGCGGCGCTCGCCGTCGGGCAGCAGGTATTTGTGCAGCGGCGTATCCACCACTTTCAGACGCTCGGGCCAGTGCCCCTTGACCAGGGCCAGGTAGGTTTTGCCGGTGCTGCGGGCGCGGAATTGGTCCTGCAGGTGTGTCAGGGAGCTGCGCCGCTTGGCGATCAGCAAAATGCCGCTGGTTTCGCGGTCCAGCCGGTGCACCAGCTCCAGGTAGCGCGCTTGCGGCCTGGCGGCGCGCAGCTGCTCGATGACGCCAAAGCTCACGCCGCTGCCGCCATGCACGGCCACGCCAGCGGGCTTGTCGATGGCCAGCAGCCAGTCGTCCTCGTGCAATATGGCGAACTCTCGCGCGGGCGCCGGGGTGCCGGGCGCAGCGCCCCCCGCGCCTGCGCTCTGGGCGCTGCGCACGGGCGGGATGCGCACCACATCGCCGGCGTTCAGGCGGGTTTCGGCTTGGGCGCGGCCCTTGTTGATGCGCACCTGGCCGCTGCGGATCAGTCGGTAGATGTGCGTCTTGGGCACGCCCTTGACGGTGCGAAAGAGGAAGTTGTCCAGCCGCTGGCCGGCGCTTTCCTCGTCCACGGCCAGCTGGCGCACGGCAGGGGCTTCAGTCGTCATAGTGGCCTCGGCACTGTGCAATCACCAGCTCCTGGCCTTCCATGCGGTAGACCACGCGGTGCTCGTCCGTGATGCGGCGCGACCAGAAGCCCGAGAGCTCGTTTTTCAGGGCCTCGGGCTTGCCGATGCCATCGAATGGGTCGCGCTGGATGTCGCGGATGAGCCGGTTGAGCTTGCGCAGCACCTGGCGGTCGTGCTGCTGCCACCAGAGGTAGTCGTCCCAGGCCTGTGGGTGAAAGGAGATCATTCGTCGATCAGCTCGCGCTGGATGATGTTGCGGCGCTTGCGAATGTCGTCCACCGCCTTCAGCAGCCGGGGGCCGTTCTTGCCGCGCAGCAGGAACAGGGTTTCCTTCCACGATTCGAACTCGCGCAGGCTCATCAGCACGGCGGCCTCGCCCTTCTGGCGCGTGATGACGGTGAAATCGCAGTCGTTGACCACCCGGTCCAGGTGCTTGGCCAGGTTGTTGCGGGCTTCGGAATAGGTGATGGCTTGCATGGCTTTTGCCTCCTGCACGTGAAAGAGTCGCAATTGTACAAAAAATTGTTCAATCTTGCGGTCCTGTTGCACCATGCCCGTGCCCCTATAATGCGCCCACCTGAGCCCGAGCGGAGCCAAGAGCTTGTATTGCCTTGGTGATTTTTTGACGCGAAAACGGTTGTATCTGCCCTTGTGGCTCAGGCTGGTCGATGCCCTTGGGGCCGGTCGGGGTTGTCGAAGAACCATCTACCCAGACTCTGGCCCCGCCCTTTTCGGCGCGACGCGATAGAACACTGAATACGGAATCCCTCCGGCTGGCCGGCATAGCACACGCTAGTGACAGCGTGCACTGCTGGCGAGCTGGATTCGAGCGAGCAAGCACACCATGTTGATGGCCCTGGCAAACCTGCTTTGGCACTGGCTGCGGCCAGCGGCCTCGGTGCCTTTGGGCTGGACAGCGCTCGCCACCCATCAGCCGCTGCTGGCAATGCGCTGGCCTGCAAACAGGCTCGGCGGCGCCCTCGCTGTCATGCAAGCCCCTTTGCCTGTGCCGCGCTGCTGAAGCGCCTATGCGCGTTCAGCAGCCCTGGGCCGCCATTGACGCGCGGCCGTTGGGGCAACAGGGGCCACAGGCCGCCGCGGCGGCGTTTCCGTTGTGTCATCGCGAAGCCCGGATACAGGCATCGGGCGCCCCGCTGGGGCATGGATTGCTTTGACACAAAGGAACACGCATCATGAAGCGGATGCTCATCAACGCCACGCAGGCCGAGGAACGCCGCCTGGCCATCGTCGACGGGCAGAAATTGCTCGATTACGAAATCGAGATCGAAGGGCGCGAGCAGCGCAAGGGCAACATCTACAAGGCGGTGGTGACCCGCATCGAGCCCAGCCTGGAGGCTTGCTTCGTCGATTACGGCGAGGAGCGCCACGGTTTTCTGCCGTTCAAGGAAATCTCCCGCCAGTACTTTGCCGAAGGCGTGGCCGTCAGCCAGGCGCGCATCAACGACGTCATCCGCGAGGGCCAGGAACTGCTGGTGCAGGTTGAGAAGGAAGAGCGCGGCAACAAAGGCGCGGCGCTGACCACCTTCATCAGCCTGGCTGGGCGCTATGTGGTGCTGATGCCCAACAACCCGCGCGGCGGCGGGGTGTCGCGCCGCATCGAGGGCAGCGAGCGCAGCGAGCTGAAAGAGGCCATGGACCAGCTCGAATACCCCAAGGGCATGTCCATCATCGCGCGCACCGCCGGCATTGGCCGCAGCGCCGAAGAACTGCAATGGGACTTGAACTTCCTGCTCAAGGTCTGGAGCGCCATCGAGGAGGCCGCCGACGGCCTGCGCAAGCCCGAGCTGATCTACCAGGAATCCAGCCTGGTAATCCGCGCCATGCGCGACTACTTCCACAACGACATCGGTGAAATCCTCATCGACACCGACGACATCTATGAGCAGGCGCGCCAATTCATGGGCTACGTCATGCCCGAGAACGCCGCGCGCGTCAAACGCTACCGCGATCCGGCGGCGCTGTTCTCGCGCTTCCAGATCGAGCACCAGATCGAATCGGCCTACGCGCGCACCGTGCAACTGCCCTCGGGCGGCGCCATCGTCATCGACCAGACCGAGGCGCTGGTGGCCATCGACGTGAACTCCGCGCGCGCCATCAAAGGCGGCGACATCGAGGAAACGGCCACCCGCACCAACCTGGAAGCCGCCGACGAAGTGGCGCGCCAGATGCGCCTGCGCGACCTGGGCGGCCTGGTGGTGATCGATTTCATCGACATGGAGGACAGCAAGAACCGCCGCGAAGTCGAAAACCGCCTGCGCGATGCGCTGCGTCAGGACCGCGCGCGTGTGCAGTTTGGCTCCATCAGCAAGTTTGGCCTGCTGGAGATGAGCCGTCAGCGCCTCAAGCCCGCCCTGAGCGAAGGCAGCTCCATTCCCTGCCCGCGCTGCGGCGGCACCGGCCACGTGCGCGACATCGAAAGCTCGGCGCTGCAAATCCTGCGCGTCATCCAGGAAGAATCCATGAAGGACAACACCGCCGCCGTGCACTGCCAGGTGCCGGTGGAGGTCGCCAGCTTCCTGCTCAACGAAAAGCGCACCGAGGTCACCAAGATCGAAATCCAGCAGCGCGTCAATGTGCAAATCGTCGCCAATAAAACGCTGGAAACGCCCAACTATCGGCTCGAGCGCCTGAAGGTGGATGACAGCCGCCTGGACAGCCCCGAAGCCAGCTACAAGCTGGCCGAGGAAATCGAAGACCCGCTGGCCACATCGCGCCGCTCCAAGGAGCCCACCAACCGCCAGACCCCGCTCATCAAGAGCGTGCTGCCCGATGCCCCGCCGCCTGCGGCGACCAAGCCCGAGCCTGTGGCGGAAGCCGCGCCGACGGTTGCGGCAAGCCTGAGCAGCACCCTGGCCGGTTGGGTGGAGCGCCTGAAAACGCTGTTTGGCTTTGGAGCGCCAGCCACCCCCGCCGTGCAGCCCCAGGCCCAGCCTGAAGAAGGCGGCAAGGCTGGTGCTGCACGCAGTGGTGAGCGCCGCCGCAGCGGCGGCGAGCGCAACGAACGCCGCAGCGGCGAGCAGCGCAGCCGCAACCAGCGCAGCAGCAATGGCCAAGGTGGGCGTGGCGGCAACGGGCGTCAGGAAGGCGCTGGCGCTGCCGAAGCCCCACGCCAGGAGCGCGGTGAACGCAGCGAACGCCGTGGCGGCGAGCGTGGCGGCCGTGACCGTAGCCAAGAGCGCGCCGAAGCCGCGCGCCAGCCACAGCGCCAGCGCCGCGAAGCTGCGCCGACCGAGGCCAGCGCCGCGCTGGATGCCGAAAACAGCCAGCGCAGCCGCCGCCAGCCGCGCGCCGAACGCGATCCGGGTGGCGCTCGCGATGAGGAGCTGCGCAGCCCCTCGAGCGTTGAAGCTGGCGCCATGACAGCCAGCTTGCCGCTGGCCGATGTCACCACTTTCGATGCACAAGCTGCGGCCCCGCAGGGCAATACCGCGGCCGAAGGCGTCGAGGCCGATGGCCAAGGTCAAGAGCGCCGCGAACGCCGCCAGCGTGACCGCTATGGCCGCCATCGCCGCCGTCAGGATCGTGACGGCACCTCGGCCGATGCAGATCAGGCTGCGCAAGCGCAGGAGATGGACGAGCAGGCTCAAACAAGTTGGGCCGAGCCGCAGGGCTCGCAAGCGCCGCAGGAGCCAGCGCCGCGCCGCCGCAGCTATTTCGACCGCGCTGCGCAGGACGAAGCTGCGCCCCAGGCCGAGTCTGCGCCGCAGGCTGCAGCAGGTGAAGCAGCCGATGCCGCCCCAGCGGTTTCTATCGAGCCGGCCGCCCCCGTGGCTGCCCTGGCTGTGGAGTCGGCCCAGCCCTTGGCGGTATCCGAGCCAGTGCCTCAGCCAGAGTCCCTGCCCGCACCACAGGCGGAATCGCCGCAGCTTGCACAGCCTTCGGCAGAGCCTGCCCCCGCGCCTGCTGTAGAGCAGCAGTCTGCCGCACAGGCCGCTGCGCCAGTTGCGGCGCAGCCCTTTGTGCTCGATGTACAGGCGCTCTCGCACATCGTCACCACGGCTGGGCTGGACTGGGTGCATTCGGATGCCGACAAGGTCGCGCGCGTGCAGGCCGAAATGGCCGCCGCACCCAGGCCCGTACACGTGCCGCGTGAGCGGCCGCCGGTGCCGGTGCTTGACCAGGGCCCGCTGGTGTTGGTCGAAACGCGTCGGGATCTGCGCCAGCAGCAATACCCGTTTGACCCATCTGCACATGGCGTACAGGGCCACGCAGAGCAGCTTTGATACGGAGGAGGCGCTGCCATGCTGTTTCTGCTCTCGCCAGCCAAGTCGCTGGATTACGACAGCCCGGTGGATGCGGCCTTGCCCGCCACCGAGCCGCACTTCATGCCCCGGTCGGAGCAGCTGATGCAGGTGCTGCGCCAGAAGAATGCCGCTCAATTGGCCCAGCTCATGGGCATCAGCGACAAGCTGGCACAGCTGAACGTGCAGCGCAACCAGGCCTGGCAGCTGCAATCCACGCCGCAAAACTCGCGCCAGGCCGTGCTGGCCTTCAATGGCGACGTCTATGAAGGCCTGCAAGCGGCCAGCCTGAGCGCTCAGGATCTGGACTGGGCGCAGCAGCACCTGCTGATCCTCAGCGGCCTGTACGGCGCCTTGCGCCCGCTCGATAGTCTGCAGCCTTATCGGCTTGAAATGGGCACGCGCCTTCCCGTGGGCAGTGCCGAAAACCTCTATCAGTTCTGGGCCGAGCCGCTGGCCGAGTACCTGGCGCAGCGCCTGCAGCAGCAGAAAACGCCGCTGATTGTCAACCTGGCGTCGGGCGAGTATTTCAAGGCCGTCGATCGCCGGCGCCTGAAGGCGCGGGTGGTGGACTGTGTCTTCTATGACGAAAAAGGCGGGCAGTACAAGATCATCAGCTTCCTGGCCAAGCGCGCACGCGGGCTGATGGCGCGATTTGCCATCGAGCAGCGCGCCGAGCACCCCGAGCAGCTGCAGGCCTTTGCCAGCGAAGGCTACGCCTTCGATGCCCAGGCCTCCAGCCTCGATCAGCTGGTGTTTCGCCGTCCGGAGTCGGCCCGTCCGGCCCAGGCATAACACGCTCTAGGCTCGGCACATCGGCCCGCAAGCTGTGTGCGGCTGACGCGATTCCAGCCAGGCCGCGCTGCATCGCGCAGCCGCAGATTGTGAGAACATGCAGGCTTTGCCCTGGCTGCATGTTTTTGACGCCATGCAGCAGCGGCAGACACTGCGCATCGATGTTCAATATTCATAGGGAGGAAGCAGGACATGAGCGAGATCGCCACCACCACCAACCCCCATCTGGCCGCCGTGACGCCGGAGCTGCGCGCCTGGATCGTGGAGCAGGCCCAGGCCGGCGTCTCCGCGCCGCGCGTGTTGCAGGCCATGCTCGATGCAGGCTGGTGCGAAGAGGTGGCTCTGGCGGCCATGGAAGCCGTGCTCTCCGAACACCTGCAGGGCACGGCCGCAGCAGCCATGCAGCCGCAGGCGCAGGCGCGCAGCGACGAGAATGTGCCGCCTGCCGTGCCGGTGCCCGATCTGAGGCTGCAGCAGCATCCAGCCTTTCTGGATGCAGGCGATCGCCAAGTGCGTGTGGTGATGAACCTGCAGCAGCCGCGTGTGGTGGTGCTCGATGGCGTGCTCGATGCGCACGAATGTCAGCAGCTCATCGAGCTGGCCCAACCGCGCATGAAGCGCTCGATGACGGTGGATAACAACAGCGGCGGCGACGAGCTCAACGCCGACCGCACCAGCGAGGGCATGTTCTTCGAGCGCGGCGAGCACCCCGTGGTGGCAGCGCTGGAGGCGCGCATCGCCCGTTTGCTGGACTGGCCACTGGAAAACGGCGAGGGCCTGCAGGTGCTGCGCTATGGGCCGGGCGCCGAGTACAAGCCCCATTACGACTACTTCGAGCTGGGCCAGCCCAGCACGGCCACCTTGCTGCGCCGTGGCGGCCAGCGCGTGGCCACCTTTCTCGTCTACCTGAACACGCCGCCCGAGGGCGGGGGCACCACCTTCCCCAATGCCGGGCTGGAAATCACCGCCCAGCAGGGCATGGCCGTGTTCTTCAGCTACGACAAGCCACACCCCAGCACGCTGTCGCTGCACGGCGGCGCGCCCGTCATCTCAGGTGAGAAATGGGTGGCCACCAAGTGGCTGCGCGAGCGCGAGTTCCATTGACCTATGGCGGTGCCAGAGCCTCGCTCCTGGCCCAAGGCCTATTGCCTGTTCAGAGCATGTTGTCCCGTCTGCGAGCCGATATCCGATGCATTCTTGAGCGCGACCCCGCAGCGCGCAACGCCTGGGAGGTCGTGACCTGCTACCCTGGCCTGCACGCCATTTGGTTGCACCGCATTGCGCATTGGTTCTGGCGGCATCGGCTGTACTGGCTGGGGCGGCTGACCTCGCACATCGGGCGCTGGTGCACCGGCATCGAGATCCATCCCGGCGCGCGCATCGGCCAGGGCGTGTTCATCGACCACGGCATGGGCGTGGTGATTGGCGAAACCGCCGAAATCCACGATGGCGTGACCATCTACCAGGGCGTCACGCTGGGCGGTACCTCGTTGCACAAAGGCAGCAAGCGCCACCCCACCATCGGCGCAGGTGCCGTCATCGGCGCTGGCGCGCAGGTGCTCGGCGGTTTTGAAGTGGGCGCTGGCGCCAAGGTCGGCAGCAATGCCGTAGTCACCAAGCCTGTGCCGGCAGGGGCCACGGCCGTGGGCAATCCGGCGCGCATCATCCAGGCCGACAGCGACCGTCGCCGCGAGGAGGCCTCGGCCCGCATGGGCTTTTCCGCCTACGGCGTCACGCAAAGCGACGACCCCGTCTCCCAGGCGCTGCGCGGCCTGATCGACACCGCCGCACACTACGAAGAGCAAATCGCCCGCCTGTGGCAGGAGATCGAGCGCCTCTCCGGCCAACAGCCCCGGGCCGCAGAGGCCCCGGCAGAGGCTGCGCCGGGCGAAGAATCCGAACTGAAAAAACTGCGCGAGCTGGTGGACGAGTAACGCACCGCGCCTGAGCGCGGTCGCGCTGGCCAAGCGCGCGCTGGTCGCCCGCACACTGCGCTACCATCTGCGCATTGCGCGCACATGGCCCACGTCGCCCCAGCACGGCGCGTGGGCCGCGCTTTTTCATGAAAGCCCCGGCCATGGTCTTGCTCTATCGCCCCCATCAGGAACCTTCTTCCTATGCCATTGCGCTGCGCCCTGGCGTGGCAGCCGGCATGCGGGTCTGGGCCGGCCCTGGCCAGGGTGAGGCGGTGGCCTGGCATGTCTGCCCGCCTGCGGCCGACATGGATGCCCAGGCCGCCCAGCAGCGCGTGCAGCGCTTGGTGGCGGCGCGCGCGCGTGAGGGCTTTGTCGAACAGCAGGGCGCAGCGGGCAGCGCGGCCCAGGAGCCGTTGGCGCAGCTCGCGCTGGCCCTGCCGCCTTGGCAGGCAGAGCCAGCTTTGGCGCAGGCGCTGAGCCAGCGCCTGCACCCCGATGTCTGGCGCACCCTCTCGCCGCGCCAGCGCAGCCGCCTGGTCTGGCGCATTGGCGAAGTGCGGCTGACGGGCGTGGCCGGGCAGTTGCTGGCCTATGCCGGCAGTGGCGATGCCATGCTCGACTACTGCCTGGCCTGGGCCTTGTGCCGCTGTACGGCCGAGCACGATGCCCAGGCCGATGCCGTGCGCACGCAACTGCAGCGCTGGGCCCGGCAAGCGCCCGATGCCGCCTTGCAATACCTGGCCGGCGTGGCCTGGTTGGCCCTGAGCAGCCAGGCCGAGCGTGAGCGGCATGCCCAGGCGCTGATGGCCGACTGGCCTGCGCGCCTGCGCGAAGCCAGCGCGGCCGCCACGCCGGCCAGCTTCGCCGCTGCGCTGGCCGAAGGCGCGCTGGATGGCAGCCCGAATGGTGGCCCGGATGGTGACCTGTGGCAGCGCCTGCCGCACGGGCAATGGCTGGAGCAGCTCGACCAGGTTGCCCAGTCGCCCGCGCACCGCCATTGGGCCCGGCCCCTGCTGCTGCAGCAATTGCAGACGCTGCCGCTGGAGTACGGCAGCTTTCGCAGCCTGCGGCGCCTGTACAAGGCCGCGCAGCTGCGCCTGGACGCGCAGCTGTTGGGGCTGCTGAACTGGCGCTTCGAGACCACGCCGCACAGGCCGCCGCCCTATCCTGATGCGGCCCGCCCGTCGGCCCAGCCAGCGCTGGGCCACGCCTGGGGCCGGTGCACGCGCCAATACTTTCTGCGCCGCAGCTGGCGCACGCTGCGCCGCCTGGGGCAATTGGGCAGCCCGCACTACGTGCTGCTGGCCACGGCGGCCTTGCTGGCTTATGACGAGCAGCCACCCCAGGCCGGCAGCAGCTGGACCTTGCTCGAACACATCGCAGGCCAGGCCGCGCAGCAGGTGGCCGCAGCCGGCGGTGCAGGGCAGGGCGTGCCATTTGCCGCGCTGTGGGCGCAATGCCCGCAGGCTGTGCCATTGTTGCTGCACGCGCGCAACCCGGCCGTGGCGGTGCTGGCCGTGCGCCTGATGCAGCAGCAGCCGGCCTTGCAGGCCAGCCAGACGCCCGATGCCTGGCTGCAGCTGCTGGACAGCCGCCATGCCTGCGTGGCCCGGTACGCGCTGGAGCAAGTGCGCCACCTGCTCGACGCCGGGCGCGGCGATGCCCAGCAGCACAGGCGTTGGCTGGCGCAACTGGCCCGCGCCACCTTGCCCGAAGCACAGGCGCTGGTGCTTCAGACCCTGAGCCAGGATCCGCGTCGCCACGGTCGCGACCCCGAGCTGCTGCTGGCGCTGTTGCTGGCGCCGCAGCCGCCGATGCGGCAAATGGCGCGCCTGCTGCTCGACAGCGCAGCCCACGAGCCGGACGTGGCGCGCGCCTGCATCCAGGCCCTGCAGCATTGGCTGGAGGACGCCGAGCCATGGAGCGCCGCCTGGCAGGATGCCGAGCCCGACGTGCTCTGGGCCCTGCGGGAGCCGCTGCTGCATGCGGCAGCCACGCAAGCCTATGCACCATTGCTGCCCCTGCTCGAGCACCACGTGCCGCAGGCCGTGTGCTGGGCTGCGGCCTGGCTGGCGCAGCACCCGGGCTTTGCCGCGCAGCCGCCCATGGCTGCCTTGCAGCGCCTGCTGGACAGCCGCGACGAGCCGTTGCACCAGCGCGCAGCCGCGCTGCTGTTTGCCGCGTTGCCAATGCGCCTGCAGCAGCAAGAGCCGGCACTGCTGCAGGCCTTTGCCGGCAGCGCCCATGCGCCGGTGCGGGCCGTGGCGCACAGCGCCATCGCCGAGCTGGCCCGGCAGCGCCCAGCCGGCTTTGAAGCGTTGGCCCAGGCCTTGGTGCCGGGGCTGCTGGATTTGCTGTTTCGCGCCGAGCCCGCACCGGGCCTGCATGCCGATCTGCTGGCCCTGCTGCAAGGCCCGCTGCAACAGGCCGCGCAGGCGCTGGATGCCGCCACCGTGCTGCGCCTGCTGCTGGCCAAAAGCCAGGGCGCGCAGCAACTGGGGCTGTGGCTGCTGCCCGGCCAGCCGCGCAGCGTCTGGGCGGTGGGCGAATGGGCCGCGTTGGCGCGCAGCCCGCTGCAGGCCGCGCGCCAATGGGCCATCGAGGCCTACCGCAGCCAGCCCGAGCAGGTGCAGGCCAAACTGGAAGATGCGCTGCGCATTTTCGACAGCCGCTGGGACGACGCGCTGGACTTCGCCTGTGGCTACTTCCAGCAGCCGGCCTTTGTGCAGGCCGCGCTCTGGCCGCGCGCGCGCCTGATCGGCCTGTGCGACCACAGCCAGCCCCAGGCCCAGCAATGCGGCCGCGCTCTGCTGGCGCAGCTGGTGCCCATGCCCGAGCTGCTTCACTACCTGCTGCAGCTGAGCCAGCACCCCAGCGCCGCCATGCAGCAGCTGGTGGCCGATTGGCTGGAGCAAGGCGCGCTCGATGGCGCTGCCGATGCCGTGCATGCGGCCCATACTGAAGATGGAGCATCCACCGCAGATGCCGCAGCTCAGGCCCCAGCCCGGCAGCTGGCGCGGCTGCAGCAGCTGCGGCCGTACTTCGTGCAGGTGCTCTCGCAGGTCAACCGCGCGCGCCAGCTCAAGAGCCGGGTGCAGCGCTTTTTGTTGGCCCAGGCGCTGCAATCGCCCGAAGCCGCAGCCTTTGTCAGCGGCCTGTACGAGCGTCTGGTGGTGGGTATGGCTGTGGGCGACCGGGAGCACTACCTGCACAGCCTGCTGGCCATCCAGGCGCGCTACCCGCAGGTTGCCACGCCGCTGCACATCCTGGCCACGCCGCTGTGGCGAAGGGAAAAGCCGCACGAATCTCGCGATCCCGTGTGCGCTGCGACTCGCGCAGGTCTGCCCAAGGGCGCAGCCGCGCAGCAGGGGGCCTGGCCATGAAGTTCCAGTACCGCTACCTGGGCCACAGCACGGCCCACAGCACGGCCCAGGCCACCCAGCTCTCGTTCGCGCCCGACACGCTGCGCAGCCCGGTGTTCTTCGAGGCCGAGCTGGCGCAGCAGCTGCCGTTTCGCGAAGCCATCAGCGCACTGCACGACGTGGTGCTCAGCGACCTGCGCCCGCAGCAGCAGGACCGCACGGCCTACTTCGCCTGGCTGCAGGCGCATGAGCCGCAGCTGTTGGCCGACTTCATGGCCCAGGAGCAGGCCGTGCGCCAGGAGATGGCCCAGACGCGCAGTGAACTCGACGCTGTGCGGGCCGAAAAACATGCGCTGCAGGCCCCGTTCCTCAAGGCGCAGCAGCGCTATTTCGACTACCTCTACCAGCAGCACCGCGATGCCTGGTTCGTGCTCGATCCGGTCATCACCGTGCACCCGGACAAGCTGTTCTTCGAATGCTTCAGCCGCGATGAGGCCAGCTACGCCGCGCTCAGCTGCAGCCACGAGGGCTTTCGCCACCACGGCGCTTTCTCTTGCGGCACGACCAACATCGACTACTCGGCCGGCCTGTACCAAGAGTTCCAGCAAATCCGCGACTACCGCAAGACCACGCTGGCCGTGGCCGCCGACGGCTTTGCCGTGCAGCACGGCCAGGCCGCAGCCTTCGTCGAGAGCCAGATCGAGCTGCCCGACAGCTGGGTGCGCGGCTTTCTGCAAGTGAGCAGCGCCATGACGCTGCCGGCCCACACCGTGCAGCTGCACCCCATGGACGTTTACAACATCTGCCATGTGCTGCGCCGCCGCCGCGAGCGTACAGGGCCGCGCTCGATCCGCTTTTTCCTGCAGCCCGGCGCGCCGCTGCGCATGCGCTTCGAGCCCTGGAGCGTGGATGTGCACTGCCCGCGCTCCATCTACACCGGCAGCCAGGAGGCCGAAATCCGCATCTGGGGCCGCAGGCACTTGCTGACGCTGCAGCGTCTGATCCCCGTGGCCGAGCGCTTCACCGTGCACTTGCTGGGCAGTGGCATGCCCAGCTTCTGGATCGCCCACCTGCCCGGCGGCATGCAATTCACGCTGGGCCTGTCGGGCTGGACGGCCAACGACTGGGCCAGCCAGGCGCAGTTCGACCTGCTGGGCCCGCGCCACAGCGTGGCGCCGCAGGCCACGGCGCAGGTGCTGGCCGCGCTGCAGCAACACTGGCTGGGCAGCACGGCGCAGCTGGCGGCGCAGACCGGCCTGCCATCGCCCACCGTGGTGGCCGCGCTGGTGCTGCTGACCCAGGCTGGGCGCGTGGTTTTCGATCTGGTGCAAGGCCTCTGGCGGCTGCGCGAGCTCAGCGCCCAGCCCCTGCCGTTGGAGAGGCTGCGCTACGCCAGCGAGCGCGAAGCCCAGGCTGCGGCCTTGCTGCACGGCGCGCAGCAGGCCGGCCAGCCTGTGCAGGTGGCGCGCCAGGCGCTGGGTGGCGGCCGCGAGTGCCTGCAAGCCAGCGTGGCCGATGGCGCGCAGCGCCACGAAGTGCAGCTGGAGCTGGACGCCGACGCCCGGCTGGAATCGGGCCGCTGCCAGTGCAACTTCTTCACCCAGAACCAACTGCGCCGAGGCCCCTGCGCCCACATGCTGGCCGTGCGCATGGCCGACACCGCGCAGCGCATGCTGCAGCCCCAGGCCAATGCCGCAGCGCCTGCCTGGGCTGAAGTGCCAGGCGGGGATGAGGCATAGCCATCGCCCGTGATGGGCAGGGGCCATGTGCAGGCGCTGGACTTGCCCGCAGTGGCCACCTTGTCTGGCAATTGGCTGGTTTGGCTGGTTTGTGACTGGCGCACGCCAATGCTTTTCCTTCAGCGCCGGCCCGCTGCCGCTGCGTTTTGCGCTTTGCATCCCATCCCCAGCCGCTTCTGGCCCGCTCTTGCCGAAGTTTTGAACCGGTTCTGAGCGAGTGGGCCTGCGCGAAGGTTTCATAATGCGCCCATGATTTATGGCATTGGCACCGACATTTGCGACATCCGCCGCATTGAGCAGGCGCTGCAGCGCCATGGCGAGCGTTTTGCGCAGAAAGTGCTGGCCGATGGCGAGCTGGCCACCTGGCGGGCCCGCGCGGCGCGTTCGCCGCAGCGCGGCGTGCGCTTTGTGGCCACGCGCTTTGCCGTCAAGGAGGCCTTCAGCAAGGCCATTGGCCTGGGCATGCGCCAGCCCATGGGCTGGCGCGATTGTGAAGTGGCCAATGGCGCATCGGGCCAGCCGCAGATCATCACGCATGGCGCCTTGCGCCAATGGTGCGCGCAGCGTGGGCTGCAGTTCCACATTTCGCTCTCGGATGAGCAGGACTATGCCGTGGCCTTTTGCATTGCGCAGATCGGCGCCGCGCCAGGCACAGGCGCTATGGGAAGTACAGGAGGAAGCAGCGATGAGTGATCGAGCAGACCGGCTTGCCGCCAGTCCGGCAGCCGTTGCGGGAGATGCGGCGCTGGATGCGGATTTGCAGCACATGAGCGCCGCGCAACTGGCCAACGAGGTGCGCCGCCTGCGCGCTGGCATCCGCGCGCACCGCGACAGCTCCGGCCATGATCTGTGCTGGTACCACCCGCAGCTGTGGCAACTGCTGCCCGAGCAGGTGCAGCCCAGCCCTGAAGTGCCCGACTGGCCGCAATTCATGCGCGGCTGCATCCGCTACCGCCAATCGCTCGACGCGCAATGCCCTCAGGCGCCTCGCTCGCAGCAGGAGTTCGAGGCGCCGCCTGATGCTCCCAGCCGCTGAGGCACAGCCGCGCGGCATCTTTTTCTCTTTCCTTGTCTTCCATGTACGCACACGCCCCTTTGTTCATTGATGTGGCCGGCACCAGCCTGCAGGCCATCGACCGCGAGCGCCTGGCCCACCCGCTGGTGGGCGGCCTGACTCTGTTTGCCCGCAATTGGGAGGACCGTCGCCAGCTCGTGCAGCTGTGCGCGCAGATCAAGGCCGTGCGCAGCGATCTGCTCATCTGTGTGGACCAGGAAGGCGGGCGGGTGCAGCGCTTTCGCAGCGATGGCTTCACGCCGCTGCCGCCCATGCGCACGCTGGGCGCGATGTGGGAGCAGGACGACCGCCGCGGCCCGCACCGGGGCCTGCCGGGCACGGGCGCGCTGCGGGCATTGGGCGCGGCCACGGCGCTGGGCCAGGTGCTGGCCAGCGAGCTGCGCGCCTGCGGCGTGGACCTGAGCTTCACCCCCGTGGTCGATCTGGACTGGGGCGGCAGCACCGTGATTGGCGATCGCGCGCTGCACGCCGATGCGCGCGTGGTCAGCCTGCTGGCCAAGGCGCTGATGCAGGGCCTGCTGCAAGGCGGCATGGCCCACTGCGCCAAGCACTTCCCTGGGCACGGCTTCGTGCACGCCGATTCGCACACGGAAATCCCCGTGGATCGGCGCAGCCTGCGCGCCATCCTGCAGGACGACGCCGCCCCCTACGGCTGGCTGCGCTCCAGCCTGGCGGCGGTGATGGTGGCGCACGTGGTCTATGCCCGCGTCGATGCCCGGCCGGCCGGCTACTCGGCGCGCTGGCTGCGCGACATCCTGCGCGGGCAGCTGCAGTTCGATGGCGCCATCTTCAGCGACGACCTGAGCATGGAAGGCGGGCGCCGCCTGGACGGCCGCGCCGTGGACGCGACCGAGGCCGGCGTGGCCGCGCTCAACGCCGGCTGCGACCTGCTGCTGCTGTGCAACCAAAGCCTAGGCGGCGGCGCGGCCCTGGATGCCTGGATCGACGGCATGGCCACCGCCCTCAAGGCCGGCGACTGGCAATGCGACCCGCACAGCGAGCGCCGCCGCCAGGCCCTGCTGCCCACCACGCCGCCGCAGCCCTGGGACATGCTGATGCAAGACCCGGCCTACCTGCAGGCGCTGGAGCAACTGCCATGAACCGGAATCGAGCGACCGCCATGAAAACCAACACCATGTACCCAGTGACCCACAGAACCATTCAAACCATCCGCGCCTGTCGCGCGGCCGGGCCAAGCGCCATCTGGAGGCACTGGTGGCTCTGGTGGCGCTGGCTGGCCGCGCTGCTGCTGGCCGCCGCCGCCGTGCTGGGCCTGCTGGCCGCTCCTGCGGCCCAGGCCGGTGAGCGGCTCGACCGCATCATGGAAAAAAAGCTGCTGCGCGTGGGCACGCCCGGTGACTACCGGCCCTTTGCCATCAAGACCGAGGGCGGCTACTCCGGCCACGACATCGACCTCATCGAGCTCATCGCCAAGGAGCTGGGCGTGCGCATCGAGTATGTACCCACGACCTGGAAAACCCTGCTGCCCGACCTGCAGGCCGACCGCTTCGACATCGCCATCGGCGGCATCACGCGCAACGTCGCGCGCCTGAGCCAGGCCGACATGCTGCCCGGCTATGCGCCTTTCGGCAAAGTGGCGCTGGTGCGCGCCGAGCACAAAGATCGCTTCACCACGCTGCAAAGCCTGAACCAGCCCGATGTGCGCGTCATCAAGAACCCGGGCGGCACCAACGAGCTGTTCGTCGATGCGCACCTGGGCCAGGCTCAGGTGCGCACCCATGAGCACAACGCGCAGATCCCGGCCCTGATCGCCGAAGGCCAGGGCGATGTGATGATCACCGAAACCTACGAGGCGCTGCACTACGCCCGCGCAGACCCGCGCCTGCACGCCGCCTTCATCGAGCAGCCGCTGACGCCGCGTAACTGGCTGGGCTTTCTGCTGCCGCTGGACGACGCCGACTACCGCCGCGTGATGCACTTCGTCTGGCAGCAAATGCACGAGCGTGGCCAGCTGCGCGAGGCCCAGACCAAGTGGCTGGCGCCTTGAGCGCTTTCTGCACTGGCTGAGCAGGCGCGCAGCCCCTGAGTGGCTGCCGCCCAACCCATTGCGATCGCCGCGCACGGTGCTTTGAGCAAGGCGCCGTGCGCGGCATGGCGTTTCTTGTTTTCAATCCAAACCCATGACCCAGTCCGCTGCCCCCAACGCCGCCAACACCGCCAATGCCGGTACTGGCCCGGCCGACTTTGCCACGCTGGCCCAATGGCTGGCCTACTGTGAGCGCATCCACCCCCAGCAGATCGAGCTGGGGCTGCAGCGCGTGCGCCAGGTGGCGCAGGCGCTGGAGCTGCGCTTTGACTGCCCGCTGATCACCGTGGCTGGCACGAACGGCAAGGGCTCGAGCTGCGCCATGCTCGAAGCCATTGCGCTGCAGGCCGGTTATCGCACCGGCGTCTACACCTCGCCGCACCTGGTGCATTTCGAGGAGCGCTGCCGCATTGGCGGCGAGAACGCCACGGCCGAGCAGCTGCTGCCGCACTTTGCCGCAGTCGAGCAGGCGCGCTGGCGCGCCGGGCAGGGCGGTGAGCCGGTGTCGCTGAGCTATTTCGAGTTCACCACGCTGGCCATTGCCCGTCTGCTCAGCCACAGCCGGCTGGACGTGGCCATCCTGGAAGTGGGCCTGGGCGGGCGGCTGGATGCGACCAATCTGTTCGATACCGACTGCGCGCTGATCACCAGCGTGGACATCGACCACGTGGACTACCTAGGCCCGGACCGCGAATCGATTGGTCGTGAAAAAGCCGGCATCATGCGCCCCGGCGTGCCGGCCATCGTGGCCGACCCGATGCCGCCGCAGTCCCTGCAGGACCATGCCGAGCGCATCGGCGCAGACCTGTGGCTGGCCGGGCGCGATTTCAACTACGCTGGCGACCGCCAGCAATGGAGCTGGGCCGGGCGTGGCAAGCGCCTGCACGGCCTGGCCTACCCGGCGCTGCGCGGCGCCAACCAGCTGGTCAATGCCTCTGGCGTGCTGGCGGCCCTGCAGGCGCTGCGCCAGCGCCTTCCCGTTACCGCCCAGGCCATCCGCCAAGGCCTGGCTCTGGTGCAGGTGCCAGGGCGCTTTCAGATCGTGCCAGGCCAGCCCACGCTGGTGCTGGACGTGGCGCACAACCCGCACTCGGTGGCGGCGCTGGCGGCCAATCTGGATGCCATGGGCTTCTTCCCCACCACGCACGCGGTGTTCGGCGCTATGCACGACAAGGACTTGAACGCCGTGCTGCAGCGCATTGGGCCATTGGTCGATCGCTGGTATTTCACCGATTTGCCGCTGCCGCGCGCCGAGCAGGCAGCAGCGCTGGTGCAGCGCTGGCAGGCCCTGCAGGTGGCGGCCCAGCGCCCGCGCCAGGTGCCTGCGCAGGCCTTTGCCAGCCCGCAATTGGCGCTCGATGCGGCGGCGGCGGCGGCGGAGCCGGCTGATAGAATCGTCGTTTTTGGCTCGTTTCATACCGTTGGCGGTGTGCTCGCCCAGGGCGTGCCGCAGCTTGGGGCGCGCCACCTGCAGTAAGTTCTATGGCTTTATTCGACACGCGCGCTGCCGACAGCGGCGCAGAAAGCACCGGCCAGCGCGCGCGCGGCGCGCGCGCGCCAGTGAATCTGCTGGAAGACATGCGCCGCAGGGCGCGCCACCGGCTGATCGGGGCCTGTCTGCTGGTGCTGGTGGCGATCGTGGTCTTCCCCATGCTGTTCGACACCGAGCCCAGGCCCACTGTGGTGGATGCACGCGTGAGCATCACGGGTGGCGAGACCGTGCCGGCCGCAAGGGAGGATCCGGCCCAGGTTGCGGTGCTCACGCCTTCAGCGCCCAACCGCTACGGTCTGGCCGATGACGAGGAAGTCATGGACCTGGACGCGCTGCCGCCCGCACGGGCCGGTCGTGGCCAGGCCAGCCCGGCACAGTCCGCCGCCGGCAATCAGCAGGCGGCCGCGCGCAGCAAGCCCCAGGCGGCGCAGGAGCCACGAAGCCTGGCTGCCCAGCGCGCTCAAGAGGCCAAACAGCCCGCAGCCAAGCAGCCAGCGGCCAAGCCCGAAAGCAAACCGGCCGAGGCCAAGCCCACCGAGGTCAAACCCAAGGCCAAGCCTGAGGCCAAGCCCGCCGAGAGCAAGCCTGCGCCCAAACCAGAGACCAAGCCCAGCGCCAAACCTGAAGCCAAACCTGAAGCCAAACCTGAAGCCAAACCAGAGAGCAAGCCCGAGGCCAAGCCAGCCGAAAGCAAGCCGGCGCGGCCCACCCAGGTGGCCGTGGCCACGCCCCCGCCAGCGCCAGCGGCCAAGCCCGCAGCCGCCCGCGATGAATCTGCGCGCGCGCGCGCTTTGCTCGAAGGCAAGCCCGTGGCAACCACCACGCCCGCCGGCCGTTCTGACGAAGGGCGCTTCATCGTGCAGATCGGCGCATTTTCGGACGATGCCAAGGTGCGTGAGATCCGCCAAAAGCTGCAAGGCATGGGGCTGCGCACCTACACGCAAGTGGTGCAAACCGGCGCCGGGCGGGCCACGCGCGTGCGCGTCGGGCCATTTGCCAGCCGCGCAGAGGCAGATCGCGCGGCCGAGCGCGTGCGGGGCGCCAGCCTGCCTGCGGCCATTGTCTCCATGTGAGCTTTCCATGCCCATGCGCGTGCAATCCCTCACGGCGGCGCGGTCGCTGCTGGCTGCGGTCGCCGCCGCGCCGGATCGGGGTCGCCTGCCTGAACGGGGCCGCCTGCGATGACGCTCAACGGCTTCGACCTGGTTTTTCTGATGCTGGCCTTCGTGTCCGTGGCCGTGGGCATCTGGCGCGGCTTCGTGTTCGAAAGCCTGGCTGTGCTCGGCTGGGGCCTGGGCGCGTTTGCGGCCATGCGCCTGGGGCCTGCTTTGGGCATGTGGCTGCCGGGCCAATCGCTGGGCATGCCTGCGCGGCGCGTGCTGGGCATGCTGGCGCTGTTCATTGCGGCGGTCTTTGGTTCGTCCGTCCTGGCCACCATGGCGCGGCGCTCGATCAAGGCCCTGGGCATGCGCGCGGCCGATCGTTTCATCGGGGCGCTGTTTGGCGCCCTGCGCATTGCACTGGTTGGCGTGGTGCTGGCGGTGGCCGTGCACGCTTTGCGCTGGCAAACGCAGCCCTGGTGGAGCGGCTCGGCCGTGGGCCCGGCGCTCGATGCCGCCCGGCTGGAGCTGGCCAGATTGCTGCCCGACTGGACCATTTTGCAAACCCCCGAGCCGTTGGAATTGCCTGCCGTGCCCATGCTGCCCGCTGGCGCCGCGATGGAAGCCCTGGGCCGGCACCAGGGCAGCGCCGCTGGCAGCAGGCCCTGATGGCTGGCGCATGGCATTGCCTATGGGCCGTGGGGCCGCAACGCTTGCTTTCGTCTCCCTCCTTGAATCCGACTACTAGATAGGACTTACTGCCATGTGTGGAATCGTCGGCGTGGTCAGCCGCCATCCGGTCAACCAATTGATTTATGACGCGCTGCTGCTGTTGCAGCACCGTGGGCAGGATGCGGCGGGCATCGTCACGCAGCTCGATCGCAAATTCTTCATGCACAAGGCCAAGGGCATGGTGCGCGACGTATTTCGCACGCGCAACATGCGCGCGCTGCCGGGCAATGCCGGCCTGGGTCAGGTGCGCTACCCCACGGCTGGCGACGCCAACAGCGAGGAAGAGGCCCAGCCGTTCTATGTCAATGCGCCGTTTGGCATCGTCATGGTGCACAACGGCAACATCACCAATGCCAAGGCGCTGCGCCGCGAGCTGTTCGACACCGACCACCGCCACACCAACACCACCAGCGATTCCGAGGTGTTGCTCAATGTGCTGGCGCATGAGCTGGGCCGCGCCACAGGGGGGCGTCGGCTCTCTGCCGATTGCGTGTTCGAGGCCGTGCGCGCCGTGCATCGGCGCGTGCGCGGCTCGTATGCGGTCATTGCCATGATCGCCGGACACGGCATGCTGGCTTTCCGCGATCCGCATGGCATCCGCCCGCTGTGCCTGAGCCGCCCCAGCGAGGATGGCACCGTCATGCTGGCCAGCGAATCCGTGGCGCTGGAGGGCACGGGCTATGCGCTGGAGCGCGACATCCAGCCGGGCGAGGCGGTGTTCATCGGTTTCGATGGCAGCGTCAGCAGTGCGCTGTGTGTCGAGCCTGGCAAAGCCGTGCACGCGCCGTGCATTTTTGAATACATCTACCTGGCGCGGCCCGACTCGGTGCTGGACGGCATCTCCGTGTACCGTGCGCGTTTGAACCTGGGTGAGACCCTGGCCAAGCGCGTGCTGTCCATGGTGCCGCCCAAGGACATCGACGTGGTCATCCCCATCCCCGAATCCAGCCGCCCCAGCGCCATGCAGCTGGCCGAGCTGATCGGCAAGCCCTACCGCGAGGGCTTTGTGAAGAACCGCTATGTGGGGCGCACCTTCATCATGCCCGGCCAGAGCGTGCGCAAGAAATCCGTGCGGCAAAAGCTCAATGCCATTGCCAGCGAGTTCGAGGGCCGCAATGTGCTGCTGGTGGACGACTCCATCGTGCGCGGCACGACCTCCAAGGAGATCGTGCAAATGGCGCGCGAGGCCGGGGCGCGCAAGGTCTATCTGGCCAGCGCCGCACCGCCGGTGCGCTTTCCCAACGTGTACGGCATCGACATGCCCACGCGCGAGGAGTTGGTTGCGCATGGCCGCGACATTGAGCAAATCCGCCAGCTCATCGGCTGCGATGCGTTGATCTACCAGGATGTGGAGGGCATGCGCCGCGCGGTTGGCGCGCTCAGCAGCACGCTGGGCGATTTTGATGCTTCGTGCTTTGACGGGCGCTACATCACCGGCGACGTCACGCCCGATTCCATCGACGCCCTCAACCAGGGCCGCAACCCGGCCCAGACCCAGGACGAGGAAGCGCCAGGCTCGCGCCTGGCACTGCCCAACGCGCAGGACGAGTAAGCCGCAGGCGCAGGCCGCCGGCGCGGCCGGCGCCTGCGCAGTAAAAACCGCGCCATGGCGCGGTTTTTGTTTGTCTGCGGGGCAAAGGCCTTGCCAGGCCCAAGGCTCAAAAGCTCAAAGCTGCGCCAGGTGCAGGATTTCCTGCCCCATCAGCACGCACTGGCCACCTTGGGTGTAGTAGCTCAGGCGCATGCGGTACTCGCCCTTGTAGACAAAGCCCATCACTTCCAGCACCTCAAAACGCTGCTTGCGGTTGGCGGGGTTGGCGCGCGCGGGCAGGGCCTTGACGCTGCTGGCATCCACCTCGGCGCGGTCGTCGCCGTCGCTGTGAAACGCCAGCAGCTTGCGCGCCTGTGCCACGGCCTCGTCCTTGCAGGCCGGGGTCTTGTCGGTCGCCAGCGCCGGGCTGGCCAGCGCGGCCAGCAGCACGGGCACAAAAAGGCGGGAAATGGTGTGTTTCATGGGTTGCTCCTCCCAATAGGCTCATTCGTCCACGGCCAGCATCACGTTCGAGGCCTTGATGACGCCAAAGGCCTGCGCGCCTTCCTTCAGGCCCAGCGCCTCGGCCGAGTGCGTGGTGATGGTCGAGACGATTTGCAGGCCGGGGGCCAGCTCCAGCGTGACCTCTGTAGTGACGGGGCCTTTGTGGATGGCCACGACCTTGCCGGGCAACACATTGCGAGCGCTGATTTTCATGGTGATGTCCTCTGTAGGGTTGTGCTGCAAAAGCGGCCATTGTGCCAGGGCCTTGCCCCCGTCTGGGCAGCAGGACTTTGTTGCGCTCAGCAAGAGGGGGCGTGCTGCGCCGCCAGCCACTGCGCATGGCCGCGGGCGCGCAGCTGGCAGGCCGGGCAGTGGCCGCAGCCATAGCCCCAGCTGTGCAAAGTCTGGCGCTGGCCCAGGTAGCAGGTGTGGGAATGCAGCCGGATCAGCTCGACCAGCGCATCGCCGCCCAGCGCGTGCGCCAGGGCCCAGGTCTGGGCCTTGTCGCGCCACATCAGCGGCGTGGCCAGGTTCAAAGGCCGGTCAATGCCCAGGCTGAGCGCCACCTGCAACGCCTTGAGGGTGTTGTCGCGGCAATCGGGGTAGCCGGAGTAATCGGTCTCGGAGACGCCGCACACCAGCACCTGCAGGTCGCGCCGGTAGGCCAGGGCGGCGGCCAGCGTCAGGAAGAGCAGATTGCGCCCGGGCACGAAGGTGTTGGGCAAGCCATCGGCCAGCATGGCGATGGCCACGTCCTCGGTCATGGCGCTGCTGCCCAGCTGCGCCAGCGCATCGACTTGCAGCAGGTGGTCGGGGCCGAGCGCGGCGCGCCAGTCCGGGCGCAGTGCGGCCATGCCATCGCGCAGCCGCTGGCGGCAGTCGAGCTCGACGCGGTGGCGCTGGCCGTAATCGAAGCCCAGGGTCTCGACATGGGCAAAACGCGCCAGCGCCCAGGCCAGGGTGGTGGCAGAATCCTGCCCGCCCGAGAGCAGCACCAGCGCGCGGCGCTGGGGCTTGCCCACGCAATTGCAGGAGGCTGCGCTGGAGTCAGCGGGGGCTGGGCACAAGGCGCCCGTCATGGCGCAGCGCTGCGGCAGGCGGTGCTGGCGCAGGCCGGAGCAGCGGGCGCGGGCGTCTTGATGCGCCGCACGATGGTCGCCAGCATCAGCCCGTAAGCGGGCACGAACAGCGCCAGGCTCACCAGCAGCTTGATGACGTAATCCACCAGCGCAATCTCGCCCCAATGCGCGGCCATGAAGGGGTCGCTGCTGCGCCAGAACGCGATGGAGAAGAAGGCGGCCGTATCCAGCGCCTGGCCGAGGATGGAGGAGGCCGTGGGCGCCAGCCACCAGGCCTTGTAGCTGCGGCGCATGCGGTCAAACACCTGAATGTCCAGCAACTGCCCCAGTACGTAGGCGGCAAAGCTGGCCACGGCGATGCGGAACACGAAGCCGTTGAACTCGCCCAATGCCGCCAGGCCATTGAAGCGCCCTTCGTGAAACAGCACCGAGACCACGTAGGAGGCCAGCAGCGCCGGCAGCATGACGCGGGCAATGACGCGCCGCGCCGGCTGCTTGCCGATCAGGCGCACGGTCAGGTCGGTGGCCAGGAAGATGAAGGGGAAGCTGAAGGCCCCCCAGGTGCTGTGAAAGCCCAGCAGATCAATGGGCAGTTGCACCAGATAGTTGCTGGCGATGATGATGGCAATGTGCAGCGCCACCAGCAGGGCCAGCGCTTTGGATACCCGTGGCGACGGGTCGGCAAACGCGGTCATGGCAATCCTTTTTGATGAATGGGGTGAGGGAACCCATTGCGGTGAAAAACCAGGCGGGCACATACGCCGCGCCTGGGCAACCGGCGATTGTAGCCGCTGGTGACAGTCTTTTTCGAGGCTTCAGGCCAGCTCTTCCGGGCTGCGCCACTGCACCGCCTGGCCGCAGGTCAGCAGGCCGACGCGGTTGGCCATGATGCGCGCTTCCTGTTTGTTGTGCGTGACCAGGATGGCCGTGTGCTGGCCCTGGCGCAGGATGTCGCGCACTTCATGCGCCAGGTGTTCGCGCAGCTCGGTGTCGAGGTTGGAGAACGGCTCGTCGAGCAGCAGCAGCGCCGGCGAAGGGGCCAGCGCCCGCGCCAGCGCCACGCGCTGCTGCTGGCCGCCGGAGAGCTCGTGCGGCCAGGCCTTGGCCGCCTGGGGCAAGCCCACCAGTTCGAGCATCTCGGCCACGCGCGCCTGGCGCTGGGGGCGGCCCAACGCGCGCAGCCCGAAGGCGATGTTGTGAAACACGTTCAGGTGCGGGAACAGCGCGTAGTCCTGGAACATCATGCCCACCTGGCGCTGCTCGGGCGGCACGCTCAGGCTGGGCGAGGACAGCAGCCGCCCGCCCAGGTGGATGCTGCCATCGCGCAGCGGCTCGAAGCCGGCGATGGCGCGCAGGATGGTGGATTTGCCGCAGCCGGAGGCGCCGATCAGGCAGGCGATCTGGCCGCGCGGCAGCTGCAGCGAGAAGTCGCGCACGATCTCGCGCAGGCCCTGGGGCGTGTCGTAGCCCAGGCGCAGCCGGTCGATGGCGAGAAAGGCGGCTTCCGGGCTGGTCTGCGGTGTGGCTTGCGTGGCGGGGAGCGTCGTTTGCGACATAGGTGGCATAGGGCAATTCATGCGATGGCCTGGCGCTGCGCGGCTACGGGCTGGGACGGCTTGGGCGCCTGTGGCCGCGCCGATGAGCCGTTGCCGCCCACGGCCAGCTGGGTGCGCGCCAGCACGATCACCGGCAACAGGCCGGCCAACACAATGGCCAGTGCGGCGATGGCGCCTTCTTCATAGGTGCCGCGCGCAGCCTCGGCATACAGCCGTGTGGCCAAGGTTTCGAAGTTCAGCGGGCGCAGCAGCAGCGTAGCGGGCAGTTCTTTCATGGTATCGACGAACACCAGCAGCGCAGCCGCAGCCAGCGCCGGGCGCAGCAGCGGCAGGTGTACGCGCCAGAGCGTGGCGGCGCTGCCGTGGCCCAGCAGGCGCGCGGCCTGCTCCAGCGAGGGCGGGATGCGCGCCAGCCCGGCCTCGATGCCGCCAATGGCAATGGCCATGAAGCGCAGCACATAGGCCATGACCAGCGCCGCGCTGCTGGCCATCAGCCATAGGCCCGGCTCGCGCAGCAGTGCGGAGATGCCCCGATCCATCAGCGCCAGCGGGCTGAGCAGGCCGATGGCCAGGATGGTGCCCGGAATGGCATAGCCCAGGTGGCCGATGCGGGCGCAGGCCATGGCCCAGCGGCTGCGCCGCCCGTCGATGGCCAGGCGCGCCTGCCAGGCCAGCAGCAGGCCGCACAGCAGCGCGATGCCGGTGGCCGCCAGCGCCAGTGCCACGGTGTTGCGCAGGCTCGTCCACAGCGCTGGGGAGATGCTGTGCGCCTCGTGCAGGCGCTCGGCTGCGGCGCTGGCCAGGTAGGCGGCGGGCAGGGCAAAGCCCAGCAGCACGGGCAGTGCGCCCAGCAGCAGCGCCAGCCAGGCGCGGCCGCCGTGCAATTGGCGCGGCTGCGCCGGGCGCAGGCGCTGGGCGGTGGCAAAGCGCTGGCGCTGGCGACCGCGCCGCTCCAGCAGGATCAGGGCCACGACCAGCAGCAGCATCAGCAGCGCCAGCTGCGCTGCGCCGCCCAGGTCGGAGCGCGTCACCCAGGTGTTGTAGGTGGCCACGGTCATGGTGCGCACGCCGAGGAACTCGGAGGCGCCGATGTCGTTGAGCGTCTCCAGCAGCGCCAGCGCCACGCCGGTGGCAATGCCCGGGCGCGCCATGGGCAGGGCCACGCGCCAGAACGCGCCGGCGGCCGAGCAGCCCAGGGTGCGCGCCGCCTCCAGCAGGCTGGCGCTCTGGCTCATGAACATGAAGCGCGTGCTCAGGTACACATAGGGGTAGAGCACCAGCGACAGCAGCGCGATGGCGCCGGGCAGCGAGCGCACATCGGGCAGGCGAAACTCGCGCGGGCTGCTGTAGCCCAGCAGCTCGCGCACCCAGCCCTGCAGCGGGCCGATGGGGTGCAGCACGTCCAGGTAGGCGTAGGCGATCACGTAGCTGGGGATGGCCATGGGCAGCAGCAGCGCCCAGACCAGCAGGCCACGGCCGGGGAAGCGGTAGGCCGTCACCAGCCAGGCCGCGCCCGTGCCGATGGCCGTGACCAGCAGCCCCACGCCCAGCAGCAGCCACAGCGTGTTGCGCGCCGCTACGGGCAGCACGTGCCGGGCCAGGTGCGACCAATGGTCCCATTGCGCATGCTGGGCGTGCCACAGCAGCGCGGCGATGGGCGCCAGCGCCAACAGCGCCAGCAGGGTGCAGGCCAGGCCGGCGGGCCAGCCCAGGCGGTGCGGGGCGCGCAGCGGCGCGGAAAGGGGCAGGGCGGTGTCGGACAAGGCGGGTCAAAGGCCCCAGGGGCCGAAGAAAAGCAGCCGGCGATGGTGCTGCGCGTCAATGGCAAAACGCCGCCCAGTGCTGGGCGGCGGCGAGGAGGGGCAGCTGCGCTGACCCGCCATGGACGGCGGGGCGCAGCTGGCAGGGAAGATCTGCGATTGCGATCAGTTGTCGAAGCCGACCTTGTCCACCAGTTCGCTGGCGAGCTTGCGGTGCTTGGCCACTTCCGTCAGCTGCAGGGTGTCTGCCTTGAGCGGGCCGAAGGATTCGGTCACCGGATCGAGCTTGACGCCTTCGCGGATCGGGTACTCGTAGTTGGCGTTGGCGTAGAGCTCTTGGGCCGGCACGGACACCAGGTACTCCAGCAGCTTGACGGCGTTGTCTTTGTTGGGCGCGTTCTTGGCCACGGCGCCACCGGAGATGTTCACGTGCGTGCCGCCGTCCTTGCCGAAGGTCGGACGCACCACTTTGATGGCCTGGCCCCACTTGTAGTCGTCGCTCTCGGGCTTGGCATTCTTCATGCGGCCCACGTAGTAGTTGTTGGCGATGCCGATGTCGCAGATGCCGCCCAGAATGTCGCGCGCCACGTTGCGGTCGCCGCCGGTGGCCTTGCGCGCCAGGTTGGCCTTGACGCCCTTGAGCCACTGCTCGGTGGCCTCGGCGCCGTTGTGCGCGATCATGGCCGAGATCAGCGCCGTGTTGTAGGGGTGCTGGCCGGCGCGGATGCAGACCTTGCCCTTCCACTTCGGGTCGGCCAGGTCTTCATAGGTGAAGTTGGACAGATCCAGGTCCTTGTCCACATACAGCACGCGGTCGCGCAGCGACAGCGCAAACCACTCGCCATTGGCGCCGCGCAGGTGTGCTGGCAGCGTGCTGGTCAGCGCCTCGGATTGGATGGGTTGCGTCACGCCGGCATTGACCAGATCCAGCAGGTTGCCGATGTCCACCACCATGAACACGTCCGCAGGCGATTGCGCGCCCTCGGCCTTGGCGCGCTCGAGCAGGCCATCCTTGACGAACACCGTATTGACCTTGGTGCCGCTGTCTTTCTCGAAGGCCTTGAGCAGCGGCTCGATCAGCGCCGGCTCGCGCGTGGTGTAGAGGTTGACCTCGCCAGCGGCCAGGGCAGCGGGCGAGAAAGCGCCTGCGCCCAGGGCGAGCAGGGCGGCGCACAAGGTGTTGCGCTTGGAATTGCGAGCGGACATGGGAAAACCTCCGTCTTGGGGTGGGATGAAATACAGCAAAGCCGCCATTGTAGGCCAGGGCTGCATGTGAGAATCAAAATCAATCATCGCAGACAGAATGGTGAGGGCCCGGCCCAGCGCCGGGCCGGGCTGGCCGGGTTGGCGCTGGGCAATAATCGGCGCGATGGACCCCCTACTGGATCACGACGAAGACGGCGGCAGCTTCGAGGCGTATTTCCGCGCCCCGGCGCTGGCCGCCGAAGCGCCCCTGGCCTGGGCGCTGGGGCAGCGGCTGGAACTGCTGGATGCGCTGCGCAGCCTGTTTTCCGGGCCGCGCCACGTGGTGCAGCTGCGCCTGTGGTGCTTTCTGGAACTGGCCAGCACGCCCAAGGGGCGTGTAGCGCGCGATGATCTGAACCTGCTGTTTCACGCCCTGCAGCCGCAGGCGCTGGAGAACGTGCTCAAGCGCTTGCGCGAGGCCGGCTTGCTGGTTTGGGATGCCACCCAGCAGGACTACGCCCTGTCCGATCTGGCGCGGCAGGTGCACAGCCTGCTGGCGCCGCTGACGCAGACCGCTGGCGAGGACGATGACCTGGCCGGCCTGCTGGCCCAGGTGGCTGGCGCGCAGGCCCTGGGCCTGGCCGATGCCACGCAGCTCAAGCACCTGCATGCCCAGTTGGCGCGCTTGCACGATGAGTTTGCCGATGCCATTGCCAGCGGCTCCGAGGCGCGGCTGCGTCAGGCCCAGCCGCGCTTTGCGCGCGCGCTGGCCCTGGTCGAGCGCGCCGGGCAGGCGCTGACGGCGCTGATCCGCAGCGACAGCGGCGATGTGCGGCTTGAGCGCGAGGCGCGCGCGCTGGGCCATGCCCAGGCGCGGCTGCTGTCCATGGCCAGCCAGTTCAACCGCGCCATGCAGCAGGCCGACCGCCAGCGCGTCACGCTGGGCAGCACCGGCGTGACCAACTCCGACGTGCGCGACTGGTTGCGCGAGCAGGCCGCCCTTCCTGAGCTGCTGTGCGGCGCGCTGGCAGTGGGCGTGCAGCCCTGGCTGCTCAGCCAGCACGATTTGCTGGACGTGGCCGAGGCCGAATTCGAGCGCGACCGGCCCGACCCGCAGCGCAGCAGCGCCTTGCCGCCGCCGGCCGATGCCGCAGGCGGCACGCTGGACGTGCCCAGCCTGCCCGAGGAGCTGCATGGTCTGATCGAGCTGCTGGCGCAGTGGCAGGCGTCGGCCCAGCAAGCCGGGCCGGCCGATGCGCAGCCAGATACCCAGCCCGATGGCCCAGCCGCCGCGCTGCCGCGCCCGCTGCATGAGGTCGTGCTGGGCGGGCGTTTCGCCCAGGCTGCCTACCGCATGCAATTGCTGCCGCTGCTGGGCGATGCCCAGGCGCAAACCCTCAAGGGCCAGACTGGTGAGCTGGCGCGCTCAGGCTGGCGCGCTTCGCTCTCGCCGCGCGTGCTGCCGGTGCAGCACCACGCCGTGCAGGCCATGAGCGAAGGCTGCCTGCACCCTGAACAATCCCAGCCGCCGCCCTGGCCGGCCATGGCGTTGCCGACTGCCCAGGCCGCCCAGGCCGCAGCTGCCGGCCCGCGCCGTGGCCGCCCCCCGCGAAAAAATTCTTCCAAACCATGAACAGCACAACCGACGAAGCGGCCCTGCTGGCCGCCGAGCTGCTGGCGCGCCGCTGGCTGCCGCGCCAGCATCCGCGCATCCGGCGCGCCCTGGTCGATGCCGAACTCTGGCAGGCGCTGGAGCAGCGCCTGGCCGGCGTGGGCCTGCGCCTGGTGGACAACATCCACGCCGACCACGTCACCGTGGCGCTGGCGCGCAGCGCCGAGAACGCTGTGCTGGGCGAGACTGGGCTGGCCAGCCACAACAACTTTGACCTGCCGCGCGATGGCGTCTCGCTGCTGGTGGTGCTGTGGGCGCTGATCGTGCTGCCCAAGCGCGAGCGCCAGGCCGCGCGCGGCAACGCCGCCGATGGCCCCGGCCAGGGCGAGATGTTCGCCAGCGAAAAGCCCATGCCCAAGGCCGCCAGCGTCAGCCCGCTGGTTTCCTACAAAGCGCTGCTGGCCGACTTTGGCCCGCAGCTGGGCAAGAAAACCCGGCTGGACATGAACCTCAAGCGGCTGGAGAACCACGGCTTCATCCTGCGCCGTGGCGACGACATTGCCGAAGGCCCGCTGCTGGACCTTCTGCTGGACTACGACGTGATGGCGCCGCGCATTCTGGAAGGCACGCTGGCCCAGGTGCTCGAGCGCGCCCGCGCGGCCGAGGCCCAGGCCCAGGCCGCGCCACAGGCTGCGCCGGCAGAAGCCGCATCGGAAGCGGAAGAGGCCGCGCCACAGGCTGCGCCTGAAGCCACGCCCGCGCCCCCATCGGATGCGCGCCCCGATGTCGCGCCAGCGCGGCCCGAGGCCCAGCCGCCCGTCGCCTGAACCGAACCTGCCCCATGTTTCATCTCCAATCCATCGAACTGCTGCACTGGGACTACTGCCAGCGCCTGAGCCTGCCGCTGGACGGTGCCATCATCACCGTGGCCGGGCCCAACGGCTCGGGCAAGACCACGCTGCTGGATGCCATGCGCACCCTGCTGGGCCTGGAATGCTCGGGCGGGCGCAGCTTCAAGACCTACGCGCGCCACGCCAACGCCGATGCCTCCTGGCTGCGCGCCGTGGTGGACAACCGCCCGCGCACGCGGCAAAGCTCCAGCCGCCCCTTTGCGCGCAACCTGCTGTATGCCGACCAGGTCACGCTGGCCTGCCGCATCCAGCGCAACAGCGGCGACTGGCAGCGGCGCTACTACATGGCCGATGGCGACGTGGCCATCGAGCAGCTGCTGGAGTTGCCCGACAAGGACTGGCTGGGCATCGAGCACTGGCGCCGCCGGCTGGAGACGGCCGGCCTCTCGCGCGCCATCGCCCGCGTGCTGGCACTGGAGCAGGGCCAGACCGACCGCCTGTGCGAATACTCGCCCAAGGAGCTGCTGCGCCTGGTGTTCGACGTGTTCGGAGACCAGGAAGTGCTCGATCGCTACGAAGAAGCGCGCCGCCATCAGCGCGATGTGGCCGACGAGGCCGAGGCCGCCGCCAAAGAGCTGGCCCACGGCCAGGCCCAGCTGGCGCTGGTGGAGGCGCGCCTGAACCTCTACCGCCAGTACCAGGCCAAGCTGCGCGAGCGCGAGCGCCTGCACACCGAAGTCATCCCCGTGCTGGAATGGCGCGACGCGCGCGACGCCATGCTGGCCGAGGCCCAGGACTTGCACCGCCAGCGCCTGGAGCACGGCAAAAGCCTGGCGCGCCAGCGCCAGGACCGCCAGGCGCTGCTGCAGCTGGCGCAGCAGCAAGAGCAACTGGCCGTACAGCTGGCCCAGGCCGAGACCCAGCGCAAAGCCGCGCAAGAGGCCCTGAGCGAAGCGCGCGGCCACGAAACCCCGGTCGAGGACCTGGTGCGGCAGGCCGACGAGCTGCATGCGCTGGCCCAGGTCGAAGGCGATGCCGAGCAACTGGCCCTGCGTGTGCAGCAACTGCAGCAACAGTGCCAGGCGCACGAGCGCGATTGGCACACCCGTCAGCAGGAACGCGAGGCCGCGCAGCGCGCCCTCGAACAATTGCGCAGCGCCCGCACCGCCCCGTGCCCGGAGGACGCCACGCGCTTTGCCCAGCTGCTGCGCCAGCAGGGCATTGCCCACCACTTTGTGGCCGATGCCATCGAAATCATCGACGAGCAATGGCGCGCGGCCGCCGAAGGCGTGCTGCGCAGCGCGCGCTGGGTGGTGGTGCTGGAGAACCCGGCCGACGAAGCCCGCGCCAGCCAGCTGGCCGAGCAGCAGCGCTACCGCCACTACCTCGTGGCCGATGCCGCGCCCGCGCCCGAGCGCGTGCCGCCGCACAGCCTGCTGGCCGCGCTGCACGTGGCCGCGCCGCTGCCCGTGTGGCTGCTCAGGACACTGGCGGCCATCCGCTGCGTGCCCGACACCGCCGCCGGCTTTGCCGCCGGCGGCGAGTGGATCACCCCGCAGGCTTATTGGCGCGACGCCCGCGGCGGGCGCAGCGTTTGGGTGCCGCCCAGCCAGCACCAGTTCGGCGCCGCTGCGCTGGCTGCGCGGCGCGAATCCATCGAACAGCGCCTGGCCGAGCTGGATGCGCAGCTGCAGGCCATCGCCCAGCAGCAGCGCGAGAGCGAGCGCCAGCTGCAGGCCGCCAAGGCCGCCGCCGCTGGCCACCGCGCTGCCGAGGAGCTGGCGCGTCGCAGCGAGGAATTTGCCACCGCGCGCAGCCAGCTGGCGCAGCTGCGCCAGGCGCGCATCAGCGCCGGCCAGCGCTACGCCGAACTCGATCAGCAGCATCAGCGCCTGGGCGAGCAGCTGCGCCAGGCGCAAAGCCAGTACCAGCAAACCCAGCAACGCTTGCAGGGCGACGAATCGGCTGCCAGCCGTTTTGCGCGCGAATGGCAGGGCCGCCGCGATGCGCTGCGCACGCGCAGCGCCCAATCGCGCCGTCAGCGCGGCCAATTCCCCCCGCGCTGGATCGCGCCCGAGGCCATCGCGCAACTGCGCGAGCAGTTCACCAACGCCACGCAGGCGCGGCTGCGTGGCCAGGCCGTGGCCCGCGAGCTGGAGGAGGGCGAATGGGAAACCGACCCCAGCATCGAGGAGCGCCACACGCTGATGGTCGCCCAAGTGGCTGGCCAGCAGGCCCAGTTGCAGCAGCGCCAGGCCAGCAACGAGTCGGCCCGCATCGCCGTGGACAACGCCCGCGAGCGCTACATCGATGTGCTGCGCGCCACCGTGCGCCGCTACCGCAAGAACATCACCGAGCTGGGCGAGCTCGCCGGCGTGGCCGTGCAGGCCGACAGCCCGCACCTGGAAAACGACGACGCTGCGCTGCGCCAGGCCGAGCTGAGGGTGCACTTCAACTTCGACGGCAAGGGCCAGATCGGCCTGAACGACGGCGAGGCCTCGGGCGGGCAGCAAGTCATCAAATCGCTGATCCTGCTGGTGGGTCTGCTCAAGGACGACGAAGCCTCGGGCGGCTTCGTCTTCATCGACGAGCCCTTTGCGCACCTGGACGTGCGCAACATCCAGCTGGTGGGGCACTTTCTCAAGTCCACGCGCGCGCAGTACGTGCTGACCACGCCGATCACGCACAACGTCGAGGTCTTCGAGCCGGCCGATGTCACCCTGGTCACCGCCAAGAAAAAGCCTGGCGAGCGCTGGGCCCCGCCCATTGGCGTGCTGCAGCGCCGCGTGGCGCCCGAGCAGTATTGAAGAAGGGCCAGAACACCATGCCCAGCGACACGCCACTGCCGAGCGCCGCCGCCCTAGATGAGCTGCCCGGCCAGCCCTGGTGGCCGCAGCTGACGCCGCCCATGCGCGCCATTGTCACCGGCATGGCGCGCGCCCAGCGTGCGCCGCTGCACATGCTCACGCCCCAACAGGCGCGGCAGGCCTACCGCAGCGGTGCGCAGGTGCTCGAAGAAGACCGGCCGGCGCAGGTGCAGCACCGCGATGCGCACATCCCGGCGCGCGATGGCCATGCCCTGGCGGTGCGGCTCTACACCCCCCAGGCCCAAAGCGGCCCGGCCGCCGCACCCTGGCCGGTGCTGCTGTACCTGCACGGCGGGGGCTTTGTCGTGGGCGATCTGGACACGCACGATGTGCTGTGCGCGCGCATCGCCCACAACGCGCAGCTGGCCGTGCTGGCGCTCGATTACCGGCTGGCGCCGCAGTGGCGCTTCCCTACGGCGCTGCACGATGGCTGGGACGCGCTGTGCTGGCTGACGCGCCACGGCGCGCAGTGGGGGCTGGACGGCCAGCGCCTGGCCGTGGGCGGCGACAGCGCCGGTGGCACGCTGGCGGCGGTGCTGGCGCTGATGGCGCGCGATGCAGCCCTGCCGCTGCAGGCGCAGCTGCTGATCCACCCGGGCACCAGCGCCTGGCAGGACACGGCCTCGCACCAGCGCCATGCCCGCGGCCCGGTGCTGAGCGCGGCGCTGCTGCAATGGTTTTTCGCCCACTACATCGAGCCGGCGCAGCGCCAGGACTGGCGCTTTGCGCCGCTGCTGGCGCCCGAGGTGCAGGCCGTGGCCCCGGCGCTGTTCGTGCTGGCCGAGTGCGACCCACTGTGCGACGAAGCCCTGGCCTATGCTGATCGGCTGCGCATGCAGGCCGTGCCGGTGGAGCTGGAGCTGTACCGGGGTGTGGCGCACGAGTTCATCAAGATGGGCCGCCTGCTGCCCGAAGCGGCCTGGGCCCATGCGGCCATCGGCCAGTTCCTGCGGGCGCGCCTGCAGGCCTGAATGGCCGGCAAAACCGCTTATGCTTGCGGGATTTTTCGCAGTCCGGGCCGGTTGCCGCAGACCGCCGCCACCATGGTGCCAGTGGCCCAGCATGCGCCTTTGAACCCTTGATGGAGAACACATGCAATTCATTCGTTTCAGCGATTTGTGCGCCCAGGGCCAGGCCCAGGGCAAGCGGGTCTTCATTCGCGCGGACTTGAACGTGCCGCTGGACGAGCAGGGGAAAATCAGCGAGGACACGCGCATCCGCGCCTCGGTGCCGGCCATCCGCATGGCCCTGGATGCAGGCGCTGCCGTGATGGTCACCAGCCACCTGGGCCGCCCCAAGGAAGGGCAGTTGCAACCGGGCGATTCGCTGGCGCCGGTGGCACAGCGCCTGGGCGAGTTGCTGGGCCAGGAGGTGCCGCTGGTGCGCGACTGGGTCGATGGCGTGGACGTGGCGCCCGGCCAGGTGTTGCTGCTGGAGAACTGCCGCGGCAATGTGGGCGAGAAGAAGAACGACGCAGAGCTGGCGCGCAAGATGGCGGCGCTGTGCGACATCTTCGTGCACGACGCCTTCGGCACGGCGCACCGGGCCGAGGCTTCGACCTACGGCATTGCGCAGTACGCGCCCGTGGCCTGCGCCGGCCCGCTGCTGGCCGCCGAGATCGATGCGCTGGGCAAGGCGCTGCGCGAGCCCAAGCGGCCGCTGGTGGCCATCGTGGGCGGCTCCAAGGTTTCGACCAAGCTGACCATTCTGCGCAGTCTGGCTGAAAAGGTCGATGCGCTGATCGTGGGCGGCGGCATTGCCAACACCTTCATGCTGGCCGCTGGGCTGCCGATCGGCAAAAGCCTGGCCGAGCCCGACCTGGTGGGCGAGGCCAAGGCCATCATCGACATGATGCGCGCGCGCGGCTGCGCCGTGCCCATCCCGCAGGACGTGGTGGTGGCCCAGCGCTTTGCCGCCGATGCGCAAGCCCAGACCAAGCCGGCCAGCGAAGTGCAGGCCGATGACCTGATCCTGGACATTGGCCCCAAGACGGCCGCCGAACTGGCCGCGCAGCTGCAGCAGGCCGGCACCATCGTCTGGAACGGCCCGGTGGGCGTGTTCGAGTTCGATGCCTTCGAGCAGGGCACGCGCACCCTCTCGCACGCCATTGCCGATTCGCAGGCCTTCAGCATCGCTGGCGGCGGCGACACCCTGGCGGCCATTGCCAAGTACGGCCTGGAGCCGCGCATCGGCTACATCTCCACCGGCGGCGGCGCCTTCTTGGAGGTGCTGGAAGGCAAGCAGCTGCCGGCCTTCGAAATCCTGGCCAAACGGGCGCAGTGAGGTTGCGGCGATGGCGCAGCGGCGGCAAAAACGTGGCTTTCCTGCCAATCACTGCCAATTTTTTGCAAACAATCGAAAAAAAATGCAGATCGCTGGTGAGGAATCGCTTATCTTGTTTTCCAATATGACATTAGGTGACTAAACGTTACTTTGTGAATATGGGTCGCCGATTCAGCGGCCTGTCAATACTAGGAGAGTCATGATGCATCAACGCGTTTTTCACGCCGCCGCGCTGGCAGTGGCCGTCGCTGGTCTGGTGGGCTGCGGCAGCAGCGCAATCCCCCTGTCGCGCAATTTCGATCAGGCCGACCAGTACAAGGTCCGCTCGGCGCAGCATTGGAGCGTGATCAGCGCCGATGCGGCCAACCGCACCGCCGCCGCCCTGGAGGCCGCAGGCGTTACGCAGGGCTCGCCCATTTACGTGGCCATCCCGGAGAACGCCGGCCAGTTCGAGTGGGCCTTCCGCGACATGCTGATGACGCGCCTGGTCGAGCGCGGCGCGGCCGTGCAGCAGCACCCCGTGGCTGGCCAGTACACCGTGGTTTATCACTCTCAAGTGGTGCGTCACCCCTCCAATCTGTGGGTGGGCGGCCATGGCGGGCGCGATTACTACAACCTGGGTGATGGCGTGAGCGTGCGCTATGGCCGCCACAATGTGCAGACCACGCCGCTGGCGCCTCATTACGACCACGATGGCCCGCTGCGCAGCTATTCCGGTCAGTCCGGCACGGAGCTGGTGCTGACGACTGCCGTGCTGCACAATGAGCGCTTCCTCTCGCGCACGACCGACGTCTACTATCTGGAGAATGTGGATGCCGGCCTGTTCCAAAGCAGCTTCAAGAACATCAATATGAAAGTGGTGAACCAATGAAAGTCCAATTTCTTGCATCTGCGCTGGCTGCGGCCGCACTGGTCGCTGGCTGCGCGAATCACACCAACACCGTCCGTGTCGAGCCCAGCTACCAGGACGCGGCCAGCAACAGCTTTCTGAAAACCAACCAGAACGCCGCGCAGCAGTTGATCAGCGGCTACGACACCACGGCCTTTCAGAACAGCCCGCTGCTGGTGGCCACCATTGTGGACGTCAACGACACGCGCGTGTCCGCCCCGCTGGGCCGCACGCTCTCCGAGCAGTACGCCTCGACCCTGGCCAATGCCGGCTTGAACGTGCGCGAAATCAAGCTGCGCGGCAATGTTTTCGTGCAGGAAGGCACGGGCGAGCTGCTGCTCTCGCGTGAGATTCAGGACATCGCCAAGAGCCAGAACTCCGGCGTGGTGCTGGTGGGCACCTACTCTGCTGCAGCGCGCTTCACCTACGTCAGCCTGAAGCTGGTGCGCACGCAGGACAGCCGCATCATCAGCGCTTACGACTACACCCTGCCCAACAACCGCGACGTGCGCCGCCTGCTGCAGTCGAACTGATGGCTTGCGATGCCTGCGCCGGCTTGATGGCGTGGGCAGGCGCCAATTGGAAAAAATGCCAGCAACCCCTCGGGGCTGCTGGCATTGCTCGTTTTGGGGCCTGTGCTGTGGGCCTGCACTTTGGCGGCCTTGCGCTGGAGTTATCGCATCAACGCGGCTACCAGCCCAGGCGCAAAGGCAGATAGACCAGCATGCCGGTGATGATGGTGCCCAGAATGCCTCGGCGCAGAAAGAAGTACAGGCAGGCCGCTGGCGTGGCCCAGAGCCGGGCGTCGCGCCAGGTGTCAATCAACTGCCCATCGCTCATGAGCAGCTCAGGGATGATGACAGCCGCCAGCGCTGCCAAGGGGGCGTATTTCAGGCCACGGCGCAGCCAGTCGGGCAGCGGCAACTCACGGCGCGGGATGACGAAAAAAGCCCGCGTGATCAGCGTCACCAGGGTCAGGCCCAGGATGGCTGCCAGGGTGTACCAGTCGTTGCTGTCCATGGGTGCGTGCCTTATTGCGTCTTGGTGGGCGTCTTGGCGGATGTCTGGGCGTTCTGGCGCTCGCGCACGATACGCTGGGTGTGGTCGAACAGCAGGCCCAGCACCACGGCCGCGCCAATGGCCACCAGGATGTTGAGCCTGAGCGGCAAGCCGTAGGCCGCGATGGCCACGCCGCCGGCGACCAGCGCGGCCAGGGCGGTGTAGCGATCCACCAGCATGGACAGCGTCACGCCCAGCAGGGCCAGGATGCCAGCAAAGCCCAGGCCCCAGTGCATGGGGATGAAGTTGGCCAGCAAGATGCCCAGCATCGAAGGGACTTGCCAGGCCAGCCAGGTCACGCCCACGCTGCCCCAGAGGTAGGGCTCATGCTCCGGGCTGGGGCTGGGGTCCTGAAAGCGCTTGAAGAACAGCACGAACACCATGTCCGTGGCCAGGTAGGTCATCAGCAGCCGCTTGACGGGCGGCCAGTGGGCGAGCGGCGTGCGCCACATGCTGCTGAAGATGACAAAGCGCAGGTTGACGCACAGGCCCGTCAGCCAGATCACCCACAGCGGCGATTGCAAGGCCAGCAAGGGCAGCACCGCCAGCTGCGAGCTGCCGGCATAGACCAACAGCGACATCAGCACCGCCATGGGCACCGACAGCCCGCTTTTCACCATGGCCACGCCCGTGACCAGGCCCCAGGCGCCTATGCCCAGCGCCACTTGCAGCTGGGCGCGCGCACCTTCGCGAAAGGCCGGGTGGCGCAGCAAGGCCTGCAGCTTCGCCCGGCCCGGCGGCGGCGCGGGCTTAGGGGCGGGCGTGGGCGACAATGGGGCGGGCATGGCGTGGGGCGCTCGGGGTTGGGGCGGAGCGGATTCAGCCGCGCGCCTCGTGCGCAGCGGCTGCATCGGTGCTGGCGGCAAAGCGGTCTCCGGCGGCGATGGTAAAGCCGTTGAGAAACTGCTGCACAGGCTGGCGCTTGCCGCTGGCGCGCTGCAATTGCAGCAGGCGCAGCACGCTGCCTTGGCCGCAGGCCACGTCCACGCCTTGGCGATTGACCTGCAGCACGGTGCCTGGCGCAGCCGCTGTTCCGGTGCTGGCATCTGCATCTGTGGCCGGGGCTGGCAAGGCCTGGGCCTGCCAGATTTTCAGCGTCTGCGCTGTGCCGCCGGTTGCGGCTTGGAACAGCGCCTGCGCACCGGGAAAGGGATCGAAAGCGCAAATCTGGCGCGCCAACTCATGGGCCGGGCGCTGCCAGTCGAGCTGGCTTTGCGCGCGTTCGATCTTGTGCGCATAGCTGATGCCCTCGGCCGGCTGGGGCTGGCTGGGCAGCGGCGCCTGGGTCTGCTGCAGCTGCTCAAGCGCTGTGACGATGCACTGGCCGCCCAGCTGCGCCAGGCGGTCGTGCAGTTGCGCCGTGCTTTCGCCGGCGTGGATCGGGATGGCCTGGCGGGAGACGATGGCGCCGGTGTCCAGGCCCTCGTCCATCTGCATGATGCTGATGCCGGTTTCGGCGTCGCCAGCCTCGATGGCGCGGTGAATGGGCGCTGCGCCGCGCCAGCGCGGCAACAGGCTGGCGTGGATGTTCAGGCAGCCGTAGCGCGGCATCTGCAGCACCCAAGTCGGCAGAATCAGCCCATAGGCGGCCACGACCATCAAGTCCAGTTGCAGCTCGGCCAGCGCCTGTTGGGCGGCGGCGGCATCGGCTGCGTACTTGCCATCCAGCCGCAGCCCTTGGGGTTGCAGCACGGCAATGCCGTGCGCCTGGGCGAGCTGCTTGACCGGCGAGGGCGCAAGGCGCAGGCCCCGGCCAGCGGGGCGGTCGGGCTGTGTCAGCACCACAACGGGGCGAAAGCCCGCCGCCAGCATGGTGGCCAGGGCCTGTTGGGCAAATTCCGGCGTGCCGGCAAAAGCAATGCGCATAAGGGCTCCTGGCGGTGGGCGATGCACGATGAATGAAGTGCGCCCGCTGTGTTGCGGGCGCGTGAGGTCGGGGGCGGTGAACGGCGGTGCTCAGACCTGAGCAGGGGCCTCGCTCTTGCTGCGCTTGAGCATCTTGGTCTTGATGCGATTGCGCTTGAGCGGCGAGAGGTAATCAATGAACAGCTTGCCTTTGAGGTGGTCCATCTCGTGCTGAATGCACACGGCCTGCAGGCCTTCGGCTTCGATGGTGCGCCACTGGCCGTGCTCGTCCTGGGCCTTGACGTGCACGCGGGCATGGCGCTGCACCCCATCGTAAATGCCGGGGATGGACAGGCAGCCTTCCTCGCCGCTGTGCATTTCCTCGCTGACCCAGACCAGCTCCGGGTTGATCAGCACTTGGGGCTGGTTGCGCTCCTCAGAGACATCCATCACGAACAGGCGCTCGTGCACGTCCACCTGCGTGGCGGCCAAGCCTACGCCGTTGGATTCGTACATGGTCTCCAGCATGTCGGCAGCGATTTGCTGAATGCGCGGCCCCACTTCCGTGACGGGGGCGGCCACCTTGTGCAGGCGCGGGTCTGGGTAGTGAAGAATGGGCAGAAGGGCCATGGCGTCTGTAAAACTCTTTTGTAAACTGTCGTTATTTTCGCCATTTTTGCCCTGGATGACCGCTGCGACATAAAAAATCATTGATTTGTAAGGGCCATCGAATCAGAATCCCTGCAATTTGTCACAAATTGGGACGTTTGTTAGTAAAGCCTGCTGCCGCGCCCATGCAGGTGTTTAGGGTCTAGTGCTCTGGTCACGCGCACCAGCCCAGCAGAGGGGGCATTCACTTGTTGTACGACACCATGAATCACATCAGAACAAACCAAATCGCTGTTCGTCTTGCAAGCCCGGTGGGGAGGCTGCTGTCCGTTGCGGTGGCGTGTGCGGCGCTGCTGGCCCCTGCGGCGCAGGCGCAGAAGTACCCCATTACCCAGCAGCAGCGGGCCATTGCCCAGCAGGTGGCCGCGCGCGGCATTCCGGTGCGCGAGCTCAAGGCCGATGCGCCCAGCACTTATACCGTGCGCCGTGGCGACACGCTGTGGGCCATCTCCGGCATGTATTTGCACCGCCCTTGGCGCTGGCCAGCCCTGTGGGGCATGAACATGGATACGGTGCGTAATCCGCACCTGATCTACCCGGGCCAGGTGCTGCATCTGGACGTGCGCGATGGCTATGCACGCCTGGGGCTGGCCCCTGGCGGCGGTGGCACGATCAAGCTCTCGCCTTCGGTGCGCTCCGAACCGCTCAGCGCCGCGGCGCTGCCCACCGTGCGGCGCGATCTGATCGAGCCCTTCCTGGTGCGCCCGTTCATCAAGAGCCTGGAAGACCTGAGCGGGCTGCCCGACATCGTCGCCTCGGTGGACGAGCGTCTGGTCATGGGCAATGGCGATCTGATCTACGTGCGCGGCACGGACAGCGTGCCCCTGGCGGTCAAGGATGGCGCGCCGCGCAATCTATCCATCTTCCGCAAGGCCAAGCCACTGCAGGATCCGGAAACCAAGGAAATCCTGGGCTACGAGGGCGAATACGTGGGTCAGGCGCGCATCGTGCGCGATGAATACTTCGTCGAGCAGACCGATCGGCGCGGCCGCGTCATCGAGGAATACCGCCCAGCCACGCTGGAAATCACCTCGGTGGCTACGGACGTGCGCGTGGGCGACCGTCTGGACCTGATCAACGAGGAAGGCAATTACGACAACTTCGTGCCGCGCCTGCCGGCCAAGGATGTGCAAGGCCGCGTGGTGGCGCTGTACGGTGACCAGGCTGTGAAGAATGCCTCCTCGGGCCAGGTGGTGGCCATCAACCTGGGGCGCGACGATGCCATCGAGCAAGGCCATGTGCTGCAAATCCTGCGCCAGGGCCGGCTGGCGCGCGATCCCGAGCGTGGGCGCAACGCGCGCATCCGCCTGCCCGATGAGCCTAATGGCGTGTTGCTGATCTTCCGCGTCTTCGACCGCGTCTCCTATGGCCTGATCATGGATACGCACGATCCCGTCTCGGTGGGCGACAAGCTCGTCGTGCCCGAGTGATCCTGCACTGGAAGCGATAGCCTAAAAAAACAAGCGGCCTGTGGGCCGCTTGTTTTTTTGATGCGCACGATCCGATGCAAAAACCGCAGATGCAAGGCGAAGACGCGCGCAAGGCTTGAACGCTTTGCAAGCGTCTTCAACGCGGCAGCTGCACAGTTTTGACCGAAATCGCCGTCGCAATACTGAGTCTCAACAATCCTTAACGGCCTGCTAAGGGCCACGCAGCACGCGCACCGGATTGCCGCGATCGACCTGCCAGTGCAGTTGCGTGCGCGCCTGGCGTGCGGCGGCCTGGCGGGCCTGGGCTTGCTCAGCTAGCCGCAGTGCGATCAGGGCCCGGGCCAGCTGCTTGTTGGCATGCTGGCTGCGGGCGCTCATGACCTTGACGGTAATGCCGCTGGGGCGGTGCACGGCATGCACGGCCGAGTCGGTGGTGTTGACGTGCTGGCCGCCCTTGCCGCTGGCGCGGCAGGCCTGGTAGTCGATGTCCTCCTCGCGCAGGGCTGGGTGCGGGCCTTCGCCGGCCGTGGGGCAGCGCTGCACGGCCACAAACCAGTTCTTGCGCCGGTGGCCGGGCCGCAGCGGGCTTGGGAAGATGCACTGGATGCTGCCCTGCCAGCCCTGCAGCCAGGTTTGCAGCGCGCGGTCATCGCCGGGCCTTGCTGGCTGCAGCTGCAGCAGCACGGATTTGTAGCCCGCGGCCGTGGGCAGGCTCTCGACCTGCTCGGCCTGCACGCCGGCGCGCCGGGCGTCGTCCAGCAGGGCCCGCAGCGTCAGCCGCACAGCCAGCTCGCATTCGGCCGGCCCCTGGGCGGCGGTGATCTGGATCAGCAGCATGGCTGGCCCCCTTTCTTGTAGGTCAGCAGCGGCTTGAAGCGCGCCAGCAGCCGCACCAGGCCGGCGTCGAGCAGGCTGGCGATGACGCTGTCGATGGCTTTGTAGGCCTGTGGCGCTTCCTCGTACAGCAGCGCCTTGTCGTTGCAGACCACGGTGCTGCCCAGGCGCGTCTTGCGCAAGGCGCTGGCCTGAAAGCGCGGTGCCAGCCGGCCCATGCAGTCGCTGCGCGCCCACTTGCGCCCGGCGCCGTGCGCCAGCGAGTTCAGCGCCGCATCGCAGCCGGGCAGCGGCTGCACCAGGTAGCTGTAGTCGCCGCGCGAGCCGGGGATGAGCACTGGCCCGGCATCGGCCGGCGTGGCGCCCTTGCGGTGGATGAAGCCCTGCAGGCCGTCGTGGGTGGCGGGCAGCACGTGGTTGTGGCTCACGTCCAGCAGCGGCAGGCCGTCGCTGCGCAGCGCCTGCAGAAAGCGCTGCGCGATGGCCTCGCGGTTCAGGCGCGCGTAGCGCAGCGCGGCCTCGTGCTGCATGAGGTAGTGCTGCGCCTGGGGCGTGTCGGCGGCCAGGCCGGCATGGCCATGGGCCTCGACCTGGGCGCGCAGGATGGCGCCGCCCAGGCCGCGCGAGCCGCTGTGCACCAGCAGGTACACGGCCTTGGGGTCGAGCGCCGCGCACAGTGCAGTCGTGGCTGCGGCATCGGCAGAGTCGTCGCCTTCGGGCACGGCGTACAGCTGCTCGCAGGCCAACAGCTCGGCAAAGTGGTTGCCGCCGCCGATACTGCCCAGGCTGCCTGCCAGCTGCGCGGCGGACAGCGGCAACGCAGCGTCGTGGCACAGGGCGGTCAGCTCGGGCTGCGCCTGGGCCAGCAGCGCCTCAGGCAAAGGCCCTTCCTGGCTGCCCAGCAGTTTTTCCAGCCGGGCAGGAGAGGTTTTGTGCGCTTTCAGCCCGGTGTGCCACAAGGCCATGCCGCAGCCGATGTCCCCGCCGACCAGCGCCGGGTACAGATGGCCGACTGAGAAAAACGCCGCGCCGATGGGGTAGCCGCGGCCGGCGTGCAGGTCTGGCAGGCCAACGGCCGCGTGGATGTGCGGCAGTTGCGCCGTGGTGTGCAGCTGCGCCACGGCATTGGCTTCCAGCCAAACGTCGTTGTTGGCAAACACGCGCACCTTGTCCGCGCTGGGTTTGCCTTGCAAAGAATTGCCCATGAGAAATCCTTGTTGGGAAAACAAACACGATGTGATGGGCAACCTGGGGCGCTGCAGGCCCATGCGGCCACGGCGCGGCCTGTGCCGACGCTTTGTGCGGGCACAGGGCGGGCCGCCAGCGTGCGTCTGCCGCAGAAGCGGGCAGGGCACACCGGGCTCTGGCGTTGCTGTGTCGGGGTAGCGCGTGAGATGCGCTGCGGGCCGGGTGGTCAGGCGCTGGGGTTGCTCAGCCAACCGGCGCAGGCGTGCTGTCGCACGGGGTGCGTGCGCAGTTTCTTAAACCCTGCTCAGGACTTCAGAGCGCAGTTTCAGAGCGCAGGCCACGGCGCTGCCAGGTTGCAAAGTGCGGGGGCATGGCGTTGGGTCATGGGTGGCTCCTTTGCAAATGGCGGGGCAGGGTGAAAAGGTGGGCAGGGCGCAAGGGGCTTTCCCCTGCCCTGTGGGGCGGGCATGGCTGTGCGCGCTGCGCCGCCTAACGAAAGCGCGCAAGTCTAAATGCCCTGGTGCTGGTAGGGCAAGGCTTGGTCGGGCCTGATGCAACGGCAGGCAGGCATGTGTTGCGCGCCTGCTGCATGGGCATGGTGGTGGTGTCTCTTAGCCTTGGCGCGTTTTTTTCGTAGGCTTGGCCTGGGCATGCTGCCGCAGATAGCGCTGAAAGGCATCCAGCGTGGCCTGGCTGACGTGGTGCTCCATGCCTTCGGCGTCGCGGCTGGCGCATTCCGGGTCCACGCCCAGGGCCAGCAAAAACGATTCCACCAGTTGGTGGCGCTGGCGGCTGTAGTTGGCCGTTTGCTCGCCTTTTTCGGTGAGCAGCACCCCTTGATAGGGACGCAACTGCACGTAGCCCTCGCTGTGCAGGCGCTTGAGCATTTTGGCCACCGTGGGCTGGGCCACGCCCAGGCGCTGGGCGATTTGCACCTGCCGGGCCTGGCCGGTGCTGTGCAGCAGGTCGGAGATCAGCTCCACATAGTCCTCGATGATTTCCATGCGGTGCGCTTGGCGAACCTGCTGGAAACCGGCCACCTGCGCCTGGGTGTCGGGCAGGGTTGTGGGCTGGGCGGGGCGATTCATCGTTTTGGGTGTGGGGCGGGCCGTCGGCAGCGCGGCGGGCGTTGCGGCGACCCGCAGGGACGTGTTTACTTGGCGCTGACCACGCGTGCCAGATCCAGGCACTTGTTGGAGTAGCCCCATTCGTTGTCGTACCAGGAGACGAGCTTGACGAAGGTGCCATCGAGCGCGATGCCGGCGTCGGCGTCGAAGATCGAAGTGCGCGGGTCGCCACGGAAGTCGGTGGCCACGACCTTGTCCTCGGTGTAGCCCAGGATGCCCTTGAGCTTGCCTTCGGACTGGGCCTTCATCTCGGCGCAGATTTCTTCATAGGTGGCGGGCTTTTCCAGCTCCACGGTCAGATCGACCACGCTCACATCGGAGGTCGGCACGCGGAATGCCATGCCAGTGAGCTTGCCCTTGAGCGCTGGCAGCACCACGCCCACAGCCTTGGCCGCGCCGGTGGAGCTGGGGATGATGTTTTCCAGAATGCCGCGGCCGCCGCGCCAGTCCTTGGAGGAGGGGCCATCGACGGTTTTCTGCGTGGCTGTGGCTGCGTGCACAGTGGTCATCAGGCCGCGCTTGATGCCCCACTTGTCGTGCAGCACCTTGGCCAGCGGCGCCAGACAGTTGGTGGTGCACGAGGCGTTGGAGACGATGGCCTGGCCGGCATAGCTTTGGCAGTTCACGCCGACCACGAACATGGGCGTGTCGTCCTTGGAGGGTGCCGAGAGAATGACCTTCTTGGCGCCGGCGTCGATGTGCTTTTGCGCCGTCTCCTTGGTCAGGAACAGGCCGGTGGACTCCAGCACCACTTCGGCGCCGACCTCGTCCCACTTCAGATTGGCCGGGTCCTTCTCCTGGGTCAGGCGGATCTTCTTGCCGTTGACGATCAGGGTATTGCCCTCGACGGCCAGTTCGCCCTTGAAGCGCCCATGCACGCTGTCGTACTGCAGCATGTAGGCCAGGTAGTTGGGTTCGAGCAGGTCGTTGATGCCGACGACTTCGATGTCGTCAAAGTTCTGCACTGCAGCACGCAGTACGTTGCGACCGATGCGGCCAAAGCCGTTGATCCCCAGCTTGATGGTCATGGCGGGTGGTTCCTTCCTGTGTTGATGGCGGAAATGACAGCCCGGCAATGTGCGGCCGGGCTGGAGGGCAAAGCGCGATTTTATGTGCAGTGATCTGCGGGACAGCACACCAGGCCGGTGATGCGCATCACTTACCGCTGAGCGGCGGCCCAAAAAACAGGGAGCCCGGCAGGCTCCCTGTGGCAGGGGGGCGAGCGCTGGCTTAGCCCATGTGCAGACCGCCGTTGCAGGAGAAGTCCGCGCCGGTGGTGAAGCCCGAATCCTCACCAGCCAGCCAGGCGACGATGGAGCCGATCTCCTCGGGCGTGCCCAGGCGCTTGACGGGGATGGTGGCAACGATTTTCTCCAGCACGTCGGGGCGGATGGCCTTGACCATGTCGGTGCCGATGTAACCGGGGCTGACGGTGTTGACCGTCACGCCCTTGCCGGCCAGCTCCTGGGCCAGCGCCATGGTGAAGCCGTGCATGCCGGCCTTGGCGGCCGAGTAGTTGGTCTGGCCGGCCTGGCCTTTTTCACCGTTGACGGAGCTGATCTGGATCACGCGGCCCCAGCCTTTTTCCACCATGTCCGGGATCACCTGCTTGGTGACGTTGAACATGCTGGTGAGGTTGGTGCTGATGACGGCGTCCCAGTCCTCGCGGGTCATCTTCAGGAACATGCGATCGCGCGTGATGCCTGCGTTGTTGACCAGCACGTCAATCGGGCCGTGCTCGGCCTTGGCCTGGGCAAAGGCTTGCACGGTGGATTCCCAATCGGCCACGTTGCCCACGCTGGCGTAGAACGTGAAGCCCTGGGCCTTTTGCTCGTCCAGCCATTTCTGGTAATCGCGCGTGGGGCCACAGCCGGCAATCACCTTGAAGCCATCCTGATGCAGGCGTCGGCAGATGGCTGTGCCGATACCGCCCATGCCGCCGGTGACGTAGGCTACTTTTTGCGTCATGCAATGCTCTCCTTGTGTTGTTGCAATGGCCGTTAATCTAGCCAAACTGGGGGCTGCTGCGCTATGCGCATAAACCCTTCATTGGCCGCGCGGGCTGCAGTTTTCAGGGTTTTTCCTGGGTGGGCGCGGGCAGTGCAAAGCGCTGCTGCAGCCACTGCTGCAGGCCCAGTTGCTCGGCCATGGCATGCAGGCGCTCACGGGCGCTGCGTTGGCGCTGGCCAGTCCAACGGGCAATGATGAGCTCGTTTTTCAAGCTGTGCTCCCAACCGGTCAACTCGGTCACGGTGACCTGGTAGCCGCAGGCCTGCAGATACAGGCAGCGCATGACGTTGGTGACGTGGCTGCCCAGCTCGCGCGTGTGCAGCGGGTGGCGCCAGAGCTCGGCCAGCGGGGTGCGCGCCAGCTGCAGGGCCTTGTTGCGGCGCAGGTGCGCGGCGACCTCGGCCTGGCAGCAGGGCACCAGCACCATGGCCTGGGCCTGCTTGGCCAGGCCGAAGGCGATGGCATCGTCGGTGGCGGTGTCGCAGGCGTGCAGCGCAGTGACGATGTCCACGCGCGCGGGCAGGCCCGGGTGCTGCTGGGCATCGGCCACGGCCATGGGCAGAAAGTCCATGCGCGCAAAGCCCTGGCGCTGGGCCAGCGCCTGCGATTGCGCCACCAGGGCCGGGCGCCATTCCACGCCGATGACGCGCCCGCGCCCCAGCGGGCGCAGCACCAGGTCGTAGAGGATGAAGCCCAGGTAGGACTTGCCCGCGCCGTGGTCGACCAGCACGGGGCCGGCATCGACTGTGCCATCAGCGCTCTCGGCGCTCTGGGCGCCGCGCTGGCGGTCGATGTCGTGGATCAGCGGCTCGATGAATTGCACCAGATGCAGCACCTGCTTGAGCTTGCGGCGCGAGTCCTGGTTCAGCCGGCCTTCGCGCGTGAGGATGTGCAGCGCCTGCAGCAGCTCGATGCTGGCGCCGGCGGGCAGGCCCAGCTCGGCCAGTGCGGCTTGCCCTTGGGCAGCGGCGTCTTGCCGCGCGCGTCGATCCTGCTGCGCTTGCGGGGCCGGGCGGCGGCGCGCGCCGGGCTGCCTGGGTGCGGGGCTGGGGGCGGGCTTGCTTGTCATGGCTGCTGCGGCCCGGCGGGGGGCGCGGGAGGGGTGGCGGCATCGGCGCTGGGCGCGGCGGCATCGGCCGGGCCCAGGCCCAGCGCCTGCCAGCCGGCCAGGCCCAGGGCCTCGAGGGTGGCGATGTTGCGCTCGAAGATGGCGCTGGCGTCGGGCACGGCCTGCACTGCCTGGGCGATGCTGTCCTCGCGCAGCAGGTGCAGCGTGGGGTAGGGCGCGCGGTTGGTGTAGTTGGCGATGTCCTCGGGCTCGGTGCCGGCGAACTGGTACTGCGGGTGAAAGTCGGCAATTTGCAGCACGCCCTCCAGCCCTAGGCGTTCGAGCAGGGCGTCGGCCTCGTCCAGGAAATCGTTGAAGTCCAGAAAGTCGTGCAGCATGTCCGGCACGATCAGCAGGCTGGTGTCGCGCTGCTCGGGGGGCAGGTCGGCCAGCGCCAGCAGCTCGCGCGCCAGATCCTTGAGCAGCTGCTGTGGCGTTTGAGCGCGGCTGACCGCGTAGTGCACCAGGCCCTTGTGCTGCACGGCCTTGGCGAAGGGGCAGAGGTTCAGGCCGATGACGGCCACATCGACCCAGCGCCGCGTGGCGGCGATCAAGGCCTGGTCGGGGGCGGGGTCAGGCGTGGGGTGTATTGCAGTCGGGTTGGTCATTCATTGCGCGGCCTTCGTGGCCGAGTCGGTCGTCGTGGGGAATGCAGCGCGGGGCATGATCCAGCGCAGGCTGAGGCGGTACAGCGGTCGCTCGATCAGGCGGTAGTGGATCCAGGCATAGACCAGGCAGGCCAGCAGCGCCAGCAAGTAGCTGGGCACGTGGCGCCACAGGCCCAGCAGGCCGGGCACCAGCGGCATCAGGATGTACATGCCGCGCAGCGCCAGCAGATGGGTGAGGTACAGCGAGTACGAGGCATCGCCCAGCCGGGCCGCCAGCAGCGCCGGGCGGCTGCGCGGCTCGGGCAGGCACAGGGCCACGACCAGCAGGCCGCAGGCCGGGATGCCAAACAGCATCACGCGCTCGGGGTAGTGGAAGTAGCCGGCCATGCCCGAGCCGCGCATCAGGCTGCTGCTCTGATAGAGATAGGCCGCAATGCAAAACAGCAAGCTGGCGGCCAGCCACAGTTGCCAGGGCTGTTGCGGGTGGCGGCGTACCCAGTCGCAGACCAGAAAGCCAGCAATGAATTCCAGCAGAAAGGGCGAGCAGGTGAACTCCACCAGCAGCGGCAGCCGGCCCAGGCCATCGGGGCTGTAGATGCCCTGCTGCGCAAAGGCCACGGTCAGCGTGGCGATGGCCAGCCCCAGCAGGAACAGAATGCGCAGCTGCGTGGCCCGCTGGCACAGCAGCAGCACGGCCACCAGCAGATAGAAGTACAGCTCGTACACCAGCGTCCAGACGATGGGCAGCAGCTGCGCATCCAGCGGCTGGGGCAGCAGCAGGAAGGACTTGAGCAGATTGATGTTCTTGCCCTCGTAGGCATTGCTGCCCAGGTACAGCGCCAGGAAGATCAGGAACACCGGCCACCAGCCGCTGTAGACGCGTGCAAAGCGCTTGACGGCAAAGCCCGCAGCGCTGCGCAGCCCGGGTTGTAGCTGGCGCGTGGTCTCGGCCATGATGGCGCCGCTGATGACGAAGAAGATGTCCACCCCGGCAAAGCCGATCTTGGCGATCTGGTGCAGTACCGGGATTTCCGGATAAACGATTTGCCACACGATGGGCGGCGTGGCGTGGTGCAGCGTGACCAGCAAGGCGGCGACGAAGCGCAGGATCTGGATGTTCTGGATCATGGGCAGATGGCCTGGGGTGTGATGGATGTGGGCGCTGCGGCGCGCTTCATGGATAGATCATTTGCACGCCGCCGCCGCCGTTGTGCACGCGCAGCGCGTGCAGGGCCTGCTCGCTGGGGAAGATGGCCTGCGCCTCGGGCAGCAGCAGCTCGGCGGCGGCGTGCTGGCCCTGCGCGCCGTGGCAGCGCAGGCGGATGCGCAGGCGCACGCCGCGCGGGCGCTCCGGCTCGTCGTCCTCGGCATGGCCGGTTTGGGGCTGCTCGGCGGGGGTGTCGGGCGCGGGCTGGTGCGCCTGGATCCAGGCCTGCAATTGCTGCAATGGCTGCTGCGCGTTGCCCGCCTGCTCAGGCGCCTGCCAGTCCAGCTTCAGCCAGCGGCCGAAGGCGCAGCGGGCGCTGGGCAAATCCAGCGCATCTTGCACGTTCAGGCGCGGCTCGAAGCCGTTGCGCCCTGGCTGGTAGCGGGCGTTGAGCACCAGCAGTTCATCTTCGCGGATGTGCTGGCCGCAGCGCGCCATCAGCGCCTCGTCGGCCACGGCCTCGATGGCGCCGCTTTTGTCGTCCAGCGTGAAGATGGTGACCTTGCCACGCGGGCCGTTGGCGCTGCGCAGGCCGCTGACGATGCCGGCCACGCGCTGCGTTTCGCGGCTGTCCTCCAGCGCGGCCACGGGCGTGCGCACGAACTGGCGTACCTCGGCCTCGTATTCGTCGAACAGGTGGCCGGAGAGGAAAAAGCCCAGCGCGGTTTTCTCGTGCAGCAGCTGCTCGCGCACGCCCCAGGGCAGGGTGGCCTGCAGCGGCGGCTCCTGGCCGCTGGCGCCCACGGCGTCTTCGCCCAGCATATCGAACAGCCCACCCTGGTTGGCGTTGGCCAGCTGCGTGGCGGCCCATTCGAATGCCATGTCCAGCGAGGCCAGCAGCGCAGCGCGATCGGCGTGGATGGTGTCGAAAGCGCCGGCCTTGATCAGCGCCTCGACCGTGCGCTTGTTGATCTTTTGCTTGTCCACGCGCAGGCAGAAGTCGAACAGGCTTTTGAAAGGCCCGCTTTGGCGGCCTTTGTCGCCCTCGCCCCGGCCTTCGCGTGCAGCGATGATGGCTTCGATGGCGGCCTGGCCCGTGCCTTTGACGGCGCCCAGGCCGTAGCGGATGAGGCGGTTGGACACCGGCTCGAAACGGTAAGCGCCGTGGTTGACGTCCGGCGGCTCGAAGCGGATGCCAAACTTTTGCGCATCCTCCAGCAAGACCTTGAGCTTGTCCGTGTCGTCCATCTCGATGGTCATGTTGGCGCAGAAGAACTCGGCCGTGTAATGCACTTTGAGCCAGGCCGTGTGGTAGGCCAGCAGCGAGTAGGCGGCGGCGTGCGATTTGTTGAAGCCGTAGCCGGCGAACTTCTCCATCAAGTCGAAGACTTCGTCGGCCTTGGCCTCGCTGATGCCGTTCTTGGCCGCGCCCTCGCGGAAGATCAGGCGGTGCTTGGCCATTTCCTCGGGCTTTTTCTTGCCCATGGCGCGGCGCAGCAAGTCGGCGCCGCCCAGGCTGTAGCCGCCCAGGATCTGCGCGGTCTGCATCACCTGCTCCTGATAGACCATGATGCCGTAGGTCTCGCTCAGCACCTTTTCCACCAGTGGGTGCGGGTACTCGACCTCCTCCTTGCCGTGCTTGCGCGCCACGAAGCTGGGGATCAGGTCCATCGGGCCGGGGCGGTACAGGGCGTTGAGGGCGATGAGGTCTTCCAGGCGGCTGGGGCGCGCTTCCTTGAGCATGCCTTGCATGCCGCGGCTTTCGAACTGGAACACAGCCTCGGTACGCCCTTCCTGAAACAGCTTGTAGGTGGCCTTGTCGTCCAGCGGCAGCTTTTCAAAGGCGAAGTCCTGTTGGCCGGGGTGGCGGGCGATGATGAACTGGCGCGCCAGCTCCAGGATGGTGAGCGTGGCCAGGCCCAGAAAGTCGAACTTGACCAGGCCGATGGCCTCCACGTCGTCCTTGTCGTACTGGCTCACGGCCGCATCGCTGCCGGGCTGCTGGTACAGCGGGCAGAAATCGGTGAGCTTGCCCGGCGCGATCAGCACGCCGCCGGCGTGCATGCCGATGTTGCGTGTCAGCCCTTCGAGCTTTTGCGCCATCTCGATCAGGGATTTGACTTCCTCCTCGTTCTCGATGCGCGCGGCCAGCAGCGGCTCGGCGGCGATGGCGTATTTCTCCTTGTCGGCCTCGCTGAGGTTCTCCGGCGGGTATTGCAGGGTGACGGGCTTGCCCGGCTTGTTGGGGATGAGCTTGCTGATGCCGTCGCAGAAGGTGTAGCTCATGTCCATCACCCGGCCCACGTCGCGGATGGCCGCGCGCGCGGCCATGGTGCCGAAGGTGGCGATCTGGCTGACGGCTTCGCGCCCGTACTTTTGCTTGACGTACTCGATCACGCGGTCGCGGTTGGTCTGGCAAAAGTCGATGTCGAAGTCGGGCATGGACACCCGCTCCGGGTTCAGAAAGCGCTCGAACAGCAGGTTGTATTGCAGCGGATCCAGATCGGTGATGGACAGCGCATAGGCCACCAGCGAGCCCGCGCCCGAGCCGCGCCCCGGCCCCACCGGGCAGCCGTTGGCCTTGGCCCACTGGATGAAGTCCGACACGATCAGGAAGTAGCCGGGAAAGCCCATTTTCAGGATCGTCTCCAGCTCGAACTCCAGCCGCTGCACGTAACGAGGGCGCTCGGCTTCCCGCCGGGCGGCATCGGGGTACAGCAGCGCCAGGCGCTGCTCCAGCCCGGCGTGCGATTGCTGGCGGAAGTAGCTCTCGATGGTTTCCCCCTCGGGGATGGGGAAGTCGGGCAGGCGCGGCTTGCCCAGCACCAGCGTCAGATTGCAGCGCTTGGCGATCTCCACCGTATTGGCGATGGCGCTGGGGATGTCGGCAAACAGCGCCTGCATTTGCGCGGCGGTCTTGAAATGCTGCTCGGGCGTGAAGCGGCGCTGGCGCTTTTGATCGCCCAGGATTTCGCCCTCGGCAATGCACACGCGCGCCTCATGGGCCTCGAACTCGTCGGCATCAAGAAACTGGATCGGGTGCGTGGCCACCACCGGCAGCCCCGCCTTGGCCGCCAACTGCACGGCCTGGGCGATGTAGCGCTCGTCATCGCGGCGGCCCGCGCGTTGCAGCTCGATGTAAAAGCGCCGGGGGAAGATGCGCGCCAGCTCCATCGCCCGCTCGAACGCCTGCGGGAAATCGCCATTGAGCAAGCTGCGCCCCACCGCCCCCTGCTGCGCGCCCGAGAGCGCAATCAGCCCCTGGCTGTGCTGCTCCAGTTGCGCCATGCTCACCTGCCCCATGCCCTGGGCCTGCGCGGCGGCGTGCTGCTTGTCCGTCCAGGCCAGCGCCAGCAGCGCGTTCAGGCTCAAATAGCCCTGCCAGTCCTGCACCAGCAGCAGCAGCCGCGTGGGCGCATCGCCAGGCGCCCCGGCCACCACCACCTCTGCGCCCAAAATGGGCTTGAGCCCCTTGCCGCGCGCCTTGGTATAGAACTTGACGGCGCCAAACAGATTGTTCAAATCGCTGATGGCCAGGGCCGGCTGCCCATCCTTGGCCGCACGCGCGACCACATCGCCAATGCGGGCCGTGCCATCGACGACGGAAAACTCAGTGTGCAAACGCAGGTGAATAAACATGGGGCGCGATTGTAGGAGGGGGCATGGCCTGCCGGAAAAGCAAGGCATCACGTCGCCCACAGCGCGGGCTTGTTCACCATCAGCCAGTACACCAGCACCATGGCGATGAAGGCCGGGTAGCCCAGCGCCTCCCACCAGCGGGCCAGGCGTGCGTACTCATGGGGCAGGGCGCTGCCGCTGGCGTGGGCGGCCTGGGCCATGCGCGCCATGCGCAGTTGCAGCCACAGCACGGGCAGCCAGCAGGCGCCGGCCAGCGCGTACAGCGCCAGCGAGGCGGCCAGCCACGGCGTGCTCAGCGGCCAGCCGGCCCAGTAGGCCAGCAGCACGCCGGTGACGGGCTGCACGATGACGGCCGGCGTGGTGAACCAGGTGTCGGCGCGCACCACCAGGCGGCTGACCACGGCCTGCGCGGCCACGTTGCCCGAGCGGTTGGCGAAAAACATGTAGAAGGCTGAGCCAAAGCCCGTGCCGACCATGAGCACGCTGCTGAGGATGTGCAGCCATTTGACGATGAGGTAGCTGTTCATGGGGCGCTGCGGTAGAGGACGAAAAGAATGGCCAGCATGGGCAGGTTCTTGCTCAGCGGGCCGATGGGGTGCAGCCACAGCGCGGGCAGCAGCGCGGTGGCGGCCAGCGTCAAGCCCAGCACGGCCAGGGCCGTGAGGGCGTAGGTGGCGCGGCCGGGCCGCCAGGTCAGCGCCAGCGCCAGGGCGATGTCCAGCGCCACGCCGCCGCCGATGAGCGCGTGCGCCAGCGGCCCCGGCGGCACGCCACCGGCGCGCAGCAGCGCCAGGCTTTGGCCGTTCCACTCGATCAGGCTGGCGGCCACGGTGAGCCAGCACACGGCGATCAGGCTGGCGCGCAGCAGGCGCAGTGCACCAGGGGCGTGGAGGCCATGCGGGGCGCGGCTGGTTGCGGGTGTGGCGGGTGTGTTTGGCATGTCAGCCTCCGGCGGATGCGGCCAGGCCCGCGATGAAGCGCGCCGGGGGCGTGGCCGGGCGGCCCAGCAGCGCGGGCAGGGTGTGGGCGTCGGCCACGTTGTCGCTGGCCAGCAGGGCCAGCGATTGGCTGCACCAGGGGGAAAAGGGCAGGGCATCGCCCAGGCGCGCGCTGGCTTGGGTCAGCCAATGGGGCAGGGGCCAGATGCGGGCGGGGCGGGCGGGCGCTTTGCCATCCAGCGCACCCAGTTGCGTGCGCAGCAGGGCGATGTACTCGGCCAGCGTCATGGCCTGCGGGCCGGCCAGATCGGCCAGGCCGGTGAATGCGGCGGTGTTGTCGGCGATGTTGTCGGCGATGTTGTCGGCGGTGAAGTCAGTGGTGGCGCTTGTGGCCGTGGCCGCGCCAAGGGGCGGCGGCAGCAGGCGCGCCACGGCATCGGCCAGGTCCCACACGGCCAGGGGCTGCACGCGCGCTTGCAGCACCGGGCGCGGCAGGGCCAGCCAGGGCAGGCGCGCCAGCGCCAGGAACAGGCGCGTGCTCTCGCCGCCCGCGCCAAACACCAGGCTGGGGCGCAGCACCGCGCCGTCGAGCTGGCCGGCCTCGGTCAGCGCCAGCAGGCGGGCGTCGGCGGCGTGCTTGGTGCGGGCGTAGGCGGTGTCACCGTGGGCGATGCCCAGCGCGGAGATCTGCACCACGCGGCGCAGGCCGTGGGCGGCGCAGGCGTCGAACAGGGCGCGCGGGGCGGCATCGTGCACCAGCGCCATGGGCCGTGCGCGGCTGTCGCGCAGCAGGCCCACGGCGTTGACCACGGCCTGCACGCCGTGCAGCAGCGGCGCCCAATGCGCAGGCGTGCTGGCTTGGGTGAAATCCACGGCCGGGCTGCTGTGGCGGCTGGCGGCGCGCACCTGCCAGCCTGCGCGGCGCAGGGCCTGGGCGATGTGGCGGCCGATGAAGCCGTTGGCGCCGCACAGCAGCACGGTGGGGGCGGGGGCAGGTGTGGGGGCTGGGACGGTCATAGAGCTTCTCCGGCATGGATTGGGGGAGTGGGGTCGCACAGATGGGCCAGGGCCTCGGCCTGGCGCCGGGCTTCGAGCAGGGCGGCCACTTGCCGCCAGACGCCGCGCGCGATCAGGGCCGCGCTGACGAACACGCCGCCGCACATCAGCAGCAGGCTGTGGCGCAGGGCCTCGGCCGGTGCGGCGCTGGCGCGGAAGTCGCCAAAGGCCAGCGCCAGCATCAGGCTGCCGCTGAGGGCCAGCAGGTAGGCGCAGCGCACCCAGAATTCGGCGGCGCTGCCGTCTTCGCACAGTGTGCGCAGCACGTGCACAAGGATGGGGCGCAGGTAGTGCACGGCCGCCAGCGGGCCGAGCAGGGCGATGAGCACGTTGGCCAGCAGCAGCGTCAGGTTCAAGGACTCAGTCGAAGTCATGGCAAGGCTCCTGTCAAGGTGGTGAAGAAGGGTTTGCTACTTTTTTAATAGCTGCTTGGGCTTGCTGGATGGGCGATGGGGTGTGCTTTCATCCAGCCGGCAGGCATCCCCCGGGCCGCAGCGCTGGCTGGCATGGCGGGCGGCGTGGGCCTGTGCCTCCTGCAGGGGCTGTGCCAGGGGGCGCGCGAACAGCCAGCGCGCCAGCCAGCGGGGCAGGCGCTGGCGGTGACGCGCCAGGTGCGGGTAGAGCGCGCGGGCCAGCCGGCCCAGCAGCGGATGGCGCAGGGCGCTTGCCACGCGGTGGCGGCCCACGGCGGCGTAGGCGGCCTCGAACGCGGGCACGCCCACCAGCACGCGGCCGTCGGCGGTCTGGGCGTGCATCAGGCGCATCAGCTCGGCCTGGGTGCAGCCGGCGGGCGCGCCGTCAAAGCCGGGGGGCGAGCAGTCCACCAGCCGCAGGCGGCCGTGCGCGTCGCGCTGCAAGAGCGCGTGCATCTCCGCTGCGCACAGCGGGCAGGAGGCGTCGTAGTACAGCGTCAGGGGGTAGGTGGCGGGCATGGTGATCTCCTTAGGGGCTGTTGAGATTGAGTGTTGCGGCGGTGTTTTCGGTCAAAACTCCACAGCTGCTGCGTTGAAAACGCTTGCAAGGTGTCTAACCTTGCGCGCGTTTTCGCCTTGCATCTGCGGCTTTTGCCTCGAAAAACCGCTTCGCAAACCCAATCCCAACAACCCTTGTTTTTAAAAAATGGATATTTCAGAAAAAAGTGAAATCAAGGGGCAAAAAAAGGGGCGTTTCGGTTTTTGTGGCTTTCGAGGCTTGCGCAGCTTTCGCTGTGTTCGCAACCGTTGCGCGGCCCCAGGCTTTCGGCCAGGCGTTTGAGCGCGCGCAGGCGCTGGCGTGATTGGCGCTGCACGTAGCGGCCCATCAGCGGCGTGAGCAGCCAGGCCACGGCCCGGTGCAGGCGCAGGTGGTAAGTGAAGTGCACGCGGCAGCGCTCTGGCCCATCGGGCACGAAGCGCCAGCTGCCTGCCAGCGCGGCAAACAGCCAGGGCCCGCGCAGCAGGCGGAAGGCGGCCACGCGCGGGCGCTGAAAGCTGACGTAAGCCACGTCAAATGCCATGCCCAGCGGGGCCGGGCAGTGCGCCACGCGCGTGCCGTCGGCTGCGGTGGCGGGCCGGGCGTGCGGGGTCAGGCTGTCCCACAGCGGGCGCAGGGCGTAGTCCTGGCTCAGATCGAAGCAGGTGGCGGCGCTGGCCGCGATGTCGATGTGGGTTTGAATGCGCATGGGCGGCTCCTGGTCGGTTAAGGGTTCAGCGCACCAGCTTCTGCACGCTGGCGCCGAGCTTGAGCACCTTCTCCAGCGTGCTGGGCGACAGGCGCAGCATCTCCTCGCTCCAGGCGCCCAGCGCCTGCATGAAGCGCAGGGTTTCGCGCAGGCGGTCTTGCGCATCGGGTGGCTCGGCGGCAAAGTCCTCGCGCGCCACCAGCTCGGCCAGCAGGCGCGTGGTGGGGTCGAACTCGCGCTCCTTGCGCTCGCGCACGATGGTGCGAAACAGCGCCCACACGTCGCTGGAGGTTTCAAAGTAATCGCGCCGGTCGCCCAGCACGTGGGTGACGCGGATCAGGTTCCAGTTTTGCAGCTCCTTGAGGCTGTTGCTCACGTTCGAGCGCGCCACGCCCAGGGTCTCGGCCAGCGCCTCGGCATGCAGCGGGCGGCCGTGGATGAACAGCAGCGCATGGATTTGCGCCACCGTGCGGTTAACGCCCCAGGCGGAGCCCATTTCGCCCCAGTGGACGACGAAGCGGCGTGCGATATCGGTCAGTTCCATAGGGTGGTAATGTATAGGAACTGAAATTTCTGTCAATACAGAAATTTCTTGTTCTGAACTCCGTTGCGGCCGCTCTGCGGCGCTGCTTCTGCGTCGCTTTCGTGGCGGGGCGGCTTGTGCGGCTGCTTGCTGAATGTCTGGCGGTCGCACCTGGGGTTGTTGGGGGCTGGCGGGGGCGCAGAAGGCATATCGCTCCAGCAGGCCCAACCGATGGACTGGCGGGTGTTTTGTTGGTTGACGGCATCGGAAAACAGCAAGGCGACGCCGGCCTGGTTGCTGATCATCAGAAACACACTTGCAATGGCCGCGCCCAGAGCCAGGCGCGGGCCTGTTTCCTCAATGGTGGCAAATACTGTGCGCAGCAGCCACGGCACATACAAAAACAGCAACTGAAAGACCACGGCATTGCGCCAATGCGCCCAGTCAACGGGTGGGCTGGCGGGGCAGCGCAGCGCGTACAGGCCGCCGTTGATGAGCACGATGCCCAGCAGCACGGCCAGTGTCCAGGGCCACAGGGGGCGGTGTTCGTCTGTTGTCTGGTGCATGGCGGCTTCCTGTCATGGGCGATGGCGATGGGCGATGGCGGGAAAGTGAACCTGCTTGAGCGCGGCGCGCCCAGCGCCCTGCCAGCGCTCAATGCTCCAGCACGGGCGCGAGCAGGCGGCGCAGTTCGTCCTCGGGCATGGCGCGGCGCTGGGCCATGTCTTGCAGTTGGTCCTGGCCGATCTTGCCCAGGGTGAAGTAGCTGCTCTCGGGGTGGGCGATGTAGAAGCCGCTGACGCTGGAGGCGGGCCACATGGCCAGGCTTTCGGTCAGGCGCATGCCGATTTCGTCGGTGCGCAGGGTCTCGAACAAGGCGATTTTGGCGCTGTGGTCGGGGCAGGCGGGGTAGCCGGGCGCGGGGCGGATGCCCTGGTATTTCTCGGCGATCAGCTCCTCGTTGGAGAGCGCCTCCTGCGCAGCGTAGCCCCACAGGTCGGTGCGCACGCGCCAGTGCAGGTATTCGGCAAAGGCTTCGGCCAGGCGGTCGGCCAGGGCCTTGAGCATGATGGCCGAGTAGTCGTCCAGCGCGCGCTCGAATTCCTTTTCTTTTTTCTCGATGTCCAGCCCGGCGGTGACGGCGAACATGCCGGCGTAGTCGGCAATGCCGCTGCTTTGGGGCGCGACGAAATCGGCCAGGCAGCGGCTGGGGCGCATGACGCCGCCCACGGCCTGCTTGGGCGCTTGCTGGCGCAGGCCCCACCAGGTCATCAGCGGCTGGGTGCGGGCTTCGTCGCGGTAGAAAACGATGTCGTCGCCCACGCTGTTGGCCGGGTACAGGCCCATCACGCCGCTGGCCTTGAGCCAGCGCCCGTCGATGATCTTGCGCAGCATGGCCTGGCCATCGGCATAGACGCGCCGCGCCTCGACGCCGACGATTTCGTCGTCCAGGATGGCGGGGAAGGGGCCGGCCAGATCCCAGGTCTGGAAGAACGGCCCCCAGTCGATGAAGCGCTCCAGCTCGCGCAAATCGATGTTGTGGAATACGCGCCGCCCCAGCGCGCGCGGCGTGGCGGGGCGCCAGGCGCTCCAGTCGATGGGGGTGGCGTTGGCGCGCGCCTTGTCCAGCGGCCAGAGCGCGGCGGGCTTTTTGTTGGCGTGCAATTGGCGCACGTGCTCGTAATCGGCCTGGGTCTCGGCGATGAAGGCGCTGGCGCCTTCGCCCAGCAGGTTTTGCGCAATGCCCACGCTGCGCGAGGCATCGGGCACGTAGACGACCGGGCCTTCGTAGTGCGGCGCGATCTTCACGGCGGTGTGCACGCGGCTGGTGGTGGCGCCGCCGATGAGCAGCGGGATGCCGCGCTCCTTGAACCAGTTGTCCTTTTGCATCTCCCCGGCCACGTACTGCATTTCCTCCAGGCTGGGGGTGATCAGGCCGGAGAGGCCGATGATGTCCGCGCCTTCTTCCTTGGCCTTGGCGAGGATTTCGTGGCAGGGCACCATCACGCCCATGTTGACCACTTCAAAGTTGTTGCATTCGAGCACGACGGAGACGATGTTCTTGCCAATGTCGTGCACGTCGCCCTTGACGGTGGCCATGACGATCTTGCCGTTGCTCTTGACCTGCGCGCCGCTGGCCTGGAGCTGGCGCTTTTCCTCCTCGATGTAGGGCACCAGGTGGGCCACGGCCTGCTTCATCACGCGCGCGGATTTGACCACCTGCGGCAAAAACATCTTGCCCTGGCCGAACAGGTCGCCCACGATGTTCATGCCGTCCATCAGCGGCCCTTCGATGACGTGCAGCGGCCGCCCGCCTTTGGCGCGAATGGCCTGCCAGGCCTCTTCCGTGTCCTGCACGATGAAGTCGGTGATGCCCTGCACCAGCGCATGCGCCAGGCGCTTTTCCACCGGCACGGGGTGTTCTGGCGTGCCGCGCCATTCGAGCTTTTTGCTCTCGTCCTTGGCCTGGCCCTTGGCGCTTTCGGCAATTTCCACCAGGCGCTCGCCCGCATCGGGGCGGCGGTTGAGGATCACGTCCTCCACGCGCTCGCGCAAGGTCGGCTCCAGGTCGTCGTACACGCCAATCATGCCGGCGTTGACGATGCCCATGTCCATGCCCGCCGCAATGGCGTGGTAGAGGAACACGGTGTGGATGGCCTCGCGCACCGGGTCGTTGCCGCGAAAGCTGAAGGAGACGTTGCTCACCCCGCCCGAGACTTTTGCGCCCGGCAGGTTTTGCTTGATCCAGCGCGTGGCCTCGATGAACTCCACGGCGTAGTTGTCGTGCTCCTCGATGCCGGTGGCCACGGCGAAGATGTTGGGGTCGAAGATGATGTCCTCGGGCGGGAAGCCCACCTCATCGACCAGGATGCGATAGGCGCGCTCGCAGATTTCGATCTTGCGCGCGAAAGTGTCGGCCTGGCCCTTCTCGTCAAAGGCCATCACCACGGCCGCCGCGCCGTAGTGCTTGATGAGCGTGGCCTGGCGCTTGAACTCCTCCACCCCCTCCTTCATCGAGATGGAGTTGACCACGCCCTTGCCCTGGATGCAGCGCAGCCCGGCCTCGATCACCTCCCACTTGGAGGAGTCGACCATGATGGGCACGCGCGCAATGTCTGGCTCGCTGGCAATCAGGTTCAGAAAGCGGACCATCGCCGCCTTGGAGTCCAGCATGGCCTCGTCCATGTTCACGTCGATGATTTGCGCGCCGTTGTCCACCTGCTGGCGCGCCACGGCCAGGGCTTCTTCATACTGGCCGTTGAGAATCATGCGCGCAAACGCCTTGGAGCCGGTGACGTTGGTGCGCTCGCCAATGTTGACGAACAGCGTGCCCTCGTCGATGGTCAAAGGCTCCAGCCCCGCCAGGCGCAGCGGCGGCAGGGCAGGGGGCGTGGCAGAAGATGCGGCAGGGGATGCGGCAGTCATGAAGGGCCTGTCAAAGTGGGGGGATGCGGGAAAGCCCGCAATTGTGCCAGCGCGCCGCCTGGCGGTTGGGCGCTGACTGGCTCAGCGCGCCTGCGCACCCTGAGGCGACTGGGCGGCTGCGGGCAGGCCGAAGATGCGGTCAAAGCACCAGGTGAAGACGAAGGTGTAGATGAGAAAGAACAGCATCAGACCAAAGTCCATCACGAAAGCCTGCCACAGGCTCACGCCCAGCAGCCAGGCCAGCAGCGGCACCAGGAAGAAGATCAGTCCGCCTTCGAAGCCCAGGGCGTGGGCCAGGCGGCGCCGAATGCTGCGGCCCCGGGTGGGTTGGTGCGCCTCCCAGCGTTCGAAGAAGGTATTGAAGATGTAGTTCCAGGTCACGGCGGTGGCCGATGCCGCCACGGCCGCCAGCAGCGCACGCTGCATGCCGCTGCTGCTCAGCAGCGCCAGCCCCCAGCTGGAGACGGCAATGGCGATGGCCTCGTAGATCAGCACATAGACGATGCGGCGGCGTTTGCCCTGGAGTTTCATGGCGGCGAGTCGGTGCGGTCGGCAAAGGGCGAGACTGTAGCGCCATTGGCTGGGCTTTGCGCGCCGGCGGCATGGACAAGGCCTGACGCCGCGCTTATGCTGCCGGCCGTTGCGTTGACTATGTGTAGAGGTAAGGAGATCAATATGCCCCCTTCTGGCAAGAACAAGTCGGCAGCCAAGGATGCCGCGAAGAAAAAGGACAAGGACGCCAAAGGCCGCGCCAAGCGCGAGGCGAAACACGCTGCCAAGGCCGCCAAGGGCCAGGGCGCCAAGCCGGCGGCAGCGCCGTCGTCGCCACTGTCGCAGCAGCATGCGCTGCCCTCGTATTTGGATCCGGCCCACCTGGGGCCTTGGGGCATTTACCTGAAGCAGGTCGATCGCGTCACGCCCTACCTGGGCCATCTGGCCAAGTGGGTCGAGACGCTCAAGCACCCCAAGCGCTCGCTGATTGTGGACGTTCCCATCGAGCTCGATGATGGCTCGGTGGCGCATTTCGAGGGCTATCGCGTGCAGCACAACCTCTCGCGCGGGCCGGGCAAGGGCGGCGTGCGCTTTCATCAGGATGTGACGCTCTCCGAAGTCATGGCGCTGTCGGCCTGGATGTCGATCAAGAACGCTGCGGTGAACGTGCCTTATGGCGGCGCCAAGGGCGGCATCCGCATCGATCCACGCAAGTATTCGCAGGCCGAGCTCGAGCGCGTGGCGCGCCGCTACACCAGCGAGATCGGCCTGATCATCGGCCCGAACAAGGACATCCCCGCGCCGGACGTGAACACCAACGAGCGCACCATGGCCTGGATGATGGACACCTACTCCATGAACATCGGCGCCACGGCCACGGGCGTGGTCACCGGCAAGCCGGTGGAGATTGGCGGCTCACTGGGGCGGCGTGAGGCCACCGGGCGCGGCGTGTTCACCGTTGGCGTCGAGGCGGCCCGGCTCATCGGCCTGGACATCGAAGGCGCGCGCGTGGCCGTGCAGGGCCTGGGCAATGTGGGCGGCACAGCCGCGCGCCTGTTTGCCGAGGCGGGTGCCAAGATCGTCGCCGTGCAGGACCACACAGGCTCGCTCTACCGCGCCAGCGGGCTGGATGTCGAGGCCTTGCTGGCGCATGTGCGCGACAGCGGCGGCGTAGGCGGCTTCAAGAAGGCCGACAAGCTCAGCGGCGAGGAGTTCTGGGGCGTGGACTGCGACATCCTCATCCCGGCGGCGCTGGAAGGGCAGATCACCGAGGACAATGCGCCGCGCATCAAGGCGCGCATGGTGATCGAGGGCGCCAACGGCCCGACCACGCCCGGCGCCGATGACATCCTGGATGACAAGGGCGTGCTGGTGCTGCCCGACGTGATTGCCAACGCCGGCGGCGTGACGGTGAGCTACTTCGAGTGGGTGCAGGACTTCTCCAGCTTCTTCTGGACCGAGGACGAGATCAACCAGCGCCTGGTCAAGATCATGAAGGACGCCTTCCACGCCGTCTGGCAGGTGGCGCAGCAGCACCAGGTCAACCTGCGCACGGCCACCTTCATCGTGGCCTGCTCGCGCATCCTGCTCGCCCGCGAGCTGCGCGGCCTGTATCCTTGAGCGTCGCCCGCCGTCGCGCGGGCTTGGGCTTTGTTCGAGAACCTCTGCAGCACTCAGCGCTGGCCGCTGAGTGCTGCAGAGGTTTGCTTTGTTTTCTCGCCTTGTCGGTGTGCCATGCGGCCTTTGTTGCGCAAAACCTTGTTGCTGATCGTTCTATTTCTGGCGCTGCTGCTTGCCTGGTGGTTGCAGCGCCCCCAGGGGCAGGCGCTGCTGGCGCGCACCCTGGGCTGGCAGGCCGCTGGCAACGCAGCGCAAGGGCAGGGGGGCGGCGCTGTGCTGCAGGCCAATGCGCCTGCCAGTGCGCCTGCAAGTGCATCGGCCAGCGCACCGGCCCTGATCGAGGTGGCCCAGGCCATTGGCCGGCCGCTGCGCGATGTGGTGCAGGCCACTGGCACGCTGCGCGCGCGCCAGAGCAGTGCGCTGCGCCCGCAAGCCAGCGGTCGGGTACGCGCCATCCACTTCCGTGAAGGCCAGCCGGTGCGCAAGGGCCAGTTGCTGCTGCAGCTGGACGATCGGCTCGAGCGCGCCCATTGGCAGCAGGCCCAGGCCGAGCTGGAGCTGGCCCGCGCCAACCACGGCCGCAGCCGCGAGCTGGTGCAGCGCGGCTTCATCAGCCGCGCCGCGCTCGAAGAAAGCGCGGCCAAGCTGCAGATCGCCCAGGCGCGGCGCGACCTGGCCCAGGCCCAGCTCGAGCGCCTGCGCATTCAGGCGCCGTTCGACGCAGTGGCCGGCCTGGCCGATGTGCACGTGGGCGACTACGTGCGCGAAGGCGAGGTGGTGCTGCAGCTGCAGGATTTGGATGTACTGCTGGTGGACTTCCGCCTGCCCGAGCGCGTGGCCGCGCAACTGGCCGTAGGCCAGGCCGTGCAGCTGCGCTTTGACGCGCTGCCCGGCGTGCAGCGCCAGGCCACGGTGCAGGCCATCGACCCGCTGGTCGATGCGCAAGAGCGTGCGCTGGCCCTGCGTGCGCGCTTGCCCAACCCTGGTCGGCAGCTGCGCCCGGGCATGTCGGCCCAGGTGGAGCTGGTGCTGCAAGAGCGCGCCCAGGCCGTGCTGGTGCCAGAGCAGGCTGTGCTGAGCAACGCCCAGGGGCCAGCGCTGATCCGGGTGCAGCCCTGGCAGGCCCAGGCGCCCACGCCGCAGGGCGATGGCCGCCTGGGTTGGCCGCCGCAGACGGTGTTTCGCACCGAACGCCTGCCGGTGCAGTTGGGCCAGCGCCTGCCCGGCTGGGTGGAGGTGCGGGGTGAGGGCCTGGCCGTGGGCGATGTGGTGATGGTGGCCGGCCAGCACCGTGCCAACCGCTCGGGCCAGCGCGTGCGCATCCGCTGGGCCGAGCCTGAGCCGCCGCCGTTGCCCGATCACGCCACCCCCAGCCCCCATGCCGGCCCCAGCCCCGAGGCGGGCCAGGGCGCCGCCGTATCCGGTGCAACGCTCAGTGCAGCGCCCGCGCCTGGGCAGCCGCTGCGCCGCAGTGCCATGCGGGGTGTGCCATGGGCCTGAGCGAGCTGTCGGTGCGCCGGCCAGTGCTGGCGACGGTGATGTCGCTGCTGCTGGTGCTGGTGGGGCTGGTGTGCTTTTTCACGCTCACGGTGCGCGAATACCCGCGCATCGACGAGCCGGTGGTGACGGTGCGCGCCAGCTACAGCGGCGCTTCAGCAGCAGTGGTGGAGTCGCGTCTGGCCAAGCCGCTGGAGGACTCGATCGCAGGCATCGAAGGCGTGGATGTGATCAGCTCCATCAGCCGCGCTGGGCAGGCGCAGATTACCGTGCGCTTCGTGCTGGAGAAGGATCCGGACAACGCCGCCGCCGAGGTGCGCGACCGCGTCGCGCGCGTGCGCGCCCGCCTGCCGGCGGAGATTGACGAGCCGGTCGTGGCCAAGGTCGAGGCCGATGCCACGCCGGTGATCTGGCTGGCCTTCAGCTCGGCGCAGCGCAGCCCGCTGGAGATCAACGAGCTGATGCTGCGCATTGCGCGCCCATTGCTGCAAACCGTGCCGGGCGTGGCAGACACGCCCATTTTTGGCGAGCGCCGTTATGCCATGCGCGTCGCGCTGCAGCCCGAGCGCATGGCCGCGCACGGGCTGACGGTTGAAGAGATCGAGAGCGCCATCCGCGCCAGCAATCTGGAGCTGCCCGCAGGGCGCATCGAATCGCACGAGCGCGAGCTGAACGTCGTCTCGCACACCGAGCTGGCCACGCCCAGCCAGTTTGCCGACATCGTGCTGCGCCATGGCGCGGGCCTGAAGCTGCGCCTGGGCGACGTGGCCCAGGTCGAGGAAGGGCCGGCCAGCCTGCGCAGCCGCGTGCGCTTCAATGGGCAAGAGGCCGTCTCCATGGGCATCGTGCGCCAGGCCACGGCCAATCCGCTGGAGGTGGCCGCAGGCATTCGCCAGGCGCTGCAGCGCCTGCGCGCCGAGCTGCCCGGCGATGTGCAGGTCACCATCGCCAACGACAACGCGGTGTTCATCGAGCGCTCCATCGCCAGCGTGTACGCCACCATCGCCGAGGCTGTGCTGCTGGTGGTGCTGGTCATCGTGGTCTTTCTGGGCTCGCTGCGCGCGGCGCTGGTGCCCATCGTCACCATCCCCATCAGCCTGATCGGCACCTTTGCGCTGATGGCGCTGGCGGGCTTTTCGATCAATACGCTGACGCTGCTGGCCATGGTGCTGGCCATTGGCCTGGTGGTGGACGACGCCATCGTCATGCTGGAGAACATCCACCGCCACATTGAGGCCGGGCAGCGGCCCTTTGAGGCCGCCATCGCGGGCGCGCGCGAGATCGGCTTTGCCATCGTCGCCATGACGCTGACGCTGGCGGCCGTCTATGCGCCGCTGGCCTTCACGCCAGGGCGCACCGGGCGGCTGTTTGCCGAGTTCGCGCTCACGCTGGCCGGGACCGTGCTGGTCTCGGGCTTTGTGGCGCTGACGCTCTCGCCCATGCTGTGCGCGCTGCTGTTGCGCCCCCATGCCCAGGCCGGGCGCTGGGCGCAGGCCGTGCAGCGGGCGCTGCGCGGGCTGGAGCGCGGCTATGCAAGCGTGCTGGGCTGGACGGTGCGCACACGCGCCGAGGCGGCCGGGCAGGCTCCGGCCGCCGCGAAAGAGACAGCGCTCGCGCCGCCACCGGCCTCATCAACCTTGTTGGCTGCAGCGGCGCAGCGACCAGTCTGGGCCGGGCGCATGGCCGTGTTGCTGGCCATGCTCGGCTGCGGTCTGGCACTGGCCTGGCTGTATCCGCGCCTGCCGGCCGAGCTGGCGCCAATGGAAGATCGCGGCACGCTGCAGGTGCGCATGAGCGCGCCCGATGGCGCTTCGCTGGACTACACCGACCGCTATGTGCGCGAGGCCGAGGAGCTGGTGCGGCGCCACCCGGAGTTCGATCGCGTTTTCGCCAGCGTCGGCAACCCCACGGTGCAAAACGGCACGCTGATCGTGCGCACTGTGGACTGGAGCGAGCGCGAGCGCGGCATCGAGGCGCTGGCCGCGCAGGTCGGGCAGGACATGCGCGAGGTGCCGGGCGTGTTCAGCTTTCTGAACACGCCGCCGCCGCTGGGCATGGGCTTTAGCAGCCGACCGCTGCAGTATGTGATCCAGACCACCGGCAGCTACGAGCAGCTGCATGAGATCGTGCAGCAGTTCATGCAGGCCATGCGCGAGCACCCGGCCATCGACAGCCCGGACGTGGATCTGCGCCTGAGTGCGCCGCAGCTGCGCATCGAAGTCGATCGCGAGCGCGCGGCCGACCTGGGCGTGCAGCCAGCCACGGTGGCGCGCACATTGGAGAGCCTGCTGGGCGGGCGTATCGTCACGCGTTACAAGAAAGGCGCCGAGCAGTACGACGTTTGGGTGCAGCTGGCGGCGCCGGCGCGCGCCACGCCAGAGCAAATCGGCCGCATTCAGGTGCGCAGCGCCCAGGGCGCGCTGGTGCCGCTGTCGGCACTGCTGCGCATCGATGAGGGCACCGCGCCGCGCGAGCTCAACCACTTCGGCCAGCGCCGCTCGGCCACGCTGACCGCTCGCATCGCGCCAGGCCACACGCTGGGCCAGGCGCTGGACTTTATGGATGAGCTGGCCGAGCGCACGCTGCCGGCTGGCCAAGGCTATGCCACGGCTTTGAGCGGCGCATCGCGCGAGTACCGCAGCGCCCAGGGAGCGCTGACGCTGGTCTTTGCGCTGGCGCTGCTGTTCATCTACCTGGTGCTGGCGGCGCAGTTCGAAAGCTTCGTCGATCCGCTGGTCATCATGGTCTCGGTGCCTTTGTCCATGGTGGGCGCGCTGCTGGCCCTGTGGCTCAGCGGCGGCACGTTCAACGTCTATTCGCAGATCGGGCTGATCACGCTGGTCGGGCTGATCACCAAGCACGGCATCCTGATCGTTGAGTTTGCCAACCAGATGCGCCAGCAGGGCATGGCGCTGGCGAAGGCCACGCGCACTGCCGCCGTGCAGCGCCTGCGCCCCATCCTGATGACCACGGCGGCGATGGTGCTGGGCGCACTGCCACTGGCCCTGGCCAGCGGCGCCGGGGCTGAAAGCCGCCGCCAGATCGGTTGGGTCATCGTCGGTGGCATGGGCCTGGGCACGCTGCTGACGCTGCTGCTGGTGCCCACGGTCTATTTGCTGCTGGCGCGTCGTCGGGTACCAGGCGCGCGGGCATGAAAAAAGCCACGCGGGCCTGGCGGCTGCGTGGCTTGGCTGTGGTGCGCCCTGAATTGGCCAGGGCGTAGGCTGTCAGATCACATGCGCTCGAAGATGGCGGCAATGCCCTGACCGCCGCCGATGCACATCGTCACCAGCGCATAGCGACCGTTGATGCGCTGCAGCTCGTGCAGGGCCTTGACGGTGATCAGCGCGCCGGTGGCGCCGATGGGGTGGCCCAGCGAGATGCCCGAGCCGTTGGGGTTGACCTTGGCCGGATCCAGGCCCAGATCGCGCGTGACGGCGCAGGCCTGGGCGGCAAAGGCCTCGTTGGCCTCGATCACGTCCAGGTCGTCAATGCTCAGGCCGGCTTTTTGCAGCGCCAGCTTGGAGGCGGGCACCGGGCCGATGCCCATGTACAGCGGTTCCACGCCGGCGTGCGCATAGGCCACCAGGCGCGCCATGGGCTTGAGGCCCTTGCTCTGGGCGGCCTTGGCCTCCATCAGCACCACGGCGGCGGCGGCGTCGTTCAGGCCCGAGGCATTGCCGGCCGTGACGCTGCCGTTTTCCTTGACGAACACCGGCTTGAGCTTGCCGAAGTCCTCCAGCTTGGCGCCGGCGCGGAAGTGCTCGTCGGTGTCGAACACCACCTCGCCCTTGCGGGTCTTGATGCTCACGGGCACGATCTGGTCCTTGAAGTAGCCGCCGGCGGTGGCGCGCTCGGCGCGCTGGTGGCTCTCCAGCGCCAGCTGATCCTGATCCTCACGGCTGATGCCCCACTTGGCGGCGATGTTCTCGGCCGTCACGCCCATGTGGACGGTGTTGAACGGGTCGTGCAGCGCGCCGACCATCATGTCCACCAGGCTCACGTCGCCCATGCGCGCGCCCCAGCGGGTGTTGAGGCTGGCGTAGGGCGCGCGGCTCATGCTCTCGGCGCCAGCGCCAATGGCCACGTCGGCATCGCCCAGCAGAATGCTCTGGCTGGCCGAGACAATGGCCTGCAGGCCCGAGCCGCACAGGCGGTTGACGTTGAAGGCTGGCGTCTCAATAGGGCAGCCGCCTTCGATGGCGGCCACGCGCGAGAGGTACATGTCGCGCGGCTCGGTATTGACGACGTGGCCGAACACCACATGGCCCACGTCCTTGCCTTCGAGCTGCGCACGCTTGAGCGACTCCTTGAGCACCAGCGCCCCCAGCGCGGTGGGCGGCATGTCCTTGAGGCTGCCGCCATAGGTACCGATGGCAGTGCGCACGGCACTGACGACCACGACTTCACGACTCATTGTGTATTCCTTTGCTTGAGGTTGAAAAACAGCGCGGCCTTGCTTGGCGTGTGCCACATGGGCAGTGTGTGCAGAAGGCCCGCAACGATCCGCTGCATGCGCATCGGTTCAGCCTGCGATGATGACACGAAAAGCCAGAGATGCTGCGCGGGTTTTCATGCAGGGCGCCGCCGCGCGGGCCGGCTGGGCCATAGGCGGGGCAAAAAAAGCCCGGCACGGGGCCGGGCTGAAGGGATCCATGAAAATGGTTTCGAAAGGATCCAAGGAGACAACTTGTAGGTGAGCGCCCGGCCTGAGGCCAGAGCGCATGCACCAAAAGGATTACGAGCGGCGGCGCGAAGCGGCCGACTTGGCGGCGTTGGTGGCGCTTTCGGTCACGGCGTTGAAGTTGGCCTGGGCCACGTCAGAAGCCTGCTTGACGGTTTTCTGCACCGATTCAAAGGCGTTGTTGGCTGCCGAGATGGCGCTGCGCACCACGGCCACGGAGGCTTCCGTGCCGACAGGGGCGTTCTTGGCGGCGCTTTCGACCAGATTGTTCACGGCCTGCTGGGCTTCGGCAGTGCGCTCTTCCACCAGGCGGTTGATTTCCTGGCCGCTTTCCGAAGCGATTTCGTACAGCTGACGGCTGTAGTTGGAGACTTTCTCAGCCAGAGGCTGGAAGATGCTCGATTGCAGGGCGGCCAGTTCCTGAGCATCCTTGATGGACAGCACGGCTTGGCTGTGCTTGGCGGCGTCGTTCAGGGCTTCGCGCGAGACCTTGACGTTCAGCTCGATGAGCTTCTCCACGCTTTCAAAGGCCTTGTTGGTCAGGCCGAACAGCTGCTCGATGTTGGCCTTGTGGGCTGCCAGGATTTGCTCAGGGGTCAGTGCCATTTTTCTCTCCCGATGAATAGTTGACGAGGGTTGATAAGGAACGGTGCTGGCACGGACGCTGGGCGTTGGAATACTTGTGTGTGGCCTCAAGCGTGGGCACATGCGAGCCTGGCCACCGTGGGCGAGAACTCATTGTGCGATGCAGCATGGCCGTGATTATGCGGCTGCTGCGCAAGGATGGCAAGCGGTTTTGCTGCGGTGCAGCAAATTAATCGATACTAAATGTATCAAAGGTGTTTCAGGCGCACATCGTGCTGGACCTATAGGCGGCGCACGCGCGCCAGCGGCGGGTGGTTGCGCAGGTAGGTCACGACGCCGGCGGCGATGGCGTCGGCAATGCGGGCCTGGTATTGCGGGGAGTTGAGCAGGCGCTCCTCATCCGGGTTGCTGATGAAGCCGGTCTCGATCAGCACGCTGGGCGTGTCGGGCGAGCGCAGTACGGCGAAGTTGGCCTGTTCGACGCTGCGCTTGTGCATGTGGGCGAATTGGGCGAGCTGGGCTGCCATGTAGCGCCCGAGCACCAGGCTGTCGCGGATTTGTGCCGAGGTGCTCATGTCGGCCAGCATGCTTTGCACTTGGCGGTCGCGCGCATGGATATTCAGCCCGCCCACGGCATCGGCCTTGTTTTCGTGCGCGGCCAACATGCGCGCGGCGGTGCTGGTGGCGCCGCGCTGGCTGAGGGCATAGACGCTGGAGCCGCGCGCGCGTCGGTTGAGCGCGGCGTCGGCATGGATGCTGACGAACAGGTCGGCCTGCACGCGCCGCGCGCGTTCGACGCGCGAGGCCAGCGGCACGAAGAAGTCCCGGTCGCGCGTCATGTAGGCCTGCAGTGGCACGCCGTTGACGCGCAGCCGGTTGATGCGCTCGCGCACTTGCAGGGCAATGGCGAGCACAACGTGTTTTTCATAGCTGCGGGCCGGGCCGATGGCGCCCGGGTCTTCGCCGCCGTGGCCAGGGTCCAGCGCCACGATGTAAATGCGGTCGGTTTGCTGGCGCGTGGCTGGCGGGCTGGAGACGGGCGGCGGCGCGGGCGGGCGTGGCGCGGGCGGGCGTGGCGCGGGCGCTGGGCTGGGCCGAGGAGCTGGCGGCGGCACCGGGCGCGGCGCAGGCGCGGGGGCCGGGGCAGGCCTGGGGGCTGGCGCTGGTGGGCGCGAGCCATGCTGGCCAAACCACTCGTCCAGCGCATCTGGCCCGGGCGCTGGCTTTGGGGCTGGAGTAGGGGTTGGCGTTGGCGCAGGCGTTATCACAGGTGTTGGCGGCGCTTCGACGCTGGGCGCTTGCGCCAGGGTGCGCAGGCGCTCGTCGATGAGCTGGGCCATGGGATCGACCCGTTGCAGCGGGTACAGGTCGAAGACCAGCCGGTGCCGATAAGGCGCAATGGGCTTGAGGGTGAACACCTCTGGGCGCACTCGCTGCTTGAGGTCGATCACCATGCGCACCACGGTGGGCGAATGCTGGGCAATGCGGATGGCGGCGATGTTCGGGTCGTCGGACTTCACGCGCGTTTCCATGTTGCGCAGCTCCGGCCCCAGGCGCAGATTCTTGATGTCCACGTACAGGCGCGGCGGGTTGGCGACCAGGTCGTGCTGGGCCTCGAGCTTTTGATCCGACTCGATGGTCACGCGCGAATACTCGGGCGCAGGCCAGATGCGCAGCGCGACGATGCCTTTCTTGTTGCCCTTGGCGGCCGTTTGCGGGTAGTGGCGCTGGCTGATCTGGGCAAAGGCCACGTGTTCCACCCCCAGTGTGCACAGCAGGGCGCCGGCGCGCAGCAGGCTGCGGCGGTCCCAGCGCCGAGGCGCCGCTGCAGGAGGTTGCGCCTGGGGCGCAACCGGCATGGGGGCCGGGCTGGCAACCAGGGGCAGGGCGTGATTCGGTGCGGGGGGGAGCGTGGCGGCGGCTTCGGCGCGGGCGGCGGCGGGCGCAGGCGGGGTCGGTGGGCTCATAGCGCGCATTGAAGCATATTTTTCGCCAATGCCTGGCCGGCTGGGCTGTAGGCCAGTAGCGCCAGTTGCCGCTGCTGTGGCTGCTGCGGCACGAATTGCAGATGCAGTGCCAAGTCGGGCAGCGGCAGTGCGTCGCCAGCCTTTTGCGGCCACTCGATCAGTTTCAGCCCGGCGCCTTGCACGGTTTCCAGCAAGCCCGAGTCCAGCCATTCTTGCGGGGTTTCGAGGCGATACAGGTCGAAATGATGCACCTGCTCAGGGGGGTGGTCGAGGGCGTAGCTCTCCAGCAGCGCGTAGGTCGGGCTTTTGATGCGGCCTCGCACGCCCAGCGCACGCAGCAGGTGGCGCACCCAACTGGTCTTGCCCGCGCCCAGCGCGCCATAGAGGTGGATGCTGACTTGTGCCAGCGCCTGGCCCTGCGCGGCCAGGGTTTGGGCCAGGCGTTCGGTGGCGGCCTCGTCGGCCAGTGCGATGCTGGCTTGGGCCAGCGCGGTGGCAGTAGGCGGCTGTTCGGAGGCGGGCAGGGCCGCAGTGGTTGGGACGCTGGCGGGCATGGAGGTGCAGGCGGGCAGGTGCGATCGGGCGGGCAATGAGCGGGCGGGGCGCCCCCAGGCATTGCCTACAATTTTCCGCATGGCAGCAGAGCATGAACTTGTGCAGCAAATCCGCCAATGGGCGCGGCAGCTGGGATTCTCGCAGATCGGCGTGGCCGGCATCGACCTCTCGGATGCCGAGCCCGGGCTGCTGGCCTGGCTGGAGCAGGGCTTTCACGGCGAGATGCACTATATGGAGCGCCACGGCCTCAAGCGTGCGCGGCCGGCGGAGCTGGTGCCTGGCACGCTGAGCATCGTCACCGCCCGTATGGATTACTTGGCGCCTGGCACGCCGCCGGGCTGGCAGGCGCTGGAGCTGGCGCGCCTGCAGCAGCCAGGGCAGGCCGTGGTGTCGCTTTACGCGCGCGGCCGCGACTACCACAAGGTGCTGCGCCAGCGCCTGCAAAAACTGGCCGAGCGCATTGCCCAGGCGGTGGGCCCGTTGGGGCACCGGGTGTTCACCGATTCGGCGCCGGTGCTGGAGGCTGAGTTGGCCAGGCGCAGTGGCCTGGGCTGGCGCGGCAAGCACACGCTGCTGCTCTCGCGCCAGGCCGGCTCGATGTTTTTTCTGGGCGAGATCTTCCTGGATCTGGCCCTGCCGCCCACGCCAGCGACCAGCGCGCACTGCGGCGCCTGCCGCGCCTGCATGGACATCTGCCCGACCCAGGCCATCGTCGCCCCGGGCCAGGTCGATGCGCGGCGCTGCATCTCCTACCTGACCATCGAGCACCCGGGCCCCATCCCCGAGCCGCTGCGCCCGGCCATGGGCAACCGCTTGTACGGCTGCGACGATTGCCAACTGGCCTGCCCGTGGAACAAGTTCGCCCAGCCCAGCGTGTTGGCCGACTTTGCCGCGCGCCCGGCGCTGCAGCAAGGTGATCTGCTGAGCCTGCTGGGCTGGAGCGAGACCGAGTTCCTGCAGCACACCGAAGGCAGCCCCATCCGCCGCATTGGCTACGCGCGCTGGCAGCGCAACCTGGCCGTGGTCAGCGGCAATGCGCTGCGCGCAGCGCAACTGCCCCAGGCCCAGGCCCGTCTGTTGTGCCAGCATTTACAGCGCATGGTGCAGGATCCGGCCAGCGACGCCCTGGTGCGCGAGCATGCGGCCTGGGCGCTGGCGCAGGCTGGCATGGCCCTGGTCCAGCAGGGCTGACTGGCCTGGCCTTGCACCCATTGGGCCGCACCGCGCTACCATCACGGCCTTGCTTGACGCCTGCGCACAGGCCATCCAGACCAACGCCTTCAGCCAGCCGCTGGGCCCGCCCCATGAATGCCCCCATCGATGTTTCCTTTTTCCCGCGCCATGCCAAGCCATTGAGCGCCTACAAGCCCTATTGGGCCAAGCGTTTTGGCACCGCGCCTTTCCTGCCCATGAGCCGCGCCGAGATGGAGCAGCTGGGCTGGGACAGCTGCGACGTGATTTTGGTGACGGGCGATGCCTATGTGGACCACCCCAGCTTCGGCATGGCCGTGATCGGCCGCGTGCTGGAGGCGCAGGGCTTTCGCGTGGGCATCATCGCCCAGCCCGACTGGCACAGCGCCGAGCCCTTCAAGGCGCTGGGCCGGCCCAACCTGTTCTGGGGCGTGACGGCGGGCAACATGGATTCGATGATCAACCGCTACACGGCCGATCGCAAAATCCGCAGTGACGACGCTTACACCCCCGGCAACGTGGGCGGCAAGCGGCCCGACCGCGCCGCCATCGTCTATAGCCAGCGCTGCCGCGAGGCGTTCAAGGACGTGCCCATCATCCTGGGCGGCATCGAGGGCAGCCTGCGCCGCATCGCCCACTACGACTACTGGAGCGACAAGGTGCGCCGCTCCATCGTGGTGGACAGCAAGTGCGACCTGCTGCTGTACGGCAACGCCGAGCGCGCGCTGGTGGAAGTGGCGCACCGCCTGGCGCGGCGCGAGCCGGTGGCGCAGATCACCGACGTGCGCGGCACGGCCTTCGTGCGCCGCGCGCAGGATGAAGGCAAGCAGTGGTGGGAGCTGGACTCCACCGATGTGGACAGCCCCGGCCCGGTGGAGCCGCACATCAACCCCTATCTGACTGTGGGCGAGCAGGCCGCCAAGGCTGGCCAGGCGTGCCAGAACGGCCAATATGCCCCAAGCGATGCCCAGCCCGGCCACCCGGGCGAGGGGCAGGGCAGCGCCGGCCAGGCCGGCAGCGATCAGGCGGATGTGCGGCCCGTGCAATTCATGCCCAACCCGGCGTTGGCAGGGCGCAAGAACTCCCGCGCCCTGCCGCCGCGCGAACACACCGTCATTCGCCTACCCAGCTACGAGCAGGTCAAGGCCGACCCGGTGCTCTACGCTCACGCCAACCGCGTGCTGCACCTGGAGACCAACCCTGGCAACGCCCGCGCCCTGATGCAGCGCCACGGCGAGGGCGCGGCCGCGCGCGACGTGTGGCTCAACCCGCCGCCCATCCCGCTGACCACGGCCGAGATGGACCACGTCTTCGGCCTGCCCTACGCGCGCAGCCCGCACCCGCGCTACGCCGATGAACAAGGCAGCCACGACGGCGCGACCAAGATCCCGGCCTGGGAGATGATCCGCACCTCGGTGAACATCATGCGCGGTTGTTTTGGCGGCTGCACCTTCTGCTCCATCACCGAGCATGAAGGCCGCATCATCCAAAGCCGCTCGGAAGACTCCATCATTGGCGAGATCGAGGAGATCCGCGACAAGGTTCAGGGCTTTACCGGCGTCATCTCCGACCTGGGCGGGCCCACGGCCAACATGTACCGCCTGGGCTGTCGCTCGCCCGAGATCGAGGCTGCCTGCCGCAAGCCCAGCTGCGTTTACCCCGGCATCTGCCCCAATCTGCACACCGACCACGGCCCGCTGATCCGCATCTACCGCCGCGCGCGTGGCCTCAAGGGCATCAAGAAAATCCTCATCGGCTCGGGCCTGCGCTACGACCTGGCCGTGCAATCGCCCGAATACGTCAAGGAGCTGGTGCAGCACCATGTGGGCGGCTATTTGAAAATCGCGCCCGAGCACACCGAGGCCGGCCCGCTGTCGAAGATGATGAAACCTGGCATCGGCGCCTACGACCGCTTCAAGCAAATGTTCGAGCGCTACAGCGCCGAGGCCGGCAAGAAGCAGTACCTCATTCCCTACTTCATCGCCGCGCACCCGGGCACCAGCGACGAGGACATGATGAACCTGGCGCTGTGGTTGAAGAAAAACGGTTTTCGCGCCGACCAGGTGCAGACCTTCTACCCCAGCCCCATGGCCACCGCCACGGCCATGTACCACTCCGGGCGCAACCCACTCAAGCGCGTGCGCCGCTGGATGCAGGACAAGAGCGAGGAGCAGGTGGACATCGTGCGCGGCGAGAAGCGCCGCCGCCTGCACAAGGCCTTTTTGCGCTGGCACGACCCAAACAACTGGCCGCTGCTGCGCCAAGCCCTCAAGGACATGGGCCGCGCCGACCTGATCGGCAATGGCAAGCAGCACCTCATCCCCACCTGGCAACCGCTGACCGACGGCAGCTACCAAAGCGCGCGGCGCAGCAACTCCACCCCCAAGCAAACGCTGCAACCGCGCCGCGCCGATGCTGGCTCGGGCAGCACCAGGCCCGGCGGCCCCAAGAAGAAGGCCGCTGCCGGCCGCGGCCCCCAACGCAAGCCCCAGGCGCAGCGCGGCAGTGCGCCCCAGCCCGGCCGGCTGCTGACCCAGCACACCGGCCTGCCGCCCCGGCCCGGCAAGTAGCCAGGCAATAAGGCAGGTCAGGCAGGGCAAGGCGCTCTGCGCGCCATCACCAAAAAAGCCGCTGGGCGCTACAAAAAACAAAAAACGCCTGCCCGGTCAAGGGCAGGCGTTGCTGTGTGCAGGGCAGGGCTGCAGCAATGATTCAAGTTTTCATGCGCGCTGCTTGACGTAGCTGCCGGGGGCGGGCTCCACCACCTTGTAGGCGCTGCCTTTGCCCGGTTTTTTCGGCGCTGGGATCTGCTTGCCGGCGTGCTCGGCCAGCCATTGCGCCCAGTCCGGCCACCAGCTGCCGGGTTGCTGCTCGGCCGTCTCCAGCCACTGGCTCCAGTCCTCGGGGTATTGGCCGCTTTCGCTCTTCCAGTAGCTGCGCTTGCCGCGCGCCGGCGGGTTGATGACCCCGGCGATGTGGCCCGAGGCGCCCATGACGAAGCGCTTGGGCCCGCTGAACACCTGGGTGCTGGCGTAGGCGCCGCGGATGGGCACGATGTGGTCCTCGCGCGAGCCGTAGATGTACATCGAGGCCTTGATCTTGCTCAGGTCGATGGCTTCGCCGCAGACCGTGGCCTGGCCGGGCTGCACCAGGCGGTTTTCCAGGTAAGTGTTGCGCAGGTACCAGGCGTAGAACGGGCCGGGCAGGTTGGTGCCGTCGCTGTTCCAGTACAGCAGGTCGAACGGTGGCGGGGTCTCGCCCTTGAGGTAGTTGCCCACCACGTAGTTCCACACCAGCTCGTTGGGGCGCAAAAAGCTGAAGGTGGTGGCCAGATCCTGGCCGCGCATCAGGCCGCGCTGGCCCATTTGCATTTCACGGAACTGCACGACGTTTTCGTCGATGAAGATGTCCAGGATGCCCGTTTCGCTGAAGTCCACCAGCGTGGTCAGCAGCGTGGCGCTGTGCACCGGGTGCTGGCCGCGCGCGGCCAGCACGGCCAGCGCCGTGGTCAGGATGGTGCCGCCGACGCAAAAGCCCAGCGCGTTGATGGTCTCGGCGCCGGTGATGTCCTGCACTGCCTGGATGGCGCGCATGGCCGCATGCTCGATGTAGTCGTCCCAGGTCTTGGTGTCCATGCTCTGGTCGGGGTTGCGCCAGCTGACGACGAAGCAGCGATGCCCCTGGGCAACGGCGTACTCGATGAAGGAGTTGCCTGGCTGCAAATCCAGGATGTAGTACTTGTTGATGCACGGGGGCACCAGCAGAAAAGGGCGCTCATGCACCTTGGCCGTGGTGGGCGTGTATTCGATGAGCTGGAAGAACTCGTTCTGAAACACCACCGAGCCGGGGGTGATGGCGATGTTGCGGCCGACCTCGAACTGCGCCTCGTCGGTCATCGAGATGTGGCCGCGCTGGATGTCCTCCCACATGTTCATCAGGCCCTTGGAGATGCTCTCGCCTTTGCTGCTCAGGGCCTTCACCTGAGCGTCCGGGTTCAGCGCCATGAAGTTGGTTGGCGCGGCAGCAGCCAGCCACTGGTCGACGGCAAATTGCAGGCGTGCGCGGGTCTTGGGGTCGGTCTCGGTGATCTCCACCAGCTTTTGCAAGGCGCTGGAATTGATCTGGTAGAGCGCGGCCGTCATGGCAGCCGGGCCATTTTCCAGCCAGGCCTGGCTGGAAAAGCGCCGATCCGAGCGCAGCACCTCGCCCAAATCCTTGGTCTCGCTCTGCGCCAGCTGCGAGATCTGCGCCAGATATTCCTGTTGCAGCGTCTGCAGCTTTTGCGGGGCGATGAACAGCCCGGCCAGCGGCGCGGCAGCGCCAGCATGGCCGCTTGGCTGGGCTGGCATGAACGGGGCCAGAAAACCCATAGGGTTGCCCAGCATGCCCATCATGGCCTCGGGCGTAAAAGGCGCTGCCTGGGCCGGGGCCTCTTGCCCGGCTTGTTTAGGCTGCGCGGCCTTGGTTGCTTTGGCGCCCTTGCTGGTTGTGTCAGGCTGCTGGCTGGCACTGGCTGCGGCGGCCAGCGGCGCTTGCATGGCCTGCTGCGTCCATTGCATCCATTGGCCGAGCGCGGCCTGCTGAAACTGCTGCAGCTGCGCCCAGTAATCGGCCGGGCCTTGGCCTGGGGCAGCCTTGGGCTGGGCGTCGTGCTTGCTCATGGATGAAGTCTCCTTGTCGGTGGGTGTGTTGAAAATGCCGGGCAAAGGCCTTGCCAAGTAAGTGTGCGGCAGGCGTGCTTGCCGCCCGCGATCATAGAGAGCGCGGCAGAGCGCATTCAAGTGGGAAAACCCCGGGCTGCAGGCCACTGCAGGATGCTTTGGCAAGAAATTCTTGCAGCTTGCCCGTACGGGGCAAAAACTGTGTCTATAATCTCGATTCTTTGCTGATGGCGCATTAGCTCAGTTGGTTAGAGCGACGGAATCATAATCCGCAGGTCCGGGGTTCGAGTCCCTGATGCGCCACCAAATTCCAGGGCTTGTAGAGTGATCTACAAGCCCTTTTGTTTTGGGCCGCGCAGCGTCAAGCGCAGCTGTCGTCTACCCTCTTCACATTCGCGCGCCTGTTCAAGAGGCCTGCTCAAGAATCTTGGTGCGAGCTGAAAAAGTGAGCCCCCCATCGGTCAACCCCATCGCCTCGCGCGAGAACGCGCAGGTCAAGCTCTGGCGCCGTCTGGCGCAGCAGAGCAATGCCTATCGCAAGCACGGCCAGCTTTGGCTGGAAGGCGAGCACCTGTGCGCCATGGCGCAGCAGGCGCGCCTGCCGGTGCAGGCGCTGGTGCTTTCGCGCACACGCTGGGAGGCCGGCGAGCTGGCGCAATGGATGCCATTTCAAGGAAGCGGTGGCGCGCCTGGTGCGACCCAGACGCGGGCCTTTGTGCTCGAAGACGGGTTGTTCGCCCACGTCAGCGGGCTGGAAAGCCCGGCCGGCCTGGCCTATGTCACGACCTGGCAGGCCCAGGCTCAGCCCGTGCCAGGTCTGGCCACGGTGGTGCTCGATCGCCTGCAGGATGCGGGCAACGTCGGCGCCATCTTGCGCTGCGCGGCGGCTTTCGGCTTTGGCCAGGTGCTGGCGCTGGAGGGCACGGTAGCGCTGTATTCGCCCAAGGTGTTGCGCGCTGGCATGGGCGCGCACTTCAGCCTGCATCTGCTGGAGCAGGCCACGCTGGAGCAGGTGCAGGCGTTGCAGCTGCCGCTGCTGCTGACCAGCTCGCACGCCGGCCAATATGTGCACCAGGCCCGGCTGCCCTGGCCCTGCGCCTGGGTGCTGGGCCACGAAGGGCAGGGCGTGGCCCAGGCCCTGGCAGAGCTGCCGCACCAGCCGCTGCGCATTGCCCAGCCCGGCGGGCAAGAGTCGCTCAACGTCGCCGCCGCTGCGGCCATTTGCCTGCATGCCAGCGCAGTGAGCAGCGCGGCTACAGCAGGGGCTTGAACAGGGCTTTGGGCTGGCGTTCCATAGGCGCTGGCAGCAGTGCTTTGCGGGTTTTCCTGATGCACATCGCGAGGAAATAGCTTGTCGCACAGGTTACAGCTGTTCCTGAATGAATGCATTTCTGCACTTCATGAACACTGGGGAGTCGGCATGCCTTTGCAGACACTGCCCCTGAAAGAGTGAGATCGCCCCATGCCCGACCCGCACACCACTCCCGTTGCCTGCTTCACAGAGCCTTTGCTTCGATATCGCCAGCACGGGCGCGCAGCCATGGCGGCGCTGGCCTTGGCCCTGGCTGCCGCGCCTGCGCTGGCGACCTGCCCCATCAATGGCAAGCCAGGGCAATTTGAGGTTGTGCCCGAGAGCCACGGTGCGGAAGTCCGGGACACGGCCACCGGCCTGGTCTGGCGGCGGTGCAGCGAGGGGCAGAGCTGGGATGGCACATCTTGCGTAGGCACCTTCAGCCGGATGACCTACGACGAGGCCATGGCCCATGCCGAAGGGCAGCCAGATGGGCGCTTGCCCAGCCTCAAAGAGCTGCAGACGCTGGTGAATCGAGACTGCACCAACCCAGCCATTGACACTGACACCTTCCCGAACACGCCCGGCACCTGGTATTGGACGAGGACGCCCTATGCAGGCAGCTCTGCCGATGCCTGGATCGTGGGCTTTTCCGAGGGCGGCTTTGCCGATTACTACTACCAGAACTTCCGTGGCGCGGTGCGCTTGGTGCGAACCGGCCGGTGATGCCGATGTATGTTGGGGGGCGGCTTGGCCGCCCTCGTTTTTGTGGCCATGGCCGGCGCTGTATGGTGAGCAGCTCGGGCGTGGCGCGCCTGGCCGCCTTGCCTACAATCGCCATCTGCATGCTGCCGCTTGCCAGGCGGCATTTTTTTGATCTTTTTTCGCGCCGCACTGCGCTGGGGCGCTGCTCTTGTGTCTCTCTTCAAAGCTGCTTCCACGGTGTCCTTGCTGACGCTGGCCTCGCGCGTGACCGGGTTGGTGCGCGATCTGTTGATGGCCGCCGTCTTTGGCGCCAACGCCCTGACCGATGCCTTCAACGTGGCATTTCGCATTCCCAACTTGTTCCGGCGCCTGTTTGCCGAAGGGGCCTTCAGCCAGGCTTTCGTGCCGGTGCTGGCGGCCACGCGCGCGCAGCAGGGCGATGCGGCCACGCAGCAGCTGATCGACCGGGTGGCCACGGCGCTGCTGTGGGTGCTGCTGCTGTTCAGCGCCCTGGGCGTGCTGGCCGCGCCGCTGTTGGTGTGGCTGCTGGCCAGCGGCCTGCAGCAGGACGGCAGCTTCGATGCCGCAGTGCGCATGACGCGCTGGATGTTCCCCTACATCGCCTGCATGTCGCTGGTGGCGCTTTCGGCGGGCATTCTCAATACCTGGAAGCGCTATGCCGTGCCAGCGGCCACGCCGGTGTTGCTCAATCTGTGCATGATCGCCGCCGCGCTGGGGCTGGCGCCAGCGTTTGCGCGCGCGGGCATCGAGCCGATCTATGCCATGGCCGCAGGCGTCATGGCCGGCGGGTTGTTGCAGCTGGGCATCCAGGTGCCGGCCTTGCTGCGCATGGGCCTGCTGCCGCGCCTGGCGTTCAGCCCGGCGGGCATTGCCCAGGCCTGGCGCGACAGCGGCGTGCGGCGCATTCTGGCGCTGATGGGCCCGGCGCTGCTGGGTGTGGGCGTGGCGCAGATTTCGCTGATGATCAACACGCAGATTGCCTCCTACCTGCAGGCCGGCAGCGTGACCTGGCTGTTTTATGCCGATCGCCTGATGGAGTTCCCCACGGCCTTGCTGGGCGTGGCGCTGGGCGTGGTGTTGACGCCGCGCCTGGCTGCGGCCCAGGCCGCCGGTGATGGCGCGCAGTACTCGGCCATGCTCGACTGGGGGCTGCGCATGGTGGTGGCGCTGGCGTTGCCCTGTGCTGTGGGCCTGCTGTGTTTTGCCACGCCGCTGGTGGCCAGCCTGTTTCACTACGGCGCGCTGCGCGATGGCGATGTGCGGCAGATTGCGCTGGCCCTGATGGGCTATGGCGCGGGCCTGTTGGGGCTGGTGGCCGTGAAGGTGCTGGCGCCGGGCTATTACGCCAGCCAGGACATGCGCACGCCAGTCAAGGTGGCGGTGGTGGTGCTGATATTGACGCAATGCCTCAATGCTGTGCTGGTGCCGGTGCTGGCCCATGCCGGGCTGGCGCTGTCGATCGGCATCGGGGCGCTGTGCAATGCCCTTTGGCTGCTGTTGGGCCTGCGTCGCCGTGGCGCCTATCGCCCTGCGCCAGGCTGGTGGCGTTTTGGCAGTCAGGTGTTGGCGGGCTTGATTGCGCTGGCGCTGTTTTTGCTGTGGGCAGCGCAGTCGCAGGATTGGCTGGCGCTGCGCGCCGCGCCGGGCTGGCGCATTCTGCACCTGGGCTGGATGCTGCTGGCGGCCGTGGGCGTGTACTTTGGCGTGTTGTTGGCCAGTCGTTTTGACTGGCGCACGCTGCTGCGCGGGCCGCGTCAGTGGGATTGAACCTCGCACCCAATACTGCGCTCGGGTTTGGCGCAACAGGTCAGGGGCTGTTGCTACACTGACTGGCCCCTGGTTCGTTTTGCCTGCCCACGCCATGCCGCCCTTGAACCTGCTTCCCCCCACGCCGCTTGAGTACTTCGCCTGCCTGGTGCAGTCGGATCAGGACTTCCCGTTGCTGGAGGCGGCAGCCAGTCTGGCGCACGACGAATACCCGGAACTGGACTTGCAGCAAGTGCTCGCGGAGGTGGATCACCTGCATGCGCGCCTGCGCCAGCGCCAGGCTGGGCGCGGCATCACGGCCGGCTCGGTGCTCGAGCGCATCCAGAGCCTGAACCGCTTTTTTTATGGCGAGTTGGGCTTTGCCGTCAACCGCAACGACTACTACGATCCGGAGAACAGCTACCTGCACCAGGTGCTGCAGACGCGCCGGGGCATCCCGATCTCGATTGGCGTGCTGTGGCTGGAGCTGGCGCGCGGCCTGGGGCTGGATGCGCACGGCGTGTCCTTCCCGGGGCACTTCATGCTCAAAGTGTTGCTGCCGCAGGGGCAGGTGATTCTGGATCCGCTCACGGGCCGGTCTTTCTCCAGTGAGGACTTGGCGCAGCAATTGCAGGGGCAGCTCCCCAGGCTCACGCTTTACAACGACGAAACCTTGCCGCTGGGCTTGTTTCTGCAAAGCGCCTCGCCGCGCGAGACGATTGCGCGCATGCTGCGCAACCTCAAGGAGATCTTCCGCGTTCAAGGCGACGCCCAGCGTGCGCTGGCTGTGCAGCAGCGCCTGGTCGTGCTGCTGCCGCAAGACTGGGGCGAGCTGCGCGACCGCGGCTGGGCCTACGATGCGCTGGGCCAGTCACAGCCAGCCATTGCCGATCTGCAGGCCTATCTGGAGCACAACCCGCAGGCCCCCGATGCTCGGGAGGTCGAGCGCAAGCTGCAGCAGTTGCGCGCGCAGACTTGAGAGACTGCCCTCAAAAAAACGCGCCCCGCGCTCATTGCCAGGATTGAGCGGTCTGCTGTCGCGCGGAATGTGGCGCTGGGCCGAGCGCCAAGCCTTGCATAGTGCATAACACGCTCTAACCCACGCGACAGGCCTTGCGCCAATCGTGCCGCGTTCTGCGCGGCGCGGCCCTCAAAGCCCTCTACACTTGCGCATGCTGTGATTCAACCCTGGAAGGAGGCATGCATGCGCATTGGTGTACCCCTGGAGACGGCCGCGGGCGAGACCCGGGTGGCAGCCACACCCGAGACGGTCAAGAAGCTTGTGGCGCAAGGCCACGAGGTGCTGGTGCAATCGGAGGCTGGTCTGGCCGCAGCGGCCACGGATGAGGCCTACCGCGCCGCAGGCGCGCAAATCGTTGATGCCGCTGCGGCCTTGGGGGCCGAGCTGGTACTGAAAGTGCGCGCGCCCTCGGCGCAGGAGCTGCCGGCGCTGCAGCCCGGCGCGGTGTTGGTGGGCATGCTCAACCCCTTCGATGCGCAGGGCCTGCAGGCGCTGGCCGATGCGCGGCTGACGGCCTTCGCGCTGGAGGCCGCGCCGCGCACCACGCGCGCGCAAAGCATGGACGTGCTGTCCTCGCAGGCCAACATCGCCGGCTACAAGGCGGTGATCATGGCCGCCGATGCCTATCCGCGCTTCTTCCCCATGCTGATGACGGCGGCCGGCACCGTCAAAGCCGCCAAGGTGGTGGTATTGGGCGTGGGCGTGGCCGGGCTGCAAGCCATTGCCACGGCCAAGCGCCTGGGCGCCACGATCGAGGCCAGCGACGTTCGCCCCAGCGTGAAGGAGCAGGTCGAGTCGCTGGGCGCGAAGTTCATCGACGTGCCCTATGAAACCGATGAGGAGCGCGAGGCCGCCGAAGGCGTGGGCGGCTACGCCCGGCCCATGCCGGCGAGCTGGCTTGAGCGCCAGAAGGCCGAGGTGGCCAAGCGCGTGGCCGCAGCCGATGTGGTCATCACCACGGCCCTGATCCCCGGCCGCGCCGCGCCCACGCTGGTGACCGAGGACATGGTGCGCGCCATGAAGCCCGGCGCAGTGATCGTGGACATCGCCGCCGGCCGTGGCGAGGGCGGCGTGGGCGGCAACTGCCCGCTGACGCAGGCCGACGCCACCGTGGTGCGCCACGGCGTGACCATCATCGGCCAGACCAATCTGCCGGCGCTGGTGGCCGCTGACGCCTCGCAGCTGTATGCGCGCAACGTGCTCGACTTCCTCAAGCTCATTCTGCCCAAGGACGAGGGCCTGAAGATCGACACCGAGGACGACATCGTCGCCGCCTGCCTGGTGGCGCGCGATGGCCAGCTGCTGCGGCGCTGAGGCCCGCCGCCCCCGCTTTGCATGAACCCACCGAGTCAAGGAGAGAAGGCATGGATTTCGTATCCCCGATCGTGACCAATCTGATCATCTTCGTGCTGGCCATTTACGTGGGCTACCACGTGGTCTGGAACGTCACCCCCGCGCTGCACACGCCGCTGATGGCGGTGACCAACGCCATTTCCGCCATCGTCATCGTCGGCGCCATGCTGGCCGCCGCGCTCACCGAGGGCGGCTTTGCCAAGCTCATGGGCGTGCTGGCCGTGGCGCTGGCGGCGGTGAACGTCTTTGGCGGCTTTTTGGTCACGCGCCGCATGCTGGAGATGTTCAAGAAGAAGGAGCGCAAGCCCGTTGCCGAGGCCAACGCCAACGCCAAGAAAGGGGGCGCGGCATGAATCTGGTCACCCTGCTGTATCTGCTGGCCAGCGTCTGCTTCATCCAGGCGCTCAAGGGCCTGTCGCACCCGACCACTTCGATTCGCGGCAACATCTTCGGCATGACCGGCATGCTCATTGCCGTGCTGACCACGGCCGGGCTGATCATCAAGCTCGGCGGCGCGGGCGGCTTGGGCTGGGTTATCCTGGGCCTGCTGGCCGGTGGCACGGCCGGCGCCATCATGGCCAAGCGTGTGGAGATGACCAAGATGCCCGAGCTGGTGGCCTTCATGCACAGCATGATTGGCCTGGCCGCGGTCTTTATCGCCTTGGCCGCCGTGGCCGAACCCTGGGCTTTCGGCATCAGCGCCAAAGGCCAGCCTATTCCGGGCGGCAACCGCATTGAGCTGGCGCTGGGCGCCTTCATCGGGGCCATCACCTTCACCGGCTCGGTCATTGCCTTTGGCAAGCTCTCGGGCAAGTACAAGTTCCGCCTGTTCCAGGGCAAGCCCGTGGTGTTTGCGGGCCAGCACTGGCTGAACCTGGCGCTGGGCCTGCTGGCGCTGATCTTCGTGCTGACCTTCTGGGGCGGCCAGGGCTGGTTCTCCATGACCATGGTCATCGCGCTGGGCTTTGCGCTGGGCGTGCTGCTCATCATCCCCATCGGCGGGGCGGACATGCCGGTGGTGGTGTCCATGCTCAACAGCTACTCGGGCTGGGCCGCAGCGGGCATTGGCTTCTCGCTCAACAACAGCATGCTCATCATCGCCGGCTCGCTGGTGGGCAGCTCGGGCGCCATCCTCAGCTACATCATGTGCAAGGCCATGAACCGCTCGTTCTTCAACGTCATCCTGGGCGGCTTTGGCGGCGATGCGGCCGCAGCCGCTGGCGGCGAGCAGGAGCAGCGCAGCGTCAAGAGCGGCAGCGCCGACGATGCGGCCTTCGTTCTGGGCAATGCCGACAGCGTGGTCATTGTGCCCGGCTACGGCCTGGCCGTGGCGCGCGCGCAGCATGCCGTCAAGGAGCTGGCGGCCAAGCTGACGGAAAAAGGCATCGACGTGAAATACGCCATCCACCCCGTGGCAGGCCGCATGCCCGGCCACATGAACGTGCTGCTGGCCGAGGCCGAGGTGCCCTACGACCAGGTCTTCGAGATGGAAGACATCAACGGCGAGTTCGGCCAGGTGGACGTGGCCATCGTGCTGGGCGCCAACGACGTGGTCAACCCTGTGGCGCTGCAAAAGGGCAGCCCGATCTACGGCATGCCCATTCTGGAGGCCTACAAGGCCAAGACCGTCATCGTCAACAAGCGCTCCATGGCCGCCGGCTACGCCGGGCTGGACAACGAACTGTTCTACATGGACAAGACCATGATGGTCTTTGGCGATGCCAAGAAGGTGGTGGAAGACATCACCAAGGCCATTGAGTGATGTCCCGCATGCCCATGCGCGCGGGCCAGGCAACAGGGCTTAACTGGCCCGCCTGGCCTGCTGGCGTTTTCACTGCTTGAGGATGTGCCTTGCCATGCTGACCTCACCTTTGCCCTCACTGTGCCGCGCGGGCTGTGCGGCAGCCCTGGCCTTGGCTGTGCTGGCCGGTTGCGCCTCCAAGCCCGATGTCGTCACCCCGCCGAGCCTGATGTATGCGCTGGCCGTGGCTTACCCTGCCAAGGCCCTGCGGCAGGGGCTGGAAGGCAAGGCCATCGTCGAGCTGCATTACGACGCGCAAGGCCAGGTGGTGCAGGCGCACATCAAGCAAAGCAGCGGTCATCCCGAGCTGGATGCCGCAGCCCTGGAAGCGGCTGGCAAGGCCCGCCTGCAACCGGGCACGCGCAATGGCAGGCCCGAGGCCGGCCGCGTCGGGCTGCCCGTGCAGTTCGAGATCCCCAAGCCCCAAGCGCCTGCGCCTGCGCCTGAAACCACGTCTGCGCCTGCGCCTGCGGCCCATCCCTTTGCGAACCCAACCTAACGATCGAGCACCCCATGAGCAAACAAGAATGGGCCCCCGGCCTGGAAATCCAAGGCATCGCGCCGCCGCTGGCGCTGCAAGACTTTCGCCTCATCGCCTTCGACATGGACTCCACGCTGGTGACCTCCGAATGCGTGGACGAAATTGCCGACGTGGTGGGCAAGAAGGCCGAAGTGGCCGCCATCACCGAGGCGGCCATGCAAGGCATCATCACCGACTACAAGGAAAGCCTGCGCCAGCGCGTGGCGCTGCTGCAGGGCGTGACGCTGGCGCAGCTGGAGCAGGTCTATGCCGAGCGCGTGGCCCTGACCCCCGGCGCAGAGCAGCTGGTGCAGGCCTGTCAGCGCGCCGGCCTCAAGACCATGCTGGTCTCCGGGGGCTTTACCTTCTTCACCGACCGCATCAAACAGCGCCTGGCGCTGGACTTTGCGCGCTCCAACCAACTGGAAGTGCAGGACGGCGTGCTCACCGGCCGCATGCTCGATCAATCCTGGGGCGACATCTGCGACGGCGAGGAAAAGCGCCGCGCCGTGCTGGACCTGGCCTCGCTGATGGGCATCTCGCCCGAGCAGGTCATCGCCGTGGGCGACGGCGCCAACGACATCCCGATGATGCAGGCCGTGGGCCTGTCGGTGGCCTTCCACGCCAAGCCGCGCGTGCGCGCCCAGGCCAAGGTCGCCATCAACCAGGGCGGGCTGGAGCGGCTGCTGGAAGTGTTCAAGGCTTGAAGCCAGCGCTTAAGGGCGCGGTTGCTATGCCTGTGCGTCGGCTGTGTCAGCATCGGCTGTGCCGCCGCTGGCCGTGTCGCCGTTGGCCTGTGCGTCGGCGTCTTGCTGGTTGCGTGCGGCCAGGCGGCGCACGGCTTCGGCAAAGCCGCTGCGGCTGCGCATGCGCGCCATGGGCGGCAGGTTGGCCAGCAGTTGCCGGCCATAGCCCTTGTGCACGATGCGCGGGTCGCACAGCACCAGGATGCCCTTGTCCGTTTCGGTGCGGATGAGCCGGCCGGCGCCTTGCTTGAGGGCGATGGCCGCCTCGGGGACGAACAGCCGGGTGAAGGCGTTTTCGCCCTGGGATTCGTAGCGCCGCGCCCGTGCCTGCACCAGCGGGTCGTGCGGCGGCGGGAAGGGCAGTTTGTCGATCACCACCAGCTGCAAGGCGTTGCCGGGCACGTCAAAGCCTTCCCAGAACGTGGCCGATGCCACCAGCACGCGGCCATGCTGCGTGGCGCTGGCGGGCTGGCGAAAGCGCTGCATCAGGCGCTGCTTGGATTCATCGCCCTGCACCAGCACTTCGATGCCGCTGCCGTCGCCCAACTGCGCGCGCAGCGCATCGCCGATCAGGCGCAAGGCCTTGAGTGTGGTGGTCAGCACCAGGGTGCGCCCGCCCAGGGCCAGTGCGCCTTGCGCGGCCAGCTCGGCCACGGCCTGGCCATGGGCCTGCACGTCCGACGGCGCGGGCATGTCCGCGGGCACGTACAGCATGGATTGGCGGGCGAAGTCAAACGGGCTGGGCACTTGCAGAATGCGCGCGGCCTCCAGCCCGCAGGCTTGGGTGAAGTGGCTCAGGCTGGCATCGGCCCCCAGGGTGGCGGAGGTGAAGATCCAGGCATGCGATGGAGCAGGCAGGACGGGTGTGGTGGCGGCCAGATCGGCCTGCGGGGCATGGCCATCGGCGTTGGTGTTGGGGCTGGCATCGGTGGCATCGCGCGCTTGGCTGTCTGTGCCCAGGCGCCAGTGCGCGCGCATGTCTTCGGCAATGTCCAGCGGGCTTTCCACCATGCGGATGGTGACCTGCCCGACTTCCATCCAGCGCACGCGCCCCAGCCTGGCCGGGCCGGCAAACAGGCGCGCCTTTTGCCAGTGGGCATGGCAGCGCTGCTCCAGGCGGGTCAGCTCCGGGGCGGAGTCCTTGACGGTTTGCAAGGCGTCGTGCAGGGCGTGCAAGGCATCGGCCTGGGCCTGCAGGGCTGATTGCCAGGCCTGTGGGGCAATGCCTTCAGGCGCGCCGTCGTCCCAATTCAGGCGCAGGTTGCTGGCCTCGCCCACGCAGCGCATCCATTGCTTGCAGGCTTCGTCCACCTCGAACACCAACTGGGCCCAGTCGCCCAGGCCGCGCGCGAGCTTGTTGCAGGTGCGCAGGGTTTCGCGCGCGAAGTCCAGCAGCTGGGAGTTGCTCCACTGCTCACCCAGGAAGTTGACGCCGGTTTCATTGAATTGGTGGGCCTCGTCGATCACCACGGCGCGCACGCTGGGCAGCAGCTCGGCCATGCCGCTTTCGCGCACCTGCAGGTCGGCAAAGAACAGGTGGTGGTTGATGACCACCAGGTCTGCGGCCAGGGCCTGCTTGCGCGCCTTGTTGACGTAGCACTGCGCGAAGCTGGGGCATTGCGAGCCCAGGCAGTTCTCGCGCGTGGAGGTCACCAGCGGCAGGTGCGGCGAGCGTTCGGTGAAGCCGGGCATCTCGCTCATGTCGCCCGATTGCGTGGTGTTGGCCCAGCGGCGCACGCGCGCCAGCCAGCGCAGCTGGCCCTCGCTGCTGGCGTCGAGCTCGGATTCGGCCAACTCCAGCCGATAGGGACACAGGTAGCTGCTGCGCCCCTTGAGCAGCGCGGCCTGCAGGGAGATGCCCAGGGCCTGGCGCAGAAAGGGCAGGTCGCGAAAGAAAATCTGATCCTGCAGGGCCTTGGTGGCGGTGGAGACGAGGATGCGCTCGCCGCTGAGCAGGGCAGGGATGAGGTAGGCAAAGGTCTTGCCCACGCCCGTGCCGGCTTCCACCACCAGCGCCCCGCCGTCGCTCAAGGTCTGGGCCACGGCGCGGGCCATGAGCAGCTGGCCTTCGCGCAGCTTGTAGCTCGGGTTGGCCTTGGCCAGCGCCCCCTCAGGCGCGAAAGTGGCATCGACGATTTCAGGCAGATTCATGGGCTGGGCAGGCGGCAAGAGGGCGATTGTCGCCAAATTTCCCGATGCGTTGCGCGCGCGGAGGGCTGAACTCGCCAAAACCGGCCCCGAAACAGCATAGAATACGCGCCGCCGTAGAGGCGCTGGCCATCGCACCGCTGTGCTGGCCGGTTGGTATCGGGGTGTAGCTTAGCCTGGTAGAGCGCTACGTTCGGGACGTAGAGGCCGGAGGTTCGAATCCTCTCACCCCGACCAGTTTCCACACAAACATTGCACGTCTGTGGCCCTTGTGGGGTGCGGCGTTGGAGCAAAGCCCAGCAGCATCTGCCTGGGCTTTTTTGTTGCCTGTCGCTGGGGGAGGGGCCTGCTTGCGGCACGCCATTACGCCCACGCGGGGCGGGGCGAGGCGTGGCAGGCGCCCCAGGGCTATTGCCGGGCCGTGCGCCAGTTGCGCGGTGCGGTGTGGGGGCTGCTGCTGCGCCAGGGGTTGATGTCCAGGCCACCGCGCCGGGTGTAGCGCGCATAGACGCTCAGCTGTGTGGGCTGGCAGCGCTGCCAGATGTCCAGGAAGATGCGTTCCACGCAGTTTTCGTGAAAGCCCGTGTGGTTGCGGAAGCTGACGATGTACTGCAGCAGCGCGGCCTGGTCGATGGGGGCGCCGGTGTAGCGGATTTGTACGCTGGCCCAGTCGGGTTGCCCGGTCACGGGGCAGTTGCTTTTGAGCAGGCGGCTGCACAGGGTTTCGCTGACCGGGGGCTCACCCTGTGCGCTGCGCAGCAGGTCTGGCTGCGGCGTGTAGTGCTGGCATTCGACGTCGAGGCGGTCGAGGTCGATGCCGTCGAGCTCAGCCAGCTGCTCGGTGCCGAAATCGGCGGCTTCAACCAGTTGCACGCCGATGCTGGCCTGCTGCCCGCTGCCGCGCCAGGCGGCTTCGGAGAGGTCATCGAGCAGGCACTGGCGCAGCGCGGCGCTATCGGTAAAACGGTGGTTGTTCAGGCTGTTGAGGTAGAGCTTGAGGGACTTGCTTTCGATGATGTTGGGCGTCTCGCACGGGAACACCAGGTGGGCGATGGCCACCTGGGGCTTGCCGCGCGGGTTGAGCCAGCTCAGCTCGAAGGCGCTCCAGCTGTCGGCGCCGATGAATGGCAGGCGCTTGGCCGTGCCAAGGCCCAGTTCCGTGCGCTGCGCCGCACGCGGGATGGGATAGAGCAGCGTGCGGTCGTAGCGGCTGGGGTAGTTGACCTCGCGGCCCAGCGGCAGGGCGCTGGCGCAAGGTGCGGAACTGGGCGCTGGCGTGTTCATCGCGTGATACTGCTTTGATTGAACAGACGCTCAAGCCAGGGTGCGCACCCAGCCGCGGGTGTCGGGCAGCTTGCCGCGTTGCAGGCCCAGCAGCTGCTCGCGCAACGCGCTGGTGACGGGGCCGCTTTCGCCATTGCCGATGCTGAAGCTGCCGCCCTCGAACTGCACTTCACCGATGGAGGCCACCACGGCTGCGGTGCCGCAAGCAAAAACTTCCGTGACATTGCCGCTTTCGACATCGGCACGCCATTCGTCGAAGGCGTATTTGCGCTCTTGCACGTCGATGCCCTGGCTGCGCGCCAGCTCGATCAGCGAGGCGCGCGTAATACCTGGCAGGATGGTGCCCAATGGGGTGGTGAACAGGCTGCCGTCCTTGCGCACGAAAAAGATGTTCATGCCGCCCAGCTCTTCGATCCAGCGGTGCTCGGCGGCATCGAGAAAGACCACCTGCTCACAGCCGTTTTGCTGCGCCTGGGCCTGGGCGATGAGGCTGGCGGCGTAATTGCCGCCGCACTTGGCCGCGCCAGTGCCGCCTTCGGCCGCACGCGTGTACTGCTGCGAAACCCAGACCTTGACCGGCTTGGGGCCGTTCTTGAAATAGTCGCCCACAGGCGATGCGATCACGCAGAAGGTGAACTGGTGCGCCGGACGCACGCCCAGAAACGGTTCGCTGGCGAACATGAAGGGGCGCAGGTAGAGGCTGCCGTTGCCGCCGGGGATCCAGTCCTTGTCGATGCTCACCAGGGCCTCGACGGCTTCGAGGAATACGGCCTCGGGCAGGGTTGGCATGGCCATGCGTTGTGCCGAAGCATTGAAGCGACGGGCGTTTTCATCCGGGCGGAACAAGGTGATGCGGTCGCCTTCGCCCCGGTAGGCCTTCATGCCTTCGAAGATTTCCTGGCCGTAATGCAGCACGGCTGCTGCAGGGTCGATGGAGAACGGCGCACGCTTGCGGATGCGCGCATCGTGCCAGCCACGGTCCTTGCTCCATTCGATCGTAGCCATATGGTCAGTAAATGCCGTGCCAAAGCTGCCTTTGGCCAGAATGGCCTCGCGTTCTGCGGCGGGGGTTGGGGTGTCGCTGGGCAAGACCTCGAACTTCAACGCATGGGACATGGAAAAACTCCTGACAGAGGGTGAAAGAGCGGGCCCGCCCATCGGTGAGATGCAGGCCTGAAACTGGGGTGTGGCGCTTGTGGTAATCAATTGCAATTGCTTGTGAGGCAAGCTCTTGCAACTGCCCGAAAGCACAGTTTTTTTCGTGCAGTACGGGGATGGAATGCAGGCGCCAAGCAAACAGCTGCACATGATAGTCGCAGCGCAGACCTTCCATCGCCTGAGCGGGGGAGGCAGGCAGCAGGGTGCGGGTGGTGGTGTGCGGCCCAGGCCGGGTTGGCGCGCCCAGCGTCAAGAATGCGCTGAGATCGCGGATTTTTTGCAGGCCTTGCTGAATCGGCTACAATGCGCGGCTTGTCCGGAGAGATGGATGAGTGGTTTAAGTCGCACGCCTGGAAAGCGTGTGTGGGTTAATAGCCCACCGCGGGTTCGAATCCCGCTCTCTCCGCCACGTGGCTTGGCCCATGCCGTTGAGTAATGATTGACAGCATGCGTGCTTCGAATTGCCAATCCTGTGCTCATTGACGATTTGTACACCCCATGCATCAAACCCTTGTAATTCGCTGCGAGTTACAAGGGTTTTCTCGTTCTATGTGGTGACGGATTGGGTGTGGCTTTGATGGCCACAGCCGAGCGCCGGTCTTTTCTGGCTCGATCCTGGCTGGCGTCGTGATTTATCGCTAACCCCCTGTGCCCAGGCAAATCCCGGGCGATTGCTGGCATTGCTATGGCCTCTTCCAATTTGCACACCAACTTGTCTGAACAGCTGTTGCCGGCAGGGGCATTGTCTGAGGCGGCTTCTGCAGCTGAGGCAGGGGCGGCGGGCATTGAGGCTGAATATCCAGGCAATTTGTTCGTGGTTGCAGCGCCCAGCGGTGCGGGAAAATCCAGCTTGGTCAAAGCCTTGCTTGAACTGGATACGAGGGTGTTTCCTACGGTGTCGCACACCACGCGTGCGCCGCGCGGGCAGGAAAAGCATGGGCGAGAGTATTTTTTCATCCCCGCTCATGAGTTCGATGCCATGGTGGCAGCCGATGCCTTTATCGAATGGGCGAATGTCCATGGCAACCGCTATGGTACGGCGAAAAAGGCTGTTGAAGACCGCATTCAGCAGGGCGCCGATGTGGTGCTGGAGATTGATTTCCAGGGCGCGATGCAAATCCGCAATGTCTTTGCCAACGCGGTGTTGATTTTCATACTCCCACCCAGCTTGGAGGAGTTGCGCTCCCGTCTGGAGCGACGCGGCGAGGACAGGCCTGACGTGATTGAGCTGCGCATGCGCAATGCCCGTGTGGAAATGGCTCAGGCTGGCAATTTTGATTATGTGATCATCAATGATGTGTTCGAGCGTGCGTTGTTTGATCTGAAAAGCATCGTGCATGCACAGCGTTTGCGCTACAGCGCGCAGCAGCGCGCCCAGGCGCAGGTGTTTCGTGCATTGGGAATACAGGCCTGATTAGGCAATATGTTTTATTCTTTCTTCTCGGCAAGCAATGCAGTCTTGCTGTTGCATGCGGAAGATTCTTTGAAGTGAGGTTCTTATGGCTCGTATTACTGTGGAAGACAGCTTGGCGCAAATCCCCAATCGGTTCCAGTTGGTGCTGGCAGCGACTTATCGCGCCCGTATGATCAACCAAGGCCACACGCCCAAGGTGGAAAGCAGCAACAAGGCGGCGGTGACGGCTCTGCGTGAAATCGCGGACGGGAAAACTGGCATCGAGATGCTGCGCCGAGTCCCTACCTGATGCTGGCGGCTGGTTGCTGCGCCGTGCAATAACGATGCCCGCTCATACAGCGGGCATTGCGCATTTTGCAGGGTAGGGATCTGCTGCGGTGGCAGCCAGTCGATACGGGATGGAGTGCGCTGGTATTGCGATGCTGCAACGCTTCAGCCTGCATGGTCTGCGCAGTGCATGGACGGGGGCGCTGTTGCGGCGTTCTTGCGTTAAGATCGTAAAAAATGCTTGAAAACGTGGCAACGCAAAGAGCGCTTTTTGATGCCCTGCGTTGCCTGCGTGCGATGGCTGCAGCGGGTGGTTGGCGCGCCATCCCTGCCGGTTCCCAACCTTGCTCGGTGTCCAATTCTTCCAGACATGTACGATGAAAACGGCAGACCAGGTAGATTCTGCAGGCCAAGAGCCTGCGATGTCGGCGGAGCATGAGGCCCTCGTGGCCCAGACGTTTGCTGCGTTTGCCAGTACTGTCGAGTACCTGAGCGAGCAGGATCGCGCCCGTGTGGCCGATGCCTTTGCCTTTGCCAAGAAAGCGCATGCGGGCCAGTACCGCAACAGCGGAGAGCCCTACATCACCCACCCGATTGCCGTTGCCGCGCTGTGCGCGCAGTGGCGTTTGGATGCCCCGGCGCTGATGGCTGCGCTGCTGCACGATGCCATGGAGGATTGCGGCATCGTCAAGCAGGACATCGCACAGGCCTTTGGCGCGGATGTGGCCGAACTGGTCGATGGCCTGACCAAACTGGAAAAGCTCGAATTTCTATCGCGCGAGGAAAATCAGGCGCAGTCGTTTCGCAAGATGCTGCTGGCCATGGCCAAGGATGTGCGCGTCATTCTGATCAAGCTGGCCGATCGCACGCACAACATGCGTACCCTGTCTCTGGCGCCGCGCAGCAAATGGGCGCGCATTGCACGGGAGACGCTGGAGATCTATGCCCCCATCGCCAGTCGGCTGGGCGTGAATGCTGCATGCCGGGAGCTGCAGGAGCTGGCGTTTGCCCATTTGTACCCTTGGCGCTGCCAGACCCTGACCAAGGCGGTGGAGAAAGTCCAGCGCCGCCGGCATGGCATGGCGCAGAAAATCCGCGCGGAGCTGGAGGCTGCCTTTGCCCAGCGCGGCATCCCCGTGCGGCTTTTGGAACAGCAGCAGGAGCTCTATCAGATCTATCTGCAAATGACCCGCAAGGGCATGAGCTTTGCCAAAGTCAATGACATCTTTGGCGTTCAGGTGCTGCTGGAGGACGTGAGTGCCTGCTATGCAGGCCTGGGGGTGCTGCATCAGACCTACCGCCCTGTGCCAGGCCATTTTCGGGACTACATCGCCAATGCCAAGCCCAATGGCTACCAGTCCTTGCACACCACTTTGCAAGGCCCTTCCGGGGTGCAGGTGGAGGCCCAGATACGCACCGAAACCATGCACCTGGTGGCCGAGGCGGGCATTGCGGCGCATTGGCTGTACCAGTCCCAAGGGCTGGATGGGTTGCTGGCCGATCAGCTCAATGGCCGTTGGCTGGCCTCGATGCTGGAGATCGAGAACTCTTCGGCCGATGCGACGGATTTTCTCAACGACGTCAAGGTGGATTTGCACCCGGCCTCGGTTTACGTCTTTACACCCAAGAACCAGGTAGTGACGCTACCTGTGGGCGCCACAGTAGTGGACTTTGCCTACGCCATTCACAGCCGCGTGGGCGATCACATCGCCGCGGCACAGGTCAATGGGGCGGCGGTGTCGCCGCATACGGTGTTGAAAAACGGCGATACGGTGCAGATCATCACTTCTGAGCAGGCAAGACCACAGCTGGGCTGGATCGAGTTCGTCAAGACCGGGCGGGCACGCTCACGCATTCGAAGCTATTTCAAGCACGTGGATCAGCAGGAAGGGCTGGCGCTGGGCCAGCGGCTGTTCAATCGAGCTCTGCGCGTGGCCGGCTATGCGGCGTTGCCTGCGCCGGAGACCGAGCAGGCGCAAGCCATTTGGCGGCAGCTGGGGGTTTTGTACCAGGGCAAGTCGCGCGAGCAGTTGTTGCTGGAAATGGCGCACGGCCGCTTGATCGCTGGCGAGCTGGTGGCGCAGATAGGCCGCTTTCTGCAGGACGTGGGGCTACGCCCGGATGCGTTGGTCATGTCCAAGGAGCGGATGGTGGCGCAGCAGGCTGCGCCGGTCGTGCTGGCCGTTGGCGGGGCCGATGGCGCGCCGGCGCGCTATGCGGTTTGCTGTCGCCCATTGCCGGGCGATGCCATCGCAGGGCAGCTGGTCAGTGGCCGCGGGCTGGAGGTGCACCGTCTGGAATGCCCTGTGGGTCAGCGCCGTCGCGACAAAGAGCCTGCGTCGGCCATGGCGCTGGAGTGGGTGGATGAGCCGCAGGCCGAGTTCGATGCCACGCTGCTGCTGCATTTGCGCAATACCCAGGGAGCCTTGGCTGAGGCCGCCTTGGCGGTTGCGCGCGCCGGGGTCAATATCTTGCGACTGGAGATGCTCGAGGAAGGTCGGCTGGAAATTCTGGAGGCGCGCATGAATGTGGCTGTGCGCAACCGAGGGCATCTGGAGCAACTGTTGAAAAACCTGCGCCGCGTCCGCTCTGTACAGCGCGTCGAGCGCTTCATGGCTGAGTAGGCTGCGTTTCCCGGCGCACTGTGGCAGCGTCAGGCACAGTAGAATCCAGGCGCTGTCAGACAGGGCTGGCGGGCTCACACTCGGTGTATTGGATTGTTTTTTGAGCTCAAGCCCCATGGCCAGTTCTCCAGGCATTGCGTGCGCGTCGGGCCCAGGCGCGCTTTTTCGTGCGCGCCAGCCGGTACGCGCTCTTATTTTTTGACATGAACCATATTCGCAACTTCTCCATCATCGCCCACATCGATCATGGCAAGTCCACACTGGCTGATCGCCTGATCGAGTACAGCGGTGGCTTGAGCAAGCGTGAGATGTCCGCCCAGGTGCTCGACTCCATGGACATCGAAAAGGAGCGGGGCATCACCATCAAGGCCCAGACGGCGGCCTTGCACTACAAGGCCAAGGATGGCCAGGTCTACAACCTGAACCTGATCGACACGCCCGGCCACGTGGACTTCTCCTATGAAGTCTCGCGCTCGCTCTCGGCCTGTGAAGGAGCTTTGCTGGTGGTTGATGCCTCGCAGGGTGTGGAAGCGCAGACCGTAGCCAATTGCTACACGGCGCTGGATCTGGGCGTGGAAGTGCTGCCCGTGCTCAACAAGATGGACCTGCCCCAGGCCGACCCCGAGCGGGCCAAGGCCGAGATTGAGGACGTCATTGGCATCGATGCCTCCGAGGCCGTGCCGGTCTCGGCCAAGACGGGCATGGGCATCGAGGAAATCCTCGAGCTGATCGTGCAAAAAGTGCCGCCGCCCAAGGGCGATGCGCAGGGGCCATTGCGCGCCATGATCATCGACAGCTGGTTCGATGCATACGTGGGCGTGGTGATGCTGGTGCGCGTGGTCGATGGCCAGCTGCGCAAGGGCGAGCGCATCCGCCTGATGGCCACCGGGGCCGTGTACGAGGCGGGCAGCCTAGGCGTGTTCACGCCGGCGTCCTCGCCGCGCGAGCTGCTGCAGGCCGGGGAGGTGGGCTTTGTCATCGCCGGCATCAAGGAGCTCAAGGCCGCCAAGGTGGGCGACACCATCACGCTGGAGAAAAAGCTGCCCAACAATGCCGGGCCGGCCCAGCAGCCGCTGCCGGGCTTCAAGGAAATCCAGCCGCAGGTGTTTGCCGGCCTGTACCCGACCGAGGCCAACCAGTACGACGCGCTGCGCGATGCGATGGAGAAGCTGCAGCTCAACGACGCGGCCTTGCAGTTTGACCCGGAAGTCTCGCAGGCGCTGGGCTTTGGCTTTCGCTGCGGTTTTTTGGGCCTGCTGCACATGGAGATCGTGCAGGAGCGCCTAGAGCGCGAATTCAACCAGGACCTGATCACGACTGCGCCCAGCGTGGTTTATGAAGTGGTCAAGTCCGATGGTGAAGTCGTGATGGTGGAAAACCCCTCGAAGATGCCCGATGCGGGCAAAGTGCAGGAGGTGCGCGAGCCCATCGTCACCGTGCATTTGTATCTGCCGCAGGACTACGTGGGCGCGGTCATGACGCTGTGCAATCAAAAGCGCGGCATCCAGCTGAACATGGCCTACCACGGCCGGCAGGTGATGCTGACCTACGACATGCCGCTGGCGGAGATCGTGCTGGACTTCTTCGACAAGCTCAAGTCCGTCAGCCGCGGCTATGCCTCGATGGACTACGAGTTCAAGGAGTATCGGCCTTCGGATGTGGTCAAGGTCGACATCCTGCTCAATGGCGAGCGCGTCGATGCGCTGTCCATCATCGTGCACCGCAGCCAGGCACAGTACCGAGGCCGGGCGGTGGTGGCCAAGATGCGCGAGGTCATCGACCGGCAGATGTTCGACGTGGCCATCCAGGCGGCCATCGGAGGCCAGATCATTGCCCGCGAGACCGTCAAGGCGCTGCGCAAAAACGTGCTGGCCAAGTGCTACGGCGGCGACATCACGCGCAAGCGCAAGCTGCTGGAAAAGCAAAAGGCCGGCAAGAAACGCATGAAGCAGATCGGCTCGGTGGAAGTGCCGCAGGAGGCCTTTCTGGCGATTTTGCAAGTTGAGGATTGACGCAAGTGAAAGCAATCGCTGTTCTGACCGGGGCCCTGCTGGCGGGCGTCGCTGTTTATCTGCTGCTGTGGCTGACAGGGCAGATCGAAGGCAATTTCCCCCTGCTGCTGCTGTTGGCCACGCTGGTGTCCGGGGCGTATTGGCTGGCCGAAAAACTGTACTTTCTGCCGCGCCGCCGCCGTCAGGCGCAGCAGCTGGTGCAGCAGCTCAAGGAGCGGCACAGCGCCTTGCAGGCCCAGGGTGTGGTCACCGAGGAGCTTGACGTGGCCGCTGCGGCCAACCATGTGCTGCGCCAGCCCTGGTGGCTGGATTGGACGGCAGGGCTGTTTCCCGTCATCGCGGCGGTGTTTGTGCTGCGCTCCTTCGTCTACGAGCCCTTTCGCATCCCCAGTGGCTCCATGATCCCGACGCTGCAGGTTGGGGACTTGATTCTGGTGGACAAATACACCTATGGTTTGCGCCTGCCCGTATGGAATGCGGCGCTGACTCAGGGCAGGCGGCCGGCGCGCGGCGAGGTCGTGGTGTTCCGCTACCCGCCCAACCCGCGCATGGACTACATCAAGCGCGTGATCGGCCTGCCTGGCGACACAGTCAGCTACCACAACAAGCGCCTGACGGTCAATGGCCAGGCGGTCAACTCCGTGCCGCAGCCCGATTACTTCGACAAGGACTCTGTCATCCATGCCAAGCGCTGGGAGGAAACCCTGGGCGGCCGCACCTACGAGGTGCTGAACAACCCGCAAATGCCGGCCATGGTGATGGGGGCGGGCGATTTCCCCTTCCGCGACCAGTGCGAGTACAGCGTGGAGGGCGTGAGCTGTCGCGTGCCTGAAGGGCATTACTTCGTCATGGGCGACAATCGCGACAATTCGCTCGATTCGCGTGCCTGGGGCTTCGTTCCCGATGCCAACATCGTTGGGCGCGCCGTGGTGGTCTGGATGAATTTTTCAGACTTGGGTCGCGTAGGTAAAATTCAGTAACTGAATCGGCGCAGCCCCTGTGCCGATGGTGTTTTGTCGAACGCATTCATTGATGGCCAACCGGCTGTGCACTGCAGCCGCGCTGGCGTGAAAACCAAAGAGGGACTTGCTGTGCACGCACTGAACAACACAAAAAAAGCCACCACGATTTCGCTGGCGCAACGGCAGCGCGGCATGTCATTCATCGGCCTGTGCATGCTGGCTGCGATCATCGTGTTTCTGGGCTATGTGGGCTTCAAGTCGGTTCCTGTTGTGACCGAGTACGCAGCCGTTCAGCGGGCCCTGAAGAAAGCTTCCGAGGGCGGCACGGTGCTTGAAGTGCGGCAATTGTTCGATCGCCAGGCCAATATCGATTATCTGGAGCAGTATGCAAACCCCATCAGCTCCAAGGACCTGATCGTCAGCAAGAAGAACGATGCGGTGGTCGTCGAGGTGGAGTACGACCGCGAGATCCCACTGGTGGGGCCAGCTTTTCTGGTTTACAAGCTGCATGCCAGTTCCCATTGAGGACCTGGCGGCAGCGGCTGTGGAGCAGTTCTTTTGAGCAATATGGGGTTGGAGCGGCTGGCGCGCAGCCTGGGATGGGATGGCACCGACTGGGCCTTGCTGCAGCAGGCTTTGACGCATCGCAGCTTCAGTGCCGACCACAATGAACGCCTGGAGTTTTTGGGCGATGCAGTGCTCAATCTGTGTGTGTCGCGCTGGCTGATGCAGCGCCTGCCGCAGGCCAGCGAGGGCGAGTTGTCGCGCACGCGGGCCAATCTGGTGCGAGAGCAGTCTTTGCACCACATTGCGCTGGGCCTGGGGTTGCCTGGATTATTGCGACTGGGCGAGGGTGAGAAGAAGTCCGGGGGGCAGCAGCGCCCCTCGATGCTGGCCGATGCGCTGGAGGCTGTGCTGGGAGCCGTGTTCTTACACATGGGCTTTGCCGCCGTAGAGCAGCTGGTGCAGCGCTTGTTTGCCCAGGTCGATCTCTCGACCAGCGCCCAGACCCACGCCAAGGATCCCAAAACCCGTTTGCAAGAGCTGCTGCAAGGCCGTTATCTGGCCCTGCCGCATTACGAGCTGCAGGAGGTGCGAGGCGCTGATCATCAGCAACTGTTCGTCGTGCAATGCACCCTGCAAACCCCGCCGCTGCAGGCAAAAGGCCAGGGGCCTTCGCGCAAGGCGGCGGAGCAGCAAGCGGCTGAGCAATTGCTTGAGCAATTGCAGCAGCATGGCCAGTGGCAGGCCAAAACCAAGCAGCGGCGGGCAACGACCGCAGTGTCCGTGCGCACCGGGCGTGCGCCTACAGCGCCGCTGCAGGGCAAAGGCAAGAAACGACCAGGATCGACTGGGAAAGGATGGGTGGCGTGAGCATGATGTCTTCTTCTGAGCCTGCGGTGCAGGGCGCCGCCGACGCGCCGCAGCGCTGCGGCCTGATTGCCCTGGTCGGGCGCCCCAACGTGGGCAAGTCCACGTTGATGAATGCATTGGTGGGGCAGAAGGTCAGCATCACTTCGCGCAAAGCCCAAACCACGCGCCATCGCATCACTGGCATTCGTACCGAAGGCCAGGCGCAGTTCGTGTTCGTGGATACGCCGGGCTTTCAGACTCGCTACCAATCGGCCCTGAATCAATCCCTGAACAAGGCGGTCACGGGCACGATCTCTGACGTGGATCTGGTGCTGTTTGTGGTCGAGGCGGGCAGCTTCTCGCTCAAGGATGCCCAGGTGCTGGCCTTGCTCAAGCAGCGCATTCCGACCATCCTGGTGGCCAACAAGCTCGACACTGTGCACCGCCGCTCCGAGCTGGCGCCGTGGCTCAAAAGCATGCAGGAACGCCATGATTTTGCGGAGTTCGTGCCCATGTCGGCCAAGGATCCCAAGGATGTCGCCCGCCTATTGGCTGTGTGCGAGCGTTATCTGCCTGAGCAGCCCTGGTGGTACGACGAGGAAGAGCTCACTGACAAGAGCGAGCGCTTTTTGGCGGCCGAGATCGTGCGCGAAAAGCTGTTTCGTCTCACCGGCGATGAGCTGCCCTACACCTCGACCGTACTGATCGACCGCTTCTTGGAAGAGCCTGGTCGGCAGGTGCAGCGCATGGTGCGCATTGCTGCGAGCATCGTCGTCGAGCGCGAAAGCCACAAGGCCATGGTGATTGGCGAGAAGGGTGAGCGCCTCAAGCGCATCGGCAGCGAAGCGCGCCAGGATCTGGAAAGGCTGCTGGATGCCAAGGTTTTTCTGGAGTTGTGGGTCAAGGTGCGCTCGGGTTGGTCGGACGATGCCGCGCGCCTGCGTGCCTACGGCTATGAGTAAGTGGGGCCAGCTGCAGGCATGATGATCAGCGCCGCAGCGCAGGCAGTGGATGGCGCAGCAGATACTGCCATGCCGGCCGGATCGGCAGCGCCAATCAGTCGCAGAGGCAGGGGCGCCGCAAGCGCGCTGCCAGCGCGGCGCACACGCCGCATCAGCGGGCAGCAGGCTTTTGTGCTGCACCAGTACCCCTACAGCGAATCCAGCCTGATCGTCGATTTGTTCACCCGCGACCATGGCCGCCTCATGGCCCTGGCCAAGGGTGCGAAAAAGCCCACCTCCAACTTCCGCGCGCTATTGCTGCCCTTGCAGCTGTTGCGCCTGGATTGCAGTTGGCTGGAGCAGGAGCAGGGCGTGATTGCCACGATCCGCAGCGTTGAGCGCGCTGGTGGCCCGGCCGTGCCGCGTGGCGAGCCGCTGCTGGCGGGCCTGTACCTGAACGAGCTGCTGGCCCGCCTGTTGGTGCGCGGCGATGCCCATGCCGCCGTCTTCGATGCCTACCAAATGACCTTGCATGTGCTGGCCAGTGCGCCAGGTCAGGCGCTGGAAGTGCTGCTGCGGGCCTTTGAGCTGGTGCTGTTGCAACAGCTGGGCATGTTGCCTGATCTGTCGGTGCAGACTCAGGATCAGCAGCCGCTGGGCGAGCGCAAGCGCTATGCGCTCATCCCTGAAATGGGCCTGCACGAAGTCTGGGATGGTCGGCGCAGTCTCTCGGGCCAGCAGTGGCAGACCATAGCCCAGGCGCTGGCTGGCCCCCAGGCGCTGGCTGCGTGTATGCGCGCGCTGGGGGATGCCGCCGCCGATCTCAAGCCCCAGTTGCGCGCAGCTCTGGCCCATTACCTGGGCGCGGAGTTGCACACGCAGCGTCTGATGCGCGGCTTGCGCACGCTGTAGTGATGGGGCAAGTCATGGGGATGGCGCAATTCCTTGCCCATGTCGGGGCCTTACTGTTGCCAGCCTGGGCAGTGGCCGCGCTGTTGGTGGGGATGAGCCGTGCCCTGCTGCGCCGCGCGCGCTGGCGCATGCGCTTCTGGGTCAATCTGCTGGCCGCTGGCTTGCTTGGCTCGCTGGTGCTGTTGGCGGGCTTGTTGTTCAGCGGTGAAGACGGGCGCATGGGCAGCTACGCCGCCTTGCTGCTGGCCTTGGCGAGCCTGCAGGCCTGGGCGGCTGGGCCACAGCGGTAGCACACCCGTGCCTATCTCAGGGGCGCAGGTTACCAGTGCGCCGTATTGCGCAGCACCAGGTCGCGCAGGGCGCTGATCCAGGCCGGGTGGTCGTTCAGGCAGGGGATGTAGCGAAATTCCTGCCCCCCATGCGCCAAAAAGGCCTGGCGCACTTCCATGTCGATTTCTTCCAGGGTTTCCAGACAGTCGCTGGAAAAACCGGGGCAGATCAAATCCACCGTCTTGACGCCCTCGCGCGCCAACTGCTCCAGTGTGGGCTGGGTGTAGGGCTGAAGCCATTGTGCAGGGCCAAAGCGAGATTGGAATGTCACGCGGTATTGCGCGGGCTGCAGGCCCAGCTGCTGCGCCAGCAGGGTGGCGCTTTGCTGGCATTGCTGCGCATAAGGGTCGCCCTTGGCCACGTTGCGCGCCGGAATGCCGTGGTAGCTCATCACCAGCACTTCAGGCCGGCCATGGGTCTGCCAGTGCTCCAGCGTGCGCCTAGCCAGGGCGGCGATGTAGCCGGCATCGTCGGCGTAGTGCTTGACGATGCGCAACTCGGGCATGTTGCGCTTGCTGCCAGCCCAGGTGTGGGCCTGGTCGATGACGCTGGCTGTAGTGGTGGCCGAATACTGTGGGTACAACGGCAGCAGCAGCATTTTTTCCACGCCCTGGGAGTGCCAGCGCTCCAACTGCGCAACGATGCCAGGTTGCCCATAGCGCATGGCCGCTTGCACGTCAACATCGTGCAGCCCAGCTTCGCCCAGCCAGCCGCGCAGCATCAGAGCCTGCTTGCGTGTGTAGTTCAGCAGGGGTGAGCCACCTTCTTCAGGGCGCCAGATTTTTTCGTATTTGCGAGCCGACTCCTTGGCGCGCAGCGGCAGAATGGCCAGCCGCAGCAGGGGTTGCCAGAGCAGCTGCGGCAGTTCGACCACGCGCGGATCGCTGAGAAATTCGGCCAGGTAGCGTTTGACGGCTGCAGGCGTTGGCGCATCGGGTGTCCCCAGATTGCACAGCAGCACTCCCAGGCGAGGCGTAGAGGCGTTGAAAGAGGCCGGTGCAGCGGCAGCTCCGCCGTGGGCAGTGGTATGTGGGGCAGTGGTTGGCATGAAGCTGTCCGGCAGCGAGGGCTGCGCAGCAGAAAGAAGGGTTGTGCGGTCTGGAAGTGCCCAGCGGGTCTGGCAATGTGACACAGATCCGCCGGGGGCTTGATTGGAGCACACATTCGCACTGCATATGCAGATCTGGGGCCACAGGCGCTGGTGTGCTGGGCTGGCCCGGAGGTTTATGTCCGGGCGCCGTGAATGAATTGGCTTTCAAACTCGCCAACGGGAAGGGGCTTGCTGATGAAATAACCCTGCCAGTGGTAGCAGTCGTAGGACTTGAGGATTTCTACCTGGGCGGCCTCCTCGACGCCTTTGGCCATGGCCCTGATGCCCAGGTTGTGGCAGAGCTGAACGATGCCGTGCACGGTGCGGGCATTTTGTGTGGCGCTGCCCAGGTCACGCACGATGCGGTAGTCGATGCCGACTTCGTCCAGCGGCAGTTGCTGCAGCAGTTTCAGAGAGGATTCGCCCCTGCCGAAGCCGTCCAGCGCAAAGCCCACGCCATAAGCGCGCAGCTGGCGTATGCAGGCAATGGATTGGGCCAGATCATGTTGCAGCACCTCTTCCGTTAGCTCCAGCACCAGGCGATGCGCTGGGGCCGAGGTGCTGGCAATGGTTTGCAGCACCATGGCGGCAAAGTTATCTTGCCAAAACTGCTTGGCGCTGATGTTGATGGACAGGCTCAGGCTGGCCGTCCGAGGGTGCTGGGCCCAGGTGGCCAATAGCCTGCAGGCCTGGGCCAGCACCCAATGGCCCAGAGGCACGATGAGGTTGCTGTGCTCTGCCGTGGCGAGAAACTGCTCTGGCTCGATGACTTCCTGGCCGCTGCGCCAGCGCAGTAGCACCTCGGCGCCAGTCAGTTGGTGGTTGCGTACCTGCGGTTGCAAATACAGCACGAACTGTTGCATGGCAATGCCTGTGCGAATACTTTCTTCGAGCAGCGCATTGGCGTTGACTGCGGCCTGCATATCCGGGTCGAAAAAACATGGCTCCTTGAGCTGCTGGCGATGGGCTTGTTCCAGCGCCTGATGCGCATGCTGCCAAAGTGTGTTGGCGCTTTCAGACCTTTGCCCTTGGAATAACACGATGCCAAGAAAGGCCTTGAGGGCGATGCTCTGCCCGCTATGCCGGAATGGCGCCTGCATGGCGTGCAAGATGGTGTAGCCCAAGTCCTTGCTTTGGCGCATGGCTTCGCTGCCATGGGGCGTGGCAGTATTGATCAGCAGTGCGAATTGGCCCGGCCCCGTATGTGCCAGTGTTTGCCCCAACGGGCAGCAGGCTTTCAGACGGGCAGCCACCTCGCGAACCATGGGCGCGGCCCAGCTGTGCTCCTGCAGGTTATGTGCCTCGCTCAGTGGAGCCACATCCAGCAGCAGCAAGGCGCCGTACTGCTGCTGCACGGTGCCTTGCAGGGCTTGTTGCAGGCGGTCAAGCAGCAAGAAGCGGTTGGGCAGGCTGCTGATGCGGTCGTACAGCGCCTGCAGTTGCAGCGCATGCTGCGCGCGCTTGTGGGCGCTGACATCCACCAGTGTCAACACCATTTGATCGTCCATGACCAGTGCTGAGAGCTCCAGCGTGACGCTGAGGCCGACCGCATTGACATCTTGTGAGGCGGCCCAGGCAGGCTGCAGGCTGATTTCCACGGGGCGCACGATGCCATTGCCGGCGATGGCCCGGGCCAGCTGCGCGTCCCAGCGCGCGCGAGCGCTTTGACGCAGGCCCACATCGGCAATGGCGCACTGCCACCACTCCTCCAGGCTTTCAGGCAGAGGGGCTTTCAGTTGACTGATGCGTTTGAAACCCTGATTCATGAACTGGATGCGCATCTGGCTGTCCAGAATGCACAAGCCCAGGGGCACTTGCTCAAGGATGGCTGCTTGCCGCTGGATGCGGCGGTTGAGCTGCGCCTGCAGGGTGCGTGTCTCGCTTTGGTCATGCACGATGACCAGCCTGCGCCCTTGCAGTGCACTGGCGCCGTAGGGCTCCTGGGGGCTGATCTCCAGCAAATCCACCCAAACGATGTGCCCCAGGCTGTGCAGCAAGCGCAAGTTGCCGATGCGCCCATAGCGATAGCGCGTGCCGGCCTGCCGAGGCTGCAGTGTTTCAAACTGCTGCAGGCGCTGCACGTCCTCTGGGTGGGCCAGGCTGGCCAGCGTCAGGCGCTGCAGGCTGTCCTGGCTGTAGCCCAGCAGCTGTGCCAGCCGCGGCGAGACGGAGCTGAACTGACCGGCCGAGCCTTCCACCTCAGCCACTGCCAGCAGCGGGTGATTGATGAGCGCCAAATAATGCTCGCTGCTGTCGTTAGCGTACTCGCGCCAGCGCTGCATCTGCAACTGCGCGCGCCGCATGAGCCAGGTGCGTAGCAACAGATAAAGCAGCAGCGCCAGCAGCGCGATCAGGACAGGTGGCCACAGCACGTATTGCCCTGCGTCATGGGCGGAGTTGGCAGGGGTGGTTGCTGTGGGCAGTGAATCGGCCCCGACAGCGCTGCCCGGCGGTGGCGTGGTGAAAACCAACTCCAGCGACTGGCCCAGGATTGTGAGCCGGGTATGCAGCTGCTCTTGGCGCCAATGTTGCTCTGGCCAAGTCGATGACTTGCCACTGTCCCCTTGCTGCGCAGCGGCTGCCTGCTCCAGATACAGGCCCTGCGGCAGGCTGGGATCAAGCCCCAGATTGCGCTGTACCTCGCGCAGCCAGCTGTCATAGCGCAAATCCAGCGCCAGCAGTTGATGCTGGGGGCCGGCGGCAGTTTGGTGCAATGCTGGCGTGAACAGCGTCAGGCCCTCGGGCCGAGCCAATGCTTGCGGCATGGGCGTCAAAGGCTGGCGTGCGGCAGCCCAGAGCGCTGCATCATCCGGGGGCAGCACGGCCAGGTCGGTGGGCGGCGCTGGCAGCAGGCGCAGCGTGGAGGCATTGATGAGGCTGGAGTTTTGCTGCGCGGCATCCCATTGCGTTTGCAGCAACGCAGTGTCCTGCGCGGGATTGCCGCTCAGCTTGGCTTGAATGCTGTGCAGCATGCGTGCATAGCCCTGGGCGCTGATCTGCAGGGCGTAGGCATAGCGCAGCGCCTGGGTTTGCGCCTGAGCCTGCACGGCCTGCTGCTGCAAGAGGCTGCTGTGCTTGTGCAGCCAGAACAGGGCCACCAGCACGGCAACGGTGGCCATCAGGCCTGCCAGCCGGTACAGGGTGCGCAGCAGGCCCAAACTTTGCGTGGGCGGCGGCGCGGGGGAGAGGGGCGTGATGGGCGGGCTCACAAAGCAGGGTGCGCGGCTGGGCGAAGGGAATGAAAATTATAGGCAGCGTCATGACGCTGGCGGCGCGGGTTGCCAGCGTTGCAGGGCCTGCACCCACAGGCGCGCGGGCAGTTTCCAGCGTGCCTCGATGGCCTCGGCGCGTTGGCGCATCAGCGGGCGGGAGACTTCGGCACCCCCCTTGCGCGCCAGCAAGATGGTGTTGCCCTCGTGCGTGGGTTTGAAGTGCCACAGCGCCTGCGGCCCGAAGGCGGCGGCGATGTGGCGCATGTTGCGCTCGAAGCTGGCCGTGCGGCCAAACAGATTGACGCTCATGCAGCCGCCTTCGGCCAGCATGGCGTGGCAGTGGCCGTAGAACTCGGCGCTTTCCAGCACCGGCCCGGCCGCGTCGTGGTCGTAGAGATCCACCTGCAGCGCATCGACGCTGCCGAGCCAATCCGGGTCCTGCACCGCGTCCTCGGCATTGGCCACCAGCACCTGCAGGCGCTCGTCGTTCTCGGGCAGGCGAAACCAACGCATGCAGGCGGCCACAACCTGGGGGTTGAGCTCGATGGTCGTGGTGCGCATGCCCAGGCGTTTGTAGCAAAACTTGGTCAGCGCTGCCGCGCCCAGGCCCAGCTGCATGGCGTGCAGCTCGGGCACGGCATCGGACTCGACGAACAACAGCCAGGCCATCATGCGCTGCACGTATTCCAACTCCAGATCCAGGGGCTTGGCAATGCGCATCGAGCCCTGAATCCAAGGCGAATCCAGGTGCAGGTGGCGCACGCCATCCTCTTCGGAGATGCTGACATCGGGCAGCGCGGCGGGCTGGGGTTTGCGGGTGGTGGTGCGGGGGGCTTTCATTGCGGGGCGGGGGATGTGCAAGCAGTGTCGTGGCCGGGCGCTGTAGGCTGCGCAGGCGAGGGTGTGGGCAATAGCGCTGGCAGCAGCGCGGCGCGCCAGGCGGCCAGCTTGCGCTCAAAGCTCCAGCTGGCGTTGGCCGGGCTGGTCGAGGGCAGGCGCAGCACAGGCAGGCCTAGCGCCTGGCTCAGGCGGCGGTGGCGGTAGCTTTCGCCGCCGTTGTGGGCGATCAATGCCAGATGTGGGCAGCGCTGGCGCAGGCTGTGCAGCGCGTTGACGCGGGCGTTGCGGATGGCGCTGTCCAGGCTGCCCTGGCGTTCGCAGCTGGCGTACACATCCCACAGGCCAATGCCTTGTTGCAGCAGCCATTGCCGGCGTGCGGCGTAGTCCGGCGGCAGCGCCGGCCAGGCCGGCGGCGTATGCAGCGCGGCCAGAATGGGCCAGAACTGGTTGCGCGGGTGGGCGTAATACTGCCCGGCCGCCAGCGAGGCCGCGCCGGGAAAGCTGCCCAGCACCAGCACGCGCGTGCGCTCATCGAGGATGGGGGGCAGCCCCTGCAGCAGCGCTGCCTCCTGGTTGGCATCGGCTGAGCGGTGTGCCGGGGCAAGGGCCGCTGCCGATGCCGGGGCAGGCGATGGCGCCGGGCGCTGGGCCATGCTCATTCTTGCGCCGCGCCGTGGCTGGCAGGCGCTGGCGGCAGCAGGGCGCGCAGGCGGGGCAGGGCGGCCAGGGCGTTGGCGCTGCTCTGGGCCTGCCATTGCGCCAGCGGCAGGCCGCGCAGCTCGGCCACGGCGGCGGCAATGCGCGGCAGCTCGGCGGGGCTGTTGCGGCCCTGGGGCTGGCCCTGCGCGCGCGCCTGGGCTGGGGTGTAAAGCCAGTGCGGCGGCATGTCTGGCGCATCGGTTTCCATGACGATGGCCTCGGCCGGCAATTGCGCGGCCAGGCGGCGTAGCTGCTGGGCGCGCTCGAAGGTCACCGCTCCGCCAAAGCCCAGCTTGAAGCCCAAATCCAGAAAAGCATGGGCCTGTTGCAGGCTGCCGTTGAAGGCGTGTGCGATGCCGCCGCAGTGAAAGTGCGCTGCACGCAGCTGCTTGAGCACCTGATCGACGCTGCGCCGCACGTGCAGCAGCACCGGCAGCGCATGGGCCTTGGCCAGGCGCAGCTGGGCGCTGTAGACCTGGGTTTGCCAGCCAGGCTCCAGACCGGTGAAGAAGTCCAGCCCGATCTCACCCACGGCCACCAGCCGCGCGTCCTGTGCATGGCGCTGCAAGGCTGCATCCAGGGCGTCGAGGTCGGCCTGGCTGGCCCCTGGCGTGTACAGCGGGTGAATGCCCAGCGCATAGGCATCGCCTTCGGCATGGGCCAGTTGTCGCAATGCCTCGAAGCCAGACGCTTGCACGGCCGGCAGCACACAGCAGCGCACGCCGGCGGCGCGGGCGCGCTCGCGCTCGGCGCGGCGGTCGGCGTCGAACTCGGCCGCATCGAGATGGCAATGGGTGTCGATCCAGAACGGCATGACGCGGCGCGCTGTGGCCTCAGCTCTGCTGCGCTGGCTGGCCGGGCTCTTGCAGTTGGCCCGATTGCATGCGCAGCTGGCGGTCGCAGCGCGCGGCCAGATCCTGGTCGTGCGTGACCAGCACGAAGGCCGTGCCGCGCTCGCGCGCCAGCTGCATCATCAGCGCGAACACGGCGTCGGCCGTTTCGCGATCCAGGTTGCCAGTGGGCTCATCGGCCAGCACGCACACTGGCTCGGTGACCAGCGCGCGGGCGATGGCCACGCGCTGGCGCTCGCCGCCGGAGAGCTCGGCCGGGCGGTGCTGCAGGCGCTCGCCCAGGCCGACCTGGCGCAGCATGGCGCTGGCCTTGTCCGTGCATTCCTGGGCGCTGGCGCGGCGGATGCGCAGCGGCATGGCCACGTTCTCCAGCGCGCTCAGCTCAGGCAGCAGGTGGTGAAACTGGTAGACAAAGCCCAGCTTGCGATTGCGCAGCACGCCGCGTTGGTTGGCGCTCATGCCCTCCAGCGGCTGGCCTTGCAGCAGCACGCTGCCGCTGCTGGGCTTGTCCAGCCCGCCGAGGATGTGCAACAGCGTGCTCTTGCCCGAGCCCGAGGCGCCGACGATGGCCAGCGTCTGGCCGGCGTACACGTCCAGCGACAGGCCCTTGAGCACGGTCACGTCCAGCGGGCCTTCGCAAAAGCGCTTGACCACCTGGCGCGCCGAGAGCACCACCGGCGGCTGCGCCGGTGCGGGGGGGCGAAAGTGTTCACTCATAGCGCAGGGCCTCGGCGGGGTTGATGCGGCTGGCGCGCCAGCTCGGGTAGAGGGTGACGACGAAGGCCAGCGCCAGCGCCACGGCACAGATCGAGGCGATGTCGCGCAGCTGCGGGTCGCTGGGGATCTGGCTGATCAGGTACATCTCCGGCGGCAGGAACTGAAAGCCCAGCAGCCGCTCGATGAAGGGCACGATGACGTCGATGTTGTGCGCCACGGCCAGGCCCAGCAGCAGCCCGGCCAGCGTGCCGATGATGCCCACCATGGCGCCTTGCACGACGAAGATCGCCATGATGCTGGCCGAGCTGGCGCCCAGCGTGCGCAGGATGGCAATGTCGGCGCGCTTGTCGGCCACCGTCATCACCAGCGTGGCCACCAGGTTGAAGGCGGCCACGCCGACGATCAGCGTCAGGATGATGAACATCATGCGCTTTTCCATCTGCACGGCCATGAACCAGTTGCGGTTCTGCATGGTCCAGTCGCGCAGCAGCAGCGGGTCGCTCAGGCTGTTGGCCAGTTGCTGCACCACCTCGGGCGCCTGGTGCAAATCCTGCAGCTTCAGGCGGATGCCGCTGGGCGACTCCAGGCGGAAGATGCGCTGCGCGTCCTCGATGTGCAGCATGGCCATGCCCGAGTCGTACTCGAAATGGCCCGAGTCGAAAGTGCCCACCACCGTCATCTGCTTCAGGCGCGGCACCACCCCGGCGGGCGTGACCTGGCCCGAAGGCGCCACCAGCGTGACCTGCCCGCCGGGCACCACGCCCAGCTGCTTGGCCAGCTCGTGCCCGAGCACGATGTGAAAGCTGCCCGGCGTGAGCTGCTGCAGCACCTGCTGGCGCAGGCTGCCGGCCAGCTCCGTGACCTCGGGCTCCAGCGCCGGATCGATGCCGCGCACGATGGCGCCGCGCATGTCGTCGCCGCGCGCGATGAGCGCCTGCACCGAGACGAAGGGCGCCAGGCCCACGACCTGCGGGTTTTGGCGCACCTGGGCCGAGACGCGTTCCACGCTGGGCAGCGTGCCGCCGCGCGGCGCGAACACCTCGATGTGCGAGACCACGGAGAGCATGCGGTCGCGCACATCGCGCTGAAAGCCGTTCATCACGCTGAGCACGATGATCAGCGCCGCCACGCCCAGCGCAATGCCGATGGCCGAGACGCTGGCGACGAAGGAAAGCAGGCCCTTGCTGCGGCTGGTGCGCCCCGCACGGGTATAGCGCCAGCCCATGGCCCATTCATAGGGAGTTTGCATAGTCGTCGGCGCGCGTCGTGGCGGCCATTGGGGGAAGAACAGGAGGGCGCAGGCCAGGCGCTGGCCCTCGAGCCAGGTGCAGCCTGCAGCCCGTCGTCACCCGATCCACTTGCGGGCGTTGCGCCACAGGCGCATCCAGGGGCTTTTTGCGCCCAGGCCGCCGGTGGCGGGCAGATCCGTCCAGCTCATCTGGGCGTTGCGGAACACGCGCTCGGGGTGCGGCATCATGGCCGTGAAGCGGCCGTCGGCCGTGGTCACGGCGGCCAGGCCGCCGGGGCTGCCATTGGGGTTGAGCGGGTATTGCTCGGTGGGCTGGCCCAGGTGATCCACGTAGCGCAGCGCGGCGATGGCGGCGCTGGCGTTGCCGCGCTGGCTGAAGTTGGCAAAGCCTTCGCCATGGGCGACGACGATGGGCAGGCGGCTGCCTGCCATGCCGGCGAAGAACAAGCTGGGCGAGTCGGGCACCAGCGCCTGCACCAGGCGGGCCTCATAGCGCTCGCTGCGGTTGGTGGTAAAGCGCGGCCAGGCCTGCGCGCCGGGGATGATGCCGGCCAGCTCGGCAAACATCTGGCAGCCGTTGCACACGCCCAGGCCGAAGGTGTCGCCGCGCGCAAAGAATTGCTGGAATTGCTCGGCCAGCGCGGGGTTGAAGGTGATGGAGCGCGCCCAGCCCACGCCAGCGCCCAGGGTGTCGCCGTAGCTGAAGCCGCCGCAGGCCACCAGGCCCTGAAATTGCGCCAGGTTTTCGCGCCCGGCCTGCAGGTCGCTCATGTGCACGTCGATGGCCTCAAAGCCCGCTTCGCTGAAGGCGTAGGCCATTTCGACGTGGGAGTTCACGCCCTGCTCGCGCAGCACGGCCACACGCGGGCGGGCCTGGCTGCCGATGAAGGGGGCGGCCACGTCCTCGGCCGGGTCGAAGCTCAGCTGCACGTGCAGGCCGGGGTCGTCCATGCGGCCGGCGGCGGCGTGCTCCTGATCGGCGCAATCCGGGTTGTCGCGCTCGCGGGCGATCTTCCAGCTCACGCTGTCCCAGACCTGGAACAGGTCGTACAGCTCGGCGCTGAAGACGTTCTTGGTATCGCGCCAGATTTGCAGCTGGCCCTTGCCGTCCTCCAGCGGGGCCTGGGCCGGGCGGGTCTTGCCGATGAAGTGGCTGTGCTTGGACAGGCCGTGCGCGCGCAGCGTCTGCATGACGGCGTCGCGCTCGGCGGTGCACACTTGCAGCACCACGCCCAGCTCTTCGTTGAACAGGGCCTTGAGGGTCAGCTCCTCGCGGCGCGCGCTGATTTGCTGCGCCCAGTTCTTGGCGTCGCCGTATTCGGCGCGGCTGTCGCTGATGCCGTCGCTTTCGGTGATGAGCATGTCCACATTCAGCGCCACGCCCACGCGCCCGGCAAAGGCCATTTCGGCCACGGTGGCCAGCAGGCCGCCGTCGCTGCGGTCGTGGTAGGCCAGCAGCTTGCCTTCGCGGCGCAGTTGGTTGACGGCATCGACCAGGCGCACCAGGTCTTGCGCGTCGTCCAGATCGGCGGTGGCGCCGCCCTCCTGGCCCAGCACCTGCGCCAGCATGGAGCCGCCCATGCGCATCTGGCCGCGGCCCAGGTCGATGAGGATGAGGGTGGTGTCGGCCTCGTCGCGATTGAGTTGCGGCGTGAGCGTGCCGGTGATGTCGGGCAGGGTGCAGAAGGCGCTGGCGATCAGCGTCACGGGGGAGGTGACCTTGCGCGGCTGGCCCTCGTGCTGCCAGACGGTGCGCATGGACAGGCTGTCCTTGCCCACGGGGATGGAGATGCCCAGCTGCGGGCACAGCTCCAGGCCGACGGCGCGCACGGTGGCGTACAGGTCGGCGTCCTCGCCCGGCTCGCCGCAGGCGGCCATCCAGTTGGCCGAGAGCTTGACGCGCGCCAGCTCAATGGGCGCGGCCAGCAGGTTGGTGATGGCCTCGGCAATGGCCAGGCGGCCCGAGGCCGGGGCGTTGAGGGCAGCCACCGGGCTGCGCTCGCCCATGCTCATGGCCTCGCCCGCCAGCCCTTTGAAATCGGCCAGGGTGACGGCGCAATCGGCCACCGGCACTTGCCAGGGGCCGACCATTTGGTCGCGGTGCGTGAGGCCGCCCACGGCGCGGTCGCCAATGGTGATGAGAAAGCGCTTGCTGGCCACCGTGGGGTGGCTGAGCACGCCGATGATGGCCTCTTGCAAGCCCACGCCGGTGACGTCCAGCGGCTGGGGCGTGCGCGCCACGCTGCGCACGTCGCGGTGCATCTTGGGCGGCTTGCCCAGCAGCACGTCCATAGGCATGTCCACAGGGTGCGGGGCGGTGGTGGCTTCGGTGTTGTCCTTGCCGTCGTCGCCGTCGGTCACGCGCAGCTCGCGCGCTTCGGTGGTCACGCCCACCACGGCAAACGGGCAGCGCTCGCGCGCGCACAGCGCCTCAAAACGCGCCAGCGCCTCGGGGGCGATGGCCATGACGTAGCGCTCCTGGCTTTCGTTGCTCCAGATCTCCTTGGGCGAGAGGCCGCTTTCCTCCAGCGGCACGGCGCGCAAATCGAAGTGTGCGCCGCGCCCGGCGTCGTTGACCAGCTCGGGGAAGGCGTTGGACAGGCCGCCCGCGCCCACGTCGTGGATGGCCAGGATGGGGTTGTCCTGGCCCAATTGCCAGCACTGGTTGATGACTTCCTGCGCGCGTCGCTCGATCTCGGGGTTGCCGCGCTGCACCGAGTCAAAGTCCAGATCGGCCGCATTCACGCCGCTGGCCAGCGAGCTGGCCGCCCCGCCGCCCATGCCGATGCGCATGCCCGGACCGCCCAGTTGCACCAGCAGCGTGCCAGCAGGGAACGGCACTTTCTTGACCTGCGTGGCATCGATTTGCCCCAGGCCGCCGGCGATCATGATGGGCTTGTGAAAGCCGCGCTGCACGCCCGCGACTTCTTGCTCGTATTCACGGAAATAACCGGCCAGATTGGGGCGGCCAAATTCGTTGTTGAAGGCCGCGCCGCCCAGCGGGCCTTCGGTCATGATCTCCAGCGGGCTGGCCATGTGGGCGGGCTTGCCGCCGGGCTGCTCGCTCAGGCCGCCCCAGAGTTTGGAGACGGTAAAGCCCGTCAGCCCCGCCTTGGGCCGCGCGCCACGGCCGGTGGCGCCTTCGTCGCGGATCTCGCCGCCTGCGCCGGTGGCCGCACCGGGGAAGGGTGAGATGGCCGTGGGGTGGTTGTGCGTCTCCACCTTCATCAGCACGTCATGGCGGGCCGGCTCGCGCACGTACTGGCGCGGGGCCTGGGCGTCGCCGGCGCGGGCGACGAAGCGCTCGATGGCATGGCCTTCCATCACCGAGGCGTTGTCGGCATAGGCCACGACGGTGTGCTGCGGCGCCATCTGGTGCGTGTGGCGGATCATGCCGAACAGGCTTTTGTCCTGGCGCTGGCCGTCGATGGTGAAGTCGGCGTTGAAGATCTTGTGGCGGCAGTGCTCGCTGTTGGCCTGGGCGAACATCATCAGCTCCACGTCCGTGGGGTTGCGGCCCAGTTGCGTGAAGGCGGCTACGAGGTAGTCGATCTCGTCCTCGGCCAGGGCCAGGCCCCAGTCGCGGTTGGCCGCCTCCAGCGCCTGCTTGCCTTGCTGGGGGCCGCCGCTGAGCACGTCCACCGTTTGCAGCGGCGCGGCGGGCAGGCTCTCGAACAGGCCGTGGGCTTGCTGGCGCTCTCGCAGCGCCGATTCCGTCATGCGGTCGTGCAGCAAAGCGGCGACCTGCTGCCACTGCGCATCGTCCAACGCCTCACGCTGGCCCAGCAGGCCAGGCTTGAGGTGCAGGCGGTACTCCACGGCGCGCTCGATGCGGCGCACTGGCAGGGCGCAGTTGTGCGCAATGTCCGTGGCCTTGGAAGCCCAGGGGCTGACCGTGCCCAGCCGGGGCGTGACCAGCACCAAAGCATCGGCTGCGCCGGCCTGCGCCGGGGCAAAAGGCTCGCCATAGTCCAACAGGCGCGCCAGTTGCTGCGCCAGCGCGTCGCTCATGGGCTGCTCGGTAGCGACCAGATGCAAAAAGCGCGCATCGATGGCCTGGATTTTGGAATGGATGGCCTGCAGCGCAGGCAGCAGCTTGGCGGCGCGGAAGGGCGACAGGGCGCGACCGCCCTCGAATTCGGTGACGAACAAAGACACGGCGGAATGTCCCAGGGCAAGAAAAACGCAGGGTGGGGCATTGGCCTGCCAGGAGGGACTCGAACCCCCGACCTGCTGCTTAGAAGGCAGCTGCTCTATCCAGTTGAGCTACTGGCAGTTGGCTTGCAACCCTTGGAGTCGGCCCCAAGGCCCGGCCTGCCCATGCCGGCCGGGATGCGCGAAAGGCGCGCATCATACCAGTGCGGCCCTAAGGAAAATCTGCACCGACCGCACAGGGGCGCGGCGCTGTGATGAGGGAACAGGCCCTGGCCTGATAATGGCCGCTTTTTTCAGGGGGGCAGGCGCTCAATGCCTGTGCCCCATTTGCCCTGAGCCCCACTTGCCGCCATGCCTTCGCCCATGACTCTTTCCATCTGTGTCGCACAACTCAACCCCGTCGCGGGGGATATACAGGGCAATCTGGCCCAAGCCCTGCAGGCCGCTGCTCAGGCGCAGGCGCAAGGCTGCCAGCTGTTGGTATTGCCCGAGTTGTTCCTCAGCGGGCCGGGTGCGGCCGATTTGCTTTGCCGCCCGCTGTTTCTGCAAGACTGCGCGCAGGCGCTGCAGCAGCTGGTGGCCGCCAGTGCGCAATGGCCACAGTTGCACATTGTGCTGGGCCATCCGGAGGCAGTGGCCGAGCCTGAGCATGCTGCAGCAGCAGACCCGCTGCAGTTGCTGCCCAGGCCGCTGGCCTGCAATGCGGCCAGTTTGATTGGCGCAGGGCAGTTGTTGGCGCGTTGGCGGCAGCAGGGCGGGCAGGGCTGGCAAAGTGGCGAGCAGCGCCATTTCATTGGCGGCTCGCTTGGGGCGCAGCCAGAGGTGATCTCGGTGCAGGGCGTGCCGCTGGCGGTGCTCATTGGCGCTGATGTCTGGCAACCCAAGCTGGCGCAGCAGGCCCGCCAGGCAGGCGCTCGCCTGCTGCTGGCGCTGGATGCCTCGCCCTTCGTGCAGGGCCGGCCGGCGCAGCGTGCGGCAGCGCTGGGCGCTTGTGCCCAGGCCGCCGGTTTGCCGCTCTTGTACGCCAACACGGTGGGCGGTCAGGATGAGCGGGTGTTCGATGGCCATTCGCTGGCACTGCAGGCCGACGGCCAGATTGCGGGCTGGGCCCCAGGCTTTGCTGCTTGCCTGTGGCCGTTGCAGTGGCAGGGCGATACAGCAGCAGTCGAGCCAGGGCAGTGGCTGCTGGAGCCTGGGCAGAACCACGCGCTGGGCGAGGAGCTGCTGCAAGTCTGGCAGGCTTTGGTGTTGGCCACGCGCGACTATGTGCGCAAGAACGGCTTTGGCCAGGTGTTGCTGGGCCTGTCGGGCGGGCTGGATTCGGCCCTGGTGCTGGCGCTGGCGGTGGACGCGCTGGGCGCGCAGCAGGTGCATGCGGTGATGATGCCTTCGCCCTATACGGCGGCCATCAGCCTGGAGGATTCGCGCGAGATGGTGTGCCGCCTGGGCGTGCGCTATGACGAGATCTCCATCCGCGAGCCTTTCGAGACGCTGCAGCACAGCTTGGCGCCGCTGTTCGAACAGCGCCCGGTCGATGCCACGGAGGAAAACCTGCAGGCGCGCATCCGGGGCGTGCTGCTCATGGCCTTGTCCAACAAGTTTGGGGGGCTACTGCTGGCCACCAGCAACAAGAGCGAGGTCGCCATGGGCTACTCCACGCTGTATGGCGACATGTGCGGCGGCTTTGCGCCGCTGAAGGACTTGTACAAGACCGAGGCCTTTGCATTGGCGCGCTGGCGCAATGCGCATGTGCCTGCATGCGCCGTAGGCCAGACCGTGGCGCAGCCCATCCCCGAGCGCATCATCACCCGCCCGCCCAGCGCCGAGCTGCGCGAGAACCAGACCGATCAGGACAGCCTGCCGCCCTACGAGGTGCTCGACGCCATCGTGCAGCTGCGCCTGGAGCAAGAGCGCTCGGCCGATGAGATCGTGGCCGCCGGCTACCCGCGCGAGCGCGTCGAGCAGGTGTTCAGGCTGCTGCGCATCAGCGAATACAAGCGCCAGCAAAGCGCACCCGGCCCCAAGCTCAGCGCGCGCAGCTTTGGCCTCGATTGGCGCTATCCAATCACCAATGGCTATCAGCGTTGAGGCTCTGCAAAAGCAGTGCATTTGAGCCGCCCAGGCAAGCCATGGGTCAGGCAAATGGCGTTACCATTGCGGGCTTTTCGGGCGGCGTAGCCATTTTTCTGGGCGCAGACTCTGTCTCAGACAGCCGCCGCCCGCCTTTGAATTGCCGCATCCCAGGCAAGGAGTTTTGCAATGAGCATGAAATTGATCACCGCCATCATCAAGCCCTTCAAGCTCGATGATGTGCGAGAGGCCTTGGCCGAGTCGGGCATCACTGGCTTGACGGTGACCGAGGTCAAGGGTTTTGGCCGCCAGAAGGGCCATACGGAGCTGTACCGTGGCGCAGAGTACGTGGTGGATTTTCTGCCCAAGGTGAAGATTGAGATCGCCGTGACGGACGCCGTGGTGGACAGCTGTATCGAGACCATCGCCAAGGCTGCGCGCACCGGCAAGATTGGCGACGGCAAGATCTTCGTCTCCCCGCTGGAGCAGGTGGTGCGCATCCGCACCGGCGAGCAGGACGAGGCGGCTGTCTGATGAGGTCAGGGCCTGTTTTTTGAACAGGCCCTGATGCTTTGCCGCCTCTGCCGGGCGGCACCATGGACGACACACTGGCCTGTGCGGGCAACCGCGCAGGCGGGCGCGCAGCGCATGGGCCGGTCATAGAGCGCGGTTCCATGCGTTGCGCGCTGGCGTTTTCTTCTTCACCACCCCCTTCAGGAGCCCCAAGCCATGGCACTGCCCAGCAAAGTCAAACTGGTGGAAGTCGGCCCGCGCGATGGCCTGCAAAACGAAAAACAACTGGTGCCGGCCGAGGTCAAGATCGGCCTGGTGCAGCGCCTGCAGGATGCGGGCCTGAAGGAGATCGAGGTCACCAGCTTCGTTTCGCCCAAATGGGTGCCGCAAATGGCCGACAACAGCCAGGTCATGGCGGGCATTGAGCGCCGTCCCGGCGTGCGCTACTCGGTGCTGGTGCCCAATATGAAGGGGCTGGAGGCGGCCTTGCCCAGCCAACCCGATGAGATCGTGGTCTTTGCCTCGGCCAGCGAAACCTTCAGCCAGAAGAACATCAACTGCTCGATTGCCGAGAGCATCGAGCGTTTTGCGCCGGTGGTGGAGGCCGCGCGGGCGCGGGGCATCTATGTGCGCGGCGCCATGTCCTGCACCGTCGGTTGCCCGTATGAGGGGGAGGTCTCGCCCCAGCAGGTCGAGTCGCTGGCGCGCCAGCTCAAGTCCATCGGCGTACAGCACGCCGGCGTGGCCGACACCATTGGGGTAGGTACGCCGCTGAAGGTGCAGCGCGCCATTGAGGCCACGCTCAAGCACTACGCGCTTGACGACGTCTCGGGCCACTTCCACGACACCTACGGTCAGGGCGTGGTCAATACGCTGGCGGCACTGCAGCTGGGCGTGTGGCAATTTGATGCTGCTGTGGCTGGTCTGGGCGGCTGCCCCTACGCCAAGGGCGCCACTGGCAACGTGGCCACTGAGGATCTGGTCTATCTGCTGCACGGCATGGGCATCGAGACGGGCGTTGATCTGGAAAAGCTGGTTGATGCCGGCCTGTACATCAGCAACTTTCTGCAGCGCCCCTCCAGCTCGCGCGCAGGCACGGCCATCGCCAAGAAGCGGCCCGAGGCCGTGGCTTGCGGCTGATAAGTGGCCGGCCCCTTGGCCTTGCGCAAATTGCCCGCTGCAGTCACGCAGCCACTGCCCGAACGGTTGCCCGAGCCGGTGCAGCGCGTGCAGCAGGCTTTGCGCGCCTGGCCGCAGTTGGGGCAGCCCCAATGGCTGGGGCAGCCTGCACGCAGCTTGCGGCAGACTGCCGAGTGGCTGGGCGTGGCGCCGGGCCAACTGGCGCGTGGCGTGGTGCTGCGGCGCTTGGTCGATGCTGCCCCGGTGCTGGTCATGGCGGCGGGCGACCGCCGCGTCGATCGCGCCAAGGTGTCCCGCCTGCTGGGGCAAACGGCCAGTGCCGATGCCCAATTCGTGCGAGAGCGCACAGGGTTTGCCGCAGGGGTCGTCGCGCCGCTGGGCCATCTCGAACCGCTGTTGTGCTTGCTTGACGACAGCTTGCAGCGCTTCGATGCGCTCTGGGTCTGGTGCGGCCATGCGCGCGCGCTGCTGGCGCTTAGCCCGGAGCAATTGCACCACTGCACCGATGCCCCTTGGGCCGATGTTGTGCAGACTTTTTCAGGGGGCCTGCCCAGCCATGCCGCCGTCCGAAACTGAGCGCAGGCCGCTCAACCCCGTGCAAGCGGCTCAGCGCCTGTTGGCGCGCGCCCAGCAGCTGCGCGCGCAGGGCTTGCTGCACGATGGCGCGCAGGAGCCGCCGCCTTCGCCTTGTATCCAGGTGTGCGCCATGAGCGCCGAGCCGGCAGCAGCCGATGCGCCAGCGCCTTATTGCCTGGGCTGCTATCGCCAGCTCGATGAAATCGCCCAGTGGGGCCAAGCCAGCGCTGCGTGCAAGCGCGCCATCTGGCAGGCTATGCTGCAGCGCGCCGCAGCGCGCCTGCGCCAGCTCTGATGGCCTCAAGGTTCTCAACCCCTCAATGCAAGGTCCGCCATGCAGCCCATCCATTTCTATTTTGATTTTGTCTCGCCCTATGCCCACCTGGCATTTCATGCCCTGCCGCAGGCGCTCAAGGGCGGCGGCTACCAGGTGCTGTACAAGCCGGTGCTGTTGGGGGCCTTGTTCAAGGCCCAGGGTGTGACATCGCCAGCCAGCATTGCCAGCAAGCATGGCTGGATCCAGCGCCACACGCAGTGGCTGGCCGAGCAGCAGGCCCAGGCGCAGCAATGCCTGGCAGAGCAAGAGCCCGGCACGCTGCCAGCGGCCATGCAGGCGCAGCAACAGGCGGGCTTTGCCTGGCCGGCCCAGCACCCCTTCAACAGCCTGCCGCTGCTGCGCTTGGCCATGGCCTGCAGCACGGATGGCAGCATCAATCGCTACACGGCGCAGTGCATTTTTGAACACGTCTGGCAATCCGGAGGGGCCGATGCTCTGCAGCCCGAGCGCCTGGCGCAGTTGGAGCAATGCCTGGCGCAGCAGCTGCGCATCGATGGTGGCCCAGACAGTGCGCTTTGCAAAGAGCTGCTGCGCGCCAACACCGATCAGGCTCAGGCCGCTGGCGTCTTTGGCGTGCCGGCCTTCGTCGTCGATGGCGAGCTGTTCTGGGGCCTGGATGCTCTGCCCATGCTGCGTGAGCGGATCGTGGGAGCAGGCCTTTCTTGACGGCGGGCTCTGAACCGGCGGTCAGCGTGGGCCTTGCGCGCCGCCGGTCGGCGCCGTCACCGCCCCCGCCGGGACAGTGGGCTTTTTGCTTTTGAGCGTGCTGAACATGCCGTAGAAGACCACGGCAGTGATGGCCAGCAGCACGAACAGGCTGGTCAGAAGTCGTTTCATGGCAGGCGGGGCAAATATGGCAACAGCGCCAGCGGGCACTGTAATGGCATTTGTGCACCAAGCCCGCGTGCCGCGTCAGCGGGGCTGGTATTTGTGCGTATCATCGCGCGCGCACGTGCGCCGCCCAGCGCGATGATGGGCGCTGCGCAGCTGCGTTTGCATGGCCGGCTTGCTGCAGCGTGGCGCCGCAGCGGGCAGGCCATGCCCAGTCACTCAAAAGACACGCCATGGACGAACCTATTCTTACCATGCAGGAACGCGAGGCGATCAATGCAGGTCGCTGGTTCAACACACTTTCGCCGACGCTGCGGCACGATATCCTGCGATGTGCATACGTCAAACGCTACAAGGACGGCGCGCTGATTTGCGCGCGCGGCGATCCGCCGGAGGAGTGGATTGCGTGCGCCAAGGGCGCAGTGCGCGTGAGCTCGACTTCGTTGACGGGCAAGCAAATCACGCTGACCTACGTCGAGCCGGGCATCTGGTTTGGCGACGTGGCCTTGCTCGACGGCGACAAGCGCACCCACGATGCCTATGCGCATGGCAACACCACCATCGTGGGGGTGAGCAAGAGCGATTTCTTCAAGATCCTGCAGACCCATGTGGAGTTCTACCAGGCCATTTTGCGCCTGCATGCGCGGCGCATTCGCGGCCTGTATGGGCTGGTCGAGGACTTGAACACGCTGCCGCTGCGCGCGCGCCTGGCCAAGCAGCTGTTGCACCTGGCGCGCAGCTATGGCATTGCCGACCTCAGCGGCGGCAACCACATCCGCATTGGTTTGCAGCTGGCGCAGGAGGAGCTGGCGCAGCTGCTGGGCGCTTCGCGCCAGCGCGTCAATCAGGAGCTCAAGGGCATGGAGCGCGAGGGCATCATCCGCATCGAAACAGGGGGGCTGGTGGTCCTCGATCGCGAAGCGCTGCTGCGCATTGGCGAGGCGGCCGCGTAGCCGCCTGGCCCGCAGCCTGCACTGGGCGTCTCGAAGCCTGGCAGGCAAGGGCATTCAAAAACCAAAGAAAAACACGCCGCAACCGGCGCGCCCTGGTGCGCACTGGTTGCGGCGTTGTTGTTGGCAGGCCGTGTGGCGCATCGCCTTGCCAATGCAGCGATGGAAACAGCAAATGATGGAGATGGCATGAGTGATTTCGAGCATTTTGTGGGCACGCGCGAGGTCAGCGCGCAGCACGCCTTCGATACGGCGGCGCTGCAGCGTTGGATGCAGCAGCACGTCGAGGGGTTTGACGGCCCGCTGTCGGTGGCGATGTTCAAGGGCGGGCAATCCAACCCGACCTATGAGCTGACGACCCCGACGCAGCGCTACGTGATGCGTGCCAAGCCAGGCCCGGTGGCCAAGCTGCTGCCCTCGGCCCACGCCATTGAGCGCGAGTTCGCCGTGATGCGCGCGCTGGCCGATACGCCGGTGCCGGTGCCGCGCATGTATGCGTTGTGCGAGGATGAGTCGGTCATCGGCCGGGCCTTCTACATCATGGAGTTCAAAACCGGCCGTGTGCTGTGGGATCAGGCGCTGCCAGGCCTGAGCCCGCAGGAGCGCAGCGCGATCTACGACGAGATGAACCGCGTCATTGCCGCGCTGCACTCGGTGGACTACCGCGCCTGCGGGCTGGGCGATTTTGGTCGGCCGGGCAACTACTTCGAGCGCCAGATCGGCCGCTGGAGCAAGCAGTACCGCGCCAGCGAGACCGGGCCCATCGAGGCCATGGACAGGCTCATCGAATGGTTGCCGGCCAACATCCCGGCCTCGGCGCGCGATGAGCGCCTCAGCGCCATCGTGCATGGCGACTTCCGGCTGGACAACCTGATGTTCGCCAACGATGCGCCGCAGGCCATCGCCGTGCTGGACTGGGAGCTGAGCACCATCGGCCACCCCTTTGCCGACTTCAGCTACCACTGCATGGCCTGGCACATCCCCAGCGGCGTGTTCCGCGGCATTGCCGACGTGCCCTATGCCAGCCTGGGCATCCCCAGCGAGCAGGAATACATCCGCAGCTATTGCGAGCGCACCGGCTTTGCCACGGCCGAGGAGTTGACGGCCGACTGGAACTTCTACCTGGCCTACAACATGTTCCGCCTGGCGGCCATCCTGCAGGGCGTGGCCAAGCGCGCCCAAGAAGGGCTGGCCAGCAGCGCGCGCGCCAAGGCCCAAGGTGAGAACACGCGTCCGTTGGCCGAGATGGCCTGGCGCAAGGCGCAGCAGGCCGGCGCCTGATCGCCCCTGCCAATGCATGCCAGGCGCCATGTGCGTTGCCATGCCCAACCCGATCCCGACCAAGAAGGAGCACAGCGATGGATTTTGACTACTCTGACAAGACCAAGGCCTTGCAGGACAAGCTGCAGCAGTTCATGCAGCAGCACATCTACCCCAACGAACAGGCCTATCACGAGGAGATGCAGGCCAACACGGCCGCCGGCAAGCGCTGGACGCCGCTGCAGACCATCGAGAAGCTCAAGCCCATCGCGCGCCAGCAGGGCCTGTGGAATCTGTTTTTGCCTGTGGACACGGCCGCGGCTTCAGGCTACGAGGGCGCGGGGCTGACCAATCAGGAATACGCGCCGCTGGCCGAGATCATGGGCCGCGTGCCCTGGGCCTCGGAGGTGTTCAACTGCTCGGCGCCCGACACCGGCAACATGGAGACCCTGGCGCGCTACGGCAGCGAGGAAATCAAGCAGCGATGGCTCAAGCCCCTGCTCGAAGGCGAAATCCGCTCGGCCTTTGCCATGACAGAGCCGGCCGTGGCCTCCAGCGACGCCACCAACATCGAGACGCGCATCGAGCGCCAGGGCGACGAATACGTCATCAATGGGCGCAAGTGGTGGATCTCTGGTGCAGGCGATCCGCGCTGCAAAGTCTTCATCACCATGGGCAAAAGCGACTTCGACGCGCCGCGCCACTCCCAGCAAAGCATGATCGTCGTGCCGGCTGACACGCCGGGCGTGAAAATCCTGCGCCCGCTGAGCGTGCTGGGCTACGACGATGCGCCGCATGGCCACATGGAAATGGTGTTCGAGAACGTGCGCGTGCCCGCGGCCAACATCCTGCTGGGTGAGGGCCGCGGCTTCGAGATCGCTCAGGGCCGCCTGGGGCCAGGGCGCATCCACCACTGCATGCGTCTGATCGGCCAGGCCGAGCGTGCGCTGGAATATCTGTGCCGCCGCGCCCTCAGCCGCGTGGCCTTCGGCAAGACCATCGCCCAGCAGACTGTCACGCAAGAGCGCATCGCCCAAGCGCGCTGCGAGATCGACATGGCGCGCCTGCTCACGCTCAAGGCCGCCTGGATGATGGACACCGTGGGCAACAAAGTCGCGCGCACTGAGATCGCCATGATCAAGGTCGTGGCCCCCAGCATGGCCTGCCGCGTCATCGACTGGGCCATCCAGGTGCATGGCGGCGGCGGCCTCAGCGACGACTTCCCGCTGGCCTACAGCTACGCCAACGCCCGCACGCTGCGCTTTGCCGATGGCCCGGATGAAGTACACCGCAACGCCATCGCCAAGTGGGAGCTGGGCAAATACGCCGACACGCCGCCCAAGGCCGGCGAGATGGATCCGCCAGTCACGCGCGGTTTCTGATCGACGGGCCCTGGCACTGCGCTTGCGCAGTTCAGAGGCGGCGCACAGCCCCTGCAAAAGCCCCGCCGGGCGGCTGGCCTGGCGGGGCTTTTGCGCTCTGTGGCCTGCATCGTGCGCAGGCCCGGCATCGTGGGCAGGGCTTGGCTGGATAATGCGCCCATGACGGACGTGCATTTCTACTTCAACGTGCCAGACAAGCTGCACTTTGCCTGCCGTCTGGCGCGCAAGGCATTCATGCAGCAAACGCCGCTGCTGCTCAGTGCCGCGCCGCAGCAGTTGCAGCAGCTCGATGCCATGCTCTGGCAGATGGCCCCGGCCGATTTTGTCGCCCACGACTGGTTGGACGCGCCGGATGGGCATGGCAGCGCCCCGGCCGCGCCTGCCGCGCCCAGCGTGCAAGCGCCCATCCTGCTGTGCGAGCGCATCGACCCACAGGCCCTGCATGGCCGGGTTCACGCCTTGCTCAGTTTGTGGGATGAAGTGCCAGCAGGTTTCAGCCATTTCGAGCATTTGTATGAGCTGGTATCGCCAGACGCCCATGACCGCCAGTGCGCCCGCCAACGCTGGCGGCATTACCAGCAGCGCGGCTATGCCATCCTCAGCCACGATCTGGGCCAAGCCACAGGCGCTGCTTGATGGGCTTGTCTTAGGGGGATTGACATTCAGTATTGCGGCGGTGTTTTTGCTCAAAACCCGCAACTGCCGCGTTGAAAACGCTTGCAGGGTGTTCAGGTCTTGCACGCATTTCCGCCTTGCATTTGCAGCTTTTGCCTCGAAAAACCGCTTCGCCAACCCAGTCTCAGCAACCCCAGCCAGCCAACCGAAGATTTCCGCCATGACTGAGCGCGCACACGATCCATACCGCCCCCAGACCGTGCCCACACTGACCGACATCGTGCAGGCCCAGCCTGCGAGCGATGGCTCCGATGCTGCCCACGACGCACAGCCGCCAGTTGACGCTGGCTTGCGGGCCGCTGCGCCTGCGGACATACCGGCGGACATGCCGGTGCCGCTGGCGCAAATCCCCACGCTGATGCCCGAGCCGCAGCCCGACGTGGCGCTGCGCACCTCGCGCTACATTGAGCGTGCGCTCAATGCCGTTGGCGGCGCGGCCAGTGCCGCCGATGCTGCGCCGCCATCACAGCCTCTGCAGCCTGAGCCCTCGGCAGGCCCGGACGCCTCGGCTTGGCAGGGCGCCTTCGACGATTTGCAGCCATTGCACCCCCCCGCTGCGAACGCGGCGCTGCACGGCCTGCAGGATGGCGCGCTGCCGCACGGCGACGCAGCCCCCGGCCAGCCCATGCAGGCGCCGCCACCGCGCGATGCAGCCAGTGAGCTGGCCGAGCGCGTGGCCTGGGAAATGCTGCAGCTGGGCCAGGCTGCCCCGGTGCAGTCCGCGCAGCCTGAGTTGCAGTTGCCTGCCATGGCCGCGCCCCCGGATGAGGCCGAGCCGCTGCCGATGGCGGCCGATGGCGTACAGGCCGAAGGCTTTTGCGCCGTGGCGGCCCGGGCCACGCAGGCCGATGCCTGGCCGGATGCCGCCGCCTTGCGAGGCTTGCTGCCGGGCGATTTCGAAGAGCAGCTGGTGCACCGGGTCATGCAGCGCGTCGATGCCGTGCTCACCGACCGGGTGGGCGAGGTCATCGCCGCCGTCATCGAGCGCCAGACCCGCTCGCTGCTGCCCAGCATCCGCGAGGAGTTGGAGTTCGCCATCCGCAAAAGCGTGTACGAAGCCATGGCCGACGAACTGGCTGGCATCCAGGCCAGTGGCTTGGAGGGCGCGCCGCAGTGAGCAGGTGCAGAGCCTTTGAACAGGCTCCGAGGGCGACGGGCGCTGCGCACCGGCCCGTGCAGGCCCTGGCTTCAAGACATTTCGGGTGACGCCTGCCAGCCCATGAAATCCAGCACCTGCTGGCTGCGCCGCAGTGTGTCTTGCTCGCCCAGTGCGATCAGCTCCTGCGTAAAGGCCGCTTCGAACAGCAGATAGCTCACCAGGGCCGAATGGCCCAGCTCGCGCGCATCGCTGCCCGTGCCCAGCGCCCCCAGCAGGGCGCGGATGCTGGCGGGCAGTTGCTGCAGGTGGCGCGCGGCCAGCGCGTCGATGTCCTGCGACGGGGTGATGGCCAGCAGCTCGATGGGGCGCAATTGGCTGCGCGCCTGCTGCTCAGGCGTGAGCAGGCGCAGCGTCTGGTTGATGCGCTGCAGGCGCTCGATGTCGGTGGCCAGGGTGTCCAGGAAGATGCTCGATAGCGCGTGCCCGGCGATCTGCGCCAGCGAAGGCGCGCTGGTGCCTGCGGCGCTTCCCGCCGTTGTCACGCCGCGCCCCACGCCAATGACCAGAATGCGCTGCGCGCCCAGGTGGATGGCCGGAGCCATGGGCGCCTGCTGGCGCATGGAGCCATCGCCGAAGAACTCCAGGCCATGGGGCAGGGGCAGCTGTTGTGCGGGAAAGACGAAGGGAATGGCCGCCGAGGCCAGCAAGTGCCCGTGGTGCAGGGCCGTGGCGCAGGCCAGATGCAGCGAGCGCTGCCAGGGCTGGATGGGTGCGGCCGATTGGTAAAAGCTCATGTGGCGGCCGCTGCTGTAGCTGGAGGCCGTGACGGCCACGGCGCGCAAGTGGCCGCGCTCGATCAGTGCCGGGATGCGCGCCATGGCGATGCGCGCTTGCAGCAGCTCGGCCAGCGGCTGGTTATCCAACAGCGCCTGCGGTTGGCCGCGCCGCCAGCGCGCCACCGCCCAGCCCAGCGAGAGCAGGCGCAGCCAGCGTGTGCCAGTGCGCAGCACGCTCCAGGAGTCGCTGCGGTAGACCTGCTCGGTGTGCAGCCCGGCCCAGGTCTGTTCGAGCTGCGCGACGGCGTGCGCGAAATGGTCGGCGCCGCTGGCCAGCGCGGCCACGTTGATGGCCCCGGCCGAAGTGCCCACCAGAATGCCGAACGGGCTTTGCCGCAGCCGCTGCGGCTGCGTGCCATGCAGGCGCGCCAAGGCCTTGAGCACGCCGACTTGGTAGGCGGCGCGCGCCCCGCCGCCACAGCACACCAGGGCGGTTTGCGCTGCACGCTGCTGCTGGGCATGGCGCGCGGCCGGTGACATTGGCCGGGGCGAATGGATGGATGGGGGTGCGCCAGTGTGTGGCACGGCAGCTTGCTTTGCGACCCGCTGTGATCAGACGCCGGGGCGTTTGCCCAGCAGGAACAGCGACAGGGCGTCGCCCAGCCAGATCTGGATGTTGTGCTCGCGTGCAAAACGCTGTGCGGGCGGGCTGAGTTCGCCGCCGGCGGCGATGTACAGCCCGTGGCCGATGCCGCTGTCCTCCATCGCGCGGGCCAGTTGGCGCAGTGGCTCAAGCCCATGCACTGAGGCTTTCCAGCGGCGCGCCAGCACCAAGGTGTACTGGCCCTCGCGGGTGATGCGCCAGTCCGCGCCGGGGTGCTCGGGCGCGCTGGCGTGGATGCCTTGCAGGCGCCAGCTTTGCTGCAGGCGCCTTGAGAAATCCTCCCAACTCAGCTGGGCAGCCTCTTGCAATACCTGGCTGCGCTTTTCCTCGCTGGGAGCATGCCATTGCTGCCAGGCGGCCACAGCCCCGACGATCAGCAGCGGCAAGGTGCCAGTCAGGGCCAGCAGCACATATTCGCGCGGCATCAGCGCCGCCAGGGCCGCGCCCAGCACGGCGGCCAGCATAATGCTGACCCACCACGGAGAGCGCAGCAGCAGGCCGAAAAGCGAATGGCGTGGAATGGTGAATTTCACGGCGAAGACGCAGCGAACGGGCAAGAGATGGCCGCGGCAAATGGCTGGGGCTGCGCGCGCAGGCTCCGGCCGCCGTGGGTTTGCCCTTGGATTGATGGAAAACAGTGGATTGACTATGGCAGTGCAGCAAGAGCGCCTGCTCGCAGAGCTGGCGAGTGTAAGAGATATTTTTACGGGCGAGGACTTTGCCTCGCCCAAGCGCATGCAGGCGCACATTGAGGGCGAGCAGGTGCAGCTGCGCGTGCGCATGCCGTACCCGGCGCAGTCGCAGCAGGCGCTGTGGCGCGAGCAGCTCACGCAGGCCGCGCAGCGCGCCGGCGCCGGGCAGGTGCAGCTGCAGTTCGAGCTGGAGGTGGCCGCCCATGCGGTGCGCCCAGGGCTGACGCCGCTGCCGCAGGTGCGCAACATCATCGCCGTGGCCTCGGGCAAGGGCGGCGTGGGCAAGAGCACCACGGCCGTCAACCTGGCGCTGGCGCTGGCGCAGGAGGGCGCGCGCGTAGGCCTGCTCGATGCCGATGTCTACGGCCCCAGCTTGCCGATGATGCTGGGCCTGGACCAACGCCCCGAGAGCCTGGACGGCAAGAGCATGCAGCCGCTGCAACGCCACGGCGTGCAGGCCATGTCCATTGGCTTTCTGGCCCGGCCGGACGACGCCATGATCTGGCGCGGGCCCATGGCCGTGCAGGCGCTGGAGCAAATGCTGCGCCAGACCAATTGGGACGATCTGGACTATCTGCTCATCGACATGCCGCCGGGCACCGGCGACATCCACCTGAGTCTGAGCCAGCGCGTGCCGCTGACCGGCGCGATCATCGTCACCACGCCGCAGGACATTGCGCTGCTCGATGCGCGCAAGGGCATTCGCATGTTTGAGAAGGTCGGCGTACCCATCCTGGGCCTGGTGGAGAACATGGCCATGCACGTGTGCAGCCAGTGCGGCCACATCGAGCACGTGTTCGGCCAGGATGGCGGCCAGCGCCTGGCGGCCGAGCTGGGCCTGGCCTATCTGGGCGCACTGCCGCTGGACATGCAAATCCGTTTGCAGGCCGACGGCGGCAGCCCCAGCGTGGTGGCCGAGCCTGAAGGCCCCATTGCGGCGCAGTACCGCCACATTGCGCTGCAGGCCGCAGCCAAGGTGGCGCTGCGCGGCAGGGACTATTCGCAGCGCCTGGCCGGCATCAAGGTCAGCGCGCAGTAGGGGGGTGAGATTGAGTCAACCCCTGATGCTCGGGCCACGGCGGCCCAGCATGCGGCGCGCCGTGTCGTCGCGCCAGATGAAATGGTGCACCAGCACCATGGCGATGTGCCCGGCAATCACGGCCAGCAGCAGCCAGCCCAGCAACCCATGCCAGCTGGCGCCCAGGCTGTCGCGCGGGGCGTTGATGGCCTGTACCAAGGCCTGATTGGGCGCTGAGGGGCTAAAGATTGGCAACTGCCCGAACAGCGCAAAGGCCCGGCCCGATGCGTACAAGCGCATCAGGGCCAGCGTAGGCACCAGCAGCATCAGCAGATACAGCAGCCCATGCCCGGCGCGCGCGCATTGGGCGATGAAGCCTTGGCCGTAGGCCGGGCGCTGCGGCCATTGCGCCAGCGCCCAGAGGGCGCGCAGCACGGCCAGCAGCCACAGCACCATGCCCACGTGGTTGTGCGTGCCCACCAGCCAGGAGTCGCGTGGGCTCAGATCAAAAGCCAGCTTGAGCGCCATGCCGACGAACTGCCAGGCCAGCAGCAGCGCCATGGCCCAGTGCAGCAGCCGACTGATGCGGCCAAAGCGCAGCGGGCTGTCCCGCCAGGGCGGGGCAGGCGGGGTGGCGCGCAAGTGGCTGCCGGAATGGTTTGGTGCAGGCATGGCGTTGCCGGGGCTGGTCAAGCCTTCAGGGCGTAGCCCAGCACGATGCCGGCCAGCAGCGTCAGGCCCAGCCAGTGGTTTTGCGTGAAGGCGCGAAAGCAGTCCTCGCGGCGGCGCAGGCGGATCAGCCAGCCATGCCAGAGTACCTGCGCGGCGGCCAGCGCCAGGGCCAAGTGCCAGGGCCAGCCCAGCGCCTGCGGCCGCAGCACCCAGGCCCAGCAGGCCAGGAACAGGCCATAGCACAGCAAGATGGCGGCCACGTCCCAGCGGCCCAGGGTGATGGCCGAGGTTTTCATGCCCAGGCGCAGGTCGTCGTCGCGATCGACCATGGCGTACTCGGTGTCGTAGGCGATGACCCAGCACAGATTGCCCAGCAGCAGCCACCAGGCCGTGGCCGGGATCTGCGCCTGCACGGCGGCAAACGCCATGGGGATGCCGAAGCTGAAGGCCACGCCGAGCACGGCCTGCGGCATGGAGAAAAAACGCTTGGTGTAGGGGTAGAAGACGGTGATGGCCACGGCGAAGACCGAGCAGGCAATCGTCAGCGCATTGGTGCTGAGCACCAGCGCGAAGGCCAGCAGGGTCAGCACCAGCGCCACGGCCAGCGCTTCGCGCACGCTGGTGCGCCCGGTGGTGATGGGGCGCTGTGCGGTGCGCTTGACGTGGCGGTCGAATTTCCGGTCGGCAATGTCGTTGACGCAGCAACCGGCGCTGCGCATCAGGATGGTGCCCAGCGTGAATACCAGCAGCAAATGCCAGCCGGGAAAGCCCTGCGCGGCAATCCACAGCGCGCTGAGCGTGGGCCACAGCAACAGCAGCCAGCCCGCCGGGCGGTTCCAGCGGATCAGGTCCAGGTAGTTGCGCAGCCGCTGTGCCAGATCGATCGGCGCAGCGGGAGGGCGGGGCTCGGCGTGCATGGCGGGGGCTGGCCTTAGCGGAACACCACCGTCTTGTGGCCGTTGAGCAGGATGCGGTGCTCGCTGTGCCATTTCACGGCGCGCGCCAGCACCTGGCTTTCGGTGTCGCGCCCGCGCGCGGTCAGGTCCTCGACCGTGTCGGTGTGCGAGGCGCGCGCCACGTCCTGCTCGATGATGGGGCCTTCGTCCAGGTCGGCGGTGACGTAGTGCGCCGTGGCGCCGATGAGTTTGACGCCCCGGTCGTGTGCCTGGTAGTAGGGCTTGGCGCCCTTGAAGCTGGGCAGAAAGCTGTGGTGGATGTTGATGGCGCGGCCTGCGAGCTTCTGGCTCAGGTCGTCCGAGAGGATTTGCATGTAGCGCGCCAGCACCACCAGCTCGGCCTGTTCGCTTTGGATGATCTCGTACTGCCGCGCCTCGGCCTGGGCCTTGTTGTCCTTGGTGACCGGGATGTGGTGGAAGGGCACGTTGTAGCTGGCCGCGAGCTGGTAGAAGTCGCGGTGGTTGCTGATGATGGCGCGGATGTCGATGGGCAGCAGCCCGCTCTTCCAGCGAAACAGCAGATCGTTGAGGCAATGCCCCTCGCGGCTGACGAACACCACTGTCGGCACGGGCTGGGCCGCGTCGTGCAGGCTCCAGCGCATTTGCAGCGGCTGGGCAAAATCTTGCAGGGCCTCTTGCAGTTGCTCCAGGCTGCGCTGCTGCACGGAAAACTGCAGCCGCATGAAGAACAGGCCGGTGGAGTGGTCGTTGAATTGCGCAGCTTCTTCGATGTTGCCGCCTTGCTCAAGCAAAAAGCCGGAGACGGCATGCACCAGCCCTTTCTGGTCGGGGCAGGAGAGGGTCAGGATAAAAGTAGGACAGGCGTGACTCATAAGGGGCGTGATTGTCGCACCGAATGCACGCTGCCCGGGCCACAGGTCACTGGCTGCGCTGGTAGGCGGTTTGGTCCAAATTCAGCCAGCGGCGTTGGGCGTCGGTGAAATAGCCAATCAGCTGCCGTGTGCGGCCATCGTCTCCGCGCAGTTCAAGCACGTGTGGGCCCAGCAGCCGCCAGGTGCCTTGGCCCTCGCGGCTGTGGCTGCGCGAGGTGCTGGCGCGCGGCGTGGTGATGGCATCGCCCATTTGGGTGTGGCCGCTGAAGCCACGGTCGGCCTCGAAGCGGCCGTTGGCCAGCAGGCGCAGGCGGTTGCGCGTCACGGTGCTGGTGGTGCCGAAGGAGGCGCCGCGATCGGCATTGAAGCTGCCCACCAGCGCCTGGGCCGTCAGGCCATGCGCGGTATCGCCCGGCAGGGCATGCCAGCCGCCGCCCTGGCCCCGCTGTTGGTAGCCGCTGTCGGCCTTGCGCCACTGGCCCTGGGCCTGGCCATTGGTGTAGAGGCGGCCATTTTTCAGCAGCACGTGCGTGGTTTCGATCACCTCCAGGCCGTAGACCTCGTAGCTGGTTTCGATTTGGTTGAGCACGGCGTGAATATCGCCCGGCGCAAAGGGCAGCAGGGCACTGGCAGCCTGGCGGTGCTGGCCCGCTTGAGGTTGGGGCGATAGGGCTGGGCGCTGGCGGCCGACCGGACTGTGGTCATTGCCGCGGTTGTTTGCGGCTGCAGAAGCCTGGGCGGCGGCGCTGATGGCTGGCGCTTCCCGCAGCGCCGAGGCGATGATTTGCGCGCCGCCCTCGGCATAGCGCTGCAGCAGGGCGTCCTGGCCCAGCATCACGGCGATGCGCGCCTGATCGGGCGCATGCACGAAGGCGTGGTAGAAGGCATTGAGCGCCTGGCCTTGCACCTGCAGCCGATGCTGCACGCGCCACAGCGGCGCCTGAAAGCCAGGGCTGCCGCGCGAGAGCAGCTTGCCGTAACTGTCCGAAAGCCTGTCGGCCATCTGCCGGGCCCACTCCTGCAGTGGCAGGCCATTCATCGGCAGCGGCGCCGAGAGCAACATGACGAAACGCCCCTGCTCCTGCTGACTCAGGCCAGGTGGCACGAAGGCCGTCATGTTCTGCTGGGTTTGCATGGCCCAGCCCGCAGGGGCGGTCAGGGCTTGTGCCAATGGGGCGGCGGCCATCAGCCCCAGCGCCAGCAGGCCCTGGCAGATCAGACGCAGCCCAGCCTGGGTGTGGCGCTGCGGGGCTGACCGGTCGGGGCGGGGCATGCCAGGGGCGGGCGTTCAGTGCACCAGCACAGGGTGTTGGGCCAGGCCGGTGTAGCTGTCCAGCGTGTCCTCCACTTCTTCTTGCGTGGGAGTGTTGCGCTGCCATTCCTGGATCTGAGCGTGGAACAGCTCGGCCCAGCTGCCGTCCAGATAGACCTCCCGGCCAGAGCGTTTGTCCACGATTTCAAAGCCATGGCGCACCAGTTGCACGCCTGCAGCTTGGCCGGGGCGCTGCCCATCCTGCTGCGGCGGGGCGATGTCCTGCTGCATGTGCACGACCGAAAAGGCTTCGGAGTCATAAAGAGTGTTCATGGAATCCTCCAGTGCGATGGGATCATGACTCATGGATGGGGTCCGGGGCTGGGCTTTCAAGAGGTGTGGGCAGGGTTAGGTTGTATGGGGCCAGTATGCACGAAAAGCATGGCCTTTCCGGTCTTGCGCGGGGTGTGGCAATCGGGGTTTGCCCGCAAGCGGCAGATAGGCTGTGACGGCAGTTCTTGGCGCAGGCTCTCAGCTCAGATAAAGCGCGCCAGCAGTTTGCGTGAGGCTTTGGGCAAGGATTCGACGTCGTCAATCTGGTATTGCAGGCTGTGCTTGTCGGTGATGCGCAGGCATTGGCCTTCGGCATCGAGCTTGCGGATATCGTCCTCGCTTTGCAGCAGCAGTGAGGTGGGGCCGCGGTCGGTGTGCACCTGCCACAGCGAGGGGGTAGAGAAACTGCTGACGGAGTCGATGGCGGTGATCTTGGGGATGAACTCGCGCCCGGCCAGGGCGGCGGCAATGGCCTGCTGGCAGGGTTGGGGCAGGGCGTCGAGCCGCTCGATGTAAGCGCGTTCCTTGCCGTGCAAATCGACTAGCGAGAGGCACTGACGCGGCGCGCTCAGGGCAAAAGCGGGTATGGGCTGCACGGCGATGGGGTGATGCCGCTGTGCCGTGGCGACAGGCTCTGGCTCATTGCTCTCATCGCTGATGTTGGCCTGCGCGGGCAGGTGCAGGACCAATTGACCGTGCTGGTCCAGTTGGATGCGCTCGGCTGGCGTGTCGGCGCCAAGCACCAGTACGTGCGCGGGCAGGTAGCGCAGGTGCGAGGCGCTGGGCTTGGCAGGGGGCTGGGCGGTCATGGCCTGTCCTTGCGATGGGGCGTGGCGGGTGTGCTGCGGGGGGGCGTCAGTCAGCCGCCGAGCTGCTGGTGCTGCTGTTGCTCGCGGCGCTGCTGGGCCTGATAGAGCCGCCAGTACGCGCCCTGACGCGCCAGCAGCTCGTCGTGACCGCCCACTTCGACGATGTGGCCGCGATCCATGACGACGAGGCGGTTGGCCTTGCGCAGGGTGGAGAGGCGGTGCGCCACGGCGATGGTGGTGCGGCCTTGCACCAGGTTGTCCAGCGCTTTCTGGATTTCCTTTTCGGTCTCGGTGTCTACGGCGGAGGTGGCCTCGTCCATGATGAGGATGGCCGGGTCGATCAGCAGCGCGCGGGCGATGCTGATGCGCTGCCTCTCGCCGCCCGAGAGGCTTTGGCCCCGCTCGCCCACCAGCGAGTCGTAGCCGTGGGGCAGGCGCAGGATGAAGTCGTGCGCGTGCGCGGCGCGCGCGGCGGCGATGATTTCCTCGCGCGTGGCATCGGGCTTGCCGTAGGCAATGTTCTCGGCCACGGTGCCGAAGAACAAAAACGGCTCTTGCAGCACCAGGCCGATGTGGCGGCGGTAGTCGGCCACGGCGATGTGGCGCAAGTCGATGCCGTCGCAGAGGATGGCGCCTTCGCTGGCGTCGTAGAAGCGGCAGATGAGGTTGACCAGCGTGGATTTGCCCGAGCCGCTGTGGCCGACCAGGCCGATCATCTCGCCCGGCGCGATCTCCAGGTTGAGGTTGCGCAGCACGGTGCGGCTGCCGTAGCGAAAGCCCAGGTTTTTCAGGCGCAGATGGCCTTGCACGGCGGGCAGGGGCGTGGGTTGGGCCGGCTCGGGCACGGTGGAGACGTGGTCGAGGATGTCGAAGATGCGCTTGGCCCCGGCGGCGGCGCGCTGGGTGATGCTGACGATGCGGCTCATGGAATCGAGCCGCGTGTAAAAGCGCCCGATGTAGGCGATGAAGGCCGCCAGCACGCCTACGGTGATGGTGTTGCCCGCCACCAGCCAGATGCCAAAGGCCCAGACGACGAGGGTGCCCACCTCGGTCATCAGCGTGACGGTGGGCGAGAACAGCGACCAGACGCGGTTGACGCGGTCGTTGGCGATGAGGTTGACGCGGTTGGCCTCGGCAAAGCGCTCCTGCTCGCGCCCTTCCTGCGCAAAGGCCTTGACCACGCGCACGCCGGGGATGGCATCGGCCAGCACGTTGGTGATTTGCGACCAGACGCGGCTGGAGCGCTCAAAGCCCACCTTGAGCTTGGCGCGCACGCGCTGGATGAGGATGAAGATGAAGGGCAGCGGCACGAGGGCGGCCAGCGCCAGCGTGGGGTCGATGGACAGCAAGATGGCCGCCGTCATGACGATCATGATGACGTCGGTGGCGAAATCCAGCGCGTGCAGCGATAGAAAGGTGTTGATGCGGTCGGTCTCGGAGCCGATGCGGGTGATGAGATCGCCTGTGCGGCGGCTGCTGAAGTAGTCCAGCGACAGGCGCATGAGGTGGTTGAAGGTGGTGGTGCGCAAATCGGCGCCGATGCGCTCGGACACCAGCGAGAGCACGTAGGTGCGGCTCCAGCCCAGAGCCCAGGCGACGATGGCCGACAGCAGCAGCGCCCCCAGGTACCAGGCCACCAGAGCGGCGTCGATGGGCTGGCCCGATTGGTAGGGGATGAGGATGTCGTCCATCAGCGGGATGGTCAGGTACGGCGGCACCAGCGTGGCGGCCGTCGATGCCAGCGTCAGCACAAAGCCCAGCGCGATGAGCTTGCGGTAGGGCTTGGCAAAGCGCAGCAGGCGCAGCAGCACCCAACTGGAGACGGGCGCTTCTTCTTCCTTCTCGGCGCAGGCTTGGCAGGCGCTGCTGTCTTGCGGCAGGGCTGCGCCGCAGGCCGTGCAGGTGGACATGTCCTGCGCACGCTGGGCGCTTTGCGCGTCGCCATGCACCTGGGCCTTGAAATGCTCGATCAGGCGCTGCGCTTGAATGCTGCCTTGCTGGCTCAGATGCCAGTGCGCCAGCCGCTGTTCGGGCGTGTGCAGGCCCAGCGTCAACAGGCCGGCGTGCTCGTGCAATTGCAGCGTGTGGCGGGCATCTAGCCGGCCGCTGGCCGGCCAGCGCTGGTATTGCGCCTGACCTGATTGCCAGCCATACAGCGCTTGGTCGGTGAGCACCACGCGCCCGGGCGCGAAGCGCAACTCCTGGCTCAGGTCAACGTCAAGCGCACACAGCACGTTCTCGTGCGCAGCCAAAGGCAGTCGCGGTGCAGCAGAGGGCGGTGAAACAGCAGTCATGTCGTGTGATTGTTGGGAGCCGCTATCTTGCCACCGGGTCCGGGCACTCTGCGCAAGATCGGGGCAGTCAGCGGCTACAAGCTGCCGACAACGCGTCGGCATGCCCCTTTGTTGACACGCACGGTCTGGCTAATGCGGAACTGGCGCGCGTGCAACAGCTTCTGTTGTTTGCAGACTGGCTTGCATAGCGGGCATGCCACAATCGCCGCCATTCGCGCGGGGCATCCCCAAAGCCGTTTTGCACCATCATCAAACCATCACCACATGCCAGTTTTCGAGGATATTGCGCTGCTGCGCGTGAACTACCTGCGCGGCCCCAGCATCTGGACCTACCGCGAGGTGTTGGAGGTCTGGTTGGATCTGGGTAAGTTGGAGGACTTTCCCTCCAACAAGATCGAGGGTTTTGCAGGGCGGCTCAAGGCTTGGCTGCCCGGCCTGATCGAGCACCACTGCGGCGTGGGTGAGCGCGGCGGCTTTTTGATGCGGCTGGACGAAGGCACCTGGTGCGGCCACATCCTGGAGCACATCATCATCGAGCTGCTGAATCTGGCGGGCATGCCCACGGCCTTTGGCCAGACGCGCAGCACTTCGCAGCCGGGCGTGTACCGCATGGTGTTCCGCGCCCGTGACGAGCAGGTCGCGCGCGCAGCGCTGCGCGAGGGCCACCGGCTCATCATGGCGGCCATCAATGACCAAGCTTTCGATGTGCCCGCGGCTGTGGCGGCGATCCGCGAAGTGATCGACGAGCGCTACCTGGGCCCGAGCACGACGGCCATCGTCGATGCCGCGTTCGAGCGCCGCATCCCGGCCTTTCGCCTCAACGACGGCAACCTGGTGCAGCTGGGCTATGGCGCGGCGCAAAAACGCATCTGGACCACCGAGACGGCCAACACCAGCGCCATTGCCGAGGGCATTGCCAACGACAAGGACATGACCAAGACGCTGATCCAGATCTGCGGCGTGCCGGTGCCCGAGTGGCAGATTGCCGCCAGCGCGCAGCAGGCTTGGGAGGCCGCGCAGGACATTGGCCTGCCCGTGGTCGTCAAGCCCTCGGATGCCTCGCGCAATCGCGGCGTGTTCGTCAACCTGCAAACCCAGGAAGAAGTCGAGGCCGCCTGGCACGCGGCAGAGCCGCACGGCTACGAGGTCATGGTCGAGCGCATGGTGTCGGGCAACGAGCACCGCCTGCTGGTAGTGGGCGGGCGCGTGGTGGCTGCCGCGCGCAGTGAGTCGCTCAAAGTCACCGGCGATGGAGTCTCCACCGTGCAGCAGCTGGTGCAGGCGCAGCTCAACAGCGACCCACACCGCCGCAGCGCGGCTGCGGCCGAGGATGGCGCGGGCGAGGCGGCGGCGGCCGCAGCGCAGGCGGTGGACGTGCAGCAGCCGGACGTGCTGCGCGAGCTCAAGGCCCAGGATTTGACGCCGCACAGTGTGCCTGCGCGCGGCAAGCTGGTGTTGATCCAGCGCAGCAGCACCGTGGTGGTGGATTGCACCGACGAGGTACACCCGGAAACCGCCGAAGCGGCGGCGCTGGCTGCGCGCGTGGTCGGCCTGGACATTGCCGGCGTGGACGTAATGGCGCAGGACATCGCCCGCCCGCTGGCCGAGCAGGGCGGGGCGGTGATTGAGGTCAACGCTGGCCCGGGGCTGCTGATGCACCTCAGGCCGGCCGTGGGCTCGCCCCAGCCAGTGGGGCAGGCCATCGTCGAATACCTGTTTCCGACGCCGCCCTTGCAGGACGGCGCCGACCTCTCCGGGCGCATTCCCATCATTGGCATTGCCGGGCGCCACGGAACCACGGGCATTGCGCGGCTGGTGGGCTGGCTGCTGCACCTTTCGGGCAGGCACGTGGGCGTTGCCTGCCGCCAGGGCATCTTTCTGGACAAGCGCCTCATCGACCGGCGCGCCAGCGACCACTGGGAGGCCGGCAACCGCTTGCTGATGAACCAGCAGATCGAGGTGGCCGTGATCGAGAACAGCCCGCGCAGCATCCTGGCCGAAGGCCTGAGCTACGACCGCTGCCACATTGGCGCCGTCACCGACATGGCCGGCCATGAGGAACTGGCCGATTACGACATTCAGGAAAAGCAGCAGATGACCCGTGTGCTGCGCACCCAGGTGGATGTGGTGCTGGCCAGTGGCGTGGCCGTGCTCAATGCCGACGATGAGCAGATCACGGCGCTGGCGCCGCTGTGCGATGGCGCGCTGGTGTTTTACGCCAGCGATGCCACTGCGCGCCAGCGCTGGCTGCAGGAGCAGCAGGAGCAGCAGGCGCAGGATGGTCGGCAGGGCGACGAGCCTGCGCCGGATGCGGCCCAGGCGCGCTGGGTACTGCCTGGCGAGAATGTCCTTGAACTGCACGACGAAGCTGGCTGCGAGCGCATCGAGGATTGGACGGCACTGTGCCAGCACGCGGCCACGCTGGGTCTGCAGCAAACGCAGCTGCTGGCCGCAGTGGCCATGGCATGGACCATGGGCATCGCGCCGGAGCTCATCGGCGCAGGCATCCGCACCTTTGACCCTCGCCTGCCTGGGCTACAGGCTGCGCGCAAGCAGGCCCTTGTCTGACAAGACTTTTCCCCGATTACCCCCACACGCTGCACGCCATGGAAATTCTGCGAACTCGCGCCCTGCGTGGCCCCAATTTGTGGAGCCGCAAGACCGCCATGCTGGTTACGGTGCATTGCACGCCCGAGGAATGCGACATCACGCGCCTGCCCGGCCTGGCCCAGCGCCTTCGGGCGCTGTTCCCGGCGATTGGCACACTCACTACGGAAGACGGCAGCCCGACCTCGCTGGCGCATGTGTTGCAGTTTGCCGCTGCGGTGCTGCAGCAGGAGGCGGGCGTGGCCATCGGCTTTGCGCGCACCGTGCCGACGAACGAAACTGGCGTTTACCAGGTCGTGGTCGAGTACCGTGAGGAGGCCGTGGGGCGTCAGGCCATCGATGCGGCGCTGGCGTTGATCCAGGCCGCTTCTGGCCAAGCGCAGGCCGCTTTTGATGGCGCGGCCATGATCAATGGTTTGCGTGAGCTCGACGAGCACGAGCGCCTGGGGCCCAGCACCGGCTCCATTGCCCAGGCCGCGCTGGCGCGCGGCATCCCCTTGCGGCGGCTCACGCGCGGCTCGTTGGTGCAATTTGGCTGGGGCTCGCGCCAGCGTCGCATCCAGGCTGCCGAGGTCGATGCCACCAGCACTGTGGCTGAGTCGATTGCGCAAGACAAGGAGCTGACCAAGAAGCTGCTGCTGGCCGCTGGCGTGCCCGTGCCGCTGGGCCGCCCGGTGGCTTCCCTGGACGAGGCTTGGCAGGTGGCGCAAGAAGTGGGCCTGCCAGTGGTGGCCAAGCCGCAGGATGGCAACCAAGGCAAGGGCGTGACGGTCAACATCCAAACCTTCGCTGAACTCGAAGCCGCCTACCTCGCAGCGGAAAAATACGGCGTGGTGATGGTGGAGAAATACCTGCCCGGGCAGGACTACCGCCTGCTGGTGGTGGGCAACCGCCTGGCCGCTGCCGCGCGGCGCGAGCCGCCGCAGGTCATCGGTGACGGCCAGCACAGCGTGCGCGAGCTGGTGGACACCGTCAACCTCGATCCGCGCCGCAGCGATGGCCATGCCACCTCCCTCACGCGCATTCGGCTCGACGACATCGCGCTGGGGCAATTGCAGTTGCAAGGGCTGACGCCCGAGTCCGTGCCCGAGCCAGGACGCAAAGTGGTGCTGCGCCACAACGCCAACCTCAGCACGGGCGGCTCCGCCACCGATGTGACCGACTCCGTGCATCCAGCCGTGGCCGCCAGCGCCGTGGCCGCTGCGCAGATGGTGGGGCTGGACATTTGTGGCGTGGACGTGGTGTGCGAGAGCGTCGAGCGCCCGCTGGAGGAGCAGGCCGGCGGCGTGGTCGAGGTCAATGCCGCACCCGGGCTGCGCATGCACCTGGCGCCCTCATTCGGCCAGCCCCGCCCGATCGGCAAATACGTCGTCGACATGCTGTTCGAGAAAGGCAACGATGGTCGTATTCCGCTCGTCAGCGTCACCGGCACCAACGGCAAGACCACCACGGCGCGCTTGATCGCGCATCTGCTCATGGCCCATGGCTTGACCACTGGCATGACCAACACCGATGGCATCTACATCAATGGCCGGCAAATCGAAAGCGGTGACTGCAGCGGCCCGCGCAGTGCGCGCAACGTGCTGTTTCATCCGCTGGTGGATGCGGCTGTGCTGGAAGTGGCGCGCGGCGGCATCCTGCGCGAAGGGCTGGGTTTCGACCAGAGCCAGGTGGCCGTAGTCACGAACATTGGCGAGGGCGATCACCTCGGGTTGAACTACATCGACACCGTGCAGGAATTGGCCCAGGTCAAAGCCGTGACGGTGCGCAACGTCTCCCCCAAAGGCTATGCCGTGCTCAATGCCGAAGACCCGCTGGTGGCGGCCATGGCCAGCGCCACGCCGGGGAAGGTAATTTACTTTGCGATGGACAAGCACCATCCCATTTTGGCGGCGCACCGCTCGCAAGGGCGGCGCAGCGTGTTCGTCGAGGGCGAGGCCATCGTAGCCACCGAAGGCGCTTGGCGCGACAGTATCCCGTTGGCCGAAATCCCCATCACGCAGCACGGCCGCATTGGCTTTCAGGTGCAAAACGTCATGGCCGCCGTGGCCGCGGCCTGGGCTGTGGGGCTGCCGGCGCAGACCATCCGGCGCGGCCTGGCCAGCTTCGTCAATGACACCGACAACGCGCCGGGGCGCTTCAATACGCTGCAAATCAACGGCGCCACCGTCGTGGCCGACTATGGCCACAACCCCGACGCCATGCGTGCGTTGGTGCAGGTGGTGCAGGCCACGCCGGCGGGCAAACGGGTGCTGGTCATCAGCGCTGCGGGCGACCGGCGTGATGAGGACATCCGGGCGCAGACTTCGATCCTGGCTACGGCCTTTGACGAGGCCTTTCTCTATCAGGACGCCGCCCAGCGCGGCCGGGCGCATGGCGAGGTGCTGGCGCTGCTGCGCGAGGGCTTTGAGCGCATGCGCAATCAGCCCGGCTACCGCATCCGCCATCTGGAGGAAATTCAGGGCGAGATGCGCGCCATCGACGCCGCCATTGCCCGCCTGCAGCCCGGTGACTTCTGCCTGGTGCTGATCGACCAGGTGGAGCAGGCTCTGGCCCACTTGCGGCGCCTGGCTGCGCTGTGAGGGTGTGCAAAGCCTGTCGTGAAAGCTTTTTTGCGCGGCAGAGGTGTATTTTGATGACCTGGCTCAAGGGCTTTGACCGGGGGGCTTGAAAAAAGGCGCGCGAATATAATATAGGGCTGTGAATCTGTGGACGGCCCATGCCTTTGCATGTGTTTCAAAGGGCAGCGCATTGCTGGGGGCCGTAGGCAGATTCTCGCTTTTTTTGCGCGCCCAACAGGCCCAATCAGCAAGCGCGACAGCAGCACCTCCGGAGCAGGCAAGCGTGTCCAGGACAAACACCGCCTCAATGACCGCAAGGACTGTACGCCAAATGTTCGCCCCCCAGCTTGCCCTCTCTTGCCTGTTGGCCGATCGGCCGCCGCCTTGCCCGAGGCCTTTGCCGCAGCCCCCCTGTTGGTTGCAGGTCTGGCCCAGCAGCTGCTGGCCGCAGCATGGCGCTGCAGCGCTCGAGACTGCGAAGCAGGCATGGCGCCAGCCCGCCTGGCGTGGCCTGCCCATTGCGTGTCTTGCCCATTGATCGTGTCCAAATCGAATGAGAGTGCACCATGGCTACCAGTAAGAAATCCAGCAATCAGCCCAAGGCTGCAGCGCCCAGCGCCCAGCGTGTCAGCAAGGCGGCAGCCAAGAGCGAGCAGAGCGCGGCGCCTGCCGGCCAGACCAAGCCTGTGCGCTCGCGCGCGAGCCAGACGCCCCAATCCACCCCAACCACCTCGTCCAGCAAGACAGTGACTACAGAGAAAAAGACCACCGCCGCCAGCAAGGCTGGTGCCGCCACGAAAACGGCCGCCAAGGCCGAGAAGAAGACCGCCAAAGCCAGCAAGAGCAAGGCCCAGGAGCCACTGCAGGAAGTCGAGCTCGAGACCGAAGCCGGCAAGAAGCCACGCGCGGCCGCCAAGAAGACCAGCAAAGAGAGCAGCAAAGCCGCCGCTGCGACCGACAAGCCTGCCAAGACGGCAGCCAAGGCCAGCAAGTCTTCTGCCAAAGGCGGCAAGGCCGCTGCCAAGAAGGGCAAGGGCAAGGAAAAGGCCTCTGCATTCGATGACGAGGACAATTTCGACCTCGACGACGATCTGCAATTCGAAGACGAAGGTGAAGAGGACAGCGCCGCTGGCGCTGCCGAAGCCAGCGGCGACGAGGCGGAGAAGGCCAAGCCGCTGCGCATGAAGATCAGCAAGGCCAAGGAGCGCGCCTTGATGAAGGAGTTTGGCCTGGATGAGGGCGAAATCTCCGAAGAGGAGGACCGCGAGCGCCGCGAGCGTCTGAAGATGCTGATCAAAATGGGGCGTACGCGCGGCTATCTCACGCACGGCGAGATCAACGACCACCTGCCCGACAAGCTGATTGAGACCGAGACCCTGGAAGTCGTGGTGGCTCTGCTGCGCGACATGGGTGTGGACGTTTACGAGCAAACCCCCGATGCCGAAACGCTGTTGCTGTCCAACAGCGGCCAGAACGTGACCACCGAGGAAGAGGCCGAGGAAGAGGCTGAAGCCGCGCTGTCCAACGTGGACAGCGAGTTCGGCCGCACCACTGACCCGGTGCGCATGTACATGCGCGAGATGGGCACGGTGGAGCTGCTCACGCGCGAGGGCGAGATCGAGATCGCCAAGCGCATCGAGGGCGGCATGCAGGACATGATGGAAGCCATCAGCACCTCGCCGGCCATCATTGCTGCTGTGCTCAACATGGGCGAGGAAATCCGCGAGGGCAAGGTGCTGATCACCACCATCGTGGACGGCTTTGCCGACCCCGATGAGGCCGATGACTTCGTGGCCGAGGAGGACTTCGACGAGTTCGACGAGGACGATGACGACGATGGCAAGGGCGGCTCCAAGGCCATGACCAAGCGCCTGGAGGAGCTCAAGAACAAGGCCATGGCGCACTTCGACCACCTGCGCGAGCTGTTCGAGGGCCTGCACAAGGCCTACGACCGCCATGGTTGGGGCTCCAAGCAGTACAACGAGCAACAGACCACGCTCACACGTGAGCTGATGACCATCCGCTTCACGGCCAAGACCATCGACACGCTGTGCGACATGGTGCGCGAGCAGGTCAAGTCCATCCGCGAGGCAGAGCGCAAGATCAAGGCCATCGTCGTGGACAAGTGCGGCATGCCGCAAGAGCGCTTCATCGCCGAGTTCCCGCCCAACCTGCTGAACCTGCAATGGGTTGAGCGCGAGGCTGCGGGCAAGCACCCCTGGAGCGGCATCCTCGGGCGCAACGTGCCGGCGGTGCAGGAGCTGCAGCAAGGCCTGTTGGATCTGCAAAACCAGGTTGTCGTGCCGCTGGAGGAGCTCAAGAACATCAACAAGCGCATGCTGGCGGGCGAAAAGGCCTCGCGCGATGCCAAGAAGGAGATGACCGAGGCCAACCTGCGCCTGGTGATCTCGATTGCCAAGAAGTACACCAACCGTGGCCTGCAGTTCCTCGACCTGATCCAGGAAGGCAACATCGGCCTGATGAAGGCCGTGGACAAGTTCGAATTCCGCCGCGGCTTCAAGTTCTCGACCTATGCCACTTGGTGGATCCGCCAGGCCATCACGCGCTCGATCGCCGACCAGGCGCGCACCATCCGCATCCCGGTGCACATGATCGAGACCATCAACAAGATGAACCGCATCTCGCGCCAGCATTTGCAGGAGTTTGGCTACGAGCCCGATGCCTCCATCCTGGCCGAGAAGATGGAAATCCCCGAGGACAAGATCCGCAAGATCATGAAGATCGCCAAGGAGCCGATCTCGATGGAAACCCCCATCGGCGACGACGACGACAGCCACCTGGGCGACTTCATTGAGGACACCAGCAACGTCGCGCCCATGGACGCGGCCATGCAAGCCGGCCTGCGCGATGTGGTCAAAGACATTCTCGACAGCCTCACTCCGCGCGAGGCCAAGGTACTGCGCATGCGTTTTGGCATCGAGATGAGCACCGACCACACGCTGGAGGAAGTGGGCAAGCAGTTCGACGTCACGCGCGAGCGCATCCGCCAGATCGAGGCCAAGGCGCTGCGCAAGCTCAAACACCCCAGCCGCTCGGACAAGCTGCGCAGCTTCATCGACAACCTGTGACCTGCGCCGCCCTGGCCCGCACCCAACCCGCCCAGTCCTGGGCGGGTTTTTTTGTTTCTGGGCCCCTCATGTAACCAAAGTGACGCCAAACGCCTGGAGAGGCGCGAACCCTGGGGCTGCCACCATTGAGCGCAGTGGCATTTGCCTTTAGAACCTGCACAGAACGTTTGCCCGGCAGGGCGCCTGCTGCGCCCCATGCCATTTCTGCCATTCCCATTGAAGGAGCGCGTTGACCATGACCTTGCACCATGCCCACTGGCCCAAGAACATGCCACACCAGATTCCGCAGTCCGCCACTTCGGTCTGGCACAACCTGGCCGTGAGCGCGCAGCGCTTTCCACACAAGCCTGCGCTGGTCTTTTTCGGCACCCAGACCAGCTATGCCCAGCTGGCCGAGCAGGTCGAGCGCCTGGCGGCCTTCCTGCACAGTCTGGGGGTGCAGCAAGGTGATCGTGTCATCGTGCTGATGCAGAACTGCCCGCAGTTGGTGGCTGCGCACTATGCGGTGCTGCGCGCCAATGCGGTGGTGGTGCCGGTCAACCCAATGAACTTGGCCCAGGAGCTGCAGCATTACATTGCCGACTCGGGTGCGCGCGTGGCGTTGGTCACCGGTGACCTGGCGCCGCAGCTGGCCCAGGCCAGTGATGCGCTGGAGGAGCAGCAGCGCCTGCAGCACTTGATCGTGACGCAGTTCACCGACGCTTTCGAGGCCAATGTGCAGGGCGACGATGCGCCGCCGCCGGCTTGGCGCGATTGGCTGTGCACGCACTACCCGGCGCCGTCCGCGCAAGGCGTGCAGGTGCACCGCTACCTCGACGCACTGGCCTGCGAGGCCGCGCCGCCTGCGCACCGCGCCACGGCCGAGGACCTGGCCGTGCTGCCCTACACCAGCGGCACCACGGGCCTGCCCAAGGGCTGCATGCACCTGCACCGCAGCATCAACTACAACATCATGGCCGCGGCCCTGTGGGGGCGGCAAAGCATGGCCTCGGTGACTTTGTCTGTGGTGCCGATGTTCCACATCACGGGCATGGTGGTCGTCATGCACGGCGGCATTTACCTGGGGGCTACGCAGATTCTGATGCCCCGCTGGGATCGGGAGCTGGCCGGGCGGCTGATCTCCAAGTGGCACGTCAACAGCTGGACCAACATCCCCACCATGGTGATCGACCTGATGGCCAGCCCCAACTTTGCCCAGTTCGACCTCAGCAGCCTGCAGCACATCGGCGGTGGCGGCGCGGCCATGCCGCAGGCCGTGGCCCAGCGGCTGTACGACCAGTTCGGGCTGCGCTACATCGAAGGCTATGGCCTGACTGAAACGGCTGCGCCCTCGCACAGCAACCCGATGGAAAACCCCAAGCTGCAGTGTCTGGGCATCCCCTTCATTGGCGTGCAGGCGCGTGTGGTGGATCCGGATACGCTGCAAACTCTGCCATCGGGCGAGCAGGGCGAAATTCTGGTCAGCGGGCCGCAGGTTTTTGAAGGCTATTGGCAGCAGCCCGAGGCCACGCAGCAGGCCTTCGTCACCCTTGACGGGCAGCGCTTTTTCCGCACCGGCGACCTGGGCCATGTGGATGAAGAAGGCTACTTTTACCTCACCGATCGTCTCAAGCGCATGATCAACGCCTCGGGCTTCAAGGTCTGGCCTGCAGAGGTCGAGTCGCTGATGTACCGCCACCCCGCCATCCAGGAGGCATGCATCATTGCCGCGCGCGATGACTACCGGGGCGAGACCGTCAAGGCCGTGGTTGTGCTGCGCCCCGATCACGCGCAGACCTCGGCCGAGGACATCCTGGCCTGGTGCCGTGACAACATGGCGGTTTACAAAGTGCCGCGTCTGATCGAGTTTGTGCCAGCCCTGCCCAAGAGCGGCAGCGGCAAGGTGATGTGGCGCGTGCTGCAGGAGCAGGAGCTGAGCCAGGCGAGCCAGGCGAGCCAACTGGCCTGATGCGCCGAGCCGGCCCGGGGCAAACGGGTGTTGCAAGGCCCTGGGCGCTGCTGGCATAGTGGCGGCGCCCGCATTTTCCGTAATGCCCATTTTGTTTGAGGAGAGCCCGTCATGCCCCTGCGCCACTACCCTGGCATTCCCGCTTCCCCCTCTCAGGCCCGGCGCCGCCCCCGCTGGGCGGCGCGGTGCGCATGGGCCGCTGGCGTGCTGCTGGCGTGTGTGCTCACGCACAATGCCCATGCCTGGGGCATTGGCAGCTACTACCAAGATCACTGGATCGCCCAGGACATGCTGCGGCGCACTTACGAAAACCACAACCGCACCTTCAGCCAGGGCAGCAGCCGCAAGGCGCGGCAGGGCAAGGCCCAGCAGCCGGCCAGCAACCCCAAGGCCTATCAATACACCTTCTCGCAGGCTGTCAGCGATCAGGTGGCCACTGAGTTCATCGAGCAATTGCTGGCAGATACCCGCAAACGCGGCGCGTTGGATGCGGCCACGGAGCAAAAAATCCGCACCATGGCCGGCTGGAACTTCGTGCCCGCCGTGCGTGAGCGGCTGCACAAAAAAGCCGGCTCGCCCAAGAAAGACAACGTGGCTCAGGCCATTGCCTTTTGGCTGCTGATCAACTACGGCACCATCCACAAGGCACAGAACACTGACATGGCCACAGGCCAGCTGGTGCAACAATTCGAGGTCGCGTTGAGCAAGGACCAAGGCATGCTCAGCATGAGCGATGCCGACAAGCAGCGCATGGCCGAAAGCCTGCTGTGGCAATCACTGGTGCAAATAGTCGCGCAAGAAGAAGCGGGCAATGACCCCGCCCGCCTGCAGGCCGCCGCCGATCAGGCCCGCGCGAATCTGCGCAGCGTGGGCATCGATGCCGACACCTTGCACATGACCAAGCAGGGCTTGGCCCTAAGCCATTGAGCAAGCCCTGATTGCCAGCTCGCGCTGCCTGCCGCACTGGCAAGCCGGTGCGTGCAGGCAGCGCTTACTTGCCCATCCGTCACACCTGCATGCGCCTGCGCCCATTCTCCCGCCGTATTCCAGCCGCCAGCCGTCGTCTGGCGCCGCGCAGGTTGCTGCCCTGGCCTTTGCGCCTGCTGATGCTGGTGGCCTTGCTGGTGCTGCTTTATGGCGGGATGCGTTGGGGCCAGGAGCTGCTGGCGCGCTGGCGCGAGCAGGCCGAGGCGCAGCAGCAATTGCAGCGCCTGCGCCAAGACATGCAGGCGCTGCAGCAGCAATTGCAACGCCAGGCCCAGACCACCCAGGTCGTCATTGGCCCGGCGGCTGCACAGCGCCAGGGCGATGGCGCAGCACCGCCGTCAATCGAAGAAGGCTCGGGCAAACAGCCGCTGCCCGATGCGCTTCGTCTGGCGCACGCGGCCACCGTCGCTCAGTTGCAGCAGCACATCGAGCAGTTGCAGGCAGAAAACCAGCGCCTGCGAGATGACCTGGGTTTTTACGAAAACCTTCTGCCGGCTGGCGAGGGCGGGGCCTTGAGCATCCGCAGCCTGGACGCGCAACGCAGCGACGATGACCAGCAGCTGCACTGGCAGATCCTGCTGATGCAGCCACGCCGTGATGCGGTGCCGTTCAATGGCCAATTGCACTGGCAGATCGACGCGCAGCAAGGCGGTAAGCCCTGGAGGCTGCCGCCCGCGCAGCGCCAGCAGGCGCTGCAGTTCGATCGCTATCAACGCCTGGAGGGGTATTGGCAAGTGCCCGCCGCCGTACAGGTGCGCAGCATCACCGCCATCGTGCGTGAGGGCGGGCAAGAGCGCGCGCGGCAAACAGTTCGACTGGGCCCGGCCCAGGCCGCGAAAGTGCAGGCTTCACCCGCACCTTGAGCCTGCTAGAGGCCATGCTCGCGTTCCGTAGTACCCTTGCGGCTTTCAGTGCCTGTGCCGCCGCCATCGTGCGCGGGCGTAGCGCTCTCCCGCAGCGCATCTTCTTTTGCCAGAAAGCCAACGATGTTTTCCAAAAGCAAGCAACCCCCCATCCGAAGCCTGATTGCCGAAGGTTGCCACGTGCATGGCGACATCTCCTTTGCCGATGGCATCCGCATCGATGGCACGGTCGAGGGCACGCTCTCGGGCGATGAGGCCAAATCCAAGAAAGGCACGCTGGTGTTTGTCTCCGAGCACGGGCGAGTCAGCGGCGGCATTCATGCCGACACCATCATCGTCAATGGCGTAGTCGAAGGCCCCTTACATGCGGCGCTGATGCTGGACTTGCAGCCCAAGGCGCGCGTCAATGGCGACGTCAGCTACCGGCAGCTTGAAATGCATCAAGGCGCCCTGATCTCTGGGCGCATGCAGCCCATTGTGTCGCCAGCAGCTTCCGTGCCTGAGGATCGTGGGCCCGCAGCAGCACAGGCGGCCGCTTCTGGCGTACCCGGAGCCGCCATGCCAGCAGCCGCGAGCGCACCCGCCCAGACCCGCATCCCGCCATTGCAGCGCGGCCAGGGCGCACAGCCCTCAGCAGCGCCGGACAATCCGCTGCAAGCGCTGGATGCGCTCGATGCTGCGCGCCGCAATGCCGCTGCAGCAAAGACCAACCCAGCAGCGCAGCCATCCAAATTGGCCTAGCATCGCTGGCTGCGCAGCCAACTATTTTGCATTTGCCATCGACCGGAGAAATACGATGAATACCGCCGTTGAAAACACCACCAGCCCTGAGGCCTCGTCCATGCCTGCCCCGATTCACTTCACGGACGCCGCTGCCGCCAAAGTGGCCGATTTGATCGCCGAAGAGGGCAACCCGGATCTGAAGCTGCGTGTTTTCGTCCAGGGCGGCGGTTGCTCGGGCTTTCAGTACGGCTTTACCTTCGACGAGATCACCAACGAGGACGACACGACCATGACCAAGAATGGCGTCTCGCTGCTGATCGACGCCATGAGCTACCAGTACCTGCTGGGCGCAGAGATCGACTACAAGGAAGACCTGCAAGGGGCGCAGTTCGTTATCAAGAACCCCAATGCCACTACCACTTGTGGCTGCGGCTCCAGCTTCTCGGTGTAAGCCTCTCGGGGGTGTTGTTGAGATTGGATTTGCGAAGCAGCTTTTCGAGGCAAAAGCCGCAAATGCAAGGCGAGACAGCGCGCAAGACCTGTACACCTTGCAAGCATTTTCAATGCAGCAGTTGTGGAGTTTTGATCGAAAACACCGCTGCAACATCCAAGCTCGACAAGCCCTAGAGCGTGTTATGCACTTTTCGCCCCCGAGCCCAATGTGAGGGCAGGCCCGAAGGCCGTCACTGAAGGGCGAAGGGCAGCACAAAGTTCCAAAGCAAAGCCCCGTCAGACTGGCGTCTGCGGGGCTTTTTGCATGGCTGTGCGCGGCGCTCGGTTGGAGCGGGCGCGCGGGGCGCGGAATCAGCCGCGCTTGAGCAATACCTTCAGAGCAGCCTGCAACCGCTTGCTGCTTTGTGCATCGGCGGCGCCGGCCAGGACGTTGCGCGCATCCTCGGCCCAGGTCTGCTCAGGGCCAGCGGCATGGCGCTGGGTGAGCAACTGCAGCTGCAGTGCGCGGCGTTCGCCCAGGTGTTCGGCCGGTGTGGGCACGTCGGCGGCCACTTCCAGACGCAACAGAGCCTGGGCCCGGGCCTCGGAGCCGGCGCTGACGGGCTGGCCGATTTGCTGTTTCCATTCGTTGTATTGGCTGGCCGACAGCTGCTTGCCCAATTGGGCGTGCGCCGGCACGGCTTGGGCATCGCGCTGGCTCCAGGCTTGTAGCAGCTGAGTCAGGGTCTCGCCATGGGCCTGTGCAGCCAGCTTGCGCAGCGCGGCCTGGGCATTGTCCAGCGCCTGACGTTGGGCGCGGAAGGCGGCATCGCCCAGGCGCGGCGCGGTAGTGGGCCGCTCGCGGCGCTCATGGCGTTCGTTGCGCTCATGGCGCTCGCGGCGGGCATCAGGGCGTGCGCCAGGCCTTGCGCTGCGCGCGGCGGCCTGTGCGGCGCTGGCCGGCTGTGCACCTGGGCGGTCGTCGCCGCGCACGGCAATGACGGGCTTGGTTGGCGCGGCGGCAGGGGCGCTGGTTGCGGCGGGGGCCTGAGCGTCGGCTTCATCGCTGGCCGATTTTGGCGCGCCGCTTTCGGCTGGCGCGGTGGGTTCTGCCCCGTCAGCGGCGCCTGCATCGGGTGCGGCGGCTGGGGCCGGTTGGGCCTCGGCGTTGGCGGCAGCCCCATTGCCGGTCTCGGCGGCCGGTGGCGTGCTGCCAGCCGCGGCCGGGGCGCTGTCTGCCGGGGCGCTGCGCACGGCGGATTGCAGGGCTTGCATGGCATCGCGGATGCTTTGGGCATCGCCGCCGGCCACGGCCTGCTCCAGGGCCTGGGCGGCTTGCAGCACAGCCTGATCGTGGGCTGAGGCGGCTGCCTGGGCCTGATGGCGCTGCTCGCTCTTGCGGTTGAAGGCGGCGTCCAGCGGTTGGCGGAAGGCGTCCCAGAGTTTGTGTTCGAGCTTGCGCTCCAGCGGCACGCGCTGGGCTTCTGCCTGCCAGCGTTGCTGCAGCTCTTTGATGGCGCGAATGTCCAATGGCTGGCGTTCGGCCAGGGCCTGAGCCTGCTCGATCAGGTTGCGGCGCAGCGCAGTGCTGTGCTTGCGGGCCTGCTCCAGCGGGGCGCTGGCGGCGTCGTAGGCTTCTTTCCACTGGGTTTGCAGCTGGGTGAAGACTTTGTCGCTGACATGGCCTGCGTTGCGCCAGCGCTCGGCCAATTGCCGCAGCTGGCGGTGCAGGGTTTTGAGATCGCCGTCGGCCTGTTCTGGGCTGCTGGCCAGGGCGCGCAGCTCGTCGATGAGGGCCTGACGCTGGGCTTTATGGGCTTGGCTTTCGGCCTTGACCTTGCTGAGCCATTCATCCACGACGGCGCGGGCCTTGCCCATGGCCTCGTCAAAGCGCTTCCACAGGTGGCCGTTGGGAGGGCTGGATCGATCAACCTGGCGCCATTGCTCGTGCAGCTCGCGCACTTGGGTCTGCAGGGCCTTGCCGCTGGCTTGAGGTTTGCCGTCGGCATTCATGAGTTGCTCGGCGCGGGCAATCAGCTCTTCACGCACTTGGTTGGCGCCCCAGCGCTGCCAGCCTTGCAGGTCGCCCGCGTCAATCAGGGCGCGATTGATGCGGCGCTCCAGCTCGGCATCCACGCTGCCGTGCAGCTCCTTGAGGCTGTCGCGCAATGCGGCAGCGGCCTGGCTGCTTTGCTTGGCCTGGCCTTGCCGAACGGTTTGTTCCAGGGCCTTGAGGGCAGCGTTGATTTTGGCCTGCTGCTCGGGCGAGAGTGGCGCGGCGGCTTGGCCGGCACTGGTTGCGGCCGGGCCGCCGTGCAGGGCGCGCAACTCATCGGCCCAGACTTGCACCTGTGGCAGTGGCGCCTGAGGGTCTTCGGCGGCTTGGCGGGCTTGCGCCAGCGCGGCGCTGAAGGCATCGAACACTTGCTGCAGTTGCACGCGCGAGCTGTCGATGGCGTTGCTGTGGCGTGGCTCGACACTGCCCCACAGCTCAGCCTGGCTGAGTTCTTGCGCGGTGGTATGCCATTTCTGCACGTCTTGGGCCAGCGTGGCCTCAGCCTCGCTGGCGTGCTGCCAGGGCTTGGTCGAGAGCACGTCGATGCGCTGCGCCAGCAGCACGGCGGCTTCTTTCTGCACCATGGCCTTGTGTTGCAGGTCTTCCAGGGCCTTGACGCGCTCGGCGATGCGGCTGCGCAGCTCGGCCAGGGGTTCCTTGGACAGCGGTGCGCCGGCCTTGGCGGCATCGCGCAGCCAGGCCATGCCGTCGGCAATGCGGAAGGTGCCAGCGCCGAGGATTTTTTCAGCTTTGGCGGCCCAGTCCTGGCTGGCTTCTTCCTGGTGTTGGGATTGGCGGATGTCGTTCATACGTTGGCGAATGGGTTTGGCAGCGCCCTGGTCGCGGGCGCTGAGGGCTTTATAGACTTGTTGCAGCAGCGTGGCGTCTGGCTGGCTTTGCAGCCACTGGGCCACGCGCTCTTGACGCTGGGCGGAATTTTCAGCGGAAAAAATGCCGCCAGTTGCGGCGTCGAGCGGGTGGGGCTGTGCAGCCGGGGCGGCGGCAGGGGGCTTGGCCTGCGCAGGCGGCACTGCGGGCGCCGGAGCGTTTTTGTTGCGCGAGAAGAACGGGAACAGGGCCATGGCCTTTTCATCCAATCAAGCAAACAAAGGGCTGTCAAAGAGGGCTTGCCGCCGGTAGCGGCGGGGCCCGCATGGCGAAGCCGGCAGTGGGCCAGGGCTTAGCCAGCGCGCCCTGCCGCGGCACATACGGATGCAGGGGCGTTCATGCCGCTGGAGCCTCGCCCGGGCTGGCTGCAGCAGCGCTTTCATCGATAGCGTCTGGCGCAGCTTGCTCACTGACTTCAGGCACGGCAGGCAGGCCCAGCACTTGGCGCAGCGCGCGCGAGCGCGTGGCCACTTCCAGCTTGGCTTGCGCGCCTGCAAAGCGGCTGTATTTGCCCAGGATAGGCACCAGCTGCCCGTAAACGCGCGGCGCTGCGGCCATGCATTCGCGCTGTTCAAGGAAGTCGGCCTCACCTGTGAAATTGCCCACTAAGCCACCGGCCTCGGTCACCAACAGACTGCCGGCGGCCACGTCCCAGATGTTCAGGCCAGTTTCGAAGAAGCCGTCGCTGAAGCCTGCGGCCACATAGGCCAAGTCCAGCGCTGCAGCGCCGGGGCGGCGCAGGCCGGCGGTTTTTTGCGTCAGCTCGGTGAAGATTTGCAGGTACTGGGCCCAATCATCGCCCTTGCGGAACGGAAAGCCGGTGCAGATCAGGCAGTCGTGCAGCTGGGTGCGCTTGCTCACGCGGATGCGGCGGTCGTTGAGGAAAGCGCCGCGCCCCAGTGTGGCGGTGAACAAGTCGTTGCGGCTGGGGTCGTAGACCACGGCCTGCTCGATGCGGCCCTTGACGGCCAGCGCGATGCTGACGCAGTAGACCGGGAAGCCGTGGATGAAATTGGTCGTGCCGTCCAGCGGGTCGATGATCCAGACGTGCTCGGCATTGGGGTTGCCGTGCCGCTGGCCGCTTTCTTCGGCCAGGATGCCGTGTTTGGGGTAAGCGCCCAGCAGGGTTTGCACGATGGCCTCTTCGGCGGCGGTATCGACTTCGGTGACGAAGTCATTGATCTGCTTTTGGGAAACGCGCACGGCCTCCACATCCAGCGCGGCGCGGTTGATGACGCTGCCGGCCGCGCGCGCCGCCTTGATGGCAACGTTGAGCATGGGGTGGAGGCTGGTGGAACTGGTGCTCATGAGGGCGATGGTGGGGCAAAAACATGCTTGCAGCCCTGCGGCCAGGGCGCTTGCCCGACTGCGTGCTGCGGCAATGGTGGTCGATGGTGTTGGGGCCGTGACAGCGAGCGCTGCAGCGCAACAAAATGCAGGCACACTCAACATCCATTGAGCGCGCCTGCCAGAGCGGGATTTTACCCGCGCCCCGGGCGCTCCACCTTCATCACTTACTCCTGTCCTTCCCCAGCCATGTTGCACACCCGCTTTGTTCTCATTCAGACCAGCCATGCAGGCAATGTGGGGGCGGTGGCGCGTGCCATGCGTACCATGGGCTTCGATGACTTGGTGCTGGTCGCGCCCCGCTGGCCCGATGTGCTGCAGCGCCAGGAGGCCATTGAGCGCGCCAGTGGCGCCACCGACGTATTGGCCAAGGCGCGCACCGTGGCCACGCTGGATGAGGCCTTGCAGGGTATGCACCATGTGTGCGCCACGGCCATGGTGGCCCGTGATTTCGGCCCGCCTACCCGTAGCCCGCGCCAGCACATGGCTTGGCTGCAACAGCGGCTGGGCCAGGGCCAGCACGCCTCGGCGCCGTATGGCGTGGCCTTTGTCTTTGGCAGTGAGCGCTACGGCATGCGCAACCAGGATGTGTACCGTTGCCATGTGGCTTTGCAAATCCCCACGGCGGCGGATTTTGGCTCTCTGAACCTGGCTGCGGCCGTGCAGGTCATCGCCTATGAGTGGCGGCTGCTGCTCGACAGCCTGGGGCGTGGCGAGGAGCTGGGGGGCGCGCCTGCTGGCGACGACGCTGCCCAGGCCGCGCAGGCAGGCATGCGCCGCGCCGATGCCCAGGTCGTGCAGGCCATGCTTGAGCATTGGCAGCATGGCCTGCAGGCGATTGGTTATTTGGATCCGGCCGCGCCGAAAAAATTGATGCCGCGATTGCAGCAATTGTTCAACCGGGCCGATTTGCGCGAGCAGGAGATCCACATCCTGCGCGGTATTGCCAAGGCCATGTTGGAAGCGGCCGATCAGCCTCGGCGGCGCGAATGAATAAGCGAAAGGGGGGTTACGGCGCGCGCACTTGCTCCTGCAGCCAGGCGGCAAAGGGGGCGGCGGTGTGGCTGGGGCTGAGCGTGTACAGCGCCGGCAGCTCATAGGGGTGCTGCTCTTGCAGCCAGTCGCACAGGGCGGCGTGGCCTGCCGGCGTGGTCTTGAACCACAGCCGCCACTCGGGCTGTTGTTCGACCTGGCCCTGCCATTGGTAGACGCTGTCGATGGCGTCGATGTGCACGCAGGCTGCCAGGCCCTGGGTCACGGCCTGCTGGGCCAGACGACGGGCGTCGGCCTGTTGGGCCACGGTGGTGACGACGATCAGTAGTTCCATTGCCGGGAGCGTGTCCGAGGAGGGCGCCAGCTTCAAGGCGTGGCGCTGGCAAGGTCAGATGCGACAAACCCGCGCCTGGCGAAAACCCTCGGCAAGAGGGGCCAGCAGCGCGGGCTGCGGTGAAAGCTGCAATGGGGCACCAGGGCTCTGCCAAGCAGCGCCATCGTGCGCACCCCAGGGGCCACAATGGCCCTGTGGCAGCGATTATTTCTCGACGTTCTTGCCGATCAGGCCGGCCAGCTCGAACATAGTGATCTGGTCCTTGCCAAACAGCGGGCGCAGCTTGGCGTCGGCATTGATGTTGCGTTTGTTTGTGGCGTCTTGCAGGTTGTTGGCCTTGATGTAGTCCCACAGCTTCTTGACGATTTCGGTGCGCGGCAGCGGGGTGTTGCCAATCACAGCGGCGAGTTGGGCATTGGGCTGGAGCGGCTTCATGAAAGCGGCATTGGGAGTGCGTTTCTTGGCTGTGGCCATGGGGAAAGTCCTCTGAATCAGGTTGATGGTGAAAGTGAATCGGCAAATCGTCGCAACAGGCCCTGGCCTGCTGCTTTAGGTCTGCGACGGGGTATTGGGCCCAGACAGGTGTGCGGTATGCAGTGCTTGGCCCGGCAGGCCTGAATGCCGGCGCACGCGCCAGGGGCAGCATGCAGCAAGAGCGGGCAGTATGGCGCATTTGCTGCTGGCCGCAGGCGATTTTGTGTGCCTTTCATCGTAAACATGTGTTGCAGCTGGGCGGTTTGGCGGATCCCTGCAACAGTTGGGCGGGCGCATACAATGCATGACTTTTTTGAATATCGTTCTCATTACCTTTGCGCCAGCCATGGCAGGCGCAAAGGTAATGAGAACAGTGATTGCTGTTTGGAAGGGCGGGACTGGCCATGTGGAAATCTGCGCAAAAGCGCCTTGGCGGGGCCTTGGTATCTGGGGCGTTGGCGCTGTTGATGAGCCAGGCGCTGGCTGCTGGGCCAGCGGCAGTTGAGGGCGGTGCAGCGGCGAGCATGGAGTTCGCCCATGCCCAGGGCAGTGTGCGTTTGAACAAGCCGCCGGCTAGGGTGGTGGTATTCGATCTGGCCACGCTGGACATGCTCCAGGCCCTGGGCGTCGAGGCGGCGGTGGTGGGCGTGCCGGCATTCAAGATGCCGCAGTTTTTGAGCGCCTTCGAAGGCGATGCGCACACCAAGGTCGGTAGTCTGTTTGAGCCCAATTACGAAGCCATTCGCGCGCTGCAGCCCGATGCGATCTTCGTGGGCCGCCGGGCGCAGGCGCGCTATGCGCAGCTGTCGCTGCTGGCCCCGACGCTGGACATGGCCATTGACGAGGCCGATGCGGTGCAAAGCATCTTCAGCAACTTGCGCAAGTTGGGGCAATTGTTCGGACGCGAGCAGCGCGCCGAGGAGCTGATCGCCCAGGCCGAGCAGGAAATTGCCGCGCTGCGCGCGCTGGCGCCCTCGGCGGGCAAGGCCATGCTGCTGCTGGTCAGCGGCGGGCGCATCAACAGTTACGGGCCCGATTCGCGCATGGGTATGTTGTTCACGGCATTTGGAGTGCAGCCGGCCCAGGCCCGTGGCGGGCAGGAGCGCCACGGCCAGTCGATTTCCTTTGAGTACATCCTGCAGGCCAACCCGGATTGGCTGCTGGTGCTCGACCGCGACGCTGCCATCGGCCGCGAAGGCGCGGCGGCTCAGCGCCTGCTGGACAACGCCCTGATCAAAGCCACCAATGCGGGCAAGAGGGGCCAGATCGCCTATCTGGACGCCATGAACTGGTACGTGCTCGATGGCGCGGGCATCACTGCGCTGCGCCAGAACGTGCGCCAGCTGCAGCAGGTGCTGGGCGCGGCAAAGAATCAGGCTGCGCAGTGAGGCCGCAGCTGCAAGAGCAGGCCGCCGCAGGCCATCGCCATGCGGACATGCGCGCCGCTGCCGCCTATGCGCTGGGCTTGCTGTTGCTGGCGGCATTGGCCTTGTGCAGCACGCTGGTGGGCGCCATCACCATTGGCTGGCGGGATTTGCTGGCCCCTACGCCGGGCGATACGGTCTCGCAGGTGTTGTTCATCAGCCGCATTCCGCGCACCTTGGCGCTGATGCTGGCGGGCTCCAGCATGGCCGTGGCCGGCATGATCATGCAGATGGTGGCGCGCAACCGCTTCGTGGAGCCGGCCACCGTGGGCACCGTGGGGGCGGCCAGCTTGGGCATGCTGGTGGTGGCGCTGTGCTGGCCGGGCATGGCTCTGCTGGGCAAGATGCTGGTGGCGGCGCTGTTTGCGCTGGCGGCCACGGGGCTGTTCTTGCTGCTGCTGCAGCGCCTGCCGCTGCGCAGTACCTTGCTGGTGCCGCTGGTGGGGCTGGTGTTTGCCGGTGTGATCGAGGCCGTGACCTCGTTTCTGGCCTACCGCTTTGACATGCTGCAGGCCATCCGCGCCTGGACGGTGGGCGATTTTTCGGCCGTGCTGCAGGGGCGCTATGAGCTGCTGTGGCTGGCCCTGTTTCTGACGCTGGGGGCCTTTGCTGCTGCAGACCGCTTCACTGTCATCGGCATGGGCGAGCCCGTGGCCGTCAGCCTGGGCGTGCCCTATGGGCGCTGGATGTTCATCGGCCTGACGATCGTGGCCATGGTCACGGCCGCGGTGGTCGTGACGGTGGGGGTCATCCCCTTCCTGGGCCTGCTGGTGCCCAATCTGGTCAGCTTGTGGCTGGGCGATCGCATGCGGCGCTCGGTCTTCTGGGTGGCGCTGTGCGGCGCGGGCCTGATGTTGGTCTGCGACATTCTTGGGCGCTTGCTGATCCGGCCCTACGAAATCCCCATCGGCACCATCATGGGGGTGCTGGGCAGCGCCGTGTTTCTGCTGCTGCTGTGGCGCAAGCGGGCCGAACTGGGGTGAGTGGCGAGATGGCGCAGCAAACATCGACCATGGCTGGGGCCAAGCCGCCGCCGCCCAGGGCAGACCGCAGGCTGGCGCTGCCTCCGGGTCAGCGGCTGTTGGCCTTGCTGTGGCTGGCCCTGGCCTGCGCCGGCCTGTTTCTGACCTATGGCGTGCAGACCGACTGGGCCTTTGCGCTGCAGCACCGTGGCGCAAAGCTGGCGGCCATGGCGATGGTGGCCTATGCCGTGGGGGTGTCTACCGTGCTGTTTCACAGCATCACGCACAACCGCATCCTCACGCCGGCCATCATGGGCTTTGACGCCCTGTACCTGCTGCTGCAAACGGCGCTGGCCTACGCCTTCGGCATGCAGGCGGTCTCGGCCTTCAACCCCACGCTGAAGTTCGCGGCGGAGACGTTGCTCATGGTGCTGATGGCCTGGCTGCTGTTTCGCAGCCTGTTCACCGGCGCGGTGCGCAGCCTGCACCTGATGCTGCTGGTGGGGGTGGTCATGGGGGTGTTGTTTCGCGCACTGACGGGGCTGATGCTGCGGTTGATCGACCCCAACCAGTTCGGCAGCCTGCAGGATCGCTTTTTTGCCAGCTTCAACTTGATGGCCACGCACCTGTTGTGGAGCGCGGCCCTGGTGCTGCTGGGCGTGACGCTGTGGCTGTGGCGCATGCGGCGCAATTTCGACGTGATTGCGCTGGGGCGCGACATGGCCATCAGCCTGGGGGTGGATTACCCCCGGCAGGTGATGCAGATCCTGCTGTGCATTGCCATCTTGGTGTCCATCTCCACGGCGCTGGTGGGGCCGGTGACATTTTTGGGCCTGCTGGCGGCCAATCTGGCCTATCAGCTCATGGGCGACATGCGCCACCGCTACAGCCTGCCGGCGGCGGTGCTGGTGGGCTGCATTGCGCTGCTGGGCGGGCAGCTGCTGCTGGAGCATGGCCTGGGCTTCAATGCCGCGCTGAGCACGGTGATCGAGCTGCTGGGCGGCGTGGTGTTTCTGGTGCTGCTGCTGCGCAGCAAAGGGCAATGAGGCAGGCGGGTGAGCCCGGGCCGGTCGGCCGGGGCAGGGAGTGCGCATGATCGAACTGGAGCAAGTGAGTAAACACTATGGCGCGGCGGCCGTGGTCGATGGCGTCAGCTTGAACATCGCGCGCGGCGGCGTGACGGCCATCATCGGCCCCAATGGCGCGGGCAAGTCCACGCTGCTGTCGCTGATCAGTCGGCTGGCGCCGCTGAGCGCCGGGCGGGTACGCATCGACGGCCTGGATGTGGCCCGCACGCCCAGCGACGTACTGGCGCGCAAGCTGGCCATCCTGCGTCAGGACAACCCCATGACGCTGCGCCTGACGGTGCGGGACTTGGTGGCGTTTGGCCGCTTTCCGCATTCCAAGGGGCGGCTGAGCCTGGAGGACGCCCGGCACATCGACCAGGCGCTGGCGCATTTGCAGCTCACCGAGTTGGCCGGGCGCTATCTGGATGAGCTCTCTGGCGGTCAGCGTCAGCGCGCCTTCGTGGCCATGGTGATGTGCCAGGACACGGACTACGTGCTGCTCGATGAGCCGCTGAACAACCTGGACATGCACCACGGCGTGGCCATGATGGGGCTGTTGCGCACCCTGGCCGACGAACATGGCAAGACCGTTCTGATCGTGCTGCACGACATCAACTTTGCCTCCACCTACGCCGACCACATCATCGCCATGAAGCAGGGGCGCCTGGCCTGCCAGGGCAGCCCGGCCGAGCTCATCCGCCCAGAGGTGCTGCAGCCGCTCTACCAAATGCCCATCGAGGTGCACGAGTTGGCCGGGCAGCGCATCTGCGTGTACTACCGCGCCCGCCCGGCACAGGCCGCTGCTGATCAGCAGGTGGCTGCGCAGAGGCTATAATCGCCGGTTTTGCAAACAACATCCCCAAACACCAAGGACATATACCATGGCAACCAAACCCGCCAAGAAAAACCCCCGCCTGGCATCGGGCCGCAAGCGCGCTCGCCAGAATGTCAAGCTCAACGCAGCCAACACCTCGCTGCGCTCCAAATACCGCACCTTCGTCAAGAACGTTGAAAAGGCCGTGCTGGCTGGCGACAAGGAAAAGGCCACCGAAGCCTTTGCCAAGGCCCAGAGCGTGATCGACAGCGTGGCCGACAAAGGCATCTTCCACAAGAACAAGGCCGCTCGCGACAAGAGCCGCCTCAGCGCCAAAGTCAAGGCTCTGGTCAAGGCCGAAGCCTAATAGCCTGCTCAAAAACCTCTCTCATCCACCCGCCCAGGCTGGGCACTGAACCAGCCTGCCGTTTGAAACGGGTGCGCTGTTTGCAAAAGCAAAAACCGTTTGAAGCCCTGGCGCTTCAAACGGTTTTTTGTTGCCTGGGCCATGGTCAGCATGTCTTCGCGGCGTTGGTGGCCATGGGCAAGCGACTGCTCAGTACCAAGGCGGCGAGCTGTCGCGCCACAGGCAGTGGCTCATCGTGCAGCAGGGCGCAGAGGATGTCCGCGCACAGCGCGGCCAGCGTCAGGCCGCGTGCGCCCAGCCCTGTTGCCAATAACACATTGGGGGCTTGCTGGCTGACGGGGCCGTAGCAGGGCGTGCGATCGGGCGTGGTGCAGCGCACGGCGCCCCAGCGCTGCGGCCCTTGCGCGTTGTGCTCAAACAAATGCTGCGCCAGGGCTGGGCCGATGGCGGGCATGAGCTGCGCCAGGCGTTGCCGGTTCTGTTGCCAGGCTGCGGCCACGACCTCAGCGCTGGGCGGCTCCAATGGCGCTTCGCGCTCGAACGTAGCGCCGCTGACCCACAGCCGCAGTGCTTGCGCAGCGCTGGTCGCGTGAGCATCGTGGGCGATCGGCCCTGGGGCGCTGCAATCGGGGGGCGCAGGGACATGGACAAAGCTGCCCTTGCCGTTGACCGGCCAGGCAGGCCAGGCGGGCTCAGGCGCATCGGCTGCCGCGACGCCCCAGGCGACCTGACCGCGCACAGGGTTCAGTGGCAGGGGGGCGCTGGCCCAGGGCTGGGCCAGCGCCAGGCTGTCGAAAGCGGCGGCGATGACCAGGCAATCGGTTTCCAAGACCTTGTCGCTGCCCGCTGCATCGGTTTGGAGCATCACTTGCCAGCGTTGCAGCGCCGGGATGCTGAAAAGTTTGTTGGGGGGCTGTTCGGTGCTTGATGGTGCGATGGGCGCAATGGCCTGTACCTGGCAGCCTGTGTGCAGCGTGATGTGGGGATGTTGCAGCAGGCGTTGCACCAGTGCGGCGGGGCGAATCCAGCCTGCCTCGGAATGCCAGACGGCGGGGTGCTCGCTTTGTTGCGGTGCCTGCGCCGCATCGGGGCAGGGCCAGTCCAGGCCAGCGGCCAGGCGCTGGCTGGCCAGCGCAGGGTGCGAGGCTTGGCTGGCTATGTGGGGCACTGCAGGCTGCTCTGCCGGAGGCTGGCCCGGCGTGGTGCAGGCGCCATGTGCAGGCAGGCCCAGGCGTTTGCCGATGCGGTGCTCCAGCACGCCGCTGTCTTGCCAGTCCTGCCCGTGGCGAAGCAGGCGCGCGGCCAGGCGCCGTGTGTTGCGCAGGCCGGCGCGGCTGAGCCGCGACAGTGGCGCATCGTCGGGCGAAATGTGCGGGGCAAACAGGCCCACAGGCAAGCCCGAGGCGCCTTGCGCAGCAGCATCGGCTTGCTCCAGTACATTGACCCGCCAGCCCCGCTCGGCCAATGCATGGGCCATGCTGGCGCCGGCCAGCCCGGCGCCGATGACGATGGCCTGTGGCTTGGTGGCTGAATGCCAGGCCACAGGCAGCGGCGCAGGCCAGGGCAGGTGCTGGGCCGCTGCCGGTGCGTTGCGCGCCCGGGTGGGCCAGGGCGGCGCATAGCGGGCGCGCAGATTGTGCTTCTTGGGCGGGATGCCAGGCACGCGCTGGACACTGAAGCCACACTGCGCCAGCGCCTGGCGCACCGGGCTGGCCACGCACCAAGTGGCCAGTTGCGTGTGGCCGGGGATGCAGCAGCGCGCCACGGCGCGCAGGGCGGCGGGGCTCCAGATGTCCGGATTCTTCGCTGGGCTGAAGCCATCCAGGTACACGCTGTCGGCCTGCCAGCCTTCGCTGCGCAGATATTCGTGCGCTGAGCCGATGGCCAGCGTCAAATGCACGCGCTGCTGCTCAAAGCTCAGGCGATGGATGCCACTGTGCAGATCGCGGTATTGCAAGGCCAGCTCTTCGGCCAGGGGCAGCAGCTGCGGGTAGCGACTGCGTGCAGCGGCGAGTAAGTCTTGGGCCGAGACAGGCCAGGCCTCGGTGGAGATGAAGTGCAGCCGATCACAACGCTGGGGATCGTCGCGCCAGGCCTGCCAAGTGGCGAGAAAGTTCAGGCCCAGGCCAAAGCCCGTCTCGAGAATGCGCCATTGGCGCTGGCCCCGCCAGGCCTCGGGCAGGCCGCAGCCTTGCAAAAAGCAGCCCTGCGCCTGGGCCAGGCCGCCGCCTGCATGGCTGTGATAGCGATCGCCAAACTGTGGCGAATAGGGGCTGCCATCGGCCAACCACTGTACGGCTGTCTCCGGTTGCGGCAAGCCTGGGGCCGACCCTTGCAAGGCCTTGCCCGCCGGGGGGGAAGTAGGGCGCGCGGTGTTGCACATGTTGTTTTTTTGCTGCGAAAACAGTGGGGCGGAATGCCATCCGGGCAGCCGTTGCAGGCTTACAAACGGCGCGACGAGCCCGGTGCAGAAGGCCCATGCAAATCAGCCAGTTAAGGCCAAGTGCTGATTGGGCATCTGTGTTGGCATGAATTTATATACACAAAATTACATGAGGGAAGGGATGCAATCCATTGACAGCTATTTGCAGATTCAGAAAATCCACATTTTTGCAATATTTGTGCAGCGCACAAGAACCTGAAGGCAAAAACAGGTTCGCCCTACGAGGAGTTTGCTGGCAAGCGCAGGGATTGGCAGGCATGAACGATGAGTGCCCGCCACAAGCACCGCAGCAACGGTGGCCCTGAACGCTTCATCATCCCTGATGAGTTGGCACAACGCTGCGGCCCCAACGGCTTTTGTTCAGCCAGGGCCTCGGTGGCAGGTGCAGCACAGGGGGCAGGCACACGGCTTGGAGCAAACTCGCATTGTTCAATGCCAAGACCGGCAAGCCGCATGACGCGGCCATGGCAAACATGGCCCTGTGGGCGTTGCACAGCATGTGCGGCAGCTGGTCGAAACACTGAGGCGGCTGAATTGGCGCAGCCGCACGTTGGAGAAGCGAATGTCTCTGCTGACGCATTGGCTGCGGCTTTTGGCCGCTGGTCTGGGCTGGATGGGCAAAAGCATCCATACGGTGATGCTGAATATCCTGGCCATGCTGGGCGCCGTGGCCGTATTTGCTGGTTTGGTGTTCTACACCCACCCTGATTTGCTGAACCGGGGCGAGCAATGGCTCTACAGCCATCTTTATCAGCGCAAGGTGGCGCAAGTCGATCTGGATGTGGAGCATGAAGCTCTGGAGCGCGTCACGGCCGTGGATTTGCTGGATCTGTCCGAAGAGCAGGCCGCAGCCGCCTTCTGGCTGAGCAAGAAATACCGCGTCGCTCCCGAGCCCATGGGGGCGCTGGTGGCTCAGGCCTACTCTTTGGGTGAAAAGCGCGGCCTGGACCCGCGCCTGATTCTCTCCGTGGTGGCCATTGAGTCGCGCTTTAACCCCTTTGCGCAAAGCGCAGTGGGCGCGCAAGGGCTGATGCAGGTCATGACGAGCGTGCATGAGGACAAGTACCAGCATTTCGGCGGCACGCTGGCCGCCTTCGATCCGGTGAGCAACATGCAAGTTGGCTCTTTGATCCTCAAAGACTGCATCGACCGTTTTGGCGGCGTGCAGCGCGGCCTGGTGTGCTACGTCGGCGCGGCCAAGCTGCCCAACGATGGCGGCTATTCCAGCAAGGTGCTGGCCGAGCATGAGCGGCTCAAGGAAGCGACGCGCAATGCGGCGAAGGTGTTGCCCGCTTCGTTCAAGACTGCTCAACTGCAGCGCAAGGCCGATTTGGCCCTGGCTGAGCAAAAGCCGGCCGTGCGCGGCCTGGCGCCCACCGCCCAGCCGCTGGGCCTGCAGCCCACAGTGGCTACTGTGACGCAAGCTGCTGCGCCGCAGTTGCGCAAGGGCGTCGAAAGCGCTGTTGCACCTGCACAGCCAGAGAAGGTTGCGCAGTTGGCGGCGCAGGCGCAAACCGTGCAATCGGCCGCACATATGGAGCAGTTGGCGCGTTTGGTGGAAGAGCAGGGGGCGCAACAGTTGCTGGCAGCCCGCTCCGGCCCGGATGATGTAGCGCCCCAGGCAAGCCAAGCCCTGGCCCAGTGATTGCGCGGCTGCCCGCAAATTCTGCGCCGATGCCTTCGTGGATCGGACCGCACCGTGCAGGCGGCTCGGTAGCACACAACAGGGCGGCGACGCGCTTGCCGTAACACAGCGTTTACCCTCCATTACACTAGCGCCTTTGCCGCGCTGTCCTCGGTCAAGGCCTTTTGACGTGGGTCTGGCCGTGGCTTCCAGTCTTTTTGCCTAGTCAAGGATCACCACCATCATGTACCAACGCGATCTGCTGGTTGAACAGGTTGACCCCGAGTTGTTCGCCGCCATCCAGTCCGAAAACAAGCGCCAGGAAGAGCACATCGAACTGATTGCCAGCGAGAACTATGCTTCGCCGGCTGTGATGTGGGCGCAAGGCTCGCAGCTGACGAACAAATACGCCGAGGGTTACCCGGGCCGACGCTATTACGGCGGCTGCGAGTACGTGGACATTGCCGAGGAGCTGGCGCTGGCGCGTGTGAAAAAGCTCTTTGGCGCCGAGGCAGCCAATGTGCAGCCGCACTGCGGGGCCTCGGCCAACCAAGCCGTGTTCCTGGCCTTCTTGCAGCCGGGCGATACTGTCATGGGCTTGAGCCTGGCCGAAGGCGGCCACCTGACGCATGGCATGCCGCTGAACATGAGCGGTAAATGGTTCAACGTCGTCTCCTACGGCCTGAATGAGCAGGAGGAAATCGACTACGACGCCATGGAGCGCCTGGCGCACGAGCACAAGCCCAAGCTCATCATTGCCGGCGCCTCGGCCTACAGCCTGCACATTGATTTCGAGCGCTTTGCCAAAGTCGCACGGGCCGTGGGCGCCATTTTCATGGTGGACATGGCGCACTACGCGGGCCTGATCGCCGCTGGCCTGTACCCGAACCCGGTGCCCCATGCCGATGTCGTGACCTCCACCACGCACAAGAGTCTGCGCGGTCCGCGCGGCGGCATCATCCTGTGCAAGAAAGAGCATGAAAAAGCCATCAACAGCGCGGTCTTCCCAGGCCTGCAGGGCGGCCCGCTGATGCACGTCATCGCCGCCAAGGCCGTGGCATTCCAAGAGGCGCTGCAGCCGGCTTTCAAAACCTATCAGCAGCAGGTGCTGACCAATGCCAAGATCCTCAGCGACGTGCTGGCCGAGCGCGGCCTGCGCATCGTCAGTGGTCGCACGCAAAGCCATCTGGCTTTGGTGGATCTGCGCGCCAAGCAAATCACTGGTAAGGAAGCCGAGCGCGTGCTGGGCGAGGCCCACATCACAGTCAACAAGAACGCCATCCCCAACGATCCAGAAAAGCCCATGGTCACCAGTGGTATCCGCGTGGGCACACCGGCCATGACCACGCGTGGCTTCAAGGATGAGGAGGCCTTCATCACCGCCAATCTGATTGCGGATGTACTGGACAAACCCAGCGATGCGCAGCACATTGCCAAGGTGCGTGAGAAGGTGCATGAGTTGACCTATCGCTTCCCTGTTTATCGCTGATGCGGTTGCTGGATGCCCAGGCATTGCCTGGCAGCCAGCGCTGACTTAGATATTTTTGGCCGCGCCATGGAGCCATTTGCACTCCACGGCGCGGTTCTTGTATCTGCCGCAGGCCTGTTTGACCTCTACCGATTGCGCCCACGCAGCCAAGCAGCATGAAATGCCCTTTTTGCGGACATGAAGAATCCCAAGTGGTGGAAACGCGCCTGTCCGATGACAACACCAGCATCCGTCGCCGGCGCCAATGTGGCGCTTGCGAGAAGCGCTTCACCACTTATGAGCGGGCCGAAGTGAGCATGCCTACGGTGGTCAAGAGCGATGGCCGGCGCGTGGATTACCAGCGCCAGAAGCTGCGCGATTCCATCAACCTGGCGCTGCGCAAGCGCCCAGTCAAGACGCAGGATGTGGACGATGCCGTGGCCCGCATTGAGCTGTATTTGATTGGTCTGGGTGGGCGTGAAGTGGAATCACGCCGCATTGGAGAGGCCGTGATGCACGAGCTTCAGCGGCTGGACAAGGTGGCGTTCATTCGCTACGGCAGCGTCTACCGCAGTGTGGGTGATCTGGATGCCTTCAAGCACCTGATCGAGCAGGCCGGCAAGTAGTGCCAATTGCCGTGCAGATGCGCCAGGTGCGCCTGATGCGGCCCAGCGCAGCGGGATCTGCCATTTGGCGGGCGCACCGCTCGCGTGTTGGGCTTGGGCCCAGGCCGGCCCGCAATGTCCAGAGCACCCCCAGAGCCTGTTCAAAATCTTGGCGCGTATGGGCCAGAGGCGGTTGGGGATGGGTTGGTTACAAGGCTTTGCAGGCGTGGCAGGGCGCCCAAATGCACGCGTTTGCCTGCTGTGCTGAGATTTTGAACAACCCCTAAAAACCCGCGCCCGTGCCACAGCGGCCCAAGCCCAGAAGGCCCGGGCTGCATCTTTTATTCGGCCGTGCAGGCCTGCGCCGTCTCGGCTGCCATGCCCTGGTGGCGCAGCAGGGCGTCGAGTTGAGGCTCGCGACCGCGGAAGGCCTTGAACGACTCCATGGCCGGGCGGCTGCCACCCACTTCCAGGATGCTGTGCAGGTAGCGCTGGCCGGTGGCCGGATCGGGCTGGCCTGGGGCCAGGGCTTCCTCCTCGAATGCGGCATAGGCGTCGGCGCTGAGCACCTCGGCCCATTTGTAGCTGTAGTAGCCGGCCGCGTAGCCGCCAGCAAAGATGTGCGAGAAGGCGTGCGGCGTGCGGCTGTAGGGGGCCGGCGGCAGCACGGCCACTTCGTCGCGCACGCGGCGCAGCAGTTCCAACACCTGTGGCTGGGCGCTTTGGTGCAGCAGCATGTCGAACAGCGCGAATTCCACCTGGCGCAGCGTGAGCAGGCCACTTTGGAAGTTTTTGGCCGCCAGCATCTTGTCGTACAGCGCGCGCGGCAGCGGCTCGTCCGTTTTGGCGTGGGCGGTCATGCCCTGTAGTACGGGCCATTCCCAGCAGAAGTTTTCCATGAACTGGCTGGGCAGCTCCACGGCATCCCACTCAACGCCGCTGATACCCGAGACATCGCGTTCATCGACCTGGGTCAGCAGATGGTGCAGGCCATGGCCGAACTCGTGAAACAGCGTGATGACGTCGTCGTGCGTGAGCAGCGCATCCTGGCCGCCGCTGCCGGCGGCGAAGTTGCACACCAGGTAGGCCACCGGCGTTTGCAGCGCGCCGCTGTCCGGGCGCAGCCAGCGCCCGCGCATGTCGTCCATCCAGGCGCCGCCGCGCTTGCCGGCGCGCGCGGGCTGGTCGAGGTAGAACTGGCCCACCAGCTGGCCGTCGCGCTCGATGCGAAAGAACTGCACGGCCGGATGCCAGGTGGGGGCTTGGTCGGCCTTGATCTGTACGCCAAACAGGCGCTCGATGATGGCGAACAGCCCGCTGACCACCTTGCTGGCGCTGAAGTATTGCCGCACTTCCTGGTCGCTGAAGCTGTAACGGGTCTGCTTGAGCTTTTCGGAGATGTAGGTCCAGTCCCAGGGCTGGGGGTCGTCCAGGCCCAGCTGCTCGCGAGCGAAGGCGCGCAAGTCGGCCACGTCGCGTTCTGCAAAGGGGCGAGCGCGTTGGGCCAGGTCGCGCAAAAAGGCCACGACCTGTTCGGGCGATTGGGCCATCTTGGGCGCAAGAGAGAGCTCGGCATAGTTGGCAAAGCCCAGCAGGCGGGCCTCTTCATCGCGCAGCTGCAGGATTTCGTCCATCACGGCGCTGTTGTCCAGATGACTTTGCTCGGCAGGGGCCAGGTCGGAAGCGCGGATGGCGTTGGCGTGAAACAGCCGCTCGCGCAGCGCGCGATCCTCGGCGTACTGCAGCACGGGCAGGTAGATGGGCATTTTCAGCGTGAGCTTGTAGCGACCCTGCTGGCCATCGGCGCGTGCTGCTTCGGCGGTGGCTTGCAGCACGTCCTCGGGCAGGCCGCGCACCTCGTCCTCGCTGGCGTAGTAGTGGTAGGCGTCGGTGGCATCGAGCACGTTCTCGCTGAACTTCTGCTGCAACGCGGCCAGGCGCTCTTGAATTTGTGCAAAGCGCACGCGCGCCTGGCCCTGCAGCTCAGCGCCGGAGAGCACGAAGCCGCGCAGCGCCAGCTCCAGCGCGCGGCGCTGCGCGGCGTTCAGGCCGTCGGGGTCGATCTGCTTGTACTTGGCGTACAGGCCTTCGTGCGCGCCCAGGCGAGTCCAGAAGTCGGTGACAATGGGCAAGGCCTGGTTGTAGGCTGCGCGCAGTTGGGCATCATCGGCCACGCCGCTGAGGTGGCCGATCACACCCCAGGCCTTGGACAGGCGCTCGGTGGCCACATCCAGCACGCGCGCCAGCGCCTGCCAGTCGGCAGGGAAGTCTGGCTGGGTGACGCGCGCCAAAGCCTCGTCGGCCTGGGCGATCAGGGCCTCGATGGCCGGCAGCACCTGGGCTGGTTGGATCTGATCGAAAGCCGGCAAATCGGTGATGGCCAGCAGCGGATTGGCCGGCGTGGCGGTGTTGGCAGAGACGGGGCTGGATGGGGTCATGACAATGAGAGTGGGCCAAGACACTGCGATGCCTGGCTCCATCGCCCCCGGCTCGGATGCATGCCGGGCAGGGGTTGGGCAAGGCGGCAGTGGTTAGCGAATAAAGAGAGGAGGGCAAAAAAACGCAGCCACGGGGCAGGCACGAGGCATGCCCAGTGGCGTTGCAGATGGGGGAGGCAGGATGGATTTCAAGGCAGCGCGCACCTGGGCATGGCATGGCGGCCAGGTATGGCGCGCAGGCATGGCGTAGCCCAGATCCTGCTGCGTCAGGCGACGACGCGGACCATGCGTTACTGGTCAGGGTTTTTACGCGTAGATCCTTTGGACACGCTCTAAGAGCCTGTTCAAAATCTTTGCACGGCGGTCAAGAGAGCGGATTTGGGCGCTCTGCTGCGCCCGCAAAGCCTCGCCATAGCCCCAGCTATGGCTGCGTTTTGCGCCTTGCAGTCCACCCCAAACCGCTTCTTGCCCACTCGCGTCGAGATTTTGAACAGGCTCTAAGAAAAAGAAAAGTCTGCACGAACCGCAGTGTCGTGTGCATCTGCGGGATGGGGCCTCATTGCTCATTTTCACAATGGCTGGAGCCATTGCTGCGGCTCGTGCCTCGCATTCCATTTCGGATGTTCGCAGCGCCCAACTTGCCACTGGATTCGTACAGGCCTTCCCTTACAGCACCTCGCTGGCAAAGTCGGCCAGGCGCGAGCGTTCACCGCGCGCCAGCGTGATGTGGCCGCTGTAGGGCCAGCCTTTGAAGCGATCGACCGCGTAGGTCAGGCCCGAGGATCCCTCGGTCAGGTACGGGGTGTCGATCTGCGCCAGATTGCCCATGCAGATGATTTTGCTGCCTGGGCCGGCGCGGGTGATCAAGGTCTTCATCTGCTTGGGCGTGAGGTTTTGCGCCTCGTCGATGATGACCCATTTGTTCAGGAAGGTACGCCCGCGCATGAAGTTCATGCTCTTGATTTTGATGCGGCTGCGGATCAGGTCGGTGCTGACGGCGCGGCCCCAGTCGCCGCCGCTTTGGTTGCCTGTGCCCTTGCTGAGGAACTCCAGGTTGTCGTCCAGCGCGCCCATCCACGGCCCCATTTTTTCTTCCTCGGTGCCGGGCAGAAAGCCGATGTCCTCGCCCACGTTGACAGTGGCACGGGTCATGATGATTTCGCTGTAGCGGCGCTCGTCGAGCACTTGCGTCAGTCCGGCAGCCAGAGCCAGCAGCGTCTTGCCCGTGCCGGCCGTGCCGGTGATGGTGACGAAGTCGATCTCCGGGTTCATCAGCAGGTTGAGCGCGAAGTTCTGTTCGCGGTTGCGCGCCATCACGCCCCAGACGTTGTGCTTGATGCTGGTGTAGTCGCGCAGCGTGCGTAGCACGGCGCTGTCGCCCTGCAGCGATTCGACGATGGCGTACAGCCCCGCTTCGCCAGGCTTTTCGTAGTAGACGAACTGGTTGACCAGCATGCTTTGCACGGCTGGGCCATGCACGCGGTAGAAGGTATCGCCCTGTGATTGCCAGCTTTCGAGTTTTTTGCCCTGGCGCGCCCAGAAGTTCTCGGGAAGGGCCAGCGCGCCGCTGTAGAGCAACTCGTCGTCATCGAGTGTGCGATCGCTCTGGTAGTCCTCGGCCGCCATGCCCAGCGCACGGGCCTTGACGCGCATGTTGATGTCCTTGGAGACGAGGATCACCTCGCGCTCGGGATGCAGTTTTTGCAGGGCGTGCACAACCCCCAGGATCTGGTTGTCGGCCTTGCCTTGGGGCAGGGCTTGGGGCAGCTCCTGCTCCAGCAGCGTGGTCTGGAACAGCAGCTTGCCGCGCGCCTGCTTTTGCCCTGTGGAGTCGAGCGGCAGGCCGGCGCTGAGATCGTTCTGCCCGGCGATGGACACCAGCGCGTCCAGGCTGCGGCTGACCTGGCGGCCATTGCGCGCCACTTCGGTGGCGCCGCGCTTGTGGGTGTCGAGCTCTTCGAGCACGACCAGCGGCAGGTAGATGTCATGCTCTTCAAAGCGGAACAACGCAGTGGGGTCGTGCAAGAGCACATTGGTGTCGAGCACGAACAGGCGTGTGTGCTGGCCATTGGCCTCGCCCTTGCCGCCGCGCCGCGCTTTGGAGGCGCTGCGTTTGCTGCGTTGTGGCAGCGCCGCTGCATTGCTGGCAGTGGCCGGGCTGTTGATGCTGGCCGGTGCCGCTGTCGGCGCGGCGCTGGCCTGGGCTGGCAAGGTGGCCTTGCTCTTCTGGCTGGCGGCGCGCTGGCGGGGCGTGGCTGCGGCGATCTGAGGGGCGGCAGCTGTGGAGGCTGAAGACTGGCGGGTCTTGCTTGCGGCAGCAGGGCTGGTTGCCGTTGCAGTGGGGGGCAGTAAATCGCCGCTGGCGCTGGTGGCGATCAGTTTTTTCCGGTTGGGGCCGGCAGCCGGCGTGGCGCTGGTGGCCTGGACGCTGTCGCCGCGGCGTTTGGGGGCTGGTGGCAGTGGCATGGGAGTGCGATGGTCAAGCAAAAGATGGCAGTCGGGGCCTTGTGCCCTGTGCAGTGCAGCCATCATGGCCTGCACTGGGGCGGTGGACGGTCTCGGGTAGGCTCTCAGAACCTGTTCAAAAAAACTCTGTACGGTGTGCAATCCAGCGGATTGGGGCGGTTGCGGCGTTGCAAAACCTTGCTGGGCCATCGGGCCCGTCTGCGTTGCACGCCTTGCAGCCCATCCCCAACCGCTGCTTGCCTACTCGTCCCGATGTTTTGAACAGGCCTTCTGGCAAGTGCGCGCCCATCATAGCCCAGGGCTTTGCCCGCCTCGGCCTGGGCGTTATTGCGATTGTTTCAGGTGCGGCAGCAAGGCGCGGTAGGCCTGTTCCTCAGCCTGTAGCCGGGCGCTGAAGGCTTTGCGGTCCAGATAGGCGGGCGTGATCGAGAGGCCCTTGAGTGTGCTGGCGAACTGCGGGGATGTGGCGATGCGGTGCGCCACGTCTTGCCAGGCCTGGACGAGTTCTGGCGCGCTGCCCCTGGGCAAGGCCAGGCCGCGCCAGACGCTCCATTGCAGGTCGTGGCCGCGCTCGCGCAGCGTGGGCACTTGGGCGATGGCGGGTAGACGCTCCTTGGCCAGGACGGCCAGGGTACGCAGCTTGCCGGCCTCTACGAAGTGGGCCAGCTCTGCATAAGCAGCGATGGTGGCATGCACCTCACCGCTGAGCACGCCCATGACGGCAGGGGCCGTGCCCTGGTACGGCACGTTAATCAGTTGCGCGCCCGTGGCCTGGGCCAGCGAGGTGACGGCCATGTGGTGCGTGGTGCCCACGCCGGCGGTGGAGATGGTCAGGCCAGGCGCCGATTGCGCGGAGGCCAGCCATTCCTCGATCGACTGCCATGGCGCATCGGCGCGCACGGTGATGGCCAGCGGGTCATTGGTCAGCTGGGCGATGGGTTCGAACTGGCCGAGCTGCACCTGACCAATGCCCTGCAGCGGCAGCAGCAGGATTTCTGCCGACACCATGGCCAGCTTGCTGTTGGGGGAGGGCGTCAACGCGTACTGGAAGCCGATGGCGCCGCTGGCACCTGGCCGGTTAACCACGGCTGGCGGCTGTTGTGCGAAGGGGGCCGCCAACTGGGCGAAAGCCCGTGCCACGGAATCGGTGCCCCCGCCAGGCGGCCAGGGCACGACCAGCTCGGCGGCCGGGCCGCTAATCTGGGCAGAGGGCGGATGCTGCCCATGCCCTGCAGACGCCTGCGCCCAGCAGCTGAGGGCAGCGAAGCAAAGTGGGAGTGACAACAGTTTGTGAAAGAACGGCATGCAGTTTGACTTGGCAAGAAATGAAACGGCCACCTCCTTGAAGTGGCCGTGAAGGTCGGAGACAGCGTGGTTATTGAGGGCATGAGCCGTTGATTGACGAGTTCAGGGGTGTTGAGATTGGGTTTGCAAATCGGTTTTTTTGAGGCAAAAAGCCGCAGATGCAAGGCGAAAACGCACACAGGGCCTGGACACTTAGCAAGCGCTTTCAACGCGCCAGCTGCGGGTTTTGATCGAAAACACCGCTGCAGCACTCAATCTCAACAAACCCTAATGCACGCCCGTTGTCAGCAGGGCGTCACGAGGCTCTGAACAAGTCTTCAATTGCGGAACAGGTCCATGATTTGTTCGCGCTCCTGGCTGGTCGGGGCGGTATAGCCGCCAGTGACGCTTTCGCTGTAGACAGTCTCCATGCCCAGGCTGGCAACGCCGCGGCCGGCCGAGAATTCGCTGTAGGCCCAATCGCCGCCAGAGCGGGTCACACCCTTGGGAGGCTTGAGCTCGGCCACAGGCACGTCCTTGAGGGCATGCTGCATGAATTGTGCCCAGATGGGCAGTGCCAGCCCACCGCCTGTCTCGCGGCTGCCCAGGTCCCTGGGGTTGTCGTAGCCAATCCAGGCCACGGCGCTGATGGAGGGCTGAAAGCCAGCAAACCAGGCATCGTGCGCATCGTTGGTGGTGCCAGTCTTGCCGTAAATGTCGGGGCGCTTGAGCATGCCGCGCGCCTTGGCGCCCGTACCCGAGCGGGTGACCTCCTGCAGCAGGCTGCTGGTGATGAAGGCATTGCGTGGGTCAATGGCCTGGGGCATATCGGCAAGTGCTGGCGGAGTGGTTTGCGAGAGGACGCGACCGCGATAGTCCGTCACGCGCTCGATCAACCAAGGGTCGACGCGGTGGCCGCCGTTGGCAAACACAGTGTAGGCGGCGGCCATTTGCAGCGGCGTGACCTCGGCCGCACCCAGAGCCATGGGCAGTACGGGCACGATGCGACTGGCATCGAAGCCGAAGCGGGTGGCCCATTGCTGGGCGTTTTTGGCGCCGACGGCCTGGATCAGTCGCACGGTGGGGATGTTGCGCGATTTGGCCAGCGACACGCGCATGCTGATCGGGCCGCTGAAGCTGCGGTCGTAATTGCGCGGCTCCCAGGCCTTGCCCCCGGCCCTGGAGGGGGGGAAGTACATGGGGGTGTCGGCAATGAGGGTGGCGGGCATGAAGCCCTCTTCCAGCGCGGCCGAGTAGATAAAGGGCTTGAAGGCCGAGCCAGGCTGGCGCCAGGCCTGCGTCACATGGTTGAATTTGTTCTTGTTGAAGTCAAACCCGCCGACCAGGGCCTTGATGGCGCCAGTCTGGGTATCCATGGCGACGAAAGCGCCTTCGACCTCAGGCAGTTGCGTCATCTCCCAGCCGTCCTTGGCGGTTTGCATGATGCGCACGATGGCACCGGGACGGATCTGGATATTGGCTGCAGCCTTGCTGGACAGGCCCGACTGCACCGGGCGCAGGCCATCGCCGGTGATGTCGATCTGGCTGCCGTCGGCACGCGCCACGGTGACTTTCTGGCGAGAGGCTTTCAATACCACGGCAGAGAGCAGCTCGCCATTGTCGGGGTGGGCCACGAGGGCCTTGTCGATGACGTCCTCGCGTTCGGCCGCATCGGCGGGCAAGGTGATGAAGTTCTCCGGCCCGCGATAGTACTGGCGCTTTTCATAGTTCATGATGCCGGTGCGCAGCGCCTGATAGGCCGCATCCTGGTCGGAGAGCGCGATGGTGGTATAGACGTTCAGGCCGCGGGTGTAGGCTTCGTCGCCATAGCGCTCGACCATGGACTGGCGCACCATCTCCGCAACGAACTCCGCGCGGATGGGGAAGCTGTCCATCGTGCGGCGGATGTGGAGCTTTTCATCGCGCGCCTGCTGGGCCTGCTCGGCGGTGATGAAGTTGTTTTCCAGCATGCGGTTGATGATGTGCAGCTGGCGGATGCGGGCGCGCTCGGGGCGGCGGATGGGGTTGTACAACGAAGGAGCAACTGGCAGGCCGGCGAGCATGGCCGCCTCGGCAATGCTGACTTCTTCCAGGGGCTTGCCGAAGTAGGTCTCTGAAGCGGCGGAGAAGCCATAGGCGCGGTTGCCCAGGAAGATCTGGTTCATGTAGATCTCCAGGATTTCATTCTTGGAGAGCATGTGTTCGATCTTCATGGTCAGCAGCACTTCGTAGAGCTTGCGGGTGAAGGTGCGCTCCGAGGACAAGTACATATTGCGCGCGACCTGCATGGAGATGGTCGAAGCGCCCTGGCTGCGCAGATCGCGGATGTTGGCCAACGCGGCTCGGGCAATGCCGCGGTAGTCCACGCCGCTGTGCTGGAAGAAGCGCGCATCTTCGGCGGCCAAAATGGCATGCTTCATGACCTGCGGAATTTCCTCAATGGGCATGAGGCGCCGGCGCTCTTCGCCGAACTCGCCAATCAGTGCGCCTTCGGCGGAATACACCCGCAATGGCAGCTTGGGCCGGTAGTCGGCCAGATCCGAAATGTCAGGCAGCTTGGGGTAGATGGTGGCGACGACGACGACGACGACGGCAATGCCTGCCACGATGCCTGTAATGGCCAGCCCTGCCAGCCAGGCCAGTACACGCCAAAGCAGCGAAGAGCGCCGGGGACGGGCCTGTTCTTTGGATGCTGCAGGTGCGGCGGTCTGTGTGGAGGGTGGGTTGGCAGAGGCGCGCTGACGGCCACTGCCGCCGCGGGAGGAATTCAAGGGCATGTTTGACGGTCTTGGGCCTGGCAGGCGTGCTCAAAGAAAGGTCTGCATGGGCATCCAGCGGCAAAGTCTGCGCCGAGCCTTTGAACGGGCGCTTTGAGATCCGTTCGATCTTTCTCAAATGTCGTTGTCTACGCGTGTCGGTGACGAGATTGCGGCAGCGAGGATAACGCACAATCCCCGCCCGACAGAATAATGACAATCACGTGTGCTTTTGACAACAGAGGCGCAAAAACAAGCGTAACTTGTTCTTTGCATTGCCCAGCCATGCTGATAGTATGTGTGTCAAGTCGTACATTTTGTTGCTCTATTTAACAGGGCAAGAAGGGGGTAATGTGGTCTCAACGAGATCTCTGTTCGGTGCCAAATCGACGCCGCTGGTTGGCATCGATGTGAGCACATCCAGTGTGAAGCTGGTCGAGCTCAGTGGCTCGCGCGATGGCAAGATCACCTTGGAGCGCGCGGCTCTTGAGCGTCTGGAAAAAGGCTGGGTCAGCGAGGGCAATATCGAGAACTTCGATGAGGTGGCAGAGGCTTTGCGCCGTTTGGTGAAGAAGAGTGGCACCAAAACGCGCCAGGCTGCGCTTGCCTTGCCTTCGTCGGCAGTGATCACGCGCAAGATTGTGCTGCCATCAGGGCTTTCTGAGGAGGAGCTGGAAATTCAGGTGGAGTCCGAAGCCAGTCATTACATCCCCTTTTCCTTGGATGAGGTGAGCCTGGACTTTTGCGTCATTGGCCCCTCCAAGCATTCCAGCGACGATGTGGAAGTGCTCATTGCCGCATCGCGCAAGGATCGCGTGCAGGATCGTCAGGGCCTGGCAGAGGCTGCTGGTCTGAAGGCTGTTGTGCTGGACATCGAGTCCTACGCATCGCGCCTGGCTGTCACTCGTCTGGCCAAGGCTTGGCCCAAGTCTTCCGAGGCCCCTCTGGTGGCCTTGCTGGAAATTGGCGCCTCGACCAGCAATCTGCTGGTGATGCAAGGCGAAGAAATTCTGTTTGAGCGAGAGCAGTCCTTCGGCGGTGGGCAACTGACCCAAGCCATAGCGCGTCATTATGGGATTTCTGCCGAAGAGGCGGAAAACAAAAAGCGCAGCGGTGACATGCCCGAAGATTACAACTTGGCCGTGTTACGCCCATTCGTGAATAGCATCACTCAGGAAATCAGCCGTTCGCTGCAGTTTTTCTATACCAGTTCACCCTACAACTCGGTGCACACAAAATCCTACTGGCTGGCGGCACTGCCATCGTCGATGGCTTGGCTGCTGCCGTTACGCAGGCCACCGAGACAGTGTGCCAGGTCGCCAGCCCGTTCGAGGGCATGGAAATGGGCGGCGGCGTGCGTATGAAGACGGTCATGCGTGAGGCGCCTAGTTACTTGACGGCTTGTGGTTTGGCCTTGAGGAGATTTGATCAATGATTCAGATTAACCTGTTGCCTCACCGGGAGGCCGCGAAAAAGGTTCGCAAAGAAACCTTCATGGCCAGTTGCGTGCTCTCTGCTATTGCTGGGGCGGCCATTGCTGGTGGGATCTACTTGTTTTTTCAAACCTTGATTGCTGATCAAGAAAATGCCAATCGCATGATTGAGCAGGAGAATGCCAGGCTCAAGGATCAGATCAAGGAGGTTGCTAATATCGAGGCGGAAATTGCGGCGCTCAAAGCCCGGCAGGAAGCGGTTGAAAACCTCCAGTCCGAGCGTAATTTGCCTGTGGAGTTGCTCAATGAAATTGTGCGTGAGACTCCCAATGGTTCTTATGTGACATCTCTGAATAAAACAGCTAAAACGGTGGCTTTGATGGGAATTGCCCAGTCGAACCAGACTGTTGCTGATTTGCTAAGAAATATCACTGACAATATGCCGTGGGACTCCAGGCCGCAGTTGGTTGAAACCAAGGCGGCGAAAATCAATCTCGGGGCAAATAGGGAGCGTCAAGCATTTGGATATTCTTTGAATTTTGGCTTGAGCAAACAGGGCGCAGATGAAGAGTCGGATGGTAAGAAATGACAGGAGGGGATCATGGCTAATTTAATGTCCCAGTTTCAGCAAACCAGTGGTCGAGACCCCTGGCTGTGGCCTATCGTGCCACGCTTGGTTGTGTTTGCCTTGATTGCTGCTGGTGTTGCCATCCTGTTGTGGTTTTTGTGGCTTGTGAACTTCAAGGATGAGCTTGAAGCGGCGCGCGCTAAAGAAGAAACCTTGCGTGCAGAATTCAGTAAGGATTACAAAAAAGCTATCAACTTGGATGCCTTGAAAAAGCAACGCGAGCAGGCCATCCAATATGTCAATCTGTTGGAGAAGCAACTTCCCAACAAAGCGGAGATGGCGGCCTTGCTTTCCGATATCAACCAGGCAGGAGTGGGTCGAGGTTTGCAGTTTGAGTCGTTCAAGCCAGGAGCGCCTCAGCTGAAGGACTATTATGCTGAGCAGCCCATAGAAATCATGGTCACTGGCACCTACGATGCCATTGGCGAGTTTCTTTCAGATATTGCTCACCTGTCTCGTATCGTGACCGTTGGGAATATGGAAATTAAAAAGAAAAATCCGACGGATGAGAGGTTGGATATGAAAGCCATTGCGGTGACTTACCGCTATCTTGATCCGGAAGAGGTGGCCAGTGTGCAGCGTGAGAAGCAAAAACAGCAGAAGAGGTAAGTCATGGCATCTTCATTTCATTGGTCAAGGTATCTTTTGATTTTGGGTGTGAGTGGCTCCTTGCTGGGGTGCATCATGGATTCCAGGCAAAGTGAAGTATCTGCCTGGATGGCTCGTGAAAAAAGCCAGGCGGTTCCTAACATCCAGCCTTTGCGGGAGCCGCTGGTGTTTCAACCTGTGGCATATGATCGCGGCTCTGCCGAGGATCCGTTTGCCTTTGAGAAGTTGGCCAGGGTGTTCCAGTCAGGGCAGGTGCGGGGAGATACTCGTTTGATTGATCAGCACCGCAATCGACGCAAAGAACCTCTGGAAGCTTATCCTCTGGACTCTATCAAGATGGTAGGCTTCATGCAAAAGGCAGGCAAGCCAACAGCATTGGTTTTGGTTGAGAATCATCTTTACCAGGTTGTTGCAGGTAACTACATCGGGCAGAACTATGGCCTGATTCGGAATATTTCCGAGACACAGATGAAACTGCAGGAAGTTGTACAAGATGCAACAGGTGAATGGATTGAACAGTCGACAGTGCTTGAGCTGCAGGAGTGAAGGAGAAAAAATGCAAAAGATGAATTTAAAGCGAGGTGCCCTGGGCGCCAAATTGCTGCTGAGCGGCTTGTTTCTGAGCTCTGCTTTCTCTGCCTATGCCGCGGATATTGTTTCTGTGACTGGTATGCAGCAGAATGGGCGTGAGGTGATTCAGATTGAGTTGAACGACGAAATTGATTTCGATCCGGTGGCTTTTCTGGTGCAATCGCCTGCGCGAATTTCCTTGGACTTTCCTGGAGTTGGCGTCATTTCTGGGCGTCAGAGTGCTGCGATCAATCAGGGAAATTTGCGCACCATTAATGCGATTGATGCAGCAGACCGGGCGCGCGTTGTCTTGAGTCTGCGTGAGCCTGCCAATTACGAAATACAGCGGGCGGGCAAGACTGTGAAGGTTTTCTTGCATTCACCAACCGGCAGCAGTGCTCATGCTGTGAAGTCTTCCGGCAGCAGCCTGGGGGGGCAGCACCGTGCAGCAGCAGCTGGGGCAGTTGCTTTGCAGGGCTTGGATTTCCGCAGGGGCGTTGATGGCGCTGCGCGTGTGCTGATTGACCTGCCTGCGCAAGGCGTAGAGGTTGATCTGCGGCAGGAAGGCAAGCGAATTGTGCTGGACATCCCCAATGTGTCGCTGCCCACCCAATTGCGCAATCGCTTGGATGTGACAGACTTTGGAACACCCGTGACGTTTGTGCAGGCACGGCAAACAGCCCACTCAACGCGCGTCGAGGTCGAGGCCGAAGGCGACTGGGCGCACAGCGCCTATCAGGCCGATGGGCAGTATGTGCTGGAGCTGCGTCGTGTTGAGCCCGAGCCCAATAAACTGACGCCGGGCGTGGGGTTCAAAGGGGAAAAGCTGTCGCTGAATTTTCAGAATATTGAAATTCGATCGTTGCTGCAGGTCATTGCAGATTTCACCAATTTCAATATTGTGACTTCTGACTCTGTGCAAGGAACCTTGACACTCCGCTTGCAGGACGTGCCCTGGGATCAGGCCCTGCAGATCATTTTGGACTCCAAGGAGCTGGGCTACGAAAAAAATGGCAATGTGTTGTGGGTGGCGCCCAAGGATGAATTGGATGCACGACGCCAAAAGGATTATGAGGCGCAAGCCGCATTGCAAAAGCTGGAGCCGTTGCGTACCCAAGCGTTTCAGCTGAATTATGCGCGGGCTGAATACATTGCAGAGCAGTTGACCAACAGTGGTACAAGTTCTGGAACTGGCGATACGCACAACAACCGTTTCCTCACGGAGCGCGGCTCTGCCATTGCCGAGCGCCGCACCAATCAATTGTTCGTGACCGACACGCCTTCACGTTTGGAAGAAGTGGCCAGATTGATTTCCACTTGGGATATTCCGGTGCGCCAAGTCTTGATCGAGGCGCGCATTGTGGAAGCCACGGACAGTTTCGGGCGCAACCTGGGCGCGCGTCTTGGCGGCAATGATTTGCGCGCCGAACGGGGCGGAGATGGGGGCTACCACATTGGCCGAGGCAATCGAGTGGTGTTTGGCGGCAGCTATGCCAATGTGCTCACCAGTTCAGGGGCAGCAGCAGGCACCAGCAGCAATGGCGCATTCATCAATTTGCCAGCTTCGGGTTTTGGCGAAGGGAGCCAGGCGGCAAGCTTTGCCCTTTCTATCTTCAATGCTGCGGCCAATCGCTTCTTGAACCTGGAGCTCTCTGCGCTGGAGTCCACGGGGGAGGGCAGGGTGATCTCCAGCCCGCGCGTCGTGACGGCTGACCAGGTGGAGGCATTCATTGAGCAAGGCCGTGAGATTCCTTTCACGACCACAGCGCCCAATGGGGCCAGCACTATTGAGTTCAAGAAAGCCGTGATGCGCTTGGGGGTGACGCCACAGATCACTCCGGAAGGCAACGTCATTCTTGACCTGCAAGTCAATAAGGACAGCCCGAACTATGAAGGCGGCACGGTGGCCATCGACACCAAGAGGGTGACGACACAGGTCCTGGTTGAAAATGGCGGTACGGTGGTGATCGGTGGCATTTTTGAGCTGCAGGAAACCTCTGGCGAGACAAAAGTCCCCTTCTTGGGCGACCTCCCCATCGCTGGGCACTTGTTCAAGAAAACAACGCGCAATACCAGCAAGAGCGAGCTTTTGGTGTTCATCACCCCCAAGATCGTGACCGAGCAAAATACAATGCGCCGCTGACGGGAGCGTTGGGTTGCTGGATTCTTCCTGCAATGGCTTGTCAGCTTGGTCGTTTGAATGGACTTGATGAGCTGTTTTTTTGAATGAATTCGACGTCATGAACTCATGAATTCTGATGAAGGAGTAATCAGGTGAATGTAGAGAAGATTTGCCGTAAAGGCATGTATTGGACAGTGGTTGCTGGCGCAGCCACCGTGCTGCTCGCTTGCGGCGGTGGGGGCGGCGGCGGGAGTGGCGGCACTCCGAACGCACCCTATAAAATTGAGCTGACAGCCCAGCGTTATTCCTTGCCTTTGAATCTGGAAAACAAGCGCCCTGGTTTGGATGGCTATTCTGGAGTTGGCCGTTTGTCGCCCTATACAGTGGCCTTGGATGTCAAGGCCACCATTGCTGGGCGACCGATTCCTAGCAGCGGGGACGAAAAGGTTTTTGGTTGTTCGTTGGATCGTTCCATTGGCAATGATGTGTCTCTGTACTATTTGGATGGTGATCCGGAGCACATGGTGGATGTGACCTTGGCAGATGGGCGGACAGTCAAAGTCCCAGGGGCTTATCGCTCCATTGCCTTGCCATCGAATTCGGGCATGGCGACATTCCACTTCCATGCCGACGATACCGCAGGCGTAGCTAAAATTACTTGCAGCATTCAGGATCCGCGCGACAAGCAAGTGCGTGAGGCCAGTGTGGAAATCAAGGTTGGTGAAGACAATCCCAATCCAAGCCCCACAGATTTGTACATTGAAACTCGCACCACAGGCAGTGTGGGGTACACCTTCACACAGGGTTCGCAGCTCAATAACCAGATTCAGGTTCAGGCAGCTATTTTTGATGTACAGAACCAACGTGTGCCCGACCCGGTTGGCAATAACCTGCACGCCCGTATCGTGTCTGGCTACAGCGATGCTGCCATCGGTGCGCGCCTTGGCTCTGCAGGCGCGGGCAGCACAGGTCGCAATACCTGGGTGTCTTCAAAGACCATCAATGGCCGGGCCACTTTTACGGTGTTTGGCGGCCAATATGAGGGCCCCATCCTGATCGAGTTCCTGACCGACGCGCTGGATAATAACGTTGACAATGGTATTGCCGTGCCGGTGAGCAATTTGACGGTGGTTTATGCCTTGAATCAGCCGCCTCCGGATTTTGTGACTCCAGTGGAGATCGCAGATCAAGAATTGGTGGGTTATTTTGAGCAGCCGTTCCTGGCCGTGCTGGATTTTGCGGTAGACGACAAAGGCAACAAGCTGCGTGGCATTCCGCCCCATACTTGGCGCCTTATCAACGGGCGTTTGCCAGAGGGTCTGATTCTGCAATCCAATGGGGTGATTACTGGGACACCCAAGGAAATCATCAAAAATCACAAGTTTGAAGTAGCAGTGGTTGACTCGACGGGCAGTCGTTTGCCATGGGCTGGCAATCAGAGCGATACCCATGTGTTCTCCATCACTATTGAGGAGTCGCAGTACAAAGTACATATTGCTGAGTGCGGTACTTCGGCAAATTCTGGGGCTGTGTGCGAGCTTGCGCCTGCAGTTGTAGGTAATTCCTACTTCTTTGTGCTCACTGGTGCAGGTGGTAATGGCACGTATACTTGGGAGTCCTTGCCCGCCTCGCCTCCGCCTATTCATGGTTTCTTGAACTTTGATGCTCAAACAGCTATTTTGACATCAGAGGGGGTGGTTCCAGCGTCGCTGTTGGCTTGCGTTACGGTGCCAGGCAACCCAGGCAACCCAGGCAATCCAGGTGCGATGCCTCCTGTGCCTCCCGTACCCCCTACACCGGAAACGTATGAGTATCAAGACAAGCCCTATGATTTCGTGATCTCGGTCACGTCTGCGGGGATTACACACCGTCAACCAGTTCGAGTAAAAGTCACTGGGGATGGAACTAAGCCGACAAGCTGTCCTTGACTTCCTACGGTTCTGATATTTTCCCTTCCCGATGAGCTGTCTCTCATGCTGAGAGTGGCTTGAAAAGCCAAAGGTGGTTCTGAAAGGTGCCATCTTTGGCTAATTTTTTGTTTGGTGGAAGATCACGTCAATAGCGAGACAATGTGTGTTTTTAGATTTGTAAATTTCCCTGCGGGATAATCCTTTCAAAAGCTCAAGCCAATTTTTATTTCTTCTTGATTTTCAGTGTTTTATTGACCTCTGAATTCGTGTAAATACGCCTTCGTAATTTTTGTGTTTCGATATTATTTTGGGTTTTCCATGCTTGCTTTCTACAGCACTGCCCTTTGGCTGGCCCAACCTTTGCTGCGCCGCAAGCTGGCGCGGCGTGCGCGGGCTGAGCCTTTGTATGGGCAGTTTGTACCTGAGCGGTTCGGTCACTATGCGAAGCAATCCTTGATGCTGGACGAGCCGCGGCCGTTGTGGATTCATGCTGTCTCTTTGGGCGAAACCCGTGCGGCAGGCCAATTGATTGGGGCTTTGCGCGAGCGAGTTCCCGGCTTGCCACTGCTGTTGACCCATGGCACGGCCACGGGCCGGGCTGAAGGCGCCAAGCTGCTGCAGCCCGGCGATAGGCAATGTTGGTACCCGTGGGACACCCAGGGCGCGGTGCGCCGGTTTCTGCGCTGGCATCGGCCAGCGATGGGCCTGTTGATGGAAACCGAGGTCTGGCCGACCATGGTGGCGCAGTGCCAGGCCATGGATGTGCCGCTGTGGCTGGTCAATGCGCGCTTGAGCGTCAAGTCGCAAGCGGCGGTGCAAAAAGGGCGTTGGCTGATGGGCCCGGCGTATCAGGGCCTGAGTGCAGTGCTGGCGCAGACTGACGCCGATGCCCAGCGCCTGCGTGCAGTGGGCGCCCATGTGACGGCGGTGACCGGCAACATCAAGTTCGACGCTCGACCCGATGCGGCGCAATGTGCACAGGGCTTTGCCTGGCGCCAGGTGTTCGAGCGCCAGACGGGCAAGCGCATTGCGGTGCTGGCCAGCTCGCGCGATGGGGAAGAAGCCCAATGGTTGGCAGCATGGCGCGCCCATATGGATATGGCAACTGGCGACAGCGACACCCTGGCGCCAGCGTTGCAATGGCTGGTGGTGCCGCGCCATCCACAGCGCTTTGACGAGGTTGAAGCCTTGCTAAAGCAAGCTGGCTATGCGGTTTCGCGTCGCAGTGCCTGGGGCGATAGCGGCCCTTTTAGAGATGGGCAGGGTGTCGCTGGTATTCAACCTGGCGTTTGGCTGGGCGATTCCATGGGCGAAATGGCTTTGTATTACAGCCTGGCGCATGTGGCATTGCTGGGTGGCTCGTTCGAGCCGCTGGGTGGGCAGAACTTGATCGAGGCAGCCGCCTGTGGATGCCCTGTGGTGCTAGGGCCGCACACCTTCAATTTTGCGCAGGCCGCAGACGATGCGGTAGCGGCGCAAGCGGCATTGCGAGTGGCCGATATGCAGCAGGCGGTAGAGCAGGCTCAGGCAGTATGTCAGGATCAGGCGCGCTGGCAGGCCATGCAGATTGCGGCCAGCACATTTGCTCAGCGTCATCGAGGGGCATTGGATCGGCTGGCCGATGCGGTTGCCCAAGCCTGGTTGGCGCAGACCGCATAAGTATTTGGAAAATTTTGCACAAGCCACAAAGATGAGCTTGACATGGCCTGCCAAGCGCAAAAAGCAGCGTGAAGAATGTTTGGCAAGCATGCTGCGCCGCTGCTTTCCAAGATGTAGGCCCAGCGCTGGGGGCGCATAATGCGCAGTTTGCTGTTCATGCCCTTGCGGACCGATGCATCTGCATACGTGTCTGCCATATCTTGTAAAGAGGCTTGGCGTTGTTTTTGCCCTGTTGCGCCCGATGGCTTGTGAATTGGCACGACGGCACCTGTATTGGGGTCATGAACAGGCCCGGCCAGAGTGCAAAGCAGCAATAGGCTTCAATCAAAACCATTGTTCATCATGAGAGTGGCCAGCAGGCAGACGCGGCTTAAAACGACATTGACCGCACAGAAAGCCAAGGTGCGCGAGTACCGGGATTTCTTTCTGGCTTGGCGCAAAAATCCCAAGGCCGTGGGTGCGCTGATGCCGTCGAGCCCAGCGCTGGCGCGGGCCATCACGCGCCATGTGGAGCCAGGCACGGGCCCGGTTTTGGAGCTGGGCGTGGGCACGGGGGTATTCACCCGGGCATTGCTGGCGCGAGGGGTGGCACAACGGGATTTGATTTTGGTCGAGCGCGACGCGGCCTTGGCCAAGGCCTTGCAGCAGGCCTTTCCCGAGGCTCTGGTCGTAACTGACGATGCCAGCCGCCTGGGGCGGCCTGGGCCGCAGTGCCATGCCAACTTGCCGCCACTGTCTGCCGCGGTGTGCGGCCTGCCCTTGCTGAATATGGGCCCAGCGCAGCAATTGCGCATCGTGCGCAGCGTATTTGCGGCGCTGCAACCAGGCAAAGCCCTGTATCTGTTCACCTACGGTTGGCACTGTCCAGTGCGTCGCAAAGTGCTCGAGCGACTGGGTATTGAGGCGCAACGCATCGACACGGTGATGGCCAATGTGCCGCCTGCGCATGTTTGGCGGCTGAGCAGCGCCCAGATTCAGTGACAGTGGCAAATGCGCCAGCTGTCGTGCGCGTGCTACGGTGCAGCTGGCCAAAGATGGTACATTCGTTTTCCTATTCGAGTATTTTGTTGCAAAAATTTCAGGCAATCGGCCAACTTCGACGGAGGGATGAACCATGGCAGCGATGGAGCGCTTGTTGCGACTGATGGCGGAGAACAAAGCCTCCGACATTTACCTCTCTGCGCACTCGCCGGTGATGATCAAGATTCGCGGCGAAACCATTCCCGTCAATAACCAGGTGCTGGCGCCCGAGGCCACGCTCAAGCTGCTGGCGGAAGTCGTGCCCAAGGAGCGCATCGACGAGCTCAAGCGCTGCGGTGAGTTGAACATGGCCGTGCCGCTGGAAGGGGTGGGGCGCTTTCGTATCAGCGCTATGCGCCAGCGCGGCAGCTACGCGGTGGTGATTCGCTACATCCCGCGCGATATTCCCGAGTTGGCCACGCTGCGCTTGCCGCCCGTCATGGAGGAGCTGGCCATGGAAAAGCGCGGCCTGATTCTGTTGGTGGGCGCCACGGGTTCGGGCAAGAGCACCACCATTGCGGCCATGATGGACTTGCGCAACAAGCTGGTGGCCAACCACATCCTGACCATTGAAGACCCGATCGAATACGAGTTCAGCAACCGCCGCAGCGTCGTCAACCAGCGTGAGGTCGGCACCGACACGGAGTCTTTGCAGATCGGCCTGAAAAACGCGCTGCGCCAGGCGCCGGACGTGATCCAGATCGGCGAGATCCGCGACCGAGAAACCATGTCTGCGGCCATGGCCTATGCCCAATCGGGCCACCTGTGCATCTCCACCCTGCACGCCAACAACAGCTACCACGCACTCAACCGCATTCTGAGCTTCTACCCTGTGGAAGTGCGCCCGACCATGCTGGGCGACCTGGCCGCCACGCTCAAGGCGGTGATCTCGCAGCGCCTGCTGCGCGGGCTCGATGGCCAGCGCATCCCCGCTGTGGAAGTGCTGCTCAACACCAAACTGGTCTCGGAGCTGATCGAGGCCAGCGATTTCTCCGGCATCCGCGATGCCATGCAGCAATCCATGTCCGAAGGCTCGCAAACCTTCGAGGAGTCGCTGGCCTTCATGGTCTCTGAAGGGCTGATCGACCGCAAGGAAGCCTTCAGCTACGCCGACTCGCCCACCAACCTCATGTGGCGCCTGCAAAACGACTTCGCCATGGCCGCCAATGCCGCCAAGGCGCGCGTGCAATCGACCGAAGCCGAAAGCGACGAGCCCTCGTTCACTGAATTCGCGCTGGACGTGCGCGACGAAGAAGCCTGAGCCACAACTTTGCGTGCGTGTGCTGCCTTGTGGGTTGCTGCGCGTTTGCGCTGGGGTACGCCGCAGCGCAGCAGTGAAGGCCAGAGCGAGGGGGGAAAGCATGAACGCTGGCACCACCGATGAGACGCAGCGCTTTCTGATCGAACAGGCCTGCAAGGCGCCCTCGGGTCACAACACCCAGCCCTGGCTGTTCGAGCCCGGCGCGCAGCAGATCCGCATCCACCCGGACTTGCGCCAGGCGCTGCCGGTGGTCGATCCCGAACATCGCGAGCTGTTCATCAGCCTTGGCTGTGCCGCAGAAAACCTCTGCCTGGCCGCCAGCACAAGGGGCTTGCGCACGGCGCAGGCGATCAGCCCGCAAGGCGTCATCACCATCGCGCTGACGCCAGACCCCGCGCAGGGTGCAGACCCGCTGGCCGCCGCCATCGACGCCCGCCAGACCAACCGCTCCCGCTACGACGGCACGCCGGTGCCCGAAGACTTGCTGTACGGCATCCTTGAGCAAGGCTGTGCCGAGCCGGGCATTGTGCTGCAGGCTTGGCCGCTAGGCTCGGCGCCTTTCGAGCGGCTGAGCGACTACGTGCAGCAAGGCAATGCCATCCAGATGCGCGATGCCGCCTTCAAGCAGGAGCTGCTGCAGTGGATTCGCTTCAACGCCGGCCAGGCGCGCAGCACCCGCAATGGCATCAGCCATGCTGCGCTGGGCGCGCCCAGCCTGCCGGCCTGGATCTCCCGCCCCATCGTGCGCCATGCGCTCGATCCCGTGCGGCAAAACCGCAGCGATGCCCAGCGCCTGCGCTCAGCCTCGCACCTGATCCTGATTGCCAGCTACGAGGACAGCATCCCCGCCTGGGTGGCCGCCGGCCGCAGCCTGCAGCGATTGCTGCTGCGCCTGACCAGCGCGGGCATCGCTCACTCCTACCTCAACCCGCCCTGCGAAGTGCCGGCGCTGCGCCAGCGCCTGGCGGTCGAGCCCTGGGTGCAGGCCCAGCCGCAAATCCTGCTGCGCATCGGCCACGCCAAGCGCCTGCCTGCTTCTTGGCGCAAGCCCATCGAGGCGGTCTTGTACCAGGCCGCCTGATGGCTTTCGAGCGCCGCGCTCGCTCGCGCCAGGTGGGCAATCGGCTACCATCGCCGCCGCGCGTGCCCGGCCGCTGCCATGTGCCGCACGGTATGCGCATTGCTGCGCCCCATGCCCCAAGCTGCGCTGTTGACAGCGCGTGGCCGGGCGCCTTGTTCTGCCCCCGATTTGCCTGAGCCCGCGCCATGACCGAGCCCGCTTCCCCACTGCAAGCCAATGCCTTGGCCTTGCTCAAAGAACTGATCGCCAAACCTTCCGTCACGCCCGACGACGCCGGTTGCCAGGCCTTGCTGGCCCAGCGTCTGCAGGCCCTGGGTTTCGAGCTGGAGTGGCTGCCGGCCGGCCCGGCCGAGGCCCGCGTGAGCAACCTCTGGGCCACGCGCGCGGCGGCGCAGCCGGATGCGCCGACGCTGGTGTTTGCCGGCCATACAGACGTGGTGCCCAGTGGCGCCGAGTCGCACTGGAGCAGTCCGCCCTTCAAGCCCACTGAGCGCGAGGGCCGGCTCTATGGGCGCGGCGCCAGCGACATGAAAGGCTCGATCGCCGCCTTTGTGGCCGCGCTCGAATCAGTGATTCAGCAGCAGCCCCGGCAGGCGTTGCGTCTGGCCCTGCTATTGACCAGCGATGAAGAGGGGCCGGCCGTGCACGGCACGACCCACGTGATCGAAACCCTGCGCGCGCGCGGCGAGCGCCTTGATTACTGCATCGTGGGCGAGCCCACGGCGGAAAAGCGCACTGGCGACATGATCAAGAGCGGCCGCCGCGGCAGCCTGAGCGGCCGCCTGCACGTGCATGGCGTGCAGGGCCACATCGCCTACCCGCACCTGGCGCGCAACCCCATCCACCAGGCCTTGCCAGCGCTGGCCGAGCTGGCAGCCACCGAGTGGGATGCGGGCAATGAGTTCTTCCCGCCCACCAGCTGGCAAATCAGCAACATTCACGCCGGCACTGGCGCGGGCAATGTCATCCCGGGCGAGCTGGTGGTGGATTTCAATTTCCGCTTCAGCACCGAATCCAGCGATGCCCAGCTGCGCCAGCGCGTGCATGCGGTGCTCGATCGGCACGGCCTGGATTACACGCTGCACTGGACCTTGGGTGGCCAGCCCTTTCTCACCCCCAGCGGCACGCTGGTGCAGCTGGTGCAACAGGCCGTGGGCCAAGTCACAGGGCTCAGCCCCGAGCTGTCCACCAGCGGCGGCACCAGCGATGGCCGCTTCATCGCGACCCTGTGCCCGCAGGTCATTGAGCTGGGCCCGCCCAACGCCAGCATCCACAAGGTCGATGAGCACATTGCCCTGGCTGATCTGGACACTCTCACGCGCATCTACGCACAATTGCTGGAGCTGCTGCATGCCCAGCATGCGGGCGGCGCCGGTGCAAACACCCAGGCGGCGGCATGAGCAGTGCAATGAACGACGGCATCCGCGCCGGCATGGCGATTGAGGCGGCCATTGCACAGGCTGCTGCGCAGCTCGAACGCAGCGGCGTGGCCTTTGGCCACGGCACCGACAACGCCTGGGACGAGGCGGCTTGGCTCACGCTCTGGAGCCTGGGCCTGGCGCTGGACACTGAGCTGGCCAGTCTGGCCCCGCAGACGCTGGACAGCGCCCAGGCCCAGGCCTTGCAGGCCCTGCTGCAGCGCCGCATCAGCGAGCGCAAGCCCGCCGCTTACCTCACCCGCGAAGCCTGGCTGCACGGCGTGCCGTTCTACGTCGATGAACGCAGCATCGTGCCGCGCAGTCTGATTGCTGCGCCCCTGCTCGAAGGCCGGCTCGACGCCTGGCTGCCCGAGCAGGGCGGCCAGGTGCTCGATCTGTGCACCGGCAACGGCAGTCTGGCTGTGCTGGCCGCATTGGCCTGGCCGCAGGCGCAGATCGATGCCGTCGACATCAGCGCCGACGCGCTGGCCGTGGCTGCCATCAACTGTGAGCGCCACGGCTTGCAGACGCGCATCCGTTTGATCGAATCCGACGGCCTGCAGGCGCTGCAGCCGGCCCAGCCGCGCTACGACTTGGTGCTGTGCAATCCGCCCTACGTCAACAGCCGCAGCATGGCTGCCCTGCCGGGCGAATACCGGGCTGAGCCGGCGCTGGCGCTGGCCGGTGGCGAGGACGGCATGGACTTCATCCGCCCCATGCTGCAAGCCCTGCCTGAGCACATGAACGATGGCGCGGCGCTGGTGCTGGAGATCGGCCACGAGCGCGCCCACTTCGAGCGGGCCTTTGGCACACTGCAGGCACTGTGGCTGAGCGAGCCCGAGGACGGCGGCGACGTGCTGCTGCTGGAAAAGGCCGAGCTGCTGCGCTGGCGCGCCGCGCAAGGGCGCAGCCCCGGCGCATGAGCCAGCAGGGCGGCAGGGGGCAAGGGCAATGGACTGGGACAATCTGCGATTCTTTCTGGCGCTGGCGCGCACTGGCACGCTGGTCAATGCGGCGCGCACGGTGCAGGTCGATCACACCACGGTCAGCCGCCGCATCCAGGTGCTGGAAAAGCAAATGGGCGTGCCCTTGTTTGCCCGCGAGGCCTCGGGCCACCGCCTGACCGAGGCCGGGCGCCACCTGCTGCCGCAGGCCGAGGCCATGGAGGCGGCGTTCCTGTCGATTGAGAGCAGCTCGCTGGTCACGCAGGAAGGCCTGTCCGGCCTGGTGCGCGTGGGCGTGCCCGAAGGGCTGGGCACCCAGGTGCTGGCCGCGCCGTTGGCCGAGCTGGCGCGCCAGCACCCCAGCCTGGTGATCGACTTGCTGGCGCTGCCGCGGCTGGTGCATCTCTCGCGCCGCGAGGCAGACATCGTGATCTCGCTGGAGCGGCCCACGCGCGGCTCTGTGGTGGTCACCAAGCTCAGCGACTATGTGCTGCGGCTGTATGGCGCGCGCGATTACCTGGCGCAGCATGCGCCGATCACGTCCATGGACGATTTGGCCGAGCACACCTTCATCTCCTACGTGGACGATTTGCTGTTTTCCAAGCAGCTGCAGTTTCTGGAGAGCTTTTTCCAGCCGCAGCACTTCGGCCTGCGCAGCACCAGCGTGCTGGCGCAGTACCAGGCGGTGCGCGCTGGCGCTGGCCTGGCCATTTTGCCGGCCTTCATCGGCGACAGGGATCCAGCGCTGGTGCAGTTGCTGCCGCAGCAGGCGCAGTTTCAGCGCACGTTCTGGATGTCGATGCCGGCAGAAATCCGCCATCTGGCGCGGGTGCAGGCCGTCTGGCAGTTTTTGCGCGACGTGGCCCGCAAGCCGCAAAGTGGACTGTTGCCACAGCCGGAGTGAACACGCTGGGCGATGAATAAGGGAGGGCAGGCCATGCAGCAAGGCAATGAATGGGATGGGGCAAGGCTGCTGCCCTGGCTGCAGCTGAGCCTGTGCGAGGGCATTGGGCCGTTGCGCGCCGCGCGGCTGTTGGCCCAGTTCGGCACGCCGCAAGCCGTGCTGCAACAACCGTTGCCGCTGTTGCAACAGGTGCTGGGCTCGGTGGCGCTGGCGCAGCGTCTGTTGCAGCCCGATGAGGCCGCGCTGCAGGCGGCGCTGGCGCGGCTGCAGCAATGGCTGAGCCAGGCCGATGCCGATCTGGGTCTGGCCCACGCGGTCTGGACGCTGGACGACCCGCGCTATCCCTGGGCGCTGCGCCAGCTCGACGACCCGCCGCTGTTGCTGTATGCCGTGGGCCCGCGCGCCTGGCTGGATGCCCAGGCGCCCATGCCTTGGTGGCAGCGTTGCGGGCCCATGCTGGCGGTGGTGGGCAGCCGCCAGCCCACGGCGCAGGGCGCGCAGAACGCGCGCCAGTTTGCCCAGCAGCTGCAGGAGCTGGGCGTGTGCATCGTCTCCGGGCTGGCGCGCGGCATCGATGCCGCAGCCCATGAAGGCGCCCTGTTGGCCCAGCAGGATGCCGAGCCTGGGGCGCGGCTGGCCACCATCGCCGTGATGGGCACGGGCGCCGATCGCATTTATCCGGCGGCGCATCGCGCGCTGGCCCGGCGCATCGCCCAGCAGGGCCTGCTGCTGAGCGAACAGCCCCTGGGCATGCTGCCGCTGGCCACCAACTTCCCGCGCCGCAACCGCATCATCACCGGGCTGAGTCAGGCCGTGCTGGTGGTCGAGGCGGCGGAGAAATCCGGCTCGCTCATCTCCGCCCGGCTGGCAGCCGAGCAGGGGCGGGACGTGCTGGCCATCCCCGGCTCCATCCACTCGCCCCAATCGCGCGGCTGCCATGGCCTGATCAAGCAGGGCGCCAAGCTGGTGGACTGCGTGGCCGATGTGCTGGAGGAGCTGGCCGGCCCCGCTGCTGCGCCCGACGTCCAGGCACTGGCCGCGCCGGGTGTGGTGCGCGGTGACGGTGGCGAAGGCCAGGATGGCGAAACGTTGGATGAGCTTGTATCGCAGCAAGGGCCTGAGCCTGCCCCGGCGCCAGCACCACCCGCGCCGCCGAAGCCGTTGGGGCCTCTGGGGCCGCAGCAGGCGCTGCTTGAAGCCATGGGCTTTGACCCCGTCAGCCTGGAGCAGCTGGAGGCGCGCACCGGCCTGCCTACGGCGCAACTGCAGGTGCTGCTGCTGGAGCTGGAGCTGGCCCAGGCCGTGGCACGCATGCCTGGCGGTTGGTTCCAGCGCCTGGGCCTAGCCTGAGGGCCGGTCAAAACGCCCAGTCCTCGTCGGCCGTCACCTCGGTCTTGCCGATGACGTAAGACGAGCCTGAGCCGGAGAAAAAATCGTGGTTCTCGTTGGCGCCAGGGTCTAGCGCGGCGAGGATGGCGGCGGGCACCTGGCAGCGCTCCTTGGGGTAGAGCGCCTCGAAGCCCAGATTCATCAGCGCCTTGTTGGCGTTGTAGTGCATGTAGTGCTTGACGTCCTCGGTCCAGCCCAGGCGGTCGTACAGGTCGGCCGCGTAGCGGTACTCGTTGGCCATCAGCGTTTGCAGCGTGTCGTAAGTGAAACGCTGCAGCTGTTCCTGCCGGGGCAATGGCTGGCGCTGGTACTGCTGCTGGAATTTGTAGCCGATGTAGTAGCCGTGGCAGACCTCGTCGCGCAGGATCAGCCGGATCAGGTCGGCTGTGTTGGTCAGCTTGGCCTTGCTGGCCCAGTAGAAGGGACAGAAGAAGCCGCTGTAGAACAGATACGACTCCATCAACACGGACAGGATCTTGACCTTGAGCGGGTCGTCGCCCCGGTAGGCGCGCGCGATGATGGCAGCCTTTTCCTGCAGCCAGGGGTTCTTCTCGCTCCAGCGGAAGGCGGCGTCGATCTCCTGCGTGCTGCACAGGGTCGAAAAGATCGAGCTGTAGCTGCGCGCATGCACCGCCTCCATGAAGGTGAAGTTGGCGAATACGGCCTCCTCGTGCTGGGTTTGCGCATCGGCAATCATGCGCGGCGCACCTACGGCGGCCTGAACGGTGTCGAGCATGGTCAGGCCGGTGAAGACGTGCATGGTGGTGCGCTGCTCCTGCTCGGTGAGCGTGCGCCAGGACGGCAGATCGTTGGACAGCGGCACCTTTTCCGGCAACCAGAAGTTGCCGGTAACGCGGTTCCACATGGCCAGGTCCATGGGGTCTTCAAGCTGGTTCCAGTTGACGGCTCGGGTGATCTTCAGGTCCATGGTGGTAAGGGGTGCGGGCCGGCAGTTCAAATCTCTGGCTTGAACAGGCCCTTGGCACAGATGTGATGGAATGGATTTATAGCAATTGCTATAAGCAAATTTATAGCACAGGGGAACACGTGTTGCGGCGCTGCGCGGCGCAAGCGTCGGCCCAGTCGCTGGCCCTACAATCGCGCGGCATCCTGAGGGGGCGCATGGCCGGTGAAGGCGCATGCTGCCAAGTTTTTTCTGTTGTTTCATGCCACAAGATTTGATTCATGACCCCGAGCGTGGCGACGCGCCGCAGGCTGGAGAGCCGCCCGTGCCGCCGCTGCCAGTGGCAGCGCTGGCTGCTGGAGACGATGGTTCATCGCTGGCGGCCTATGCGCAGCGCGCCTATCTGGAATATGCGCTCTCGGTCGTCAAGGGCCGGGCGCTGCCTGACGTGGTCGATGGGCAAAAGCCCGTGCAGCGGCGCATCCTCTACACCATGGCGCAGATGGGCCTGGGCTACAGCGGCAATGCGCCGGCCAAGCCGGTCAAGAGTGCGCGCGTGGTCGGTGATGTGCTGGGCAAGTACCACCCGCATGGCGACAGCGCCGCCTACGATGCGCTGGTGCGCATGGCGCAGGACTTCTCGCAGCGCTATCCGCTGATCGACGGCCAGGGCAACTTTGGCAGCCGCGATGGGGATGGCGCGGCGGCGATGCGCTACACCGAGGCGCGCCTGGCCAAGATCACGCGCCTGCTGCTGCAGGAGATCGACCAGGGTACGGTGGAGTTCGTGCCCAACTACGACGGCGCCTTTGAGGAGCCGCGCCAGCTGCCGGCGCGGCTGCCATTCACGCTGCTCAACGGCGCCAGCGGCATTGCCGTGGGCATGGCCTGCGAGATCCCCAGCCACAACCTGCGCGAGGTCGCCGATGCAGCCATTGCGCTGCTGAAGTCGCCACAGCTGGCCGATGAGGAGCTGTTTGCGCTGCTGCCTGGGCCGGATTTTCCCGGCGGCGGGCAAATCATCAGCGCCGCAGCCGACATCGCCGCGGCCTACCAAAGCGGGCGCGGCTCGATCAAGGTGCGCGCGCGCTGGGTGATGGAAGAGCTGGCGCGTGGCCAGTGGCAGATGGTGGTCACCGAGCTGCCGCCGAGCGTCAGCGCGCGCAAGGTCCTCGAAGAGATCGAGGAGCTGATGAATCCCAAGGTCAAGGCTGGCAAAAAATCCCTCACACAGGAGCAGACCCAGCTCAAGGCCACGGTGCAGGCGGTGCTCGATGGCGTGCGCGACGAATCCAACAAGGATGCGCCGGTGCGCCTGGTGATCGAGCCCAAGTCCAGCCGCATCGACGCGCAGGAGCTCATGGCCACGCTGCTGGCGCACACCAGCCTGGAGAGCTCGTGCAGCATCAACCTGACCATGGTGGGCATCGACGGGCGGCCGGTGCAGAAATCGCTGCGCCAGGTGCTGCTCGAATGGATCGAGTTCCGCCAGCAGACCATCACGCGCCGCAGCCAGCACCGCCTGGGCAAGGTGCTCGAGCGCATCCACATCCTCGAAGGGCGGCAGCTGATCCTGCTGAACATCGACGAGGTGATCGCCATCATCCGCGCCAGCGATGAGCCCAAGGCCGCGCTGATGGCGCGCTTTGCGCTCAGCGAGCGCCAGGCCGAGGACATCCTGGAAATCCGCCTGCGCCAGCTGGCGCGGCTGGAAGCCATCAAGATCGAGCAAGAGCTCAAGGAGTTGCGCGCCGAGCAGGACAAGCTCGAAGACATCCTGGCCAACCCCGGCAGCCTCAAGCGCCTGATGGCGCGCGAGATCGAGGCCGACGCCAAGGAGTTCGCCGATGCGCGCCGCACGCTGATCCAGGAGGAAAAGCGCGCCGTGGCCGAGGTCAAGGTGCTCGACGAGCCGGTCACGGTCGTGGTCTCGAACAAGGGCTGGGTGCGCGCGCGCAGCGGCCATGGCCACGATCCGCAGGGCTTCAACTTCAAGGCCGGCGATGGCCTGTACGGCACCTTCGAATGCCGCACGGTGGACGTGATGCTGGCGCTGGGCAGCAATGGCCGCGTTTATTCCGTGCCGGTGGCCAGCCTGCCCGGCGCGCGCGGCGATGGCCAGCCGCTGACCACCCTGATCGAGCTGGAAAAAGGCACCGATTTGCTGCACTACTTTGCCGGGCCGCCGCAGGCGCGCCTGCTCTTGAGCAGCTCGGGCGGCTATGGCTTTATCGCGCAGGTCGGCCACATGGTTTCGCGCCACAAGGCGGGCAAGGCCTTCATCAGCGTGGGCAAGGGCGAGCGCCCCTGCGCCCCGTCACTCATCGACGGCGGCAATCAATCGCAGCCGCTGCCGCCAGCCAGCCACGTCTGCGCGGTCTCCGCCGCCGGGCGCATCCTGGGTTTTGCCTTGACGGAGGTCAAAGCCCTGGCCAACGGCGGGCGCGGCGTGCTGCTGCTCGATCTGGAGCCCAAGGACAGCCTGGCCGGTGCGGCCGCCTACACGCGCAGCGTGCGCATCGCCGGTCTGGGCCGCGGCGGCAAGCCGCGCGAGGAAACCCTGGAAATCCGCAGCCTGAACAACGCCCTGGGCAAGCGCGCGCAAAAAGGCAAGAAGGGCGACTTCGGCTTCAAGCCCGAGAGCGTGCAGCGCGTGCTGTGAAGTTCGCGCGCGCCTTGGCGCGCGCCCTTCAATAGCGCGGCACCTGCGCGTCGAACTGCGCCCAGGCGTCGATGCCGCCGACCACATTGCCCAGGCGCTCAAAGCCATTGGCCTGCAAAAACATCGCCGCATTCAGGCTGCGCATGCCGTGGTGGCACATCAGCGCCGTGGGGCGGTCGGGGTCCAGCCGCGCCAGCTCCGAAGGCAGGTTGCCCAGCGGCAGATGCAGCAACTCGCAACCCGGCTGTGCAGGCAAGTGTGCCAGCGCCCACTCCCAGGGCTCGCGCACGTCGATCAACAGCGGCGGTTGGGCATAGTCCTGACGCGCCGCCCAGGCGGCAAACTCAGCGGGGGCAATGGCTTCGATCACGAGGCAGGCTCTCCATGTGCAAATTCAGTGTCGATGGTGGATTGGGCGCCGATGGTAGCGGCGAATCGACCTGGCGGCGGGCTTGATGGGGGCTGGGTGCGGACCTGGCAGCGCTGTGGCTGTGAGGAGCTGGCGCTGCACGGCCCCTGGCCGCTGGCTCAACCCTGCCAGTCGATGCGCTCGAACAGCCGCTGCAGCTTGGCCGCGCGGGCCGGATTGAGGCTGCGGCACCAGGCAATGCGGCCTTGCAGATGGGCGCGGAAATCGCGGTGTCCGTCGCGGTTCTGGCTGCTGGGGCCGTGCAGCACGCACTGGTGCAGTATGGCCTTGAGCTGGTCGTAGGCCGCGCGCGGCAGATTGGGGTGTGCGTTGATGCAAATGCCCGTGAGGTAATGCGCCTGGCTGGCCGTGTACAGCCCGCATTTGGCCTCGTTCAGCACAAAGCCTTCTTCATGGACGATGCGGCGCACCAGGCGCTGCATGCGAAGCAGCTGCGCGCGGGGCAATTGCGGCAGGGAAATGGCCAGGTCGTCCACGTAGCGGGTGTAGCGCCCCTGCAGCGCTGCCGCAGCGGCGGCCAGGCGCATGTCCAGCCGCGCCGTGGCCAGGTTGGCCAGCAGCGTGGAGCTGGGCGCGCCCTGCGGCAGATGGCGTTGGCCATAGAGCTGGCGCAACTGGGCCTGCTGCACGGCCAGGCTGGGGCCGGTGCCTGCGCCGCATGGGGCGCTTTGCGGCGGCGCAGTCAAAGGTGCCGTGCGCAAAACGCCATGGGCCGTGCGTGTGGTCACCAAGGCCGTCAGCACACGGCACACGGCCGGGGTGTGGCCCAGGCAGGCAAAGATGGCGTGGATGCGTGCGGCGCGGATGCTGGGGAAGAAATCTCGCAAGTCGAACTTCAGCAGCACGGGCATGCCTGCATGGGCCTGCGCGTGGCTGAGGGCCGATCGCCCGCGCACGCCGCCGTGGGCAGCGTTGTGCAGCGGGATGGGGGCGAGCAGCTCTTGCAGAATGCGCTGCTGAATTTGCTTGAGCCGCGCCTTGGGCGCCTCGATCAGCCTTGGCAGGCCGCCTTGCCCTTTGGGCAGCCAGTGGGCGCGGTAGTGCGCCAGCTTGGGGTGTGGGGCAGGGCGATCCTGGCAGTTGGCCAGCCAATCGAGCTGCCCTGGCTCAAGCTCCAGCCAGGCGGCGATGTCGCCCACTTGGGCCAGGGGCGGCAGTTCGCGCACAAAGGGCTGCAGCTTGGCAATGGCCGGCGGCTTGGGCGGTGGCGGGGGTAGGAAAAAGCCCTTGATACGCCATGGCGCATGTGCGGGTGCAGTGCTCCAGGCTTGCCGCAATGCCGGGCACTGGGCCACTGCATCGGCCACGGCCTGCAGATGGGCGCTGCCAGGCACTGGGCCAGTCGCTGCACCTGCAGCCTTGCGACGACGCGGCTGCGCCGGCAGGGCGAATGGGGGCTGGGCATGCAACTGGCGTACCAGCTGGCGCAGCCAATCGGGCGAGGCGCCGCCCCGCGCCAGGCCCAGCGCCTGCCGCAAACGTGCCCGCATGGCCATGGGCGTCCATGGGCCCGCAAGCAGCGCCCGCGCCAGATGCTGAGCAAAGGCGCGCAGGGCAAGGTCGTCATGCGGATTCAGGCCCATGGGGTGTGGCGGTGCAATTGCCTGAAGCAGTGCGTGATGGCTGTGAAATGCAAGAGGGGGCGCGCGGCTTCAGCCCGTCGTGTCCTGGCTGTGCGGTGCATACCCTTGGGTATGTGGGGCACAGCCGCTGCGATTTCCAAGTGTGTCTGCATCCATGGGGGTGCCCCATGGTCATGCGGTCGCCATGGACGATGCCAGTGAAGACCTGCATGCACCTGAAGCGCGCGCCGGCGTCGATTTTAAAAGTCAGTGCAGAACCTCGGCGCTGTCACGGCATGGACAGCGGCAGGCCGGCCGGGGCTGCGGCCTGCGCTATGGTGCGCGACATGAGAGTCTTTTCCAGTTACGCAGAGCTGGCGGCGTGCAAAGGCCAGCAGGTGGCAGTGAGCGATTGGCAGACCATCACGCAGGAGCAGGTCAATCTGTTTGCCCAGGCCACGGGCGACCACCAGTGGATCCACGTCGATGCCGAGCGCGCCGCCAAGGGGCCGTTTGGCACGACCATCGCGCACGGCTTCCTGACCCTGTCGCTTTTGCCCAAGATGATGAGCCAGGCCGTGCGCATTGAGGGCGTGGTCATGGGCGTGAACTACGGCCTGAACAAGGTACGCTTTACCTCGCCGGTGCCGGTGGGCAGCCAGCTGCGCGCGCGCATCACGCTGCTGGAGGCACAGCCGCTGGAGCAGCAGGGCCTGCAGATTGGCTGGCATGTGGAAATCGAGCGCCAGGGCCAGGACAAGCCCGTGTGCGTGGCCGAAACGATTGCGCGGGTCTATGGCGGCAGGCCTTGAGGCTGGGATGCCGCAGGCCAGTGCGCCGCCCGCCCTGCAGTAGAATCGCGCGCCCAGCGGCGCAGGCTTTTGCCTTGCGCTGCAGCCGAGTCAACGGCAGTAAGCCCGGATGATGGAATTGGTAGACATACCGGACTTAAAATCCGGAGCTTTCGGGCGTGCGGGTTCGATTCCCGCTCCGGGCACCATCCATTGCAGTCAATTTCCGAAAAATCGAAATCCCTCTAAGATAGCCGCCTTCGGGCGGCTTATTTTTTGCTATTTGTTCTCTAAAATATCAGCAGCCGATGGCCCCAAAAATCCCAACGAAAATCCCCCCAAGAATGATTTGATGCACACCAGGAATGCAAAGGGGCGAGGCGCAAATATTCTTGAAAGGAGTGAGTGATGAATTTAGGCAAAAAAATTTCATTTTTCCAGCCGCTGATGGCTCTGATTTTTCTTGTTGCGCTGCCCATGCCGGCTGTCAAGGCGTTTGATTATGGGTATATGGCAGACAATTATTTCTATACTTGGCATATTGACGACTCGGTGAGGCGTGATATGTTGAGAAATCAACAGAAAAAATATCGCAAGACCTACGACAAAGCCAAGTCAAAAAGCAGTACAGGCGGCAAGCAAAAGGCGACGGATGCAGACCGCTACACCCACTCGAGCCGCCTGAGCCAGAAGATCAGCGATCAAATGGTGCAAACCCTGCGCAAAAAGCTGCAATCGAAAAATCAGCTCACGCCCCAGGCTGAAAAAGCCCTGAGCCAATTGGCCAATGCCAACTTGATCGGGCAAGTGCGGCAAGCGCTCAAATCCGATGGTTACCACCCCGATAGTGTGGCCGTGGCGATGGCGTATTGGGTGCTCGTCAATTACGGAATTGCCCAGCAGACGGATTTCTCAAAAATCAAAGGCCATGGTTTGGTGCGGCAATTGCAAGCGGCCATGAGCAAAGGGGAGGTGGCCGAAGCCAGTCATGCCGAAAAGCAGGAAATGGCGGAGGTGCTGTACTGGATGGGCAGCTTGCAAGTGGCCATGTATATGGAGGCGCAGCAACACAACAACCATCAGGCCATGGAGGCCCTCGTGAGTGAGGCCAAAGCGGCCTTGGACACGATGGGCTTGAGTGTGGACAGCATTGGGCAAGGGCGTAACGGGCTGGAGATGCGCTGATGCCGCACGGCGGTTGAGGCCGTTGAGGCGTCGGTCGGCGCCTCATTGGGCGTGCTCGCGACGGCCCAGCGGCTGACGGGCGCCCATGAGCTTTCCTGGCGCGCCGAGTGCGGCTATAATCTGCGCCGTTTTGCATTCGATCAGAGGCTTGCGTTGGATTGGGCGGACATCAAGACCGCCCTTTTTTGTTTCTGCGTTCTGGCTTCTGGGCCTCTTTTTGGGGCTTGCAAGCTGCGCGTGGTTTGTTGCCGGCCCTGGGCCAGGCAAGCAGGCCCGGCCTTGCGGGATGCGCTGGCGGAGTGTCGCGCTGCAGGCAGGGCCTGTGCGGCCGACGGTGTGGCTGGTTTTGGCGCCTTCTTCGATGTGGTGAGGAAGGCATGCACGACCCGGGGTTTCGCCGCCTGCGGGTTTTTGTTTTTTTGGAGACGGGCGGCTGCGCGCGGGCTACCGCGCGCAGGGCCAATGAAAGGGGCAGGGCTTGGCATTGCAGCAAGTGGTGGAGCAGACCGTTGCCGGTCTGGGATTTGATTTGGTGGAGGTGGAACGCTCCGCCGGCGGCTTGCTGCGCGTGACCATTGATGTGCCCTGGCAGGAGCCAGCCCAGGCGGAGCCTGATGCGCCCGATGCTTCTGATGCGCTCGGGCAGGGCGCGCCAGCGGCCATCACGGTCGAGGACTGCGAGGTGGTGACGCGCCAGCTGCAGTTCGCGCTGGAGGTCGAGGGTGTGGACTATGCCCGGCTGGAGGTCTCCTCGCCCGGCATCGACCGCCTGCTGCGCCATGAGCAGGACTTGCGCCGCTTTTCTGGCGAGGTGGTGGATGTGGTGCTCAAGCAGCCCATTGGCGCGGCGGCGCAGGGCCAGGTCAGCGCCAATCGCAAGCGTTTTCGCGGCCAGTTGCAGGCCGGCCAGGAGCCTGGCCAGTGGCAGGTGGTCTGGACCGATGAGCCCGAGCGCAAGCCGGGCCAGAAGGTCAGCAAGAAATATGTGCCGCCGCCGGCGCAGGCGCTGGGCTTCACGCTCGATGAGGTCAAGGAGGTGCGGCTGGCGCCCATTGTGAGCTTCAAGGGGCCAGGCGCCCGGGGGCGTTGACGAGTTGATGCGCACAGTGCGTGGTTGCTGCCGCGCAGGCAATGGCTGCAGTCTGCAAGGCTGCGGCTTTAGGGATTGAGAGAACAACAGGGGTTGATGAAGCGGGCCGAGCGCTTGCGGGAGTTTTTATGAATCGCGAATTGTTGATGCTGGTCGATGCGATCTCGCTGGAGAAGAACGTCGAGCGCGACGTGGTGTTTGGCGCCATCGAGCTGGCGCTGGCGCAGGCCACCAAGAAGCTCTACAAGGATGAGGTGGAGATCCGCGTGGCCATCGACCGCGACAGCGGCGACTACGAAACCATGCGTCGCTGGCTGGTCGTGCCCGACGAGGCCGGCCTGCAGAACCCGGAGGCCGAGGAGCTGTTGATGGATGCGCAAGAGCGCGACCCGCAGCTGCAAGTGGGCGACTATATCGAGGAGCAGATCGAGTCCATCCCCATCGGGCGCATCGGCGCCATGGCGGCCAAGCAGGTCATCCTGCAGAAAATCCGTGAGGCCGAGCGCGAGATGCTGCTCAACGAGTTCCTCTCGCACGGGCAGAAGATTTTCTCTGGCACGATCAAGCGCATCGACAAGAGCGGCGACGCCATCGTTGAGAGCGGCCGCATCGAGGCGCGGCTGCGCCGCTCGCAGATGATCCCCAAGGAGAACCTGCGCAGCGGCGACCGCGTGCGCGCCATGATCATGGAGGTCAACCCTGAGCTGCGCGGCCCGGCCATCCAGCTCTCGCGCTCGGCGCCCGAGTTCATGGTCGAGCTGTTTCGCAACGAGGTGCCCGAGATCGGCCAGGGCGTGGTGGAGATCAAGTCCTGCGCGCGCGATGCGGGCTCGCGCGCCAAGATCGCCGTGGTCTCGCACGACCATCCGCGCGTCGATCCCATCGGCACCACGGTGGGCATGCGCGCCAGCCGCGTCAATGCCGTGACCAATGAGCTGGCCGGCGAGAAGATCGACGTGGTGCTCTGGTCCGAGGATCCGGCCGAATTCGTCATCGGCGCGCTCTCGCCCGCGCAGGTGCAGTCCATCTACGTGGACGAGGAAACCCACGCCATGGACGTGGTGGTGGACGAGGAAAACCTGGCCAACGCCATCGGCCGTGGCGGGCAGAACGTGCGCCTGGCCTCGGACCTGACGGGCTGGAAGATCAACATCATGGATCCGAACGAGTCGGCCGAGAAACAGGCCAACGAGGACAGCCAGATCCGAGCGCTGTTCATGAGCAAGCTCGACGTGGACCAGGACATCGCCGACACACTGATTGCCGAAGGCTTCACCACGCTGGAAGAAGTGGCTTACGTGCCGCTGCAGGAAATGCTGGAGATTGAAGACTTCGACGAGGACACGGTCAACGAGCTGCGCGCGCGCGCCAAGGATGCGCTGCTGACGCAGGAAATCGCGCGTGAGCAAAGCGTCTCGCAGGTGGCGCAGGATCTGCGCGAACTGCCAGGCCTGGACAGCGAGTTGCTGGCCAAGCTGGCCGAGAACCAGATCCTCAACCGCGACGATCTGGCCGACCTGGCCACCGATGAGCTGGTGGAAATCAGCGGTCTGGAGCCCGAGGCCGCCACAGCATTGATCATGCAGGCGCGTGCCCATTGGTTCAACAACGACGATGACCAAGCCCAGCAGGCGTGAAGAGCACGGAGGACAAAAGCAGTTTTATGTCGACCAACACCGTTACCGAATTCGCCGCTGAAATCAAGCAGACCCCCGAAGCCGTGCTGCAGCACCTCAAGGAGGCTGGCGTACAGAAATCCTCGGTGGATGACCCCATCAGCGAGAGCGACAAGCAGCAGTACCTGGCGCATCTGCAAAGCGTCACCGGCCATGCCGAGGGCGAACGCAAGAAAATCACGCTGACCAAGCGCTCAACCAGCGCCATCAAGCAATCGGATGCCACCGGCAAGGCGCGCACCATCAATGTGGTCACGCGCAAGAAGCGCACGTTTGTCAAGCGCGACGAAGTGGCCGAAGCACCGGCTGCGCCCGCTGCCACAACGACAGCCACTGCGGCTAAGCCTGTGGCCGATGCGCGGGCGGCCGCGCCTGCGCAGCCCGATCCCGAGCTGCTGCGCCGCGAGGAACAGGCGCGCCGCGAGGCCGAGCAGCTGCGTGAGGAAGAGCAGGCCCTGGCGCGCGAGCGCGCCGCCCGTGAAGAGCGCGAGCGCAAGGAGCGCGAAGCCGAAGAGCGTGCTGCGGCTTACGCCCGCCAGGAGTCCGAGAAGAAAGCCCGCGCCGCTGCCGAGAAGGAGCAGGCCCTGCAGGAGCAAAAGCTCGAAGCCGAGCAGCGCGCCAAGGAGCAGCAGGAGCAGCGCCGCAAGGCCGAGGAAGAATCGCAGCAACGCGCCGCTGAAGAGGCGCGCCGCGCCAAGGATCTGGAAGAGCGTCGCCGCAAGGCACAGGCCGAGGCTGAGGCCATCCGCGCCATGATGTCTGCGCCGCGCAAGGTGCTGGTGGCCAAGAAGCCCGAGGAAGCCGCAGCCCCTGGGGCCGAGGCGAAAAAAGGCACGCTGACCAAGCCAGACACCGGCGACAAGAAGAAAACCACTGGCACGGGCGCCGCAGGCACGGGCCGCAAGGTCAAGGAAATCAAGTCCTCGGATCTGTCCTCCAACTGGGCTTCTGAAGACGGTCGCCGCAAGGAAATCAAGACCCGAGGTGATGCCACCGGGGGCGTGGGCCGCGGCGGCGCCAGCGGCTGGAAGGCTGGCGGTAAGTCCGCCAAAGGCAAGCGCGACAGCCGCGATGCGCGCGATCGCCGCGCCGAGCCGGTGCAGCAGGAATTCCGCGTGCTGGACGTGCACGTGCCCGAGACCATCACCGTGGCCGAGCTGGCGCACAAGATGGCCATCAAGGCCTCCGAGGTCATCAAGGCGCTGATGAAGATGGGCCAGATGGTCACCATCAACCAGCCGCTGGATCAGGATACGGCCATGATCGTGGTCGAGGAAATGGGCCACCGCGCCGTGCAGGCCCAGCTCGATGACCCCGAGGCCTTCACCGAAGACGAGGCCAGCCAATACCAGGCCGAGTTGCACCCGCGCGCGCCCGTGGTCACCGTCATGGGCCACGTGGACCACGGCAAGACCTCGCTGCTGGACTACATCCGCCGCACCAAGGTTGCCTCTGGCGAGGCGGGTGGCATCACGCAGCACATCGGCGCCTACCACGTCGAGACGCCGCGCGGCATCGTTTCCTTCCTGGATACGCCGGGCCACGAAGCGTTTACCGCCATGCGCGCCCGTGGCGCGCAGGCCACCGATATCGTCATCTTGGTCGTGGCCGCTGACGACGGTGTGATGCCCCAGACCAAGGAGGCCATCAAGCACGCCCGCGCTGCCAAGGTGCCCATCGTCGTGGCCATCACCAAGGCCGACAAGCCCGAGGCCAACCCCGAGAAGGTCAAGAACGAACTCGTGGCCGAGGAGGTCGTGCCCGAGGAGTATGGCGGCGACTCGCCCTTTATTGCCGTGTCCTCCAAGACGGGCATGGGCATCGACGAGCTGCTGGAGAACGTGCTCTTGCAGGCTGAGGTGCTGGAGCTCAAGGCTCCGGTCGAGGCCATGGCCAAGGGCCTGGTGATCGAGGCCCAGCTCGACAAGGGCCGCGGCCCCGTGGCCACGGTGCTGGTGCAGTCGGGCACGCTCAAGGTGGGCGACGTGGTGCTGGCCGGCCAGACCTATGGCCGCGTGCGCGCCATGCTGGACGAAGGCGGCGCGCGCGTGCAAAGCGCTGGCCCCTCGATCCCGGTGGAAATCCAGGGCCTGACCGAAGTGCCGCTGGCCGGCGACGACTTCATGGTCATGAGCGACGAGCGCCGTGCGCGTGAAATCGCCACCTACCGCGCCGGCAAGTTCCGCAACACCAAGCTGGCCAAGCAGCAGGCGGCCAAGCTGGAGAACATGTTTGCCGACATGACCGCCGGCGAGGTCAAGACCCTGCCCATCCTCATCAAGGCCGACGTGCAAGGCTCGCAGGAGGCGCTGTCGCAGTCGCTGCTCAAGCTCAGCACCGACGAGGTCAAGGTGCAGGTGGTGTACTCCGGCGTGGGCGGCATCAGCGAGAGCGATGTGAACCTGGCCATCGCCTCGGGCGGCATCGTCATCGGCTTCAACGTGCGCGCCGACGCGGGCGCGCGCAAGCTGGCCGAGACCAACGATGTGGACATCCGCTACTACAACATCATTTACGACGCCGTGGACGAGTTGAAGGCGGCCATGAGCGGCATGCTCGCGCCCGAGCAGCGCGAGGAAGTCACCGGCACGGCCGAGATCCGCACCGTGTTCGTGGCCTCCAAGATCGGCACCGTGGCCGGCTCCTACATCACCAGCGGCTTCGTCACCCGCAGCTCGCACTTCCGCCTGCTGCGCGACAACGTGGTGGTTTACACCGGCGAAATCGAATCGCTGCGCCGCATCAAGGAAGACGTCAAGGAAGTGCGCGAGGGCTTCGAGTGCGGCATCAAGCTGCGCAACTACAACGACATCAAGGAAGGCGACCAGCTCGAATTCTTCGACATCAAGGAGATTGCGCGCACGCTGTAAGCGCGCAGGGCAGGCAGAGGTGTTTTGGCATGGAAATTTTCCAAATCAAAAGGAAACAAAACAGCCTTGTTTCGGCAAGTTATTGTTGAAGTGACTTTTCCTTTGATTAGTAAAACGCTTTTGCAGTCGTGATGTGTCCAACCATGCCATCCCCGCGCGCCCTGAGCTTGCACACCTTGCCCGGGCGGTTTGCCATCTGCCGCCTGGCGCCCGATGCGGCCATTCCCGCCTGGGCCACGGCTGGGGCTTTTTTCTCCGTGACGAAAACGGACGAGGAGCTCTCCATCGTCTGCCCGCAAGAGCTGGCCGCGCAAGCCCCGGCGGGCACGCCCGTCTCCGCCGATTGGGCCTGCCTGAAGCTGGCAGGCCCGGTTGCCTTTGACGAAACCGGCATCGTGGCCGCCCTCAGCAGCGCCATTGCGGCGGCGGGCTTGGGGGTGTTTGTGCTCTCCACCTTCGATGGCGACCACCTGCTGGTGCAGCAGGCCGATTACCCCGCCGCCGTGCAGGCGCTGCGCGGGCAGGGCCACACCGTCCATCCTTGAGCCGCCGCCATTTCAGATTGCCCTTTCAGAAAACGGAAAACAGCGAACCTTCCATCAGGACACCATGCGCAAACAAGCCTCCCGACCCAACCGCGGCTACCGCGTGGCCGACCAGATCCAGCGCGATCTGGCCGAGCTGATCGCGCGCGAGCTCAAGGACCCGCGCGTGGGCATGGTCACCATCCAAAGCGTGGAAGTCACGCCCGACTATGCCCATGCCAAGGTCTACGTCAGCCTGTTGGTGGGCGACCCGGAGGAGTCCGTGGCCGCCCTCAACCAGGCGGCGGGCTTTTTGCGCAATGGCCTGTTCAAGCGCCTGCACATCCACACCGTGCCCACGCTGCACTTCATCTTCGACCGCACGCCCGAGCGCGCGGCCGACATGAACGCCTTGATCGCCAAGGCGGTCGAATCGCGCGGCAAGGAAGACCCCATCGAATGACCGCGCCGCCATCCCGTGCCAGGGTGCAGCGCCGCCCTGTACACGGGGTGTTGCTGCTCGATAAGCCCCTGGGCCTGTCCAGCAACCAGGCTTTGCAAAAAGCCAAATGGTTGCTGCGCGCCGAAAAAGCCGGCCACACCGGCACGCTCGATCCGCTGGCCAGCGGCGTGCTGCCGCTGTGCTTTGGCGCGGCCACCAAGTTCAGCCAGCAACAGCTGGGCGCCGACAAAACCTACGAAACCATCGTGCGCCTGGGCGTGAACACCCGCACCGCCGACGCCGAAGGCGAAGTGGTGCAGCAACGCCCCGTGCGCTGCACGCCAGGGCAGGTGGTGCAAACGCTGGACGACTTCACCGGCCCCATTCGCCAGGTGCCGCCCATGCACAGCGCGCTGAAAAAAGACGGCAAGGCGCTGTACGAATACGCCCGCGAAGGTCAAAGCGTGGAGCGCGAGGCGCGCGCAGTCACCATCCACGAGCTGGAGCTGCTGGATTTCGCCCTGGCGGGCGAGGGCGCTCACCCGTACCCCTACCTGCACCTGCGCGTGCAGTGCAGCAAGGGCACCTACATCCGCACCCTGGGCGAAGACATCGGCAACGCCCTGGGCTGCGGCGGCCACCTCACCATGCTGCGCCGCGTGGAAACCGGCGGCCTGCACGTGCAGGATGCCATCACGCTGGAGCAGCTCGAAGCCCTGCCCGAAGACCAGCGCCTGCAAGCCCTGCACCCCGTTGAGACCCTGCTGCACGGCTGGCCGCGCATCACCCTGGGCCATGACGACGCCGGCCGGTTCTTGAGCGGCATGCGCCGCCGCGGCCCCTGGCCCGACGCGCCGCAGGTGGCCGTATTCGGCGACCAGCCCCGCGCCCTGCTGGGCGCAGCGCAAGTCAAGGCGGGGGAGTTGATTCCGATGCGTTTGCTCAGCCCACTAGAGATTGCGCAGACACTTGTCCCGTTGCCCCAAAGGAGTGCCTGACCATGCGTTTGTTGCACTACATCAAGATCGAGAACTTCAAGCGTTTCGGGGACAGTCAGCGCATTGAGCTGGATCACCCAGCTGTGCTGATAGGCCCGAACAACTGCGGCAAAACCAGTGCCATTCAGGCGCTGGCACTGTGGTCACAGGCGGTGCGTACCTGGTACGAAGCGCGCAAAGATTCCGCGGCCAAGGAGCGCACTGCCACCTCGCTGAACCGCCTGAGCATCGTGGCGGTGCCGGTGACGCGCACGCGTTTTTTCTGGCACAACACCCAGGTGCGCAAGGCCAATGAAGACATCCTCATGACTTTGACGGTCGGCGTGGCGTATGAAGGGCAGGTGCGAGAGCTTCCCATGCGTTTTCGCAGCCGGGGCGATGAGCTGGTCTACTGTGCGCCCGATGAGGCGGTCATGGCGGATCTGGATTTGATTGACTACGCAGCGGGTATACGGGTGGAGCTCCTTTACCCGATGTCAGGGCTGGATACCGAGGAGCCCATCCTGCAACCAGGGCGGGTCGATGTACTGCTCGGGCAAGGGCGAACCGCCGACGTGCTGCGCAATTTGTGCCTGGTCGTGGCGAAAGCATCGGAGCGTGACTGGGGGCGCATCGTGGCTTTGATGCAGCGCCTGTTCAACATCCGTCTGGGGCAGCCGGAGGAAACCGCGCGCGGCAGCATCACGCTGCATTACCGGCAACCCGGCGTGAAGGAGCCGCTGGACATCTCCTCGGCCGGGCGCGGCATGTTGCAGATGCTGCTGGTGTTTGCCTACCTGTACTCGCACAAGCGCAGCGTGCTGCTGGTGGATGAGCCCGATGCCCACCTGGAGATCCTGCGCCAGAAGCAGGTGTATGTGCTGCTGCGCGATATTGCCAGCGAGAACGGCTCGCAGGTGGTCATGGTGACGCATTCCGAAGTGATTTTGGACGAGGCGTTGGACACCAATCTGACGCTGCTGCTGGAGGGCCGGGCGGACGATCTGGCCAGGAAGCAGGACATCCGCAACAGCCTCAAGCACTTCGGCGCCGAGCACTACGTGAAGGCGCGCACGCGCGGCTACGTGTTGTACGTGGAAGGCAGCACGGATGTGGATATGCTGCGCGGCTTCGCCGAGAAATTGGCGCATCCGGTGGCAGGGATTTGGGACGAGCGCATCAACAGCTTCTATGTCCAGAACAACTACCCGCAGCAGAACACGCAGGCCGAACTGGAGCGAGTCGAGGGCGGTTTTGGTGTGACCCCGCGCGAGCATTTCAATGGGCTGCGAAATTTGCTGCCCGATCTGCAAGGGCTGGCGATCCTGGACAACGACGGGCAAGATAGGCAAGACCGTGACGATGGCGCGCTCAAAACCCTTTACTGGCAGCGCTACGAACCAGAAAACTACTTCATCACCCCTGATTTGCTGCGCAGCTACGCCTTGGCGCAATATCCTGCCGATGACCTGTTCAGCCAGCAAGGCAGGGAGGCGGTCGAGGAAGCGCTGGCCCAGACCCTGCGCGAGGACGTTTTCGCTGGCAGCCAGGCCGATTACGAAACCTGGGCTGCCTCGCCAGCGGATGCCGCGCGCCTGATCTGGGAGGCGCGCACCGAGCGACGCAAACTCAGCGCTGTGGCCGAGGCCTTTTTTCGTCGACTGGCCCAGAAGACGGGGGTGGCGATGCTGCTGACCAAGGGGGAGCTGCATCGCCTGATTCCTCACGCGGAACTGACGCCCACGGCGGAACAGGAAATACGCCAGAAGCTGGATGCGTTGGAGCCACTGTTCAAACGGGCACAACAACATGGCGAAACGCCGGAGGCGGGAGCATGAGCCCACTGCAAGCCAGTTTCGCGCAAGCGCATACAGCCATCCTCCCGAGCTGGCCGCACCCATGGTGGTCGGATGAAGTGCTGTTTTGCTGCTTCGGCCCGGCCGATTTGGCCCTGTACCAATCCTTGCTGGGCGTGCCCTGAAAAGCTTTTCCAAAAGCCGCGCCTGCGATCCATTTTCAACACCGATTCGTCACACTTTTTATGACCAAAGAAATCCGCAACATCGCCATCATCGCCCACGTGGACCATGGCAAAACCACCATGGTGGACCAGCTTTTGCGCCAGTCGGGCACCTTCGCCGACCATGAAAAAGTCGTGGACACGGTGATGGACAGCCACGCCATCGAGCGCGAGCGTGGCATCACCATCCTGGCCAAGAACTGCGCCGTGAACTGGCAGGGCACGCACATCAACATCCTGGACACGCCCGGCCACGCGGACTTTGGCGGCGAGGTCGAGCGCGCGCTGTCCATGGTCGATGGCGTGGTGCTGCTGATCGATGCGCAGGAAGGCCCCATGCCGCAAACGCGCTTCGTGACGAAAAAGGCGCTGGCCCTGGGGCTCAAACCCATCGTCGTGGTCAACAAGGTGGACAAGCCCGGCGCTAACCCGGACAAGGTCATCAACGCCGCGTTCGATTTGTTCGACAAGCTGGGCGCCACCGACGAGCAGCTGGACTTCCCCGTGGTGTACGCCAGCGGCATCAACGGCTGGGCCAGCCTGGAGGAGGGCGAGCCGGGTGAAAAATGGGGCGAGAACATGGCGCCGCTGTTCGACACCATCCTCAAGCACGTGCCCTCCGTGCAGGGCGATGCCAGCGCGCCGCTGCAACTGCAAATCTCCGCGCTGGATTACTCCACCTTCGTGGGTCGCATCGGCGTGGGCCGCATCACCCAGGGCACGCTCAAGCCCGGCCAGGACGTGCTGGTGGCCCGCGGCCCCGATGGCGAAACCTACAAAGGCCGCGTCAATCAGGTGCTGACCTTCCAGGGGTTGGACCGCGTGCAGGCCAGCGAGGCCGGCCCCAGCGAGATCGTGCTGGTCAACGGCATCGAGAACATCGGCATCGGCGAGACGATTACCGACATCGCCAAGCCCCAGCCGCTGCCCATGCTCAAGATCGACGAGCCCACGCTGACCATGAACTTCTGCGTCAACACCAGCCCGCTGGCCGGGCGCGAGGGCAAGTACGTCACCAGCCGCCAGATCTGGGACCGGTTGCAAAAGGAGCTGCGCTCCAACGTCGCGCTGCGCGTGAAGGAAACGGGCGAGGACGGCGTGTTCGAAGTCTCCGGCCGCGGCGAGCTGCACCTGACCATCCTGCTCGAAGAAATGCGCCGCGAAGGCTATGAGCTGGCCGTCTCCAAGCCGCGCGTGGTGTTCCGCGACATCGACGGGCAGAAATGCGAGCCTTACGAGCTGGTCACCGCCGACATCGAGGAGGGCCACCAGGGCGGCGTCATGCAGGCGCTGGGCGAGCGCAAGGGCGAGCTGGTGAATATGGAGCCCGACGGGCGCGGCCGCGTGCGTCTGGAATACCGCATCCCCGCGCGCGGACTGATCGGCTTTGCCAACGAATTCCTCAACCTCACGCGCGGCAGCGGCCTGATCTCCAACATCTTCGACGGCTACGAGCCCTACGCCGGCGAGATCGGCGGGCGCAAAAACGGCGTGCTCATCAGCATGGACGACGGCGAAATCATTACCTACGCGCTGGGCAAGCTCGATGATCGTGGCCGCATGTTCGTCAAGGCGGGCGACCCGGTCTACGAGGGCATGATCGTGGGCATCCACAGCCGCGACAACGACCTGGTGGTCAACGCCACGCGCACCAAGCAGCTGACCAACTTCCGCGTCAGCGGCAAGGAAGACGCCATCAAGATCACCCCGCCCATCGAGCTGACGCTGGAATACGCAGTGGAATTCATCGACGACGACGAACTGGTGGAAATCACCCCCACCTCCATCCGCCTGCGCAAGCGCTTCCTCAAGGAACACGAGCGCAAGCGCGCCAAGAACGCGGCGCTGGCGTGAGGACTTCGCACGCCAGGGCCTCTGATTCACGATCTCTTGCTCACACGCGCTGGCGCCGAGATCGTGAACAGGCGCTGAGGGATTTCAGAGATTCTTGAAAGGCAAAGGCAGGCATTGCACAGTGGCAATGCCTGCCTTGTTTTTTTGAATGGATGCACATGCTGAAAGAGCAATACTTTGCCTATTGGGGCAAGGCCATGCCCAGGCCGGGTGGCGATGCGGCGTATCACTTGCTGCCCTTCCATGCGCTGGATGCGGCCGCTTGCGGCCAGCACCTGCTGGCCTTGCCGCATTTTTCACTGCAATCTTTGGCTGATGAATTGGGCTGGTCGCGGCAGCAGGCCGAATCGGTGTTCCTCTGGTTTCTGGCGCAGCATGATCTGGGCAAGTTTGCGCGTGCCTTCCAGGGACTGAAGCCCGATCTTTCACCGGATCTGGTGGACTGCGAGGATGCCCCGCCATACCGGCGGCGGCATGACACGCTGGGCTGGTGGCTGTGGCGTGAGTTGGCTGAAGCTTCGCGTTTACCTGTCGGGCTGGCGCCGGTCGACCAGGACTTCTGGGCGGTGTGGATGCGCTGTGTCAGTGGTCATCACGGCCAGCCGCCGCTGGAAACCGCAGGCGGCGGCCTCTTGCAGGCCGATACCGGCGATGACTTTTTCCCCAGCGACCGGCGCGCTGCACTGGCGTTTATCGACGCGATCACGCCGCTTTTTCTCGGCGCCGACAAGGCGCTGCCCAGGCCTGCCACGGGCGCGCTGGCCATCTTGCGCCAGCACGCCTGGCGCTTGGCCGGGCTGGCGGTGCTGGCCGACTGGCTGGGCTCCAACCAGGATCACTTCCCGTATCGCAGCGCGCCGCTGGCCTTGGCCGATTACTGGGGCATGGCACAAATGCAGGCAGCCCGTGCCGTGACAGAAGCGAGATTGGCCGGAGCCGCCGTGCGCCACTGGTCGCAGCCGCAGCGGCTGTTTGACTACCTGCACACGCCCACGCCGCTGCAAGACTATGCCGCCTGCGTACCGTTGCAGCACGGGCCGCAGTTGTTCGTGCTGGAAGATGTAACCGGCGCGGGCAAGACCGAGGCCGCGCTGATATTGGCGCAGCGCCTGATGCAGGCCGGTCAGGCCGATGGCCTGTACTTCGCCCTGCCCAGCATGGCGACGGCCAACCAGATGTACCAGCGCGTGGGGCAGGTATACCGGCGCCTGTATGCGGACGAGGCTGCACCTTCGCTGGTGCTGGCACATGGTGCGCGGCAGTTGCTGGCGGATTTTCGCCACAGCGTGCTGCAGCCGCGCGAGCAGGCCGAGGATGGCCGCTATGCGCCGGATGAGCGCAGCGCCAGCCTGCAATGCAATGCCTGGCTGGCCGACCACCGCAAAAAGGCGCTGCTGGCCGAAGTGGGTGTGGGTACGCTGGATCAGGCCTTGTTGGCGGTGCTGCCGGCAAGGCACCAGTCGCTGCGCCTTCTGGGGCTGTGCGGCAAGGTGCTGCTGATCGACGAAGTACACGCCTACGACCCCTACATGATGGCGCTGCTGCAAACCCTGCTGAGCGCCCATGCCAGTCAGGGTGGCAGCGCCATTTTGCTGTCGGCCACCTTGCCGCTGGGCACGCGCGATGCCTTGCTGGCGGCATGGCACCGGGGGCTGGATCTGCCGCCGCCGTCGCCCGTATCCGATCTGCGCTATCCGCTGGCCATCCAGGCCGGACGCGCGCTGCATGTGCAGGCCTGCGCCACCCGGCCGCAACTGCGCCGCCATGTGCAGGTGCGGCTGCACCACAGCGAAGAAGCCGTGCTGGCCTTGATCGTCGAGCAGGCGCGCGCCGGGCACTGCGTGGCCTGGATTCGCAACACCGTGGACGATGCCCGCCGTGCCTTTCAGCAACTGGGCGCGCAACTGCCTGCGGAAAAACTGCATCTGTTCCACAGCCGCTATGCCATGGGCGACCGGCTCGATATCGAGGTCGATGTGCTGGCGCGCTTTGGCAAGGCATCGGGCGCTGCCCAGCGCTGCGGACGGGTGCTGATCGGCACGCAAGTCCTCGAGCAAAGCCTGGATTTCGACGTGGATGTGATGGTCAGCGATCTGGCACCGATCGATTTGCTCATCCAGCGCGCCGGGCGCTTGCAGCGCCACGCTCGGCAGGCCAACGGCGACCTTGCCGCCGATGGCATTGAGCAACGCCCGCCGCCGGTGTTGCATCTGCTCAGCCCCGAGCCGGTGGACGCGCCAAGCACCGACTGGTATGCCGCACTGTTCCCCAAGGCACGGCATGTGTATCCCGACAGCGGCAAGCTGTGGCTGGGCGCACGCGCCCTGCAGGCGGCTGGCGGCATCACCACGCCGGGCGAGTTGGGGCAGGCCAGTGCCGTGCGCAGTCTGGTGGAGGCGGTCTATGGCGCCGCCGACGAAGCCATCCCCGAGGCGCTGCGCAAAGCCTCCAGCGATCAGATCGGCAAGGATCTGGCCATGCACAGCCAGGCCCGCTTCAATGCCTTGGATCTGACCAAGGGCTACTGCATGGACAGCAGCGCGCGCTGGTACGAGGACGATCAGGTGCCCACCCGGCTGGGCGACGAAACCCTGACCGTGTATCTGGCGCGCTGGCACGAAGGCGCCTTGCAGCCCTTGCGGGCGGGCGACGCCCATGCCTGGGAGCAATCCGCCGTGCGCATCCACGCCCATCGCGCCAAGGCGCTGGCGCCCGACTGGCAACAACGCTTTGGCCGCGCCATCGAAGCGCTGCGCCAGCAATGCCGTCTGCTGGAATCGCCGGCCTTCATCCTGCCCTTGCTGGACGAAGGCCAAGGGCTGCATGCCCGCGTGATCGACAACGATGGCCATGCACGGCTGATGCGCTACGACAGGCAGGCGGGCTTGCAGTGGTGAGGGGCTGGGGTGGGGCTGATGGCTGCCTGCATGGCGTGTGGCGCTCAGCGCGCCCTGTCGTCAAACAGCACGCCCTGCTCACGTGCCAGGCTGGCCAGCCGCTTGTCCAGCGTCCACAGCCGGGCGCCATCGGTCAGCAGGGTTGAGGCCAGCAGCAGCACATCCACCAGGCCGCAGCCCTTGCCATACAGCCCATGGCGTTCCACGAAGGCCATGGCCTCCTCGATGCTGGCTTGCTGCGTCTGGCGCAAGCTGGCCAGATCCTGCAAGGTCTGGCGCCTGCGTGGCGGGGTGCCGCAGGCCAGCTCCCCGATCACCAATGGATGGCTCAGTGCCAGATCCATGGCGAGCAGTTGCCCCAGCACCGGCTGGCTTGTCCGGAAATGCGTCACCCAGACCGAGGTATCGACCAGTACGCCACTCATTGGGGCGGTTCGCCAGGTGCCTGGCGGCGCGGGATGTCGGCCATGTCCACCGCGCTGCCGCCCAGCGCCGCCAGACGCTTGGCCGCCTGCACGCGCACGAACATCTGGATGGCCTCACGGAACAAATCGGCCTTGTCCATGGCCGGGTCGGCCACTTCCAGTGCGCGCTGGTACAGCGCGTCATCAATGGTCACAGTGGTTCGCATGGCTTTTCCTCATCAATATTGATGCGAATATTCATCATATTTGAAGATCACAGGGGGTGAAAAGTGCATCCCCGCTGGCGCGGGGAACATCATCAACGTGTCAGGCTAAAAGACCCTGGAACACGGTTCATCCCCGCTTATGCAGGGCAGGTTGAATTATATAAAGTGTTCTAGGGTTATAGGGAAATGCTACATTTGCGCCACGCATTCTGGAGACATGTATGCACCTGTTGAACGACCCATGGTTGACATGCCGTAGCCATACGGGCGGTGTGCAGCGGATATCGCCTTTGGAGGTGGGCGATGTGGAGCTGCTGGACATCGTAGCGCTGCGCCCGGATTTCCGGGGGGCGAGCTACCAGTTGCTGATTGGTTTGTTGCAACTGGCCTATGCCCCGCGTGATGTCGCGCAATGGCGCGAGCGCTATGCCAGCCCGCCCAGCCGCGAGGCGCTGGCCGAGGCTTTCGCGCCTTATACCCATGCCTTCGCGCTGCATCGCGATGGCTCGGCCTTCATGCAGGATTTCGCCTTGGTGGAAGAGGCAAACACGCTTTCGGTAGCCGAACTGCTGATCGATGCCGGCTCGGACAGCAATCTGTACTTCAACAAGCCGGTGGATGCACCCGGCTTTTGCCAAAGTTGCTTTGCGCAGGCCTTGTTCGCGCTGCAAATCAATGCGCCGTCGGGCGGGCGCGGTATCCGCACTTCACTGCGCGGCGGCGGGCCGCTGACCACGTTGCTGTTGCCGGCCGACAAGTCAACCACGCTGTGGCAAAAGCTCTGGCTGAATGTGCTGCCGCAGGATGCGCTGGGCTATCCCGCCGTCACCGATCTGGGCGATGTGCTGCCCTGGATGAAGGCCACGCGCATCAGTGAAGGCGCAGCGGCATGCGACACAACCCCGGAAACCGTACACCCGCTGCAAGCCTGGTGGAGCATGCCGCGCCGCATCCGCATCGACCCCGGCACGGCGCAGGCGCATGGCGTTTGTTCGCTGTGCGGCGCGCAGGATGTGCCCTTGATCCGGCACTACCGCCATCGCCACGGCGGCACCAATTACACCGGCACATGGCAGCACCCGCTCACCCCTTATTACCTGGATAAGAAGGGCGAAAAGCCGCCGATTTCCAGCAAGGGCCACCAAGCCGGTCGTGGCTATCGCGATTGGTTGGGGCTGGTGCTGGGCACGGAAGACCAGCAGCCCGCCGCAGCACGCGTGGTCAGCCACTTCAACACCGAAGTGCGCCAGCCCGGCGTGCTGCTGTGGTGCTTTGGCTATGCCACTTCCAACATGAAGGCGCTGTGCTGGTACGACAGCACCCTGCCGGTGCATGCGTCGGCGCCGGAGCTGCTCCAGTCCTTTACCCGCAGCGTCAAACAGTTGCTGGATGCCGCTGATGAGATGGCCAAGACTTTGCACAAACAGATCAAGGCCGCCTGGTTCAAGCGGCCGGGCGATGCCGGCGCCGAGCCTGCGGTTTTGCAGAGCTTCTGGCAGGCCAGCGAGCCGCTGTTCTACCGCAGCCTGGCGCGGCTGGCGCAGCATGACTTCGAAAGCCGCGCCGCCCTGGCCGGGATTTACCGGCAATGGTTGCAACAGGCGTATGCGCAGGTGCTGGAGCTGTTCGACCAATGGGCATTGGCTGCACCACCGGAAGACCTGGACATGCGCCGCGTGGTGGAAGCGCGCGCCCAGTTGACAAAAAGTCTGAACAACAGCCGGGCGCTCAAGCCGCTTTGGGCGCTCGTCAACCATCAACAGAAAAAGGCTCAAGCCAAGAGCCGCCGCAAGGAGATTGCCGCATGAAGCCTCCCAAACCCCGATTGAATGAATCTCAGCGCGCCTGGGTGCGCGATTGGTGGCGCGCCTTGCAGCCATTGGCAGAAGGCGAAGCCCCGCCGCAGGGTGAATTGGCGCGGCTGGGGCGCGGGGCGCGGGCGCAGTTGCGGCGTTGCCGGCAGGCCGGTGCGCTATTGGTGCAGCCCGCCGTGTTCGCGCTGGCGCATGGCCTGATCGAGAGAAGCCACGAGCGCCTGGCCGATGCACCGCTGACGTACGAGCGCCTGGCCTGGGTGGCCGCCGTGCTGGTCTGTATCAAGAACGATACGCAAGATGGCCGCAGTCTGGCCTGGCATCTGGGCAAGGCTGCCGGAGGCGAGCGCGAAGCCATGTCCGAGCGGCGCTTCAAGGCCATGCTGCGTTGTACGGCCTTGCCCGATCTGTGCACGCATTGGCGGCGTGCCGTGAAGCTGGCCGATGGCACCGCCGACGTGGCGCGTTTGGCCGATGACCTCTTGGCCTGGCAGTTCGATCTTGAACATGGCAGGCCGCGCGCCAGCGACGGCATTCGCTTTCACTGGGCCTTTGACTATTACTTGAACGCCAAGGAGCAAGGCGAAGCCGCTCCGGCACTGCCCGCAGACACCGCATCCACCGAGGAGAACCATCCATGACCCGTTTCATTCAACTGCACACGCTGATTTCCTATCCGCCGGCCAACCTCAACCGCGACGACCTCGGCAACCCCAAGACTGCCAAGCTCGGCGGGGTGGATCGGCTGCGCATTTCCTCGCAAAGCCTCAAGCGTGCCTGGCGCACGTCAGAGCTGTTCCAGCAGGCGCTGGCGGGCAGCATTGGCACCCGTACCAAGCGCTTGGGTGTTGAAGTGTTTGATGCTTTGATCAAGGCAGGTATTGCAGAGAAGCAGGCACGCGCCTGGGCTGAGCAAATTGCCAAGGTCTATGGCGCCGCCAAGAAGGACAAGCCGCTGGAAATTGAACAACTGGTGCACATCGCGCCCGAAGAACGCGGCAGTCTGGATGCCTTGGTCGCCACACTGGCGCAGGAAAAACGCGCGCCTACCGACGATGAACTGGACGGGCTGTTGCACGCCCATACGGCAGTGGACGTGGCCATGTTTGGCCGCATGCTGGCCGCCAAGCCAGAAATGAATGGCGAGGCGGCGGTGCAAGTGGCCCACGCCATCGGTGTGCATGCTTCGCCGATCGAGGACGATTACTTCACCGCCGTGGACGATCTCAATCAAAGCGACCCCGGCGCTGCGCATATTGGTGAAAGCGGCTTTGCCGCCGCCGTGTTCTACCAGTATGTCTGCATCGACCGCGGCCTGCTGAAAAGCAACCTGGGCGGTGACGAGGCGCTGACGCAAAAAGCCTTGCGCGCACTGGCGCAGGCGGTGCTGACCGTTGGCCCTACCGGCAAGCAAAACAGCTATGCCAGCCGTGCCTACGCCCATTACGCATTGGCAGAAAAAGGGGCGCAGCAGCCGCGCTCGCTGTCGCTGGCCTTCGTCAAACCCGTGACGGACGATGACTACCCCAGTGCAGCGACTGCCGCCCTGCAGCGCGTGCGCGACAACATGGATGCGGTGTATGGCGCCTGTGCCGATGCCCGCTGCGAGTTCGACGTGCTTGCTGGTACAGGCTCAATGCAGGACTTGCTGGACTTCATCGCAACAGATGACGGCGACGAGGCAAAACCATGACCGACTATTTGCTGATACGCCTATATGGCGCTCTGGCCAGTTGGGGTGAGATCGCGGTTGGCGAGCTGCGGCACTCGGCGGTGCAGCCCTCGCGCTCGGCGCTGCTGGGGCTGCTAGGCGCTGCGCTGGGCATCGAGCGCCGTGACGATGCGGCACAGACGGCACTGGCGCAGGGCTATCGTTTCGGCATCCAGCTGCTCGCCAGTGGCTCGCCATTGCGCGACTACCACACCATCCAGATGGGCGAGCCGCGGCGCAAGGAGCGTTTCCGTTCGCGCCGGCAATCGCTGGCGGCGGACAAGGTCGGCACCCTCTTGTCGCAGCGCGAATACCGCTGCGATAGCATCGCCACCATCGCCATCGAAGCCCTGCCGCAAGCGCCGCACAGCCTGGCCGAGCTGGCACAAGCGCTGCGCCAGCCGCGTTTTGTCCTGTATCTGGGGCGCAAATCCTGCCCCTTGGCCTTGCCAGTGCTGCCGCAATTGGTGCAAGCCGAGCATTTGCACGCGGCATTTGCCGCAGCGCAGTTCCCTTCACCGATGGCGCTGCTGGACTACAAAACGCCCCGGCAAGACTGGCCCACGGCGCGGGATCGTCATGCCTTTGGGCTGGGACAGCTGCGCTATTACTGGGAAGAAGGCATGTCGCCAGGCATGCCCGCAGACTTTGACCACCTGCGGCAGGATCAGCCCCTTTCCCGCAGCCGCTGGCAATTCGCTCCGCGCCGGGAATGGGTGGCACTGGCAGAAGGAGGCGCCGCCGCATGAGCCATTACTTTTCCCGGGTGCGCCTGCTCCCCGGCCTGCATCAAAGCCCGTGGCTGCGCAAGCTGGCTCGCCAGGGCGAAGCCTATCGCGACCATGCCTTGATCTGGCGGCTGTTCCCCGGCGACGGCTTGCCCAGAGACTTTCTCTTCCGCCGCTTGGACGATGCGCGCAGCTATTACATCGTCTCCGCCCGTCCGCCGCTGGATACCGATGGCCTGTTCCAGATTCAGACCAAACCCTACGCCCCAGCCCTGCAAACTGGCGAGGCGCTGCACTTTGACCTGCGCGCCAACCCGGTCGTCAGCCGCCGTCGCCCCGATGGCCGCGTCCAGCGCCACGACGTGCTGATGGATGCCAAACGCAGCGCCACGCTCGAACAGCAGGCCGCCCTGACGCAGCATCTGTACCAAGCCGGTCTGGACTGGCTGCTCAAACGCGCCCCGCAATGGGGCCTGCGCATCGACCCGGCCAGCGTGCTGCAAAAAGCCTATGCCCAGCACCGGCTGCGACGCAAAGGCCAGGCGATCGAGTTCTCCAGCCTCGACTACCAGGGCGTGGCCGAAGTCAGTGATGCCGATCAACTGAAAACCGCCTTGCTCAGCGGCGTGGGTCACGGCAAAGGATTTGGCTGCGGCCTGTTGCTGCTCAAGCGGGTCTAGACACGTTCCAAATCCCTGACGCACCATGCCCAGCCCGCTGTTGCCGCCCCTCAAGCCCCTGCCGATGAAAGACCGTATCTCGATGATCTTCATCCAGTACGGCCAGATCGACGTGCTGGATGGCGCCTTCGTCGTCATCGACAAGAACGGCGTGCGCACCCACATCCCGGTTGGCTCGGTGGCCTGCATCATGCTGGAGCCGGGTACGCGGGTGTCGCACGCCGCCGCGCATCTGGCCGCCGTCGTTGGCACGCTGCTGGTCTGGGTAGGCGAATCCGGTGTACGCCTGTACGCCAGCGGCCAGCCCGGCGGCGCCCGCGCCGACCGGCTGCTGTACCAGGCCAAGCTGGCATTGGATGATGAGCTGCGCCTGAAAGTGGTGCGCAAAATGTACGAGCTGCGCTTTGGCGAGCCCGCACCGCAACGTCGCAGTGTGGAGCAATTGCGCGGCATCGAAGGCGCTCGTGTGCGCGAAACCTACAAACTGCTGGCTCGGCAATACGGCGTCAACTGGCGTGCACGCAACTACGACCAGAAGGACTGGGACGCCGCCGACATCCCCAATCGCTGCTTGTCTGCGGCTACGGCCTGCCTCTACGGCATCACCGAAGCCGCCGTACTGGCAGCCGGCTACGCCCCGGCCGTGGGCTTTATCCACACCGGCAAGCCGCTGTCTTTCGTGTACGACATTGCCGACCTGTTCAAATTTGAAGCTGTCGTGCCACTGGCCTTTCGCATCGCCGCCAAGTCCCCCGCTCAGCCCGAGCGCGAAGTACGGCTGGCCTGCCGCGACCTGTTTCGCAGCAGCAAGCTGCTGGGGCGCATCATCCCCACCATTGAGGAAGTGCTGGCTGCTGGCGAAATCAGCCCGCCACAAGCCCCACCCGAAGCCGTGCCGCCCGCCATCCCCAACCCCGAATCGCTGGGTGATGCCGGTCATCGCAGCCAGTAGCGATGGACAAGCGCCATGGCCTTTTTGACCGTCGTTACCGAAAACATCCCACCCCGCCTGCGCGGCCGCCTGGCCATCTGGCTGTTGGAAGTGCGTGCCGGGGTCTATATCGGTAACGTCTCACGCCGCACTCGGGAAATGATCTGGCAACAACTCGAAGCCGGCCACGAAGATGGCAATGTTGTCATGGCTTGGGCCAGCCCGAACGAGTCCGGTTACGAATTCCAAACCCTCGGTTCCAATCGTCGCTTGCCAGTGGAATTTGACGGCCTGCGGCTGGTCGCCTTCCACCCCGAATCCCCTGTTCTTTGACAAGCTGAAAATCGGTAGAATTTTTCGGGTTGATTTTCATTTGTAAGATCAACCAGTTACGCCAAGAGCGTTCCCCGCGCCAGCGGGGATGAACCTCGTAGCCGGGTACGCCGGCCTCGGCAATGGTGGCGTTCCCCGCGCCAGCGGGGATGAACCGAGAGCAACGACCAGAGCACAGGACGATCAATCGCGTTCCCCGCGCCAGCGGGGATGAACCGTGCGCTCATGCGCTGTGGCGGCCCCCATGCCCGCGTTCCCCGCGCCAGCGGGGATGAACCGCGTGGGTAGCGCGCAATGCTGTAGCGTCGATTGCGTTCCCCGCGCCAGCGGGGATGAACCGCCATTCACGTTACCAATAAGCTGATTTTTTACGCGTTCCCCGCGCCAGCGGGGATGAACCGTGCCGGCGCGGCCCCGCTTTGAGCGACTGCACGCGTTCCCCGCGCCAGCGGGGATGAACCGTACTGGTGAGGCGTGGCCATGGGGCGCAAGAGGCGTTCCCCGCGCCAGCGGGGATGAACCGTGGGCAGGAGATGAAAATGAATCAGCAAACCAGCGTTCCCCGCACACGCGGGGATGAACCGGATGCGCAGGACGGCAAGCTGCGGCTGCCGCTTTATTCTCTGCATCTGCTCTGGTCAGATTGTGTGCCTATCGGGCCATGCATTGCCACGTGCAACCCACCGCAGCAGCCCTTTGGCACAATGCCGCGCTGTTGTTTTTGCTGTGGTGTGTCGATGCAATCCCAGATCAAGTTTCGCCTGCGCATTTACCGTGATGAGGTGATTGCCGTGGGCCCGGGCAAGGTGCAGTTGTTGGAGGCCATCGGCGAGGCCGGTTCGATTTCTGCGGCGGCGCGGCGGCTGGGCATGTCGTATCGGCGCGCCTGGTTGTTGGTGGAGGAGCTCAATGGCGCGCTGCGAGAGCCGGCGGTGCGCACGTCCACTGGCGGTGCGCATGGCGGCGGTGCGACGCTGACGTCGCTGGGCCTGCAATTAGTGGCGCATTACCGCGCTGCCGAGGCCAAGGCGCGCCGGGCTGCAGATGCTGAGCTCAAGGGGCTGTTGGACATGCTGGCGCCCTGAGAGCCTGTTCAAAATCTCGGTGCGAGTGGGCAAGAAGCGGTTTGGGGTGGGCTGCAAGGCGCAAAACGCAGCCATAGCTGGGGCTATGGCGAGGCTTTGCGGGCGCGGCAGAGCGCCCAAATCCGCTCTCTTGACCGCCGTGCAAAGATTTTGAACAGGCTCTGAGGCCTGTACAAAACACCTGTACAAAATCCCGGCGCATGCTTGGCATGAGGGCGCGCCCGCCCGGGCGCTCTGCCTCGCAAGGCAAGCCATCCCAAGTCACGGGTTTTCAGCGCGCGCTGGTGCCGCAATCAGGAGCCGGCGCCGTGAACGGAGCGGATGCCGCGTGCGCAAAACCTGTCTGATGGGCAGGATGTGCAATCTGGCTTATAAAGCGCGCCATGCCAAATCAACGCTTTTTTTCAGGCTGCCCTCGGGCGGCCATTGCTGTTTTTCGGACCCGGCCAGCCCCAGATTTGCCGCGCGGCGCTGGGCCTTTTGGGGTGAGTGACTGGCGCCGCGTGCTGCGCCTTTGCCTGTGCCTGCTGATGCTGGCTGCGCTGTGGCTGCATGGCGTGGCGCGGGCCGACATCGATGTGCCGCCTGCGCAGCTCACAGCGATCGAGGCGAGCCTCAGCACGCTGGACAATGCCGAGCTGAACCAGACTCAGCGCGAGGCAGCCAAGGCCCAGCTGGAAGCGGCTGCAGCGCTGGAGAAGGAGGCCGAACCGCTGCTCGAACAACGGGCCCAACTGCAGGAACAAAGCCGTGAGACCGTGGCCCCTGCGGTGGCCCCGCTGACGGCGGCCGAGCGCGAGAGCCAATTCAAACAATGGGCGGCGCGTCTGCCTCGGGCCATGGATAACGACGCGCTGGAGCATTTGTTGCGCGAGGAGCGCAATGCCAGCAATACGCTCAAGGCGCGCATCGATGCCTTGGCCAGTGAGTTGACCAACTTGATTTCGCGCCCCGGGCAGCGCCTGAGCCAGATGGCTGCGCTGCGCCAGCGCGCCGATGCCAGTGCGGGCGAGCCTGCCAGCGACGCCAATGAGCCTGCGGCGCTGTTCGAGGCCAGGCGCCTGCGCCGCGCCGCAGAGCATCGCCGCGCGTTGGCCGAGCTGGCGCTGTACGAGGCAGAGCAGGCTACGGCTGAGCTGCGCCAGCGCCAGCTGGAAAACCAGTTGCAATCCCTGCGCCAGGAGCAGGCCCTGCGTGCGCCGCGCATCGACTGGCTAAGCCAGCGCATCAGCGCAAACAGCTTGCAGCGCCTGCAGAATCAGGCGCAGGAGTTGGCGGCTCTGGCCGAAAACAGCGCTGCGCAGCACGATGCCACGCTGCATGAGTTGGCCCAGCGCAATGCCGAGCTGGCCCAGCAGCTGCTGCAGGGCACGCAACAGCTCGGTGAGGAGCGCCGCACGCTGACTGACTACGAGCGCGAACGCGAGCAAATTGCCACTGCGCTGCGCGACACCCAGGCCCGGCTGCGCCTGGGCAGCAGCGATGCCGCAACAGGTTACTGGCTGTGGCAGCAGCGCTTGCGCATGCCGTCGCTGCTGGCGCTGACGGCGCAGCGCAAGCAAGTCCAGCAGCGCCTGGCGGAGTTGCGTCTGCAGCTCTACAACGCCACCGAGACGCGCTATGCCGCCATCGAATTGAGCCAGGCTCAGCCCGAAAAACTGCCCCAGGCAGGGCAGCCTAGCCAGCCCGCCAAAGCCGATGGCACCGATGAAGCCGGCGGGAAGGCGGCTGAGCCCTCTGCAACTGAGCAGGCGGCAACGGCAGGCAGCGCTGATCGCAATGCCTGGCAGGCCACGCAGGCCGAGCTGATTGACCAGCTCGAGCAACTGCTGCGCCGCCGCATCTCGGTGCTGGAACAGACCGACGGCACTTTGCAGACCCTGCTCACGCGCGGCGATGAGTTGCGCCAGCTGATGGACCGGCAATTGCTGTGGACGCCCAGCCACCCCAGGGTCGGCAAGCAATGGCTGGACGAGTGGGGCGAGCAAGGTGCTGAGGCCATCGCCCTGACGGCCATGCTGGGCAAGGCGCTGCGCTTTTTGCTGAGTGATTTGCTCAGTGACCCTTTGCCTTACCTGGCGCTGGCGCTGGTGCTGGGCGCATTGCTGGCGCTGCGCCTGCGCGCGCCACAGCGCCTGCGCGCCATCAGCGAGCAGATGCGCGACGTCAGTCAGGATCGGTTCTCCCTGACCTTGCAGGCCCTGCTTTGGACGCTGCTGATTGCCCTGCCCGCTGCCGTGGCGCTGTGGGGGGCGGGCACGGCATTGCAGCAGGTCGGCGCGCGGCATTTGAGCGATGTTGAAGCCATTGGCCGCACGATGGTGGATGTCTCGCGGCTGCTGCTGCTCACTGGCTTATGGGGCGCACTCGTGCAGCCCGGCGGCCTGGCCCAGGCGCACTTTGCCTGGCCCAAGGCGCAGATCACAGCCTTGCGGCGGGCGCAGCGCCTGGCCATGGTGCTGATCCTGCCGGCCTCGTTCGCGGCCATGCTGGCCTTGCACCGTGGCGCGGGCAGCATCATCAGCACTTGGGGCCGCCTGGCGCTGGTGGTGCTGGCGCTGGGGCTGATGGTGCTGTCCTGGCGTCTGATGCGCCGCCTGTGGCCTCGTTCGCAGCAAGCTGCGCCCTGGCTGCTGCGGCTGCTGGGCTGGGTGTTGCCTGCGGCCTTCGTTGCCATTGCGCTGCTGGCCTTGGGCGGCTACATCTACACCAGCACGGAGATGCTGGGCGCGTTGTTCACCAGCCTGACGGTGGTGCTGGCTGTGCTGGTGGTTGATGGGCTGCTGCGCCGCTGGCTGCTGCTGAGCGAGCGCCGACTGGAGCAAAAGCGCTTGCTGGAGCAGGCGCTGAATCAAGGCAGTGCCAGCGTGGTCAACACCGAGTCGGGCGATGCCCCGCCCGAGAGTGAGTCGGAGCTGACGCTGGTGAGCATCAGCGCGCAGACGCACCGCCTGCTGCGCCTGCTGCGCCTGACGCTGCTGGCCCTGGGCCTGTTGTGGGCCTGGTCCGAAGTGTTGCCTGCGCTGTTGCGCCTGGATGGCGTTCAGTTGTGGGGCAGCAGCGCCACAGGGCCTGACGGCAAGCCCATGCAGGTGCCGGTGACGCTGATGGACGTGCTGCTGGGCGCGCTGCTGCTGCTGCTGACCTTCAGCATGGCGCGCAACCTGCCCGGCCTGCTGGAGCTGGCGCTCAACTCCTCGCGTTTCATCAGCAGCGCCACGCGCTATACCTTGACCACGCTGCTGCGTTACGCCATCACCATTGCTGGTGTGCTGTTTGCCTTCAGTCTGTTTGGCCTGCGCTGGAGCCAGCTGCAGTGGATGGCTGCGGCCCTGACCGTGGGCCTGGGTTTTGGCCTGCAGGAGATTTTTGCCAATTTCGTCTCCGGCCTGATCTTGCTGGTGGAGCGGCCATTCCGCGTGGGCGATACCGTCACCATCGACAAGGACTTGACCGGCACCGTCACCCGCATTCGCACTCGCGCGACCACGGTGCTCGATTACGACAATCGGGAAATCATCATTCCCAACAAGACCTTCATCACCGGCCAGGTGACCAACTGGACGTTGAGCGACACCGTCACCCGCTTGGTGCTCAACGTCGGCGTGGCCTATGGCAGCGATGCCCGGCAGGTGCGCCAGCTGTTGCTGCGCGCTGCTGACGAGCACCCGAACGTGCTGGCAGAGCCCGCGCCCAACGCCTGGTTCATGGCCCTGGGCGGCAGCACGCTGGATTTCGAGCTGCGCGTGTACGTGGCCACGCTGGGTGAGCGCATGACGGTGCGCAACGACTTGAACCGCCGCATCACCGAGCTGCTGGGCGAGGCCAATATCGAAATTGCCTTCCCGCAGCTGGATGTGCACCTGTGCGACCTGCCGCAGGCGGCGCAGCAAGCCGTGCATGACGCCGTGCAGGAGGCGGCGCAGCAAGCGGCTCAGCAGCAGGCGCAGTCGCCTGCTGCAGGCAAAGGGCCTGCGTCCAAGCCAACGGCTTGATGCGTCTGGCAAGAGCTGCACAAATCGCAGCGTCGTGTGCCCAAGACAAAGCGCCCGGCTTGGCCGGGCGTTTTTTTGTGCTCAGGTTGGCCGGCTTGCCTGCTGGCCTTGCTGCGTGGGTTCATTTCTTGGGCCGGAAGGCCTGGCAGACGGCCGGATCGGTTTCGATGCGCGCCGCGCCGATCAAATCCAGGCAGTAGGGTACGGCGGCGAAGATGCCGTGGGCGATGGTCTGCCCGTCCTCGCCCTGCAGGCCGCCCAGGGTCTCGGCGATGGCGCGGGGGCGACCGGGCAGGTTCAGAATCAGCGCGCGGCCGCGCACCACGCCGACCTGGCGCGAGAGAATGGCCGTGGGCACGAAGTGCAGGCTGATCTGGCGCATCTGTTCGCCAAAGCCGGGCATGACGCGATCGGCCACGGCCAGCGTGGCCTCGGGCGTGACGTCGCGCGGCGCCGGGCCGGTGCCGCCGGTGGTCAGCACCAGATCGCAGCCGATCTCATCGACCAGCTCGATCAGGGTGCGCTCGATCAGCGGCTGCTCGTCCGGGATCAGACGCTCGGCGAACTCCATCGGGTTGCGCACGGCGCGGCCCAGCCATTGGCGCAGCGCTGGCAGGCCTTCATCGGCGTAGGCGCCACTGCTGGCGCGGTCGCTGGTGGCCACCAGGCCGATGCGCACGCAGGGCAGGGCGGCATCGGCAGTATCGGTCGCAGGGGAGGGGTGGGGAGCTGCGGTCATGGCCTGGCTCACAAGGTGTCGAACAGGGTGTCAAACAGGGGATAAACGGTCAGGGCGTCGCCGTGGGCAACCTGGGCGCCTGGCGCAGTCTCGGCCAGGGCGTTGGCAAAAGCCGCGCCCGAGAGCATGTTCGAGCCCTGCTGCGCCAGCGGCGTGGCCTGCCAGCCCTGCGGGCCTTGCTCCAGCCGCACGCGCACGAACTCGCGGCGGGGCTCGGGCTTGCTGCGGGTGAAATTGGCCCGCGCCTGCCATTGCAGCGGCCGGGCGCGCAGCTCGTCCAGACCGCTGAGGCGGCGCAGCGCCGGCAGCGCCAGCTGCTGAAAGGTCACCAGGCTGGAGACTGGGTTGCCCGGCAGCATGAACACGCGGCAGGGCGGCTCGCCCTCGCCCGTGCCAGCGCCTTCGCCCGAGCCTTCACCCGCGCCGCCCTGGGCGCTGCGGGCAATGTGGCCCCAGGTGAAGGGCTTGCCCGGCTTGATGAACAGCCGCCATTGCACCAGCGTGCCCACTTGCTCCAGCGCGCGCTTGAGGTGGTCTTCCTCACCGACGGAGACGCCGCCCGAGCACAGGATGGCGTCGCTGTGCTGCGCTGCGCGCTGCAGAGCCTCGCGCGTGGCGGCCAGCGCATCGGGCAGGGCGCCGCCGTCGATGGCGGCAAAGCCCAGCGCCTGCAGCCAGCTCAGCAACATGACGCGGTTGCTGTCGTAGATCTGCCCCGGCTGCAGTGGCTGGCCCGGCTGCACCAGCTCGTTGCCGCTGGAGAACACCGTCACGCGCAGCGGCGCCAGCACCGGCGCTTGCGCATAGCCCTGGATGGCCAGCAGGCCGATGGTGGCAGGGTTCAGGCGCGCGCCGCGCGAGAGCAGCGTGGCGCCGGCTTGCAGCTCTTCGGCGCGGCGGCGGATGTGCTGGCCGGGGCGGATCGCCTGGCCGGGCGCCAACGCGATCTCGCCCTGGCTGGCATCGTGCGTGACGTGCTCTTGCATCAGCACTGCCTTGGCGCCAGCGGGGATGGGCGCGCCGGTGAAGATGCGCGCGGCCTGGCCGGGTTGCAGCGCCGGGCCCTGGGCCGCGTCGCCGGCGGCGATGCGCTGCACGACCTGCCAGCTGCTGCGGTCTGTGCCGCAGATGGCGTAGCCGTCCATGGCGCTGTTGTCGAAGTTGGGCACGTCCAGCCGCACGGGCAAATCCTCGGCCAGGATGCGACCGTGCAGCTGCGCCAGCGGCAGGGTTTGGCTGCGCACCATGGGCTGGTGGGTTTGCAGCAGAGTGTTCAGGGCGTCGTGGTAGTCGAGCAGGTCTTTGGACATGGCGGTGCTTCGGTGCTTTTGGGCTGCTGCCGGGCGGCTTGGGTGCTATTGAAGTTCAGTATTGCGGCGGTGTTTCCGGCCGGGCCTGCGCAGCAGCTGGGTTGAAAACGCTGGCAAGCTCTTGAGCGTTGCGCGCATTCTCGCTTTGCAGCGGGGCAGCGCTTGCCCCGAACAAGCGCTTCGCAAACCGTATCTCAACATCCCCTAGCGCGATTGCAGTTGTTGTTGCAGGCTTTGCAGGGCCTGTTGGTCGTTGAGGTTGGCGAAGGCCTGGGCGTCGTCAAAGAACACCGTCTGCCAGCCGCGCGGCTCCAGCCAGTGGCGCAGGCTCAAGTCGCCTTGGCCTTGCTGTTGGGCCTGCAGGTACTGCGGCAGGCCCAGCAAAAGGGCAGGGCGCAGCAGGCTGATGCTGGGGTGGCGGCCCGAAGCGGTGGCGGCCGAGACGGCGGCCAAGCCAGGGCGTGCAAACAGCGCCTGCGCTAGGCGCGCGGCCAGCAGTGGCGGCAGCAGCGGCGTGTCACAGGGCACAACCAGCAGCGCGTCCAGATCCGGGGGCAGTTGCGGCGCGGCGCTGGCAATGCCAGCCAGCGGCCCCAGACCCTGCCACTGCGGCGCATCGGGCCAGACGGGCAGGCCCAGGGCTTGGTAGGCGGGCAAGTCCGCGTTGGCGCTGATGGCGATGCTGTGCACTTGCGGGCGCAGCGCCTGCACCACGTGCTGCGCCAGCGGCTGGCCCAACAGCGGCTGCAGGCCCTTGTTGCAGCCGCCCATGCGCCGGCCCTGGCCGCCGGCCAATATCAGCGCGCCGATGCGCGCTGCGGTGGTTGCGGTGGTTGCGGGGCGTACGCGTTCGCTGGCGTCGTTGCCCGTGCCCACCGTTGCGCTGGGCGTTGCAGCGGCTTGCCAGCGCCGCTGCGCGGCCTGGTCGCTGGCCTTGGCCTGCACCCAGTGCGCGCTGGCGTCGGCAAAGCATTCCTGTTTCCAGAACGGCGCCTCGGTCTTGAGGTAATCCATGATGAAGGCGTTGGCCTCGTAAGCATCGCGGCGGTGGGCGCTGGCGGTTTCGACCAGCACGATGGCTTGCCCCGCAGCGATGCGCCCCACGCGGTGCAGCACGGTGGCGGCCTGCAAATCCCAGCGCTGGCGCGCCTGGGCGACGATGCGCTCAATCTCGGCCTCAGTCACGCCGGGGAAGTGCTCCAGCTGCAAATGGCTCAGCGGCGCCTGGCGCGCGTCGTTGCGCACATGGCCGACAAAGCGCACTGTGGCGCCGCACTGCCCCTGGGGCATGGCGGCGGGGGCTTGCAGGTCCAGCGGCTCGGTCTGGATGCGCACGCGAAACAGGGACATGGCGCGCGCCCCATCAACCGCCAGTCACCGGCGGCAGGATGGCCACCTCGTCGCCATCGGCGATCTCGGCCGGCCCGTGCAGCAGCCGCTGGTTGAGGGCCAGCTTGAAGATGCGCTCAGGCGCCAGGGCCTCGGCCCAGTCCGGGCCACGCTGGCGCAGCAATTGCAGCAGCGCCTCGGTGGTGCCGCCCGCCCAGGGCAGGACCTCACGGCCTGCGGGTTGCAGCAGCTTGAGGGGGCCGAAATAGACGATGGTGATCATGGCAGGCAGGGCGTTGGGGCTCAGCAAGGGCGGCGCAGGATGCGTCGCGGCGGCGCCGAGTGTAGCAAGCGCAGGGCGGCCGCAACGGGTGTGGCGGGTGCCTTCAGGTGTGCGGCGGGCGGGAAAAAGTGACTAGTCACTTTGGGTGTGTGCGGCTGTGCGGACGGCGGATTGGCAGGTCGTGGGCCAGCCCCTACGCTGCAAGCCTTGTCTATGCCATTGGGCAAGCAGCGCGTGAATCGGCTTGCCGCCTTGCCCCTTCGTTGTGTCGAAAGAAGAAGAGTCCCGACCATGAACTCTGCCCCACAGTCCCGAACTGCCATGAGTGTGCTGCTGTCCAGCACTTTTGCCTTCACGATCTGCTTTGCGGTGTGGATGGTGTTTGCCGTGCTGGGCATTCCGATCAAGGAGCAGCTGAACCTGACGGAGACGCAGTTTGGCCTGCTGGCGGCCACGCCGGTGCTGACCGGCTCGCTGGTGCGGGTGCCGCTGGGCATCTGGACGGACCGCTATGGCGGGCGCATCGTGTTCTTCGCGCTGATGATGGTGGCGGTGGTGCCAGTGTGGCTGCTGGCCTATGCGACCGAGTTTTGGCAGTTCCTGGTGCTGGGCCTGTTCGTGGGCCTGACCGGCGGCTCGTTCTCGGTGGGTACGCCGTATGTGGCGCGCTGGTTTCCCAAGCACCGCCAGGGCTTGGCGATGGGGGTGTTCGGCGCGGGTAATTCTGGCTCGGCGCTGACCAAGCTGCTGGCGCCTTCGCTGATTGCCGCCGCGGGCGGGGCCTGGGTGATCGTGCCCAAGGTGTATGCCGTGGCGCTGTTGGTGACGGCCATCGTGTTCTGGCTGTTCTCGGCCAGCAACCCGCAGCATGTGGTGCAGAGCAATGTCAGCCTGCGCGAGCAGCTGGCGCTGCTCAAGGATCCGCGCGTGCTGCGCTATTGCCAGTACTACTCGGTGGTGTTCGGCGGCTATGTGGCGCTGGCGCTGTGGATGACCAAGTACTACATCGGCGAGTACGGCTTCAGCATCGAGCTGGCCGGGGTTCTGGCGGCTTGCTTCTCACTGCCTGGAGGCGTGCTGCGCGCGCTGGGCGGCTGGATCTCCGACCGCTATGGCGCCTACCAGACCACCTGGTGGGTGATGTGGGTGTGCTGGGTGTGCTTCTTCATCCTGAGCTACCCGCAGACGGACTTCACGATGCAGGGCGTCAATGGCCCGGTGAGCTTTCACATCGGCCTGAATGTGTGGGTGTTCACGGCGCTGCTGTTCATCGTGGGCATTGCCATGGCCATCGGCAAGGCCTCGGTGTTCAAGTTCATCTCCGACGAGTTCACGGACAACATCGGCGCAGTCTCGGGCATCGTCGGCCTGGCCGGTGGCCTGGGCGGCTTCATCCTGCCCATCATGTTCGGCGCGCTGCTGGACTTCACCGGCATCCGCTCCAGCGCCTTCATGTTGCTGTACGGCACGGTGTGCGTGTCGCTGATCTGCATGCACTACAGCTTTCGCCGCCAGTGAGCAGTAAGCCGCCTGTTCAAACCCTTGCCACTGGCAGCAAGTTTTGGAGCAGGCCCTGATCCCTGATGCCTGATGGCCGAAACCGTCTTTCTTCATTTCTGGAAACAAGCCCCATGTCCTCTTCGTCCGTATTGACCCGCTGGGAGCCGGAAGACCCGGCCTTCTGGCAAAGCACCGGCCAGCGCATTGCCTACTGCAACCTGATCATCTCCATCCCGGCGCTGATGCTGGCCTTCAGCATCTGGATGCTGTGGAGCGTGGTGGTGGTGAATCTGGACAAGGCCGGCTTTAGCTTCACCAAGGACCAGATGTTCTGGCTCACGGCGCTGCCGGCGCTGTCGGGGGCGACGCTGCGCGTGTTCTATTCCTTTTTGGTGCCGATTTTTGGCGGGCGGCGCTGGACGGCCATTTCCACCGCCTCGCTGCTGATCCCGGCGCTGGGCATGGGTTTTGCGCTGCGCAACCCGGACACCAGCTACACCACGCTGCTGATTTTGGCGCTGCTGTGCGGCTTTGGCGGCGGCAACTTCAGCTCCAGCATGGCCAACATCAGCTTCTTCTTCCCCAAGGCCAAGAAGGGCCTGGCCACGGGCCTGAACGCGGGCATTGGCAACCTGGGCGTGTCGCTGGTGCAGTTCGTGGTGCCGATGATCATCGGCGTGGGCGTGTTCGGCGCGCTGGGCGGCCAGCCCTACGTGCCCCAGGGCAACCCGCAGGCCGCGCCCATCTGGCTGCAGAACGCCGGCTTCATCTGGGTTGTGCCCATCGCCGTGATGGCGGTGGCGGCCTGGTTCGGCATGAACGACATTGCCGATGCCAAGTCCTCTTTCGCCGACCAGGCGGTGATTTTCAAGCGCAAGCACAACTGGCTGATGTGCTGGCTCTACATCGGCACCTTCGGCTCCTTCATCGGCTTCTCGGCGGGCTTTGCCATGCTGACCAAGACGCTGTTTCCCGAGGTCAACCCCACCGCCTATGCCTTTTTGGGCCCGCTGGTGGGTTCGCTCACGCGGCCGCTGGGCGGCTGGGTGTCGGACAAGCTCGGTGGCGCGCGCGTGACGCTGTGGACTTTCATCGGCATGGTCGCTGCGGTGCTGGGCGTGCTGGCCTTTCTGCCCGGCCAGGGCGGCCAGGGCGGGCACTTTGGCGGCTTCCTGGCCATGTTCATCGTGCTGTTTGCCCTCACCGGCGTGGGCAATGGCTCGACCTTCCGCATGATCCCGGTGATCTTTTTGCACCAGCACACCGAGGCGGCCAAGAGCCGCGACGCGGCGGCGCAAAAGCAGGCCCTGACCGATGCGGCGCGCGAGTCGGCGGCGGTGCTGGGCTTTTCCGGCGCCATCGGCGCCTATGGCGGATTTTTCATCCCGCGCAGCTTTGGCTCCTCGCTGGCCATGACCGGCGGCGCGCAGGCGGCGCTGTACGGCTTCATCGCGTTCTATGTGTCCTGCGTGCTAGTGACCTGGTGGTTCTACGCGCGCCGCAACGCGCCCGTGCCGTGTTGAGCCAATGGCCTTGGCAGTGACTAGTCACTTTGACTGCGGGCTGTCGTGCCACTGGGCAATGGCGGCCGGCCGCGAAGACTTCTACAGTGGATGAACCCAACGATGAGACCTGCCAGGCCCACGATCTGGCAACCCATGGAGAGAAAACAATGAGCCACTTTCTGGACCGTCTGACATTTTTCAAGAAAAGGCGTGAGTCGTTCTCGGGCGGGCACGGCATGCTGGTGGAGGAAGACCGCGGCTGGGAGGATGCCTACCGCAGCCGCTGGGCGCACGACAAGGTGGTGCGCTCGACCCATGGGGTGAACTGCACCGGCTCGTGCAGTTGGAAGGTGTTCGTCAAGAACGGCGTGATCACCTGGGAGATGCAGCAGACCGACTACCCCCGCACACGCCCCGATCTGCCCAACCACGAGCCGCGCGGCTGCCCGCGCGGCGCCTCCTACAGCTGGTACGTGTATTCGGCCCAGCGCATCAAGTACCCGATGATGCGCGGCGCGCTGGCCGAGCTGTGGCGCCAGGCGCGCAAGAGCATGGATCCGATCGCCGCCTGGGCCTGGATCGTCGAAGACCCTGGGCGCGCCCAGTCCTACAAATCCCAGCGCGGCATGGGCGGCTTCGTGCGCACCACCTGGGACGAGGCCTATGAGCTGGTGGCCGCGGCCAATGCCTACACCATCAAGCGATACGGCCCCGATCGCGTCATTGGCTTCTCGCCCATTCCTGCCATGTCCATGGTCAGTTACGCCTCCGGGGCGCGCTACCTGGGGCTGATTGGCGGCGTGCCGCTGTCGTTCTACGACTGGTACTGCGATCTGCCGCCGGCCAGCCCTCAGACCTGGGGCGAGCAGACCGACGTGGCCGAGGCTGCGGACTGGTACAACGCCAATTACCTGCTGGTCTGGGGCTCGAACGTGCCCATGACGCGCACGCCCGATGCGCACTTCTACACCGAGGTGCGCTACAAGGGCACCAAGACGGTGGCCATTTCTTCGGACTTTGGCGAAATGGCCAAGTTCGGCGACATCTGGCTGGCCCCGCGCCAGGGCACGGATGCGGCGCTGGCCATGACCATGGGCCACGTCATCCTCAAGGAATTTCACATCGACAATCCTTCGGATTACTTCCAGGATTACTGCCGCCGCCTGACCGACATGCCCATGCTGGTGTGCCTCAAGGACGATGGCCGGGGCTACCGACCGGAGTACACGCTGCGCGCCTCGCAGCTCGATGGCAACCTGGGCGAAGACAAAAACCCGGAGTGGAAAACCCTGGTGTGGAACGAGCTGACCGACAGCCTGTGCGCGCCCAATGGCTCGATCGGCTTTCGCTGGGATGGCAGCGGCAAGTGGAATCTGGAGACGCGCGGGCAGCACAGCGGCCAGGGCCAGGATGTGCATGCGGCCATGAGCCTGAAGGCGCTCGCCGACGACATTGTGCAGGTCGGCTTTGCCTACTACGGCGGCGAGCACGATGATGTGATCTACCGCAAGGTGCCCGTCAAGCGCGTGACGCTGGCCGACGGCAGCACGCAACTGGTGGCCACCGTGTTTGATCTGCTGGTGGCGCAATACGGCGTGGACAACGGCCTGGGCGACGGCAACGCCGCCAAGGACTACTACGACGACAAACCCTACACCCCCAAATGGCAGGAGAAGCACACCGGCGTCAAGCCTGAGCTGGTGATCCAGGTCGCGCGCGAGTTTGCCCAGAACGCGCACGACACCAAAGGCCGCAGCATGGTGATCGTGGGCGCGGGCCTGAACCACTGGTACCACCTGGACATGAACTACCGCGGCCTGATCAACATGCTGATGATGTGCGGCACCATCGGCAAATCCGGCGGCGGCTGGTGCCACTACGTGGGCCAGGAGAAGCTGCGCCCGCAAAGCGGCTGGCTGCCCCTGGCCTTCGCCACCGACTGGCACCGGCCCGTGCGGCAGATGAACGGCACTTCGTTCTGGTATGCGCATTCGAGCCAGTGGCGGCATGAAAAGCTCTCTGCGGCAGAGCTGCTGGCCCCGGGCACCGATCCGGCATGGGCCAACATGGCCGCCATCGACTACAACGCCAAGGCCGAGCGCATGGGCTGGCTGCCCAGCGCGCCGCAGCTGGAGACCAACCCGCTGGATCTGGCCGACCAGGCCGAGGCCGCTGGCATGTCGGCGGCGGACTATGTCGTCAAAGGGTTGAAGGAAGGCACGCTGGACATGTCCTGCAACGACCCGGACAACCCGAAGAACTTCCCGCGCAACATGTTCATCTGGCGCTCCAACCTGCTGGGCTCGTCGGGCAAGGGCGTGGAGTACCTGCTCAAGTACCTGCTGGGCACGCAAAGCGGCCTGATGAGCGATGAGGCCGACTGCATCAAGCCCGAGCAAGTCAAGGTGCGCCCCGCCGCAGAAGGCAAGCTGGACTTGTTCACGCTGCTGGACTTCCGCATGAACACCACCTGCCTGTATGCGGACGTGATCTTCCCCACTGCCACCTGGTACGAGAAGGACGACCTCAACACCTCCGACATGCACCCCTTCATCCACCCGCTGACCGAGGCCGTGCAGCCGCTGTGGCAAAGCCGCTCGGATTGGGAGATCTACAAGGGCCTGGCCAAGAAATTCAGCGAGCTGGCTGGGGACTATCTGGGCGTGCGCAAGGACATCGTGCTGACCCCGCTGATGCACGACAGCCCGCAGGAGCTGGGCCAGCCCTTTGACCCCAAGGACTGGAAGCTCGGCGAGTGCGATCCCATCCCCGGCAAGACCATGCCGGCCATCACGGTGGTGGAGCGCGACTACGGCGCCATCTACGAAAAATACACCTCTGTCGGCCCGCTGCTGGAGAAGGTCAACAACAACGGCAAGGGCATGGCCTGGGACACCAAGCATGAGGTGGACTTCCTGCGCAAGCTCAATGGCGTGCAGCCCGATGGCGCAGGCAAGGGCCAGCCCAGGATCGATACGGCCATCGAGGCGGCTGAAATGATCCTGACGCTGGCGCCCGAGACCAATGGCCACGTGGCCAAAAAGGCCTGGCAGGCGCTGAGCAAGGCCACCGGGCGCGACCACACCCACCTGATCAACAGCAGCGAGCACACGGCCATCCGCTTTCGCGACATCGTGGCGCAGCCGCGCAAGATCGTCACCTCGCCCATTTGGTCGGGCGTGGAGAGCGAGGAGGTTTGCTACAACGCCGGCTACACCAACGTGCATGAGCTGATTCCGTGGCGCACCCTCACCGGCCGGCAGCAGTTCTATCAGGATCACCAGTGGATGCGCAATTTCGGCGCTGGCTTCTGCGTCTACCGCCCAGCGGTGGACACCAAGACCACCAAGAAACTGCTGGGCAAAAAGCCCAACGGCAACCCGGAGATCACGCTGAACTTCCTCACTCCGCACCAGAAGTGGGGCATCCACAGCACGTATTCGGAAAACATCCGCATGCTCACGCTCTCGCGCGGCGGCCCGCACGTGTGGGTGTCCGAGGCCGACGCCAAGCGCGCCGGCCTGGTGGACAACGACTGGGTGGAGGTGTTCAACCTCAACGGCGCCATTGCCTGCCGTGTCGTGGTCAGCCAGCGCATCCCAGAGACCATGATCCTGATGTACCACGCGCAGGAAAAGCTGGTGCACACCCCTGCGGCGGAAAGCACCGGCATCCGTGGCGGCATCCACAACTCCGTCACGAAGGCCGTGCTCAACCCCACGCACATGATCGGCGGCTATGCCCAGCTGGCTTACAGCTTCAACTACTACGGCACCGTGGGCAGCAACCGCGACGAGTGGGTCATCGTGCGCAAGATGAACAAGGTCGATTGGATGGACGAGCCGGCCTGATGGGCCAGTGCTTTTCTCACGCTATGGCACCGCCCCGCCCCGGTCTGCGGGCGGTGCGGCAAGAACGACACAAAGGAACCCCACCATGAAAATCAGAGCACAAGTCGGCATGGTCTTGAACCTGGACAAATGCATTGGCTGCCACACCTGCTCGGTGACCTGCAAGAACGTGTGGACCAGCCGCGATGGCGTGGAGTACGCCTGGTTCAACAACGTCGAGACCAAGCCGGGCATCGGCTACCCCAAGGAATGGGAGAACCAGCAGAAGTGGCAGGGCGGCTGGGAACGCCGGCCCAATGGCAAGCTCGTGCCCCGGCAAGGCGGCAAGCTCAAGATCCTGGCCAACATTTTTGCCAACCCCAATCTGCCGCAGATCGACGACTACTACGAGCCCTTCACCTACGACTACGAGCACCTGCAGAACGCGCCGCGCATGAAGACCGCGCCCACGGCGCGGCCCATCTCGGTGCTGACCGGCAAGAAGATGGACAAGGTCGAATGGGGCCCGAACTGGGAGGACGACCTGGGCGGCGAGTTCGAAAAGCGCGCCAAGGACGCGCTGTTCGAGGGCATCCAGAAGGACATGCTCTCGGCCTTCGAGCAGACCTTCATGATGTACCTGCCGCGCCTGTGCGAGCACTGCCTGAACCCGGCCTGCGTGGCCTCCTGCCCCTCGGGCAGCATCTACAAGCGCGAGGACGACGGCATCGTGCTGATCGACCAGGACAAGTGCCGCGGTTGGCGCATGTGCATCTCCGGCTGCCCCTACAAGAAGATCTACTACAACTGGACTTCGGGCAAGGCCGAGAAGTGCATCTTCTGCTATCCGCGCGTCGAGGTCGGCCAGCCCACCATCTGCTCGGAGACCTGCGTGGGCCGCATCCGCTATCTGGGCGTGCTGCTGTACGACGCCGACCGCATCGAGCAGGCCGCCAGCGTGGAGAACCCGCAGGATCTCTACCAGGCCCAGCTGGACATGTTCCTCGATCCGCACGACCCGCAGGTACAGCGCGAGGCGCTGCGCCAGGGCATCAGCCAGAGCTGGCTGGACGCGGCCAAGGCTTCGCCGGTCTACAAAATGGCCATGCAGTGGAAGGTGGCCTTTCCGCTGCACCCCGAATACCGCACCCTGCCCATGGTCTGGTACATCCCGCCACTCTCGCCGATCCAATCGGCCATGGAAAACGGCCTGGTGGGTGAGAGCGGCATCATCCCCAGCGTGGATGAAATGCGCATCCCGCTGCGCTATCTGGCCAACCTGCTGACGGCCGGCAAGATCGAGCCCATCAAGCTGGCGCTGGAGCGCATGATCGCCATGCGCCGCTTCAAGCGCGCCCAAGTCGTGCACGGCCAGCAGGCGCTGCAGGCGTTGGTCGGCACGGGCCTGACGCCCGAGATGGTCGAGGACATGTACCAGATCATGGCCATCGCCAACTATGAGGACCGCTTCGTCATCCCCAGCAGCCACCGCGAGCTGGTCGAGGACAGCTTCGACGAAAAAGGCGCCTGCGGCTTCAGCTTCGGCAACGGCTGCTCCGGCGGCGGCAGCGAGAACCTGTTTGGCAAGCGCAAGACCGCGCCCATCATCTTTGTCGATCGCCGCAAGGACATTGAAAAGAACCGGCAAGAGGGGGTGCACTGACCATGGCTCAAACCCTTCACGCCCCCGCCCAGGACGCCCGCGCCGAGGCCGACGCTGCCCTGCTGCAGACCCCGGCCAACCCGTTCTACAAATGGTGCTCGGCCCTGCTGTGCTACCCCGAGGCCGAGCTGATCGAAGCCTTGCCGCAGCTGCGCGCCATGCTGGCGGGCTGGCCCGAGCTGCAGGCCCACCACGCGGCGCTGCACGGCCTTCTGGACCACCTGCAGGGCCACAGCCTGCGCCAGCTGCAGGAAGCCTATGTGCGCACCTTCGACCACAACCGCCAGCACGCGCTCTACATCTTTGAGTACGTCTATGGCGAAGACCGCGATCGTGGCTCGGCCATGGTCGATCTGCTGGAGGAGTACCGCCAGCATGGCTTCGAGCTGGGCGATGAGGAGCTGCCGGACTACCTGCCGGCGCTGCTGGAGTACTTCTCGCACGTGCCCGATGCGCACGCACGCAAGCTGCTGGGCGACCTGGTGCACGTGGTGGCGCACATTGCCACGCGCCTGCACGCCAGCGGCTCGCCCTATGCCGCAGTGCTTGATGCGCTGGTAGCGCTCAGCCCGGTGGCGCCGCAGCCACTGGTCGAGCCGCCGGTGCGCGACATGGACGAGGCCATGGAGACCTTCGGCCCTGACGCCGCCGGGCTGGAGCCGCTGCTCAAGCCCAGCCTGGAGAGCACCATCCAGTTCTACCCCAAGGCCGCCGTGGCCGCAGGCCGCAAGCCTGCGCAGGCCAGCTGACGGAGACCGCGACAAGGAGCGCCCCCATGAACACCTTTCACCAATTCATATTCGGCATCTACCCCTATATCTGTTTGGCTGTCTTCCTGCTGGGCAGCCTGGTGCGCTTTGACCGCGAGCAGTACTCGTGGAAGAGCGAGTCGAGCCAGCTGCTCTACCGCGGCCAGTTGCGGCTGGGCAATATCCTGTTTCACGTCGGCGTGCTGGCGGTGTTCTTCGGCCACCTGTTTGGCCTGCTCACGCCGCTGTGGGTCTGGGACATGCTGGGCGTCAGCCACGGCGCCAAGCAGATCTTCGCCATGACCGCCGGCGGCATCTTCGGCGGCATGGCGCTGGTGGGCCTGCTGTTGCTGCTGCACCGCCGCCTGATGTGCGACCGCCTGGCAGCCAACAGCACCTGGCGCGACAAGCTGGTGCTGGTGTGGCTGCTGGTGACGCTGCTGCTGGGCCTGTCGACCATCTTCGTCAGCATGGACCACCTGGACGGGCACGAAATGGTGCTGCTGATGCAATGGGCCCAGCACATCATGACCTTCCGTGGCGAGGCGGCCAACTTCCTGACCGAGACGCACATCCTCTTCAGGCTGCACATCTTCATGGGGCTGAGCTTCTTCCTGATCTTCCCCTTCACCCGCATGGTGCACGTCTGGAGCGGCTTTGCCAGCGTGGCCTACCTGGGCCGCGCCTGGCAGCTGGTGCGCCCGCGCTGAATCCCGTCATTTGAGCAGAGGAGTGCCCCATGCCCATCACCGTCAACGGCGTCGAGCTGCTGGATGCGGAAGTCGAGCAGGAGCTGCCCCGGCACCAAGACAGCGACAACCCGCTGCACCAGGCTGTGCTGGCGCGCATCCTGCGGCGCGTGCTGCTCGATGAGGCGCAGCGCCTGCAGATCGACACGGATGACGAGGAGCAGGCCATCGGCGAGCTGCTGGAGCGCCAGGCCCCCAGCCCGGCGCCCAGCGAGGCCGACTGTCGGCGCTTTTACGAGCGCCACCCTGAGCGCTTCACCGTGGGCGCCTGCGTCGAGGCCGAGCACATCCTGTTCCAGGTCACGCCCAAAGTGCCGCTGCAGGCCCTGACGCTGCAGGCCGAGGACGTGCTCGAGCGTGCGCGGGCCGAGCCTGAGCGCTTTGCCGAGTTGGCGCGCCGCTACTCCAACTGCCCTTCGGCGGCCGTGGGCGGCAGCCTGGGACAGCTGGGTCGGGGCGATACCGTGCCTGAGTTTGAAAAAGTGCTCTTCGCCATCCCGGCCGGCACCGTGCACCCCAGGCTGGTGCACTCGCGCCATGGCCTGCACATCGTGCGCGTGGCGCGCAGCGTGCCAGGGCGGCTGCGGCCCTATGAGGACGTGGCCGGCGACATTGCCCAGGTGCTCACAGCCATGGGGCGCGACACCGCCTGGCGCCAATACACCAAGGTGTTGGTGGCGCGCGCCCAGATCGAAGGCATTGACCTGGGCGAACAATTGGGCGAAGACCGTATCATGGCGCCCGACACCAGCAGGCAAAGCCCGCCATGAACGCCACGATGACACCTCTGCCCCCCCATGACGACGCCTCGGCCAGCGCCTGCGGCCAGGCCCAGCTGATCGACGGCTTTGGCCGCCGCATCCACTATCTGCGCGTGTCCGTCACCGACCGCTGTGACCTGCGCTGCAACTACTGCATGCCCAAGGATTTCAAGGGCTTTGAGGAGCCGGCCAACTGGCTCAGCCACGCCGAAATGGCGCGGCTTGTTGGCCTGTTCGTGCAGCTGGGCGTGAACAAGGTGCGCCTGACCGGCGGCGAGCCGCTCACGCGCCGTGGCGTGGTCGAGCTGGCCGAGCGCATTGGTCGCATGCCGCAGGTGCGCGATCTCTCGCTGTCCACCAATGGCACCATGCTGGCGCGCCATGCCGCCGGCCTCAAGGCCGCTGGCGTCAAGCGCCTGAATGTCAGCCTCGATTCGCTCGATGCCGCCACCTTTGCGCAGATCACCGGGCGCGATTGCCTGCAGGACGTGCTGGCCGGCCTCAACGCCGCGCGCCAGGCCGGCTTCGCGCCGATCAAGCTCAATTGCGTCGTACATGCCCAGACGCCCGAGCCCGAGGTGGCCCGCATGCTGGCCTATACGCTGGCCAGCGGCTTCATCCTGCGGCTGATCGAGACCATGCCCATGGGCGAGAGCGGGCGCCAGTTCCAGCCGGCCGACCTCACGCAAATGGGTGCGCGCCTGGCCCAGCGCTTTGGCCTGGTGCCGGCGCTGGACATTGGCGATGGCGGCCCGGCGCGCTACTGGGCGGCCGGCCAGGGGGCGCCCGCGCTGGGCGTGATCACCCCCATGTCGCAGCATTTTTGCGCCACCTGCAACCGCGTGCGCCTGACGGTCGATGGCACTTTGCACCTGTGCCTGGGCCAGGAGGACAGCGTGCCGCTGGGCCGCATGCTGCGCCAGGGTGCGGACGATGCGCAGCTGCTGGCGGCCATCCGCGCCGGCATTGCCGCCAAGCCCGAGCGGCACGAGTTCCACAGCGCACCGCAGCGCATCGTGCGCTTCATGTCGCAAACCGGGGGATAGCCACGCCATGCCCATAGAGAAAATCGAACGATTCATCGACGGCTTCACGCGCTTTCAGCAGCATTACTACGAGGAGGCCCCCGAGCTGTACCGCGACCTGCGCGACGGCCAGCGCCCCAGCACGCTGCTGATCGGCTGCTGCGACTCGCGCGTCGATCCGGCCATCTTGCTGGACTGCGACCCAGGCGACATCTTCACCATGCGCAACGTGGCCAATCTGGTGCCGCCGCCGCGCGGCGACATCGGCCCGCAGGGCGTGCTGGCGGCCATTCAGTTCGCTGTTGAAGAGCTGCTGGTCGAGCGCGTCATCGTGCTGGGGCATTCGGGCTGCGGCGGCATCCGCGCGCTGATGCAAGGCCGCGGCCAGGCGCCGCAGCCGGCCGACTTCGTCGGCAGCTGGATGGCCATTGCCGAGCCGGCCCGCGAGCGCGTGCTGCAGCAACTGCCCAAGGCCAGCGACGAAGAGCGCCGCCGCGCCTGCGAGCAGGCTTCCATCATCATCTCGCTGCAGAACCTGCAGCGCCTGCCTGCCGTGCAGCGGCGCACCGAGGAGGGCACGCTCAGCCTGCACGGCTGGTATTTCGATCTGGCCTCGGGCAGCCTTTCGGCCTACTCGCCCAGGGTCGATGCCTTCCTGCCGGTGACGGAGGCCATCGCCACCGCAGGCCGCAGCGGCGCTGGCACTGCACCATGCCGCAAATGAGCGCTGCGCGCCAGAAAGTGCTGGGCATTGTCGGCCGCTCCGGCAGCGGCAAGACCACGCTGATCGAAGCCATGCTGCCGCTGCTGCGCGCACGCCGCTTGCGCGTCAACGTCATCAAGCACAGTCACCACGACATCACGCTGGAGCCGCCAGGCAAGGACAGCGCGCGCTTTCGCGCAGCCGGCGCGCAGGAGGTCATGATCGCCTCGCCCTGGCGCTTTGCCATCATGCATGAGCTGCACGGCCAGCCCGAGCCCGAGCTGGCCGAGCAACTGGCGCGATTGGCCCCGGCAGATCTGACGCTGCTCGAAGGCTTCAAGCGCCAACCCATTGCCCAGCTGGAGGTCTATCGCCCGGCGCTGCAGCAGCTGCCGCTGCACATCCAGCCTGGCAGCGGCATCATTGCCGTGGCCAGCGATGCGCCACCGCCGCCCGGCGCGGCGTTGCCCTGGCTGCCGCTGAATGCGCCGCAGCAGGTGCTCGATTTCATTCTGGCGCAGCTGCAGCTGGCGTGAGCGCGCCGCGCGGCAGCAGGTATCCAGACACCCCCAGGCACAGATCACAATACACACAGCACACACGCAAGCGATGGCACACACGGCAATGGGCAAGGCAGCAATGATGGCGGCACTGGAGGCCGATGCGGCCCTGGCTGGGCCGGGCCGCGAGCGCCCAGACGCCGCGCCGCCTGCCAGCGCCGCGCCCGTAGCGGCTGCTGGGGCCGATGCGGCCGATACGGCAGGCCGCAGCAGCCCTTGGCAGCAAGCCGATGGCCAGTCAGGCAAGCCCGCACAGCCCCTGGTGGCGCGCATCGTCGCCGTGGCGCTGCTGGCCTTGGTGCTGATGCTGTGCATGATTGGCTCCACCCTGTGGCTGGCCTGGCGGCTCGAAGGCGCGGCAGCGGCCATCAATGACACGGGCAGCCTGCGCATGCAGGCGCATCGCATTGCCGTGGAGCTGCTGCGCGCCGGGCCGCAGTGGCGCCAAACGCGCCCCATGGGGCAGGGCGGCATGGATTTGACAGCCCACGTGCGCGGCCTGGCCGATGCGCTGCAGCAATCACTGCAGCAAATCGAGCAGGGCGACGCACAGCGCCCCTTGCTGTTGCCACAAACCCCGGCAATCCGCAGCGAGTTCGCGCGCGTGCAGCAGTACTGGCAGGACACGGCGCGCCCGGCGATCGAGCAGGCCTTGCGCAGCGGCGAGCCCGGCGCCTATCTGGCGGCGCTGCCCGAGCTGGTGCTGCGCACCGAGGCGCTGGTCGCACAGATTGAGCAGGACAGCGCCCGCAAGACCACTGCCTTGAATCTGGCCCAAGGGCTTCTATTGCTGCTGGCCGTTTTGGGCACGCTGGCCATGATTTACTTGCTTTATCGCTGGATCGTCGCGCCGGTCATGCGCCTGAGAGAAGGTCTGCAATCCATGGCTGCGCATCAATTCGGCACGCGTCTGGCCGTGCAACGCAACGATGAGTTTGGCCTGCTGGCTGCGGGCTACAACCAGATGGCCGATGAGCTGCAAAGCCTCTATCAAGGCCTGGAGCAGCGCGTGGCCGAGAAAACCGCGCGCCTGGCCGCGCAGAACCACCAGATTGGCGCCCTGTACGACATGGCCGCGTTCTTGAATCAGCCCAACGACATCGAGGCCATGTGCGAAGGCTTTTTGCAGCGGGTGACGGCCCAGTTCGAGGCCCAGGGCGCCAGCATTCGTACGCTTGATTCCGGCAGCGAGCGCCTGAGTCTGGTGACTGCGGTGGGCCTGTCGCCGGCCTTGACCGAGGCCGAGCACTGCATGCCGGTGCGCGACTGCCACTGTGGCCAGGCCACGCTGCAGCAGCAAGTGCTGTTCGTGCGCGATCTCTCGCATCTGCCGGAAGCGGCCGCGCCCAATTGCCGTCATGAGGGTTTTGCCAGCGTGGCGGTGTTTCGCATCATCGCGCGCGAAGCAGTGCTGGGTTCGTTCTCGCTGCATTTTCGTGCCCCGCGCGAGCTGCAGCCGGCCCAGCGCCAGTTGCTGCAGTCGCTGGGCCAGTTGCTGGGCGTGGCCTTGGAAAACCGCCGCCTGGACGCCAAGGCGCGCGAGCTGGCGGTCGTGCAAGAGCGCTCCCTGGTGGCCCAGGGCTTGCACGACAGCCTGGCGCAAGGCTTGAATTTTCTGAACTTGCAATTGCAGTTGCTAGAGGATGCCGTGCGCCGCCAGGACGCGCAGGAGGTGGATGAAATCCTGCCGCTCTTGCGCACCGGCGTTGAGGAAAGCTACCAGGATGTGCGCGAGCTGTTGAGCAACTTTCGCAGCAAGCTCGAGCAGGGCGACTTCTGTGAGCTGATTGAGGACACCGTACAGCGCTTTCGCCGCCAAAGCGGCTGTGAAATTGCGCTGGAGCTGCACTATGCCCAGGGCGCGCCGCTGGCGCCCGAACAGCAGCTGCAGGTGCTGTTTCTGCTGCAGGAGGCGCTCTCGAACGTGCGCAAGCATGCCCAGGCCCGGCGCGTTTCCGTGCGCATCGACAACGCGCGCGATTTCACGCTGGATGTGCAGGACGATGGCCAGGGCTATGACCCCGAGGAAGTCAGCACGCGCAGTGACGCCCATGTGGGCATGCGCATCATGCGCGAGCGAGCCGCACGCATGAACGCGCACCTGTTGCTGGACTCTGCCCCTGGCGCTGGTGCGCGCGTGCGACTGACCTTGCCTGCCAGCGAACGCCAGCCAGCGTGATGCGCAGTGCTCAACGCAGCTTGCCGCAGCCGCTCAGCCCAATCCAGTGCTCTGGCCTGCTGACTGCTGCGGGTGCGGGCTGGCGGCACACATAAAAAACCACGATATATCCATGACCATTCGCATTCTGCTTGTTGATGATCACACCCTGTTCCGCTCCGGCCTGCGCCTGCTGCTCAAGCGCCAGGAGGACTTTGAAGTTGTAGGTGAAGCGCCCGATGGCATCGAGGGCCTCAAGCGCGCCAAGGAGCTGTGCCCGGACGTGATCCTGCTGGATCTGAACATGCCCGGCCCCAGCGGGCTGGAAGTTCTGCAAATGCTCTCGCAGGACGTGCCCGAGAGTGCGGTGATCGTGCTCACCGTCTCTGAAGAGGGTGAAGAGCTGGCGCAGGCGCTGCGCAGTGGCGCGCGCGGCTACCTCCTCAAAAACATCGACGCCGAAGCCCTGGTGCAGGGCATCCGCCGCGCCGTGGCGGGCGAGCCGGTGATCGACCCGGGCATGACGGCCAAGCTGGTCGAGCAATTTCGTCATCAGCCCCCATCGCCGCCCGCGCCTGCAGCTCCTGCCGATGGCGATGCCCAGCGCAGTCGCCTGACGGCGCGCGAGGTGCAGGTGGCGCGCCTGCTGGCGCGTGGCACCAGCAACAAAGTCATCGCCCGCGAGCTGGACGTGACCGAGAGCACCGTCAAGATTCATGTGCAGAACGTGCTCAAGAAGCTCAACCTCAACAGCCGCGTGCAAATCGCGGTCTATGTGGTCGAGCACGGCCTGGCCGATGAGGAGGGCGGCAAGCCCGACTGAGATCGAGAACAGACTCTCATCGAACTACAATGCGCGCCTTTTGCGCGGCCGCACGCTGCTGTGCGCGCGGCCGCAGTGTTTCGTAGTGTCCGCCGGCATGCCGCTGGCGGCCGGGCCTGGAGGGGCGTGCGGCCTGCGCTGCGCTGCCCAAGGCCCGGCGGGAAGCAGGTGTGCCCAAGCCTGCGCTGCCCCCGCAACGGTAGGTTCTTGTATCCGCCCTGGCCCCGGCTGCTGCGCGCTGCCGGGGCCAGCCACTGTGGCCCTGCGCCATGGGAAGGCCCGGCGGTGTTCTGCAGGCGCGTCGCCTTGATGCGCGCCTGCGGCCTGGACGAGCCCGGAGACCGGCTGCGAAACCACCCTGGTGGCGTCTTTGCGCGCCCGCCACCCTTATTTCTTCAGCCGCCGCCCGTGCAGGGCGCGTGGCCTGGCAAGGCGGCGGGCCGGGGCGCTGAGTGTGTATTGGCTGCGCGGGTTGGCGCGGCAAGGGGAAATTCAATGACCCGTTTCTTTGTATCGGGCCAGGGCTTTGCTGCGCCCGGCCATCATCGAGCTGCTGGCCGCCTGGCCGGCGTGGCGCTGGCCTGTGCCAGCCTGTGCGCGCCAGCGCTGGCCCAGCAGGCTGCGGCCGATGGGGCGGCGACGCTGGATGAAGTGTTCGTCACTGCCACGGCGCGGCCCGAGGAGCGCAGCCGCATCGCCGGCACGACCCAGGTGATCGGGCGCGAGGCGATCGAGCATTCTTCGGCGCGCTCGGTGACGGATTTGCTGGCCGAGCACGCCGTGGGCTTTTTCAGCGAGTGGACGGCGGCGCAGACTTCGATGAACCTGCGCGGCGCGGCCACCGATGGCCAGGGGCGCGACTTCCGCAGCCAGGTGCTGGTGCTGGTCAATGGCCGCCGCGCGGGCACGGCCAATCTCTCCAAGCTCAACCCGGCCGAGGTCGAGCGCATCGAGATCGTGCGCGGCCCGGCCTCGGTGCTGTACGGCAGCCAGAACATGGGCGGCATCGTCAACGTCATCATGAAAAGCGGCCAGGGCCAGCCGCCTGCCAGCGTGCAGCTGCGCGGCGGCTCCTGGGGCCAGTACCACGCCCAGGCGCAGACCAGCGGCGCCAGCGGCAACATGGATTGGTTCGTTGGCGTCTCAGCCGGTGGGCGCGAGGATTACGACAGCGGCCTGGGCCACCGCATGGAAAACACCGCCTGGCGCCGCCGTGGCGCCAGCGTCGCCTGGGGCTGGCAGCTGCACGAGCAGCACCGGCTGGATGTGAACCTGCGCACCGATGGCATCTTCGATGCGGGCTTTCGCGGCTCGGGCGCCAACACCTTGAGCCGGGACAACCGCTCCAATCGCTCGCTGGATCTGGTTTATGACGGCGCCAGCGCCGATCAGCGTCTGGGCTGGACGGCGCACCTGTACCGCCTCAAGGACGTGGATGAGTTCAACTGGGCCTCGCCAGTGATCCGCTCGGGCAATAACCCTGCGCCGGGCACGGCGCGCGACTACAACCGCCGCAACCTCAATGCCACGGGAGCGCGCCTGCATGCACGCGCGGCGCTCACGCCCAGCAACGATGTGCTGCTGGGCTACGACACCGAGCGCAGCAAGCTGCGCTCGCAGCGCGAGCGCCTGCCCGTGCCCGGCGGCCCCGCCCGCCAGGTGCCGCCCATCGACTACAACCAGACCGAGCAAGTGCATGCGCTGTACTTCGAGGACGCTCAGCGTCTGCTCGATGACCGCCTGACGCTGCGCGGCGGCGTGCGCAAGACCTGGGGCCGCACGCACTTTGACGATACCCCGCATTTGGCCGCGCAGCGCGCTGCGGCGCGCTCTTACGACGCGCTGACCTGGTCGCTGGGCGCCACCTATCGCTTGAGCGAGCAAACCAGTCTGCGGGCTCTGGCTGCCACGGGTTTTCGCGCGCCCACGGCCACCGAGCTGGCCGCTGACTTCACCGCGCTGGGCGGCGGGCGCAGCTTTGGCAACCCGAACCTCAAGCCCGAGCGCGCGCGCCAGCTGGAGGTGGGCGCAACCTGGCAGGGCGCGGCCTGGCGGCTCGATGGCGCGCTGTTTCAGAACACCATCAGTGATCGCATCATCACCATCTCGCGCGGGCCGGGCACCAACACTTCGGACTACGGCAACAACCGCGCCAACATCGTCGCGCGCGGCCTGGAGGCCAGCGCGCACTTGCGCCTGGATCAGGCCCTGGGCTGGGGCGCGGGTGCGCCGGCGCTGAGCCTGTTTGGCCACGGCTACTACCACTTCACCATGCAGGACAAGGGCGCCGCTGCAGCGCTGGAAAGTCAGCGCGTGCAGCGCATGTACCGCCATGCGCTCTCGGCCGGGCTGCGCTACGGCCAGGGCCGCGAGGGCCAAGCTGGCGCCTGGAATGTGCAGCTGGCGGGCATTCTGCGCGGGCCGATGTGGTACGACACGGAGGAGTCGCTGCTGATCCCGCAGGCCGAGCCGCGCCGCGCCTTCCTGCACCGCAAGGGCAGCTTCACGGTCTGGAACCTGCGCGGCCAGTACCAGCTCAGCCAGAGCCTGCGCCTGTTCGCGGCGGTCAACAACCTGCTGGACAAGAACCAGCACCCGATCTTCATCTCCACCGACCGCGGCGCGGCCTGCATCTCCGACCGGCGCTTCCAGAACGGCGGCTGCGGCACTTCCATGCCCGGGCGCGAATTCCAGCTCGGCCTGGAGGCGCGTTTTTGAGCGCCAGCCGCGGCAGGGGGAGGGCGGCTTTGCGCGGGCTGTGCGCAGCGCTGCTGCTCGCGCTGGCCTGGTCAGCTTGGCCTGCCTGGGCCAGCGGCGCGGCGGCAGCCGATCCAGCCAGCGGCACCAGCCCCTGGCTGGCGCACTGCCTGCATGAGCAGGCCGACCAGCCCGCAGCCAGCGCCCCGGTGCTGCTGCGCGATGCGCTGGGACGCGATGTGGCGCTGCCGCGCCCGCCGCAGCGCATCGTGACGATCTTTTCCTCCAACACCGAGCTGGTGGCCTACCTGGGCCTGGCCGGGCGCATCGTCGGCGTGGAGGACTACACCCGCTACCCCAAGGCCGTGCTGGGCCTGCCCAAGGTGGGCGGGCGGCTGGGCTTTTCGGTCGATGCCGTCACCGCGCTGGCGCCCGAGCTGGTCATCGTCACCCCGGCGCGCCAGGCGGCGCACCAATTGGTCGAGCCCATGCAGCGCATCGGCGTGCCGGTGATGGTCTTGCTCAGTCGCTCCGTGGGCGAGGTGCTGGACAACCTGCGCCTGGTGGCCCGCGCCGCCGGTGTGCCGCAGCGCGGCCAGTGTCTGGCGGCGCAATTGCAGGCGCGGCTCGATCGCATCGCCCGCAGCGTGCCGCCGGGGGCCGCGCCCAGCGTCGTGCTCATCACCGGCCGCATGGGCAATGGCATGCTGCTGGTGGCCCGGCCCGGCAGCTACACGGCCGAGGCCGTCGAGCTTGCCGGCGCACGCCACGCCCTGCAAGGCCTGGGGCCGTTGGCCCAGGTCTCGCCCGAGGCCGTGCTGGCCGCCGCGCCCGAGGTGCTGCTGTTTGCCGGCACCCAGGCGGCCTTCGATGAGCTGCTGCAAAGCCCCGGCTGGCGCGACCTGCCGGCCGTGCGCGCCGGACGCACGCTGACTGTGGCGCGCGCCGAATTCCTCATCCCCGGCCCGCGCACCATCGACGGCATCGAAAAACTGTTCCAGGCCCTGCATCCGCAACGCGCCGGCCAGCTGCTGCCCGGCGCAGCGCAGGCCGCGCCCACGCCGCCATGAGCCAACCCAATCCTTTGCCAGATGAAGCCCCCGCCCAGGCCCGCTGGCGGCGTTTCCTCTACGGGAGCGCAGCCCTGTTGGCGCTGGCGCTGCTGCTGGCCGCCTGCGCCGGGCACCGCTGGGCCAGCCCGGCGGCCGTGCTGGCTGCGCTGGGCGGCGACGAAGCCCTGAGCAGCCGCCTGCTGCTGCAATGGCGCCTGCCGCGCGTGCTGGCCGCAGCCTTGGTTGGGGCATTGCTGGGGCTGTCGGGCGCCATCTTCCAAGGGGTGTTTCGCAACCCGTTGGCCGAGCCTTATCTGCTGGGGGCCTCAGGAGGCGCGGCGCTGGGCGCCAGCGTGGCGCTGCTGGTACCGCTGGGCCTGCCCAGTGCCTGGCTACTGCCCGCGCTGGCCTTTGCCGGTGCCTGGGGAGCGACGCTGCTGGTGCTGGGCGTGGCCCGGGTGGCGGGCGCGTTGGATGCGGCCGGCATGCTGCTGGCCGGCGTGGCCATTGCCGCCGTGCTGGGCGCGCTGCGCTCGTTTTTGATGTTGGCGCTGTCGGACGAAACCGTCAGCCTGCAAGTGGTGATGAGCTGGATGCTTGGCGGCATCCAAACGCCGAGCTGGCCCGGCCTGCTGGGGCTGCTGGCGGCCACGCTGGGCTGCGCCTTCATGGCCCAGCGCACCGCGCGTGGGCTGGATCTGCTGGGCCTGGGGCCGCAGCTGGCGCAGGGCTTTGGCCTGAATGTGGCGCGCTTCGTGCCCTGGGCCGTGGTGGCCGGCGCGCTCATCGTGGCCGTGGCCGTGGCCTGGGGTGGGTTGGTGGCCTTCGTGGGCCTGGCCGCGCCGCACATCGCCCGCTGGCAGGTCGGGGCGCTGCACCGCCACGTGCTGCCCGCCTCGGCCCTGATCGGTGCCATCGTCGTCACCCTGGCCGATGCGCTGGCGCGCTCCGTACTGCCGCCGGCTGAAGTGCCGCTGGGCCTGGTCACTGCCCTGGCGGGCGGGCCGTTTTTCATCATCCTGCTGGCGCGGAGGTTGCGGCAATGACGGTTGTGAACACGGCGCTGGCCTCCGATCTTCAGCCTGAAGCTGGCCCTGCATCGCTGGCCCTGGCCTTGCATGGTGTGCTGCTGCGTCGCCAGCAGCGCCAGGTGCTGGCCGGCATCGACGTGCAGCTGCCAGCGCGCGGCGCCGTGGCCCTGGTGGGGCCCAATGGCGCGGGCAAGTCCAGCCTGCTGTCGGTGCTGGCTGGCTTGAGCGCCCCCGATGCCGGGCAGGTGCTGCTGCATGGCCGGCCGATGGCGGCCATGCCGGTGGCCGAACGGGCCCGCCACATCGGCTATATGCCGCAGCAATTCACACCGCATTGGGATTTGACGGTGCAGGAGCTGGTGCAGGTGCGCCTGGCGCTGCGGCCCGAGTTGGGTAAAAGCCCGGCGCAAGTGCTGCATGCGCAAGGCTTGGGCGCATTCGCGCTGCGGCGCTGGTCCAGCCTCTCCGGCGGCGAGCAGGCGCGGGTGCTGTTGGCCACCGTGCTGGCGGTGCAGCCGCCCATTTTGCTGGCCGATGAGCCGGGCGCGGCGCTGGACGTGCGCCACCGCCTGGAGCTGGTGCACGCGCTTGCCCAGCGCGGGCGAGCGCAGTTGGTGGTCGTGGTCATGCACGATTTGGAGCTGGCTTTCCAGTGCTTTGAGCGCATCCTCGTCATGGCCCAGGGGCGCATCGTGCTCGACGGCGGCCCAGAGCTGGCCTTGGACGAGCGCCTGGATGCGCACTTTGGTGTGCGCTTTGAGCGCATCGGCACGCCACCGCAGGTGCTGCTGCGCGCGCAATGGCCCCTCTCGTGAGGAAAACACGATCCATCAACAATGGCCCAAGACTTTTCTTATTTCCCTGTTGAACCCCTGCGCATCGACTTGGCCGGCTGGTCGCGCGAGGCCACGCAAGGCGCGCATCAGGAGTTCCTGGCCTTGTTCGAGCAGGCCGAAGCATTGGGCTACGACGGCGTCTGGTTCCACGAATTTCGCCTGCAAGAGCAAGCCTGGCCCTACCCCTGCCCGATGCTGCTGGCCGCCGCCGTGCTGGCGCGCACGCAGCGCCTGCGCGTGGGCAGCTCGGTGCTGGTGGCGCCGTTGCATCGCCCGCAGCTGTTGGCCGAACAGGTGCAACAGTTGCAGTTCCAAAGTGGCGGGCGTTTTGATGCGGGCATTGGCCGTGGCACCGATCCGGCTACCTTGCAGCAACTGGGCATCGCCCCCGAGCAGGCGCGCGACAGCATGGAGCGCTGCGTGCAGGCGCTGCAAAAGGCCCTTGCAACAGAAGCCAGCGGCGCCAGCGCGTTACCGCTGTACCTGGCGGCCAGCTCTGAAGAAAGCATTGCGTTTGCAGTGGCCCAGCGCATTCCCTTGCTGCTGAGTCTGGAGCCGCCCGAGACCTTGCAGCTCGAACGCCTGGACGCCGCTGCCTGCGCTCAGCGGGGTGGTCACTCTCAAGCCCTGGCCCAGGCCCTGCGGCAGCGCTCGCCCATCTCGCGCTACGTCGTCATCGGTACGAGTGCGCAGGACGTGCAGGGCCAATTGCAGGCTTTGTGGCCCAAGCTCTGGCAGCGCCGCCTGTACTTTGCCGCCAAGCGTGGCCAAACACCCGAACAAGTGCCCGCGATGGACACGGCCAAGGCCCTGCGCGAGCAATTCATCTACGGCACGCCCGAGCAATGCGTGGCCCAGCTGCGCCAATTGCAACAGCGCACGGGCTGCGCCCATCTGCGCCTGGTCTTCAACGCCAACGGCCTGCTGGGCTGGCCGGCCGCCCTGACCGCCATGCGCCTGTTCGCACAGGAGGCCATGCCGATGCTGCGCGGCAAGGCATAAGCTGGGCAGCAGCGGCCTTTTGACAGGCGCTCAGTTGGCGTAGATGGGGGCGGGCTCTGGCGGGGTAATGGGGATGCCGTGCCAGTAACGCACTGTGGGTGCGCTCAGTGGAGGGGCTTGAGGGGGGGCTGAGGTGGGCGCGGCATCCACCTGGACGGTGGTGACGGTGCTCAGCGCGGGCGTTGGATCGGCTGGTTTGGCGGCCACGGGCGGGCTGCTGCGGCGGTTGAAGCGCACCGGCTGCAGCGGGATTTTGGGCAGGTTGGACAGGCCGGGCCCGCTCTGGCTGGCTGCGGGGATACGCACCAAGTTGTGGCTGCGCCGGGGTGCCGTGGCATAGCCTGTGCTGCCGGACCGTGCCTTGACGGCCTGGGGCTGCTGCGTGGCTTGCTGGAGCAGGGCCAGGCGCTCTTCGGGCGAGAGCTGTTGGTAATCGCGCCAGGCCTGGGCCAGACGCAGCAGCTCGGTCTCGTTCAGGTGCTGGTACCGCTGGCGGATGGCGTGGCGCTGAGGTTCGCTCAGCGCGCCCCACAGAGCAATGTGGCGCATTAAGTGCTGGCGGGCGTCATCGTCCAGCGACTTGGCCTGCCGGGCAATGGCTTGCCAACGGCGTTTTTCCGCACTGCTGATGAAGGGCCACAGCGGCTGGAGGCCGGCCAGCAGGGTTTGCTGCTCTTCGGGCAGGTCGGCCCAGATCGGGCGGGTGATGTGCAGGCCGCTTGCAGTGCTGTCCGCCGTGGTTGGCGCTGGGGTGTCCAGATCGGGTAAGGGCTGCGGATTTCCCTGCAGGATCAGGGGGCCAGCATAGACGATGCCTGGAGGCAAGGCTGGTGCGAGCAAGGGGTGTTGCAGGCCCGCCCAGCTCAGTGCCAGCAGCAGCAGGCAGGCAAAGCCCAGTGCAACAGCAGGCCGATTGCCGCTGTGCGTTTGAGCGGCAGTGGTGGGAGTGGGGTGGGCGGGCGACGGCACAAGTAGTCAGGGCACTGGGGCAGGCCCCGTATGGTATGGCAGATGTTTGCAGCAGCAAGGCTGCCCATGAAAGCCTGGGGCCAGAGATGGCCCCAGGTGGGTGGTATTCATTGGCTGCGCTGCTGCGGGGATGGAGCAGCGGGCAATGCGATGCGTTGGTTTTTCAGGAACTGCTGGAAACCAGGGTCAGACCAGGCCGAGGGCGGCAGCTCTTGCGCGAGGATGCGTGTATCGGTCTGGGCCAGTTCGGAGGCCCCATCATTGCTGACGGCGCCTTGTGTGAACATCACGCCCGCGCCGACTGCGGCCAGGGGCAGCAGGGCCAGGGTTCTTTTCCACCATGCCGCAGCGCGGCGCGCGGCGGGCTGAGCGGCAGCCGTGCTGGATTGTTGCTGGCGCAGCAGGGCCAGCTGGTGTGCAGCCATGGCCTGCTGGCGGGCAATGCGCAGGCGTTCGCCAATGTCATGCCCCAGCGGTTGGGCGTGTTCGGCATGGCGCAAGGCCTTGCCCAGCGCCATGCCGATGCGCTGGGCTTGCACGGCGCTGAGGCCGTCTGCAGCGGCGCGCGACGCGGTTTGATTGTGTGTGCTCATAGTTTGATCCCCGATGCCCCGAGCATTTGGCTCAGGGCCTGCACGGCGCGGTGGCAATGGGTTTTCACGCTGCCTTCGGAACACCCCATGGCCGCTGCCGTCTCTGCAACATCCATATCTTCCCAGTAACGCATGATGAAGGCTTCGCGTTGACGCGCAGGCAGCTTGCCGATGGCATCCTCAATCATCTCGAACACCTGCTTGCGCTCGGTGGCGGATTCGGCGCTTTCGCACTGCTGCGTGTGCTCTGGGCCAATGTAGTGCTCCAGCAGTGAGAACTGGTCTTTCTCGTCAGCGCCGCTGCGCTCGAAATCACTGAAGTTGCTGATGACGGCTTTGCGCGTTTTTTGCCGCCGAAACCAGTCCATGGTGGTGTTGATGAGAATGCGGCTGAACAGCATGCGCATCTCCTCAATGGGCTTGTTGGCGTAGTGCTCAGCCAGGCGCAGCATGCTGTCTTGCACGATGTCCAAGGCAGCGTTTTCATCCTTGACGTGGAAAAGCGCGCGCTTGTAGGCGCGCTTTTCCACATCGCGGAGGAAATCTGCAAATTCTTGTTCCGAGGCCAAAGCAGACTTGGAAAGAGTGGGCGCAGCCAGCCAAGGCGGCGCAAAACCTGCAACGCCGCAGCGGGCAGGGCAAATTGGGCGGCGGGCCAGGGGCAGCCCTTTGGGCGAAAAGGTCGGCTCAGCCTTCTGGCTCGATACCGGCGCAAGGGGCGCTGGCATCGCCAGGGCGGCATTGTGCCAAGAGAAAGCGCTTGCCAGCAGGCATTGAAGGCAGATGCAGCCTTGGCGAGCGTTGCCGCAGCAGAATTTTCGGTCAGACAGGTCTGGACGTTTGCAATTCAATGCAATAATGCGCGCTTTTCCTCCATCCTCCCACAGTCAAACGGAGTGTGGTGGGGCCAAGGCGGCGCGGCCGCGACGGTGCCCGGCATCACATTCTCAAGTCCTAAGCCTGCTTCACAAGAGTCCGGGTGAGGGGCACCGAAGGTTTTTCATTTTGAAAATCTCAGAAGGTTCATCCATGGAAATCTCCAAGACAGAAACCACTGCTGCGGCGCAGGCCGTGCAGCAATCGAGCGCGCCTGCCGAATTGATGGGCGCAGAAATTCTGATGAAGGCCTTGGCCGCCGAAGGGGTCAAGCACATCTGGGGTTATCCGGGCGGGGCAGTGCTGTACATCTACGATGCGCTGTACCGGCAGGAGCAAGTGCAGCACGTGCTGGTGCGCCACGAGCAGGCGGCGGTGCATGCGGCCGATGGCTATGCCCGCGCCACGGGCGATGTGGGCGTGGCGCTGGTCACCTCCGGCCCGGGCCTGACCAATGCGGTCACGGGCCTGGCCACGGCCTATATGGACAGCATCCCGCTGGTGGTGATTTCCGGCCAGGTGCCTGCGCCATCGATCGGGCAGGATGCCTTCCAGGAATGCGACACCGTAGGCATTACGCGCCCCGTGGTGAAGCACAACTTCCTGGTCAAGCGCGCCGAGGATGTGGCCATGACCGTCAAAAAGGCATTCCACATTGCGCGATCGGGTCGCCCGGGCCCGGTGGTGATCGACATCCCCAAGGATGTGTCGTTCAAGAAGGTGCCCTATACCGGCTACCCGGAAACCGTCGAAATGCGTTCCTACAACCCGGTGCGCAAAGGCCATACCGGGCAGATTCGCAAGGCCATGCAGTACCTGCTGGCGGCCAAGCGGCCCTACATTTACGTGGGCGGCGGGGCGATTCTGGGCAATGCCACGCAGGAAGTGCGCGCGCTGGCCGACCGCCTGGGCTACCCAGTGACCAATACGCTGATGGGGCTGGGGGCCTTCCCGGCTTCCGACCCGAAGTTTTTGGGCATGTTGGGCATGCACGGCACGGTCGAGGCCAATAACGCCATGCAGCACTGCGATGTGCTGATCGCCATCGGTGCGCGCTTTGACGACCGCGTCATCGGCAACCCCAAGCACTTTGCGCAGAACGAGCGCAAGATCATTCACATCGACGTCGATCCTTCGGTGATCTCCAAGCGCGTCAAGGTGCAGGTGCCCATTGTGGGCGACTGCAAGGACGTGCTCACCGAGCTGCTGAACATGCTCGACGAGACCGACGAGAAGCCCGACGCCCAGGCGCTCAAGGCCTGGTGGGCAATGATCGAAGGCTGGCGCGAGCGCAACTGCCTGGACTATGACCGCGCCAACAAGGACGTCATCAAGCCCCAGTACGTGGTCGAGACGCTGTGGAACATGACGCGCGGCGATGATGTGTACATCACCTCCGACGTTGGGCAGCACCAGATGTGGGCTGCGCAGTACTACCGTTTCGACGAGCCGCGTCGCTGGATCAACTCCGGCGGCCTGGGCACCATGGGCGTGGGCATTCCATATGCGATGGGCATCAAGCTGGCCAAGCCCCAGAGCGAGGTGTTCTGCATCACGGGCGAAGGCTCGGTGCAAATGTGCATTCAGGAGCTCTCCACCTGCTTGCAGTACAACACGCCGATCAAGATCTGCGCGTTGAACAACCGCTACCTGGGCATGGTGCGCCAGTGGCAGGAGATCGAGTACTCGGGCCGCTACAGCCAGAGCTACATGGATGCGCTGCCCAACTTCGTCAAGCTGGCTGAGGCCTACGGCCACGTTGGTTTGCTGATCGAGCGCCCGCAGGACGTGGAAGGCGCGTTGCGCGAGGCGCGCAAGCTCAAGGACCGCACAGTGTTCCTGGACTTCCGCACCGACCCCAGCGAAAACGTCTTCCCGATGGTGCAGGCCGGCAAGGGCATCACCGAAATGCTGCTCAGCGCGGAAGACCTGTAAGCAAGTCATGGCGCCAGGGCGGTGCGCCTGCCGTGCCCTGGCCCATGCCTTGCCACAGCAGGCCAGACCGCCCCATTCAAACATCCAATTTTTCCCCTGAGGGATGAGTCAATTGCTTGCCAAGCCTGGTCATTACCGTGGCCGGGGGAGGGCGGCGAAAAGAGGAGTTCTTTCATGCGACACATCATTGCCGTGCTGCTCGAAAACGAGCCCGGCGCACTCTCGCGCGTCGTCGGGCTGTTTTCCGCCCGTGGCTACAACATCGAATCGCTCACCGTGGCCCCCACCGAGGATCCTTCGCTCTCGCGCATGACGATCCAGACCGTCGGTTCAGATGACACCATCGAGCAAATCACCAAGCACCTCAACCGCCTGATCGAAGTCGTCAAGGTGGTGGATCTGACCGATGGCGCCTACACCGAGCGCGAACTGATGATCGTCAAGGTGCGCGCTGCAGGCAAAGAGCGCGAGGAAATCAAGCGCACCACCGACATCTTCCGTGGGCGCATCATCGATGTGACCGACAAGAGCTACACCATCGAGCTGACAGGCGATCAGGGCAAGATCGACGCCTTTCTGGGTGCGCTGGATCGCTCGGCCATCCTCGAAACCGTGCGCACTGGCCCCAACGGCATTGGCCGTGGCGAGCGCGTGCTGCGGCTTTGAGCGGTACTGCACAGATTTCGGCTGCCCCCCGCGCATTGCCTGATTCCTTTGCGCGCTCAAAAGACAGCTGCTGGCCGCGTCGGCCAGCAACCCACCCGCCCCTTTTTTCGACCAGGAGAGCAAACCCATGAAAGTGTTTTACGACAAAGACTGTGATCTGAGCCTCATCAAGGGCAAGACAGTGGCCATCATCGGCTATGGCAGCCAAGGCCATGCCCATGCCCAGAATCTCAATGACAGCAAGGTCAAGGTCATCGTCGGCCTGCGCAAGGGCGGGGCCTCCTGGTCCAAGGCCGAAAAGGCTGGCCTGAAAGTCATGGAGGTGGCCGCTGCTGTCAAGAAAGCGGACGTGGTGATGATTCTGCTGCCCGACGAGGACATCGCAGCCGTCTATAAGGAGCAGGTCGAGCCCAACATCAAAAAGGGCGCCTCGCTGGCCTTTGCGCACGGCTTCAACGTGCACTATGGTCAGGTCGTGCCGCGCGCCGACCTGGATGTGTGGATGGTGGCACCCAAGGCCCCCGGCCACACCGTGCGCAACACCTACACGCAAGGTGGCGGCGTGCCGCACCTGGTGGCTGTGCATCAGGACAAGTCTGGCAAGGCGCGCGACCTGGCCCTGTCCTACGCCATGGCCAATGGCGGCGGCAAGGCCGGCATCATCGAAACCAACTTCAAGGAAGAAACCGAGACCGACCTGTTCGGCGAACAGGCAGTGCTCTGCGGTGGCGCTGTGGAGTTGATCAAGATGGGCTTTGAAACCTTGGTGGAAGCCGGCTACGCCCCAGAGATGGCCTACTTCGAATGCCTGCACGAGCTCAAGCTCATCGTGGACCTGATCTACGAAGGCGGCATCGGCAACATGAACTACTCCATCTCCAACAATGCCGAGTATGGTGAATACGTCACCGGCCCGGAAGTCATCAACGAGGAATCGCGCAAGGCCATGCGCCATGCGCTCAAGCGCATCCAGAATGGCGAATACGCCAAAATGTTCATCCAGGAAGGCCGCCTGAACTACCCCTCGATGACCGCGCGTCGCCGCAACACGGCCGACCACCAGATCGAGCAGGTTGGCGCCCAGTTGCGCTCCATGATGCCCTGGATCGCCAAGAACAAGCTGGTGGACAAGGCCAAGAACTGAACTCCGTGGGGAAAGGGCTTGGCCCTTTTCTTGGAGCATCTTTACTGGAATCAACAAAGGCGCTAAGGCGCCTTTGTGCTGTGTCGGGCCCGTACTGCCCGGCTTTTTAGTGGCCGGCTTTTCAATGGCCGGCTTTTCAATGGGCAGCAGCGCCTGTGGCCGGCAGGCCGCTGGCTCGCGCCTGGGCCAGCAGGTTGCGCAAGGCAGCCAGAGCGGCACAGGCCTTGTGCTCGGCGGCTTGCTCATCGCCTTGCAGCAGATAGTGGCGCGCCATGCTCAGCGCATTGATGGCGGTGTGGAAGGACTGGATCTCTAGATCGTCTGGCCGGCCTTCGATCAGCTCGATGGGCTGAAGGCTATTGAGGGTAAAACTGCTAGACTGCGGGCGTTTCATGGCGATGCTCCTGATGGCATGGCTTTCCTGGCAGGCTTGTGCTGCATGGCCAGGAAAGCCAATCGCTGTGTGACACGCCGGGGCATTGTTGACGCAATGCCCCGGCACTTTTTTGGCTGCATGGTTTTGCAGCTTGCGCCATCGGAGGGCGATGGGCAGCGCTGTTGCAGCGCTTTCCTGGTCACGGCGGCGCCGCTGGTGCGGGGCTGTTGACTGGGAAAGTGCCTCTATCGTAGCGGCGAGCCGTTTAGCGAGAAAGGAAAAATTGGTCAGTTTGCCTGCTTTTTCTGGCGCATGTAGAGAGGCAAAAAACGCTCCTTCAACCCTGCCTGCGCCAGTGGGCGATGAAGAAGCCGTCGGTCTGGTGCAGATGCGGCACCAGCATCAACCCTTGTGTGCGGCCTGGCAAGGTGTTGGGGCTGGGCTGCAAATGCGCCAGCCCGTGTTTTTCCAGCAGGGGCGGCCAGCTTTCTTGCACAAATTGCGGGTGCTGGCTGGTAAAGAGCTGACAGACGGCTTCGTTCTCGTCGGGCAGCAGGCTGCAGGTGGCGTAGATCAGGTGCCCGCCGGGCTTGAGCAGTGCCGCTGCGGCGCTGAGGATGCGCAGTTGCAGGGCCTGCAGCCTGGGGATTTCCTCGGCCGGTAGATGCCAGGCCAGATCGGGATGGCGGCGTAGCGTGCCCAGGCCGGAGCAGGGCGCATCGACGAGCACGCGATCGACCTTGCCGTGCAGGCGCTGCAGGCGCGCGTCCGCTTCCGATTGCAGCACCATGGTGTGCACGTTGTGCAGGCCGCTGCGTTGCAGGCGCGGCTGCAGTCGCGCCAGGCGGTGTGAGGAAGTGTCGAAGGCATAGAGGCGACCGCTGTCGCGCATCATGGCGCCCAGCGCCAAGGTTTTGCCACCGGCGCCGGCGCAAAAGTCGACCACCGTCTCGCCGCGCTTTGCTTCGCTGAGCAGGGCCAGCAGTTGCGAGCCTTCGTCTTGCACCTCCAGCGTGCCGTTGTGCATCAAGGGGTTTTGGCGCAGCGAGGGCTTGCCTGGCAGGCGCAGGCCCCAGGGGGAGTGGGGCGTTGGCTCGCAGGCGATGCCCTGCTCTTGCAGCATGTGCTGCACGACCTGGCGCTTGTGCGCCAGCAGGTTGACGCGCAGATCCAGGGGGGCGCTTTGGCGCAGGGCGTGCATCAGCGGCCAGAAGTGGGCTGTGCCGTAGGCGTTCAGCAGTTTCTCAGCCAGCCAATCGGGCAGATTGTGCTGGCAGGCCAGTGGCAGGTTGCTGGCCTGGCCTGCTGCGCCTTCCGCTTGCAAGGCGTCAATGCAATGCCCCAGCCATTGCTGGGTGGCGGCGCTGCCCTCCTCTTGGGGCCATTGGCCAGCCCAGTCGCACGCCTGCTGCAGCACGGCCAGGGCCAGGGCATCACTGATGGGCGGGGCCATGGGCTGGCTGGCCGGGGTGATATGGGCAGGGGGCGCTGGCGGCTGCTGCGGGTATTGCGCCAGCAGGGCGTGACTGAGCAGGGCCAGGCGCTCGAAGTGCTGCGTGTCGGGCAGCTGGGGCGTGCTGCCCAGCCTGGCCCAGTATTGCAGCAGGCGCCAAAAGCGCAGCGCGGTGAATGCGGCATTGCCCAGTTGCTGACGCTCGCGCACCCCTAGCTTGGGGTGTGTCTTGAGAAATTGCAGCAGCACCGCATCAGCCGGTTCTTCGAAGCGTGCGATGCGTTGCAGCAGGGCGCCAGTGGCGGAGATCAGAAAACGCGGTGGCATCAATTGCATTGGCCTAGTCTGGGAATGGCAGGCCCTAATTCAGCGTCGGCATGAGGGCGGCGATGGCGCGGGGGTAGAGCAGGTGCTCTTGCGATTGCACGCGCGCGGCCAGCGTGGCGGCGGTGTCGCCAGGCAGGATAGGCACGGCCGCTTGGTCGATGATGGGGCCGGCGTCCAGCTCGGGGATGACCCAGTGCACGGTCGCGCCGGCAAAGCGGCAGCCCGCATCCAGCGCGCGCTGGTGGGTGTGCAGGCCGGGGAAGGCCGGCAGCAGCGAGGGGTGGATGTTGATGAGCCGCCCGGCAAACCGGTTCACGAAGGCATCGCCCAGCACCCGCATGAAGCCAGCCAACACCACCAGCGCGGGTTGGTGCGCCTCGATGGCCTGGGCCAGTTCGGCATCGAAGGCCTCGCGCGAAGGGTATTGCCGGTGGTCCACAACCTGAGTGGCAAGGCCGCGCTCGCGGGCCCATTGCAGGCCAGCGGCATCGGCCCGGTTGCTGATGACGGCGCTGACCTGCGCATTCAGGCGCTGCGGCCATTGCTGTGCGTGCTGGGCCTGCACGATGGCGGCCATGTTCGAGCCAGTGCCAGAGATCAGAATGACAATGTTCTTGCGCTTCATAGGAGGGCTATTCTCGCACCGTGTGTTGCCCAAGCCAGTCAGAAACAGACGGCGGGCTGCGCGGCTGCAGAGTGCGCCAGTCGCTTAACTGACAGATGCCCGGTGCCGGGTCGTGGTACATCTCGCGGGCTTGCAGCGTGCTGCCGGTTTGCATGGCGCTTTTTGCGCCCACATCGATACGAGAGGTTTTATGGAGTTGAGTTTTACCCCGCAACAGCAGGCATTTCGTGAGGAAGTGCGCCAATGGGTGCGCAGCCACCTGCCCAAGGAGCTGGCCCACAAGGTGCACAACAACCTGCGCCTGCACCGTGAGGATTTGCAGGGCTGGGCAAAGATCCTGGGCAAAAAGGGCTGGCTGGGCTATGGCTGGCCCAAGGAGTTTGGCGGGCCGGGCTGGGATGCTGTGCAGCGCCATTTGTTCGAAGAGGAATGCGCACTGGCTGGCGCGCCGCGCATCGTGCCCTTCGGGCCGGTGATGGTCGCGCCGGTCATCATGGCCTATGGCAACGCCGAGCAGCAGAAGCGCTTTTTGCCCGGCATCGCCAGCGGCGAGGTCTGGTGGAGCCAGGGCTACAGCGAGCCGGGTTCGGGCTCGGACCTGGCATCGCTCAAAACCCGCGCCGAGCGCGTGGGCGACAAATACATTGTCAATGGCCAGAAGACCTGGACCACGCTGGGGCAGTATGGCGAGTGGATTTTCTGCTTGGTGCGCACCAGTACCGAAGGCAAGCCGCAGACGGGCATTTCCTTCCTGCTCATCGACATGCGCTCGCCCGGTGTGACGGTGCGTCCGATCCGCCTGCTCGATGGCGAGTGCGAGGTCAACGAAGTGTTCTTCGACAACGTCGAGGTGCCGGTGGAAAACCTCATTGGCGAGGAAAACAAAGGCTGGACTTACGCCAAGCACCTGCTCAGCCACGAGCGCACCAACATCGCCGATGTGAACCGCTCCAAGCGCGAGCTTGAGCGCCTCAAGCGCCTGGTCAAGGCCGAGGGCCTGTGGCAGGACCTGCGCATCCGCGACGAGATCGCCAAGCTCGAAGTGGACATCGTGGCGCTGGAGATGCTGGTGCTGCGCGTGCTCTCGGCTGTCAGCTCGGGCCGCAACCCGCTGGACATCGCCGGCCTGCTGAAAATCCGCGGCAGCGAAATCCAGCAACGTTATTCCGAATTGATGATGTTGGTGGCAGGCCCCTTCAGCCTGCCCTTCATCCAGGAGGCCATGGAAGCGGGCTGGCAGGGCGACTTCCCCGGCGGCGTGGCCGCCTACTCGGTGCTGGCGCCGACCTACTTCAACTACCGCAAAACCACGATCTACGGCGGCTCCAACGAGGTGCAGCGCAACATCGTGGCGCAAACGGTGCTGGGCTGAGTGGCCAAGGACAGAGCCATCACCGACGACATCACGCTGAACATACCGGAGAGTTGCACATGGATTTCAATTTCACGCCCGAGCAAGAGCAGCTGCGCGATGCAGTGGGCAAATGGGTGGAAAAAGCCTACGGCTTCGAGCGCCGCCGCGCCATCGTGGCCGAGGGCGGCTTTGACCGCGCAGCCTGGGCCGAGCTGGCCGAGCTGGGCCTCTTGAGCCTGACCGTGGCCGAGCAGGACGGCGGCATGGGCATGGGCGCCGTGGAGGCCATGATCGTGCTTGAAGAGCTGGCCAAGGGGCTGGTGCTCGAGCCCTACGCCCAAGCCCTGATTGCAGCCCAGGCCCTGGCCCATGCGCCCCAGGCGCTGCGCCAACAGTGGCTGCCCAAGCTGGTGCAAGGGCAGGCGCTGATTGTGCTGGCGCACCAGGAAAAGGGCGCTCGTTACCAGCTCGATCAACTTCAGACCCAGGCCGAGCCCCAGGGCCAGGGCTACGTGCTCAACGGGCAAAAAAGCCTGGTGCCTGCCGGCGACCGTGCTGATGCCTGGATCGTGCCGGCTCTGCTCGATGGCCAGGTAGCACTGTTCTGGGTGGAGCAAGGCGCCGCAGGGGTGCAAACCCAGGGCTATCTGACTCAGGACGGCAGCCGCGCAGCCGAGCTGCGCCTGCAGGCCAGCCCGGCGCAATTGCTCTGTGCCGCAAGCGATGGCCAGGGCCTGGCGCTCTTGCAGCAGTTGGCCGGCATCGGCACGGCCGCCGTGTGCGCTGAGGGCGTGGGCGTCATGGAGCAGACCCTGGCGCTGACGGCCGATTACATGAACCAGCGCAAGCAATTTGGCGTGCCCATCGCCAGCTTCCAGGCGCTGCGCCACCGCATCGCCGACATGAAGATGCAGCTGGAGCTGGGCCGCTCCATGAGCTACTACGCCTGGCTGAAACTGGCCGAGGAGCCCGCAGATGGCGCCGGCGCTGCCAACGGCGCGGCTGAGCGAGAGCGCCAGCAGGCCCTCTCGCGCGCCAAATACCAGCTCGGGCAAAGCATGCGCTACGTGGGCCAGCAGTCCGTGCAGCTGCACGGCGGCATTGGCGTGACCGATGAATACATCGGCAGCCACTACTTCAAAAAGCTCACGCAGCTGGAAATGTGCTGGGGTGACAGCCTGCACCACCTGGGCGTCGTCAGCGAGCACATGCAGGACACGGCGGGCGTGTTCGCATAAATAGAAGGCCGGAAAACCGGCAAACCGCAAGCGCGCGGGCGCAGAGCCCGCGCCCCCAGGCAAGGCAGCGCATGGCGGCGCTGCCTTGCCGCATAATGCGCCCTTTGCCCAAATTACACGCATTGGCGTGCCGCGCCCCATGACCTCTGTTTCGTCTGCTGCAGACCAGCTTTCCGCCAACGACCCCTTCATCATCAAGGCCTACCAGCTCTTGGCGCAAAACAAGCTGCAGGAAGTGGCCACACTGCTCAACGAGGCGCAGCGCAATACCCCCTACGATCCGCGCATCTTCATGCTGGGCGCGCGCCTGGCCGAGCAATCGGACAAGCCCAACGAAGCGGTGGAGGCCATGGAGCACGCCACCCGGCTGGCGCCGCAGTGGTGGCCGGCGCAGCTTGAATACGGCTTGTTGTTGGCGCGCCTGGACCGCAACGCCCAGGCGCTGGCCCAGGCCGAGAGGATTTTTGCGCTGGAGTCGCGCGAGCGCATGGCCTTAGCCGGCGTGATCGACATCGCCGTGCGCTGTGGCGACATGGCCCAGGCCGCGCGCTACACCGAGCACGCACTGACGCATTACCCGAACGACCCGGTGCTGCTGATGAACCTGGCGCGCACCCAGTTCTTCTCGCAGCAGTATGAAGCTGCGCTGAGCAGCTGGGGGGCCGTGCTTGCGCAAGAGCCAGCCAACATGCAGGCGCGCTATGGCCGCATGCGCACCTTGCTGCAAGTGGGCCGCAACGATGAGGCCCTGGAGGATGCCCAGCAGCTGCTGGCCCACGCCCCGGACGACGCCGTGTACCGCTACTTCGCCCAGGTGGCCCAGGGCCAGACCCCGCCGACCCAACCCGTGGCGCTGCAGGAGGAATTGTTCGGCGGCCTGGCGCGCCAGTACGACCTGCACATGGTGCGCTACCTGCGCTATGAGCTGCCGCAGCAGACGGCGGAGAAGATTTTGGAAATCTTCCCCGACCGCCGCTTCAACCTGCTTGACCTGGGCTGTGGCACAGGCCTGCTGGGCGTGTGCCTGGGCCGCATCGATGGCGGCATGGTGGGCGTGGACGCCTCCGAAAGCATGATTGCGCAGGCGGCCCGCCATCACGTCTACGACAAATTCCATAAGGTCAACCTGCTCGATGCGGTGCGCGACACGCCCGATGCGCTCTACGAAGTCATCGCCGCGCTGGACGTATTCCCCTACGTGGGCGACCTGCAGCCGGTGCTGGGCAATGTGCACCGCATCCTGCAGCCCGAGGGCTTTTTCTTCTTCTCCACCGAAGCCGCGCCCGAGCCCGACACCGACTACGCCTTGCAGGCCAGAACCGGCCGCTATGTGCATGGCCGCGCCTACCTGGAGCGCTTGCTGGAGCAGGCCGGCTTCGCGCTGGCCAGCATCGAGGAGAAAACCCTGCGCTACGAAGCGGGCGAGCCCGTGGCCGGCTTCGTCGTCACGGCACAAAAAGGGCGTTGACGCCGCGCCCCCCATAGCGGTGCAGTCCGCGTGCGCCTGCGCCCCCTTTTGGGGCAGGCGCTGCCGGCTCTCGTTTCCACACCAGTTCCTCGTACTGCCATGCGCACCTTTCTTGGCCTGAACCACCGCAGCCTGGCCCCGGCCACCGCCGTGGCAATTGGCAACTTTGACGGGGTGCATCGTGGGCACCAGGCCATGCTGGCCCTGCTCAACGCACAGGCCCGCCAGCGCCAGCTGGCCAGCTGTGTGCTCACCTTTGAGCCCCACCCGCGCGATTACTTTGCCAAGGTGCTGGGCAAGCCCGAAATCGCGCCGGCGCGCGTGGGCACGGTGCGCGACAAACTCACCGACCTGGCCGGGCAACAGGTGGCGCAAACCGTCATCCTGCCCTTCAATGCTGCACTGGCCGCGCAGCCGCCCGAAGACTTCGTACGCCAAGTGCTGGTGCAGGGCCTGGGCGCACGCTATGTGCTGGTGGGCGATGACTTCCGCTTTGGCCACCAGCGCGCCGGTGATTACGCCCTGTTGACCGAGCTGGGGCCGCAGCTGGGGTTTGAAGTGGCGCGCATGGAAAGCCACACCGTGCAAGGGCTGCGCGTCTCCAGTTCCGAAGTGCGCAAAGCCTTGCAGCAAGGCCGTATGCAAGACGCTGCCGAGCTGCTGGGGCGGCCCTACACCATCAGCGGACATGTGCTGCATGGGCGCAAGCTCGGCCGTCATCTGGGCGCTGACCTGCCCGGCATGGGGCATGGCTTTCGTACCTTGAACCTGCACTTCAAGCACTGGAAGCCCGCTGCCAGCGGCATCTTCGTCGTGCAAGTGCGCGGGCTGACGCCCCAGCCCTTGCCCGGCGTGGCCAACCTGGGCGTGCGCCCCTCGTTGGATCCCAGCGACGTCAACGGCGGCCGCGTCCTGCTGGAAACCCACTGCCTGCAATGGCCCGAAGCCTTGGACCCCGAGGGCGGCTATGGCAAAGTCATCCGCGTGGAGCTGCTGGAAAAGCTCCACGACGAGCGCAAATACCCCAACCTGCAGGCCCTGGCGCAAGGCATTGCCCAGGACTGTGCCGCAGCGCGCGCCTGGTTTGAACAGCGCCAGCAGACAGTAGGCTGCGGGTTTTGAACTGTGTCCAGCCACCCCAGTCCAATGCCAAACCGTATGCCCCAGGCCGACGACGAGGAAATTGCACTGCCGCCGCCGGTGGTGTCCACGCCCGTGCAACGCCATTTGCACGGCCAGGCAGCGCCATGGCAGTGCGATCAAGTGGCGGCTGAAGTGCCAGTGGCGCTGGTGTGCAATGGCCTGTCGCACGCCGTCATGATGTGCACCCCGCAAGACCTGCCCGAGCTGGCGCTGGGCTTTGCCCTGAGCGAAGGCATCATCGACTGCGCCGAGGACTGCTACGGCATCGACATTGCCGCGGTGGATGCCGCAGCATCCCACGGCTGGGCTGCGGCCGGCGCCGACGAGTGCAGCCTGCCGGCCCTGGCCGTGCATCTGGACATCGCCAGCAGCGCTTTCATGCGCCTCAAGGAAAGCCGCCGCAGCCTGGCCGGCCGCACGGGCTGCGGCCTGTGCGGCATCGACAGCTTGCAGGCGCACGATTGGCTGCCCCAGCCAGCCAGGGCAGCGCCGCCACCCTGGCTGGCACAGATTGGCCCTGCCACCATCTTCAAGGCACTGGCCGCCATGGCTGAACAGCAAACCCTGAACCACGCCACAGGTGCGCTGCACGCCGCCGCATATGCCGATGTGCACGGGCAGCTGCACGCCATTTACGAAGACGTGGGGCGCCACAACGCGCTGGACAAGCTGCTGGGCGCGCGCGCCAGGGCGCTGCAAAGCGGAACGCGCCGCGATGGCCTCGGCTGGCCGCAGCAAGGCTTCGTCGTCATGTCCAGCCGCGCCAGCTACGAGCTGGTGCGCAAATGCGCGCGCCTGCACCTGCCCCTGCTGGCCACCATCTCCGCGCCGACCTCGCTGGCCATCCGCGTGGCCGAAATCGCCGGCTTGCAACTCTGGGGCTTGGCACGCGAGCCCCGCGCCGTGCGCTACACCCGCTGAGGGCGGGCTCAATTCAATGCCCGCGCCCGCTCGGCGTATGCCTGTGCAACGGCTTGCGCCGCTGGCCGAAGGGTTTCAGTGGTTTTCCTTGGCGTGGTTGATGGTGTATTTGGGGATTTCAACCGTCAGGTCGGTGTGCGCGACGATGGCCTGGCAGCCCAGGCGCGATTGCGGCTCCAGGCCCCAGGCCTTGTCCAGCAGGTCTTCTTCTTCTTCCTGAAGCTCGTTGAGCGAGTCAAAACCCTGGCGCACGATGACGTGGCAGGTGGTGCAGGCGCAGCTCATGTCGCAGGCGTGCTCGATTTCGATGCCGTTTTCCAGCAGGGCTTCGCAGATCGAGGTGCCGGTGGGCACTTGCAGCTCTGCGCCTTCTGGGGCGAGTTCGGCATGGGGCAGGACGGTGATTTTGGGCATGGTCGAAAGGGGATGGACTTGGCGGTGTGGGGGCCTGTGCTCGGTTACAGCGATTGCACGCTTTTGCCCGCCAGTGCCTGTTGGATGCCGCGGTTCATGCGGGCGGCGGCAAAGGCTTCGGTGTCGTGCGCCAGGGTGTGGATGGCCGCTTCGATCTGGGCGGCGCTGCCGCTGTCGCGGTCGATCAACGCCTGCAGCGCGGCGATGCTGGCCAGGATGGCGGCGTGGGCCGAGTCGCTGAGCAGGTCACGGTCTTGCTCCAGGGCCGATTGCGTGGCGAGGATCAGGCGCCGTGCATCGACGCGCGCCTGGGTGAGGGCGCGCGCCTGGATGTCCTGCTCGGCGGTGGCAAAGCTCTCGCGCAGCATGCGCTCGATCTCGCTGTCGGGCAGGCCGTAGGTGGGCTTGACCTGAACCTGGGCGTGCACGCCGGAGCTTTGCTCCTGTGCGCTGACGCTGAGCAGGCCGTCGGCATCGACGGTAAAGGTGACGCGGATGCGCGCTGCACCAGCGGCCATGGGTGGGATGCCGCGCAGTTCGAAACGCGCCAGGCTGCGGTTGTCGCTGGCCATGTCGCGCTCGCCCTGCAGCACGTGGATGGCCAGCGCGGTTTGGCCGTCCTGGTAGGTGGTGAAGTCCTGCGCCTTGGCGGTGGGGATGGTGTCATTGCGATGGATGATGCGCTCGGTCAGGCCGCCCATGATTTCGATGCCCAGCGATAGAGGCACGACGTCGAGCAGCAGCACGCTGTCCTCGCTGCGGGCGTTGCCGGCGAGCTGGTGGGCCTGGATGGCCGCGCCCAGGGCGACGACTTCGTCTGGGTTGAGCTCGGTCAGCGGCGGCTTGCCCAAGAAGCGCGCGACGTTCTCGCGCACGGTGCGCATGCGGGTGGAGCCGCCGACCATGACGGTGCCTTGCACGTCGCTGGCGCTGAGCTTTGCGTCTTCGAGGGTGCGGGCCACGCATTGCAGACTGCGCTCGACCAGCGGCTGGACCAGCGCGGCAAAGGTGTCGTGCTGCAGCACCAGTTGTTGCTGGCGGCCGCCCCAGCGGGCGTCGAGGGTGGCGCTGTCTTGCTCGGCCAGGGCTTCCTTGGCGGCCCTGGCCTGTTGGCGCGCATAGGCTTTTTCTGCGCTGGTGGCGGGCTCGGCGCCTAGTTGCTGGCTGGCCCATTGCACGAGCAGGGCGTCGAAGTCGTCGCCGCCCAGGGCCGAGTCGCCGCCGGTGGCCAGCACTTCGAACACGCCCTTGCTCAGGCGCAGCACGGAGGCATCGAAGGTGCCGCCGCCCAGGTCGTAGACCAGGTAGATGCCTTCGGCGCCATGATCGAGGCCATAGGCGATGGCTGCGGCCGTGGGCTCGTTGATCAGGCGCAGCAGGCGGATGCCGGCCAGGGCGATGGCGTCCTTGGTGGCTTGGCGCTGGGCGTCGTCGAAGTAGGCGGGCACGGTGACGACGGCGCCATAGAGCTGGGCATCGAAGCTGTCTTCGGCGCGCTGGCGCAAGGTGGCGAGGATTTCCGCGCTGACCTCGACCGGGGTTTTCTCGCCAGCGGCGGTGCGCGCGTACAGGCTGATGCGCCCGTCCTCGCCCTTGCGCTCGCTGAGCTCATAGGGCAATTGCTGGGCGTTGGCGATGTCGGCCAGGCCACGGCCGATCAGGCGCTTGGCCGAGACGATGGTGTTGGCGGCGTCCTCCTGCCCGGCCTGCAGCGCGGCATGGCCGATGTGGCGCTGACCTTGAGCGCCATAGTGCACGGCCGAGGGCAGCAGGATGCGGCCCTGGGCGTCGGGCAGACACTGCGGGCTGCCGTGGCGCATGGCCGCCACCAGCGAGTGGGTGGTGCCCAGGTCGATGCCGACGGCAAGTTTGAATTGATGGGGATCCGGGCTTTGGTTGGGCTCGGCGATTTGCATCAGGGCCATGGTGGCGTGCGTCCTCGCAAAAGAGGGTAGGGGAGAAAACGGCGAATGATTGCGCTCTGTTGGTTGCAATGGCAAGCGGCGCTGTGGAGGTCACAGCTGTCGTTGCCGCTGCGCCAGGCGCTGCTCGAAGCGGGCCAGGAACATCCAGGCGCGGATGTGTTCGGCCGCAGCCTGGGCATCGCCCTTGGCATCGAGCGCTTGCGCAACTGCCTGGATGGTCTCGTCCAGCGCCTGCTGCACTTCATGGGCGATGGGCTGCAGCTCTTGCGCGGATTGGGCTTCGTCCAGGGCCTCCAGCCATTGCATTTGCTGCATCAGGAACTGTGGCGGCATGGCCGTGTTGTCTTCGGCACCAACGGATTGACCCTGCAGCTCGCACAGGTAGCGGGCCCTTTGCAGCGGGTCGCGCAGGCGCTGGTAGGCCTGATTGATGCGCACGGACCATTGCATGGCCAGGCGCTGGGCCGCAGGGCCTTCGGCGGCGAACTTGTCCGGGTGGACCTGACGCTGCAGCTCTTTCCAGCGGGCGTCGAGCGCGGCCGCATCCTGCGCGAAGCGGGCGGGCACGGCAAACAGTTCAAAGTCGGTCGATTGCAGGTTCATTGGCAGGGGCAGGGCAAGCGGTGGCCGGGGCGGTCCGCGTTGCCATTCCAGATCAAAGCCGTGACTTTGCCACGTTCGCAAGGCTTGGCCGGGCAAGGTGGGTGTGGTTTGCGCGCGGCGCTGCGCCTTGGGTGGGCAATGACATCGGATGCTTTGGCAATCCCAGGCGGGCGCACGGGCGCCCAAGCCGCGCCGCCCAGCGCCCGCATGCGCGCGCGGGCAGGCGGGTCAGTCGTGGCTCAGACGCGGAAGGACTCACCGCAACCGCAGCGGTCGCGCTCGTTGGGGTTGCTGAACTTGAAGCCTTCGTTCAGGCCTTCGCGGACAAAGTCCAGCTCCGTGCCGTCCAGGTAGGCCAGGCTTTTGGGATCGACCAGCAGCTTGATGCCGTGGCTTTCAAAGACGACGTCGTTGGCGTCGGGCTCGTCGACGTATTCGAGCTGGTAGGCCAGGCCGGAGCAGCCCGTGGTCTTGACGCCCAAGCGAACACCCACGCCCTTGCCGCGTTTGGCGAGGTATTTGCTGACATGCCGTGCGGCAGCTTCGGTAATGGTGACGGCCATAGGGATTCTCTGGCGATAAAAACTCAAAGCGCGATGGTCACCAACACGGAGCAGGCCTGTACGGCCGTGAGCGCGTGCGTGACCCCCGCTTCGACGAACAACAAATGACCGGCTTGCAGCAGCGCCGCAGGGCCATCGTTCAGGCTGACTTGCACGCTGCCTTCCAGGCAGTGGATGGTGATTTCGCCTGCCACCTTGTGGGCGGGCATGTGGTGGCCTGCTGGAAACACCAGCCGCAACACCTCCAGATCATGCGACTTGAACAAGGCGATGGATTGCGCCGCTTCGATGCGCGCGCCATAAGGGCGCACATCCACGGGCTCGCCCTGTCGCGCGTGGGTCAATGCCATGCTGTCTGTGCCTCGATGAACATGCGGGGGGTGTGGGGCATCGGCTTTGCACCTGCCGCACAGCGCCTTTGCCGGTGGTCAAGCAGCTGTGGGGCCTTGCCCATCCATCTATCAGGCGGCGGTGGCCTGCTTTTTCCTGTAGTCCTCCACGGCGGCCTTGATGGCGTCTTCGGCCAGGATGGAGCAGTGCACCTTGACGGGCGGCAGGGCCAGTTCTTCGGCGATGACGCTGTTTTTCAAGGCGGCGGCCTCGTCGAGGGTCTTGCCCTTGACCCATTCGGTCACCAGCGAGGAAGAGGCAATGGCCGAGCCGCAGCCGTAGGTTTTGAAGCGGGCGTCTTCGATGACGCCGGTTTGCGGGTTGACCTTGATCTGCAGCTTCATGACGTCGCCGCAGGCGGGCGCGCCCACCATGCCGGTGCCAACGGAGCTGTCGCCCTTGTCGAAGGAGCCGACGTTGCGGGGGTTTTCGTAGTGGTCGATGACTTTGTCAGAGTAGGCCATGGCAGGCTCCAGTGTGTTTCATCTTGGGGGAATGGGGGCCGCGGAGGCATGCATGACGCCGATGCCGCTGCGCAGCCAAGGATTGCTTGAATGCGCGGCTCTTAATGCGCTGCCCATTGGATGGTGCTCAGATCGATCCCTTCCTGGTACATCTCCCACAGGGGGCTGAGCTCACGCAGGCGCGCGACATTCTCGCGGATGGTGGCGATGGCGTTGTCCACCTCTTCCTCGGTCGTGAAGCGCCCGAAAGTCATGCGCAGGCTGCTGTGCGCCAGCTCATCGCTGCGGCCCAAGGCGCGCAGCACGTAGCTGGGCTCCAGACTGGCAGAGGTGCAGGCCGAGCCTGAAGACACGGCAATGCCCTTGATGCCCATGATCAGCGATTCGCCTTCGACGAAGTTGAAACTGATGTTGAGGTTGTGCGGCACGCGTTGCTGCAGGTCGCCATTGATGAAGACTTGCTCAATGTCGCTCAGGCCGTCGATCAGGCGTTTTTGCAGGCGTTGGGCGTGGGCGTAGTCCTGCGCCATTTCTTCCTGGGCAATGCGATAAGCCTCGCCCATGCCGACGATCTGATGCGTTGCTAGGGTACCCGAGCGCATGCCACGCTCATGGCCGCCGCCGTGAATTTGAGCCTCCAGCCGCACGCGCGGCTTGCGCCGCACGTAAAGAGCGCCAATGCCTTTGGGGCCGTAAGATTTGTGCGAGGCCAAGCTCATCAGATCAATGGGCATGGTCTTCATGTCCAGCGCGATCTTGCCGGTAGCCTGTGCAGCATCGACGTGGAAAATCACGCCGCGCTGGCGACACATGGCGCCAATGGCGTTCAGATCTTGAATGACGCCGATTTCATTGTTGACGGCCATGACGCTGAGCAAGGTGGTGTCGGGCCGGAAAGCCGCCTCCAGGGCCTGCAGATCCAGCAGGCCGTTTTCCTGAACATCAAGGTAGGTGACTTCGAACCCCTGGCGCTCCATTTCACGCATGGTGTCCAGCACAGCTTTGTGCTCGGTCTTCACGGTGATCAGGTGCTTGCCCTTGCCTTTGTAGAAATGCGCCGCCCCCTTGATGGCCAGGTTGTCCGATTCGGTAGCGCCGCTGGTCCAAACGATTTCGCGAGGGTCGGCGCCGATCAGATCGGCCACTTGCTTGCGAGCCTTTTCGATGGCTTCTTCCGCCTCCCAGCCCCAGGCATGACTGCGCGAGGCCGCATTGCCAAAGTGTTCGGACAGCCAGGGAATCATGGCCTGCACGACACGCGGATCCACCGGTGTAGTGGCGCCGTAATCGAGGTAGATAGGCAGATGGGGAGTCATAGTGGGATTTGCTTATGGAGCATTAGAGCAGTCATCTGTGTCGTGAACTGCTCATATATGCATGGATGTGATTACAGAGATTGCGAACGCGCTGGTGTTGCGAAAGCGTTTGGGCTGTCAGTTTGTACAACCTATGGACGGGCCGCCAGTCGAGCTATTGCTGGACTGCGGCTTAGGATTTGGCCAGTGCATTGCCCAGTGCGAAGACGGAATTGGGCGCATTGACGCGGATGGGTTTGACCACTGGGGCAGAGGAGATAGTGCGCCGTGCGGGGCCACGCTCTTCCACTTGTACCCCTTTGGCGATTTGGTCGTCCACGAGCTTTTTCAGGGTGACGGAGTCAAGAAAGTCAACCATGCGCTGGTTCAGCGCCGTCCAGAGGTCGTGCGTCATGCAACGATGGCCTTCTCCCAAGCAGTTGCCTTTGCCGCCGCACTGGGTGGCATCAATGGGCTCATCGACGGAGACGATGATGTCGGCTACGGTAATTTCTTCTGCCTTGCGCGCCAGTGTGTATCCGCCGCCAGGGCCGCGTGTGGACTCCACCAACTGATGGCGGCGCAGTTTGCCAAAGAGCTGCTCCAGGTAGGACAGAGAAATCTGCTGGCGCTGGCTGATGGCCGCCAGTGTTACGGGGCCACTGCCTTCACGCAGTGCCAGGTCGATCATGGCGGTGACGGCAAAACGGCCTTTGGTGGTCAAACGCATGGTGCGGCTCCTTTCCGTTGGTCTGCTTGCGGGCCAAAAAGGCCGAGAGTGCAGGCAGAAGGTGAATGGATGGCGTGGGCCTCACGCAGTGGATGTATGTGGATGGCTTCAGGCCGCATCAGGCTTTTCGATGCATGGAAGCTACATACGGGATATTCCTAAGTGTAGCACAAGCCCTAGAATTTTTGTCGGGTAATCAATTTGGCCCGATTCAGGCCTGATCGCCAGGGCGCTGTGCAAAGTGCTGCGCCAACACGGCACAGACCATCAATTGGATCTGGTGGAACACCATGATGGGCAGCAGCATGCTGCCAATGGCTTGGCTGGCAAACAGCACCTGTGCCATGGGCACGCCTGTGGCCAGGCTTTTTTTCGAAGCTGCGAAAAGAATGGTGATCCGGTCTTCCATGTTGAAGCCCAGAGCCTTGCCAAGCATCCAGACCAGCATCAGCACCAGGGCCAGCAAGGCGCAGCAAAACATCAGCAGGGCCAGCAGGCTCATGGCAGGCACCTGGGCCCACAGCCCTTGATTGACGGCCTGGCTGAAGGCGGTGTAGACCACCAGCAGAATCGATGTTTGGTCGACGTTTTTGAGCCAATGTCGATTGCGTGCCACCCAAGCGCCGATCCAGCGGCGAGCCAATTGGCCGGCGATGAAGGGGATGAGCAGTTGCTGGGTGATTTTGGCTATGGCATCGAGCGTGCTGGGCGCACTGTCGCTGCCAGCGCCAATCAGCCAGAGCACCAGCAGCGGCGTGATGAAAATGCCAATCAGGCTGGAAGCCGCAGCGCTGCAGATGGCAGCCGGGATGTTGCCCCTGGCCAGTGAGGTGAAGGCAATGGCCGATTGCACCGTGGCTGGCAGGGCGCACAGGTAGAGAACGCCCAGGTACAGCTCGGCCCCAATCCAAGGGGCTGCCAGGGGTTTGAGCGCCAGCCCCAGCAGTGGGAACAGCACAAAGGTGCAGGCAAACACCAGCAGATGCAAGCGCCAATGGGTGATGCCGGCCACGACCTCTTGGCGCGAGAGCTTGGCGCCATGCATGAAGAACAGCAGGGCAATGGCAGCGTGCGTCAGCCACTGGAAGGCGTGCTCAGCGCGCCCATGCGCAGGCAGAAAGGTGGCCAGTAGCACAACGGCGATGAGAACCAGCGTGAAGGGGTCAAACAGAAGGCGGAGCAGGCGCGCGATCGACATGGGCAGGCGCTTTTTCAGTCGGTAAAGGCACAGCCCGGTGCAGGGCAGGGCTGTGGCAGGGTACGTGGCGTGTGCGGGGGCGCGGCATTGGGCAGCACAGCCAGTGCTCACCGCCAATGGCGCCCCGTCAATGGTTACAGCCAGTATTGGCGCACCAGCTCGCACATGGTGCGGGCGGCGCGGCCGCGGTGGCTGTATTGGTTCTTGGTGGCTTCGGGCAATTGGGCGAAAGTCTGGCCCAGCTCGGGCAGCAGCAGCACTGGGTCGAAGCCAAAGCCCTGCTCGCCGCGCGGCTCGGGGGCAATGTGCACGGCCACTTTGCCCACGGCGATCAGGGGCTCCGGGTCTTGCGGCTGGCGCACCCCGACCAGTGTGCTGACCATGTAGGCGCTGCGATCGCTCAGATCGGCCATTTGTTCAAGCAAGGCGCGTACATTGTTGGCATCGCTTTTGGGGTAGCCGAACTGTTGGCAGTAGTGGGCCGTTTGCACGCCAGGCAGGCCGCCGAAGGCCTTGACGCACAAGCCCGCATCGTCGGCGATGGCCGGCAGGCCGGAATGCTTTGCGGCAAAGCGCGCCTTGGCCAGGGCGTTCTCGACAAAGGTCTGGAAAGGCTCCTCGGCTTCGCCGCTGAAGAGCTTGCCTTGGGCGACGATTTCCACTCCCAGCGGCGCAAACAGGGTTTGCAACTCGTGCAGCTTGCCTTGGTTGTTGGAGGCCAGAACGATGGTTTTCATGGGGGCGGTGCTCAAAGGTAACGAGGGCAATCAGGCATTGCGCGGGGCCTGCAAGGCCTGTTTTTGCAGCGCGATCAAGCTGCGGATGCCCTGTGCGCCCAGCTCCAGCATTTGTTGCAGCTGCGCCTGGCTGAAGGTTTGGCCCTCAGCCGTACCTTGCAATTCGACGAAGTGGCCGCTTTCGGTCATGACGATGTTCATGTCCGTGTCGCAGGCCGAATCCTCTGCGTAGGCCAGATCGAGCAGGGCCTGTTCTTGCACGATGCCCACCGAGACGGCCGCCAGGGCCTGGCGGATGGGCGATTGCTGGATCAGGCCCTGTTCCAGCAGCCATTGCACGGCATCGCAAGCGGCCACATAGGCGCCGGTGATGGCGGCTGTGCGCGTGCCGCCATCGGCCTGCAGCACGTCGCAGTCCAGCTGCAGGGTGCGCTCGCCAAGCAGTTGCAGGTCGAAGACTGAGCGCAGCGCGCGGCCAATCAGGCGCTGGATTTCTTGCGTGCGCCCGGTTTGCTTGCCTTTGGCCGCCTCGCGCGCGCCGCGCGTGTGGGTGGCGCGCGGCAGCATGCCGTACTCGGCCGTCACCCAGCCCTCACCAGAGCCTTTCTTGTGCGGCGGCACCCGCTCCTCGACCGAGGCCGTGCACAGCACTTGCGTGTTGCCAAAGCTGATCAGCACCGAGCCTTCGGCGTGCATGGTGTAGTGGCGCTGGATGTGCACGGGGCGCAGCGCGTCGCAGGCGCGGCCGTCGGCGCGCAGAAAAAGCGTGGAGGAAGTCATGGTGCGAGTGCAGATTGGGCCCATCCAGAATGCATGCAAGGGGATGATGGGCTTTGAGAGATGTTGCGGTATTTTTTGGGGGCGGATGCCCAACGTCCGCCGTTATGGCCATCTGCCAATGGCGTGGCGCGAGCCGGTGCGCGAACCCGCTATCTATCTGGCCATGTGCAATGGCTTGCCATGCGCACATGGGATAGAGCGGCGGCCTCAGCTGCGGCGCAAGGCGCGGTTGATTTCGCTGAGGCTTTTTTCAATGTCCACGTCGTCGAGCAGGTCGCCGGAGATGGTGGTGGTGAACTCCTCCATGTCCGAGAAGTCGTCATTGATTTCGACTGCGCGGCTGGCGGTTTGCTTGCGCTCTTCCTGCCAATCGACGGCAATGATGGTGATGTTGTCGCTGGACTTGCCGGCGGTGTGAAAGGCTAGCTCGACCAATTCCGGCCCTGTGAGGGTGATGTCGCCGCCATTGAGTTTATTGACGATGGAGTCTTCGTCCAGCGGGCCCCAAAGGCCGTCCGAGCACAACAGGATGCGATCGTCCTTGTCCAGATTTTCCGGGCTGCTGAGGTCGTAGATGGGGCGCGCAGGCGAGCCCAGGCAGGTGAACAGCACGTTGCGGTTCATTTCCCCCATCTTGGTGAGCACGGATTCGCGCAGCTCTGAATAGGAGTGGTCGCGCGTGCGGGTCAGCAGCACGCCCTTGCGCGTGATGTACAAGCGCGAGTCGCCACAATGAATCCATTGGATCTCGCCGTTTTGCACCACAGCCGCGACCAAGGTGGTGCGTGGCGAGTCGGGCATGCCTTTGTCGATGGCATAGCGCAGGATTTGGCGGTGCGCCATCAGCAGGCCCGATTCGAGAAAGTGCGGCACATCGTCAATCGTGGGCAGAGCTTGCTTCTTGAACAGCGCGGCCATGGTCTGGATGGCAATTTGCGCCGCTGTTTCTCCCTCCGGGTGGCCGCCCATTCCATCTGCCAGCACGAATAAAGCGGCATCGCCCGTATGGCAATAGCCCATTCGGTCTTCGTTCTTCTTGCGGCCACCTTGATGGCTGGTTTGGAATACTGAGAATTTCATTGCGATGGTGGCACAGCGGCAGCAGCGGTGGGCTGGTGCGCGGGCATGCGCGATGGCCAAAACGGCGTATTGTCGCTGGTATTGGAGCCTTGTAGACGAGCACCCGAAGGGCAAACTGTGGTTTTCCCCGCTGGTCGGGGCGGCGCAGCCAACGATCGTTGCAGGCTCATTCCTCTTTCTTGCCGCCCACCAGTGAGCTCAGTTGCATGCGCACTTTCTCGCCCATGCTCATCTGGGAATAGCGCAGTTCAGTCTCGCGCGCCAGCTCCTTTTGCAGCGCAAACACCGACTGGGGGCGCGCCAGTGGGTCCAGCGCCATGCACCACTCGACGACTTGGATCAAATTGTCTGAATAAATACGCTTGACCCGGCTCAGCGACAGACTCAGGCGGTCTTTCTCGTTGCGCTGCGGCACATCGTTGGGCGGCACACCCAGCATGCAGGCATAGATGCAGGCGCCAATGGCGTAGATGTCCGTCCAGGGGCCCAGCGCGCCATCGCGCTTGTACATCTCCGGCGCGGCAAAGCCCGGCGTGTACATCGGGCGCACGAAATTACCCTCCTTGGAGAGCACCTCGCGCGCGGCGCCGAAGTCGATCATCACGGCCTTGTCGTCGTCGGTGATGAAGATATTGGCCGGCTTGATGTCCAGATGCAGCATCTTGTGCTGGTGCACGATGCGCAGGCCGCGCAGGATCTCGTCGAACAGCGAGCGGATGGTCGATTCCCTGAACACCTTGCGGCTGTCGGGGTTGCGCGCAGTGACGATGAACTCCTGCAGGGTTGAGCCCTCCAGATGGTTCATGACCATGTAGACGGTCTCGTTTTCGCGAAAGAAGTTCAGCACGCTGACCACCGAGTCGTGCGAGATCTGCGCCAGCGAGCGCCCTTCCTCGAAAAAGCTCTTGAGCCCCAGGCGGTACAGCGACATCTTCTCCGGCGCAACCTGCGGGATCAGCTGGCCAGGCTCACGCGTGACCAGCGACGAGGGCAGGTACTCCTTGATAGCCACCGGGTGGCCTTCGGGGTCAATGGCAAAGTACACCACGCCAAAGCCGCCCGAGGAAATGCGGTGCAGCAGCTGGTAGCCGCCCACTTTGGTGTTGGGCGGCAGCGGGGCGGGCTTGGTCTTTGGGGCGTTGGTGCTAGGGGCTGCTGGGGTGGCCATGGCGGTCTGCGGAAGTGGATGGCTGCAGGAGCTGCGGTGTGGTCGGTGATGGCACTTTGGCGGGCGAACCTACAGATGAATCAACCGGCGCCACGCACAGCGCGGCGCACCCCGATCGGTGCGCCTTGCCGCTTTGGCTTGCAGTTGTAACCTGTCGTGGCAAGGGCCATGGCAGGCTGGCATAGCCGCCTGCGGCAGCGGGGATAATAGTCGTTTTGTGCTTGCGCGCTCATGTGTGGCGTGCTGCGCGCAGGCGCTCCCGCGTAACGAACACCAACCATTGCAACAACATATGGCAGTCAACAGCATGACCGGCTACGCCTCGCTACAGCAGCAGCTGCAGCAGCAAGGCCAAGACATGGGTCTGGGAATGGAATTGCGCTCGGTCAACAGCCGGTTTTTGGATTTGGTGCTGAAAGTGCCCGAGGCCCTCAAGGCGCACGAGGCGCGCATCCGCCAATTGCTGACCGAGCACCTGGCGCGCGGCAAGGTCGAAGTGCGCATGACGCTGCGCCGCAGCGAAGCCGTGCGGCACGGCGCCTTGCAGGTCGAGGCTTTGCAGCGCCTGGCGCACAACCAGGCGCAGATCCAAAGCTGGTTTCCCGATGCGCGCAGCCTGTCGGTGGCCGAAATCCTGCAGCTGCAAGCGCAGCCGCAAGACGAGCGCGATGAGCACGAGCTGCTCTGGGACGAAGCCTGCGAGCAACTCGTGCTCGACGCCATTGCCAGCTTGCGCGAGGCCCGGCAGGCTGAAGGCGCGCGGCTGGCGCAGGGCCTGGCCGAGCGCACGCGCCAATTGCAGCACTGGGTGCGCCAGGCCGAGCCGCTGGTGCCGCAGGTCGTGGCGCAGCAGCAGCAAAAGTTTCTTGATCGCTGGCACGAAGCACTCGCCCCCGCCCTGGAAGGCGCAGCCGACGCCCCGCCAGCGCTGGATCGCAAGGAGCTGGAGCAAAGGGCCATGGCCGAGGCCACGGCCTTTGCCATGCGCGTGGACGTGGCCGAAGAACTCACCCGCCTGGAGGCCCACCTGCAGGAAGTGCTGACGCTGCTGGACAAGGGCGGCGTGATCGGCAAGCGCCTGGACTTTCTGATGCAGGAGCTGCACCGCGAGGCCAACACGCTGGGCAGCAAATCGCCCGTGCTAGAACTCAGTCGCATCAGCATGGAGATGAAGGTGCTGATCGAGCAAATGCGCGAGCAGGTGCAGAACATCGAGTGAATGGCGCTGGCCATGCGGCCTGGCGATAGAGGATAGAGGGCTGCCCACCCAACTGCCTGGCAGCCCATCCACGGGCACAACCCAGAGAGACGCTGCCCCCAATGGGCGGCGCTGTCTCTCCATACCAATGAAAGGCAAGCGATGATGGACTTCTCGGCTGCCCAATGGGTATTGATCTGGATAGTGGCTGCTGCGGCCTACGTGGTGTTTGGCATCGCAGGCGTTGGCGTGGCGCAGTTAGCGAGACCGGTGCTGGAGCCTTTCATGCCTTTGTTGCGCATGGGGCCATTGCTGGCTGTGCTGGACTTTGGCGCTGCCGCAACCAATTTACTGTGCGATGGCCGTCAGCGTGTGGACATGACCGAACTCAAGCGCCTGCTGCCCTGGATGCTGCTCGGTTACGGCATGGGAGTGGTGGTGAGGTTCCAGGCCGGGGCCACGGTGACGCTGATGGTGGGCATTCTTGCCGTTGCCTATGCGCTGCATGCGCTGCTGCACCAGCAGGCGCACCAGTCCTTTCCCGCCACGTTCGCCATGCCTTTTGGTCTAGGGCCTGTTCACACTATGCAAGGAGTCGCGAAGGCATGAAAAATCGCTCCGATCAAGGCGCACGTCGCAGGGCGTATGTCGATACGCCCAAGACGGGCAACGCCGAGCGGAGCGATTTTTCATGCCTTCCCGAAGGGTTGGGGCCTGCAGGGGCCGCCCACGGCGTTGGCAATCCTCGCAAGGCATCGAGCCTTGCTGCGGTTGCCGCCTTGTGCTCGGCCCCTGCAGGCCCCAACGCGATCTCCTTGCATAGTGTGAACAGGCCCTATTGGGCGGGGCGTTCAGCGCCTTGTTCGGTGGTGGTGGTTTTGTGTATGCCGTCTACCTGGCGGGTCGGGTGGAGGACAAGGAATGCCTGCGCGCGACACAAAGCATGCTGATTGGCCTGTCTGCCCTGGGGCCGTTGCTGTTCTTCCTGCTGGCAGGGGCCTATCACGACAGCAGGCTGCTGATGCAGGCCGCCGCGCTGCTGCCCGCCATGTGGGGCGGGCTTTGGCTGGGCCGCCACATCACGCTGCGCCTGTCGCGCGAGCAGTTCCTGCGCATCCTGCACGGCATCGTGCTGGCCTCGGGCCTGGCCCTGCTGGCACGCTACTTTTTTTGAGTGCTCACGCGGCTGTCGGCGCTGGCCCGTCCAGCGCCGCGCGGATGGGGCGCAGAAAGTCCTGGGCGGCGGCCACCACGCCTTCGGGCGGCTGGTTCTCGATCACCTGAATCAAGCGGCTGCCAATCACCACGGCATCGGCCACCTCGCCGATGGCGCGGGCGGTGTCGGCGTCGCGGATGCCAAAGCCCACGCCCACGGGGATGTGCACGTGCTGGCGGATGCGCGGCAGCGCGGCCTGCACTTGGGCCGTGTTCAGGCTGGCCGCGCCGGTTACGCCCTTGAGCGAGACGTAATAGACGTAGCCGCTGGCCACCTGGGCCACCTGCTGCATGCGCGCCTCGGTGCTGGTGGGGGCGAGCAGGAAGATCAAATCCAGCCCGGCGGCTTTGAGCGCGGCGGCGAAGTCTGTGCATTCCTCGGGCGGGTAATCGACGATGAGCAGCCCGTCCACGCCCGCAGCCGCCGCATCGCGGATGAAGCTGCCCGCACCGTGCTTCTGGTCGTAGCGCTCCACCGGGTTGGCGTAGCCCATCAACACCACAGGCGTCTTGTCGTCCTGCTGGCGAAAGGCTTTGACGTGCGCCAGCACCTGCGTCAGCCCCACACCGAGCGCCAGCGCACGCTCGCCGGCTTGCTGAATCACGGGCCCATCGGCGCTGGGGTCGGAAAACGGCACGCCCAGCTCAATCACATCCGCCCCCGCCGCCACCATGCCGTGCATCAGCTCGGGCGTGATGTCGGCAAAGGGAAAGCCGGCGGTGACGTAAGGAATCAGGGCCTTGCGGCCTTGGGCTTTAAGGGCTTCAAAGGTGGATTGGATGCGGCTCATAAGAAGAAAAGGGTGCAAAAGGGGTCAGCTTGCGATGGCGCCAGGCAAGGCTTGCGCCCGATGGGCGTTCACGTAGCGCTCGTACAGCGCTTGCAATTGGGTGGCGGGCGCGTCGGTCAGCACCACGCGTTCGGCGCTGAAGCGGATCTGACTGCTTTTGGGCTTGATCAGCTCTTGCCAGAGCGCTGCGCCTGTTTGGGCGCTGGCTTGTTCGAAAGCGGGGGCCTGGCGGCTCAGTTCGCTGCGCAGGTCGTGCATGGTGCGCTCGAAGCTGCTGGCATCCACACCGGCAAAGAAATGGGCCAGGCGCTCGGACTGCCTGTGCAGCAACTCAAAGCCGAAATAGCGATGCGCAGGCGCATACAGCACCACACCGACGTTGGCAAATTCCTCGGTTTCGACGTGGGGCATGAAGCGCGCTATCGAGTAATGGCACAGGGTGTTCATGGCGGGTTGAGGCTCCAGAACGTGTCGGGGTCGCGGCAGCGGGTTAGACAAACATTGCAGTCCTATATTTGCGGAGGGTCGATGCGGCTCATGGGTTTGGGGTGTGTCAGCTGGTGGCGCCATCGTCCATGCCCACGTAGCCGGGCAGTTGGCGGACTTGGTCCAGCCAGCGGGTGATGGCGGGGTAGGCGGCAAGGTCAAAGCCGCCCTGGTGGGCGACGTGGGTGTAGGCGTAGAGGGAAATGTCGGCCAGCGTGGGGGCCTGGCCGCACAGCCAGGGGTTGCGTTGCAGGGCTTGCTCCATCACGGCCAGGGCTTTGTGGCCCTTGGGTTGCAGGCTGTCGTATTCGGCGCGGCGGCTTTCGGGCAGGCCCAGGTAGTGCTGGATGAAGCGGGCCACGGCGATGAAGGGCTCGTGACTGTATTGCTCGAAAAACTGCCATGCCAGCATGTGCGCGTGGGTGAAGGCATCGCTTGGGATAAGCGCACTGCCATGGGCCAGGTAATGAATGATGGCGTTGGATTCGGCCAGGCTGCGGCCATCGGGCAAAAGCAGCAGGGGAATCTTGCCGTTGGGGTTCATGGCAAGGAATTCGTCCGTGCGGGTCTCGCCTTTCAGAATGTCCACGTGCACCCATTCATGCGCCATGCCCAGCAGGCTCAGGACCAGCTTGACCTTGTAGCAGTTGCCTGACTGGATGTCGCCGTAAATGCGGAGTTGTTGGGTCATGGCGTGCTTGTCTTTGTTTGTGGTGTGTTGCCGAAGGCGCTTCAGCCCTTCGCACCCTTGACCACATGCCCGCGCATGGAGGGCTGGTCGTAGAAGTCCACGCCGTCCAGGTCGGCCACGGTGCCGATGTCCTTGTCGCCCCGGCCAGACAAGCACACCAGGATGGCCTGCTTGGGCCGCATGGTGGGGGCGAGCTTCATGGCGTGGGCGAAGGCGTGGCTGGATTCCAGCGCGGGGATGATGCCCTCGGTGCGGCACAGGTGGTGGAAGGCGGCCAGAGCCTCGGCGTCGGTGATGCCCACGTATTCGGCGCGGCCGGTGTCTTTGAGCCAGGCGTGTTCAGGGCCGACGCCGGGGTAGTCCAGCCCGGCGCTGATGCTGTGTGTTTCGAGGATTTGGCCGTCGTCGTCTTGCAGCACGTAGGTGCGGTTGCCGTGCAGCACGCCGGGGCTGCCGCGTTGCAGGCTGGCCGAATGCTTGCCGCTGTCCAGCCCTTGGCCCGCGGCTTCCACGCCGATCAGGCGCGTGTTTTCATAAGGGATGTAGGGGTGGAAGATGCCCATGGCGTTGCTGCCGCCGCCCACGCAGGCGATCACCGCATCGGGCTGGGTGGCGGCCATGCGCTGCGCGGCCAGCATGCCCGGCATTTGGCTCAGGCACTCGCGGCCGATGATGCTTTGGAAGTCGCGCACCATCATGGGGTAGGGGTGCGGCCCGGCCACGGTGCCGATGATGTAGAAGGTGTCGTCCACGTTCGCCACCCAGTCGCGCATGGCTTCGTTGAGGGCGTCTTTCAGCGTCTTGCTGCCGGACTCTACCGGCACGACGGTGGCGCCCAGCAGCTTCATGCGATAGACGTTGGGCGACTGGCGCTTGACGTCTTCCGCGCCCATGTAGACCACGCATTGCAGGCCGTAGCGCGCGCAGATGGTGGCGGTGGCCACGCCGTGCTGGCCCGCGCCGGTTTCGGCAATGATGCGCGGCTTGCCCATGCGCTTGGCCAGCATGGCCTGGCCGATGACGTTGTTGATCTTGTGCGCGCCGGTGTGGTTGAGGTCTTCGCGCTTGAGGTAAATCTGCGCGCCTTTCAATTCGCGGCTGGTGCGCTCGGCGTGGTAGATGGGCGAGGGGCGGCCCACGTAGTGCGCCAGCTCGCGCTGGAATTCGGCCTGGAAATCCGCGTCGTGCTGGTAGCGGGCGTAGGCGGCCGTCAGCTCGTCAATGGCGTAGGTCAGGGTTTCGCTGCTGAAGCGGCCGCCGTAAGGGCCGAAATGGCCCTGTTCGTTGGGCAGGGCGTATGGAGTGGTTGTGGTGGTCATCTTTCTCATCCTGAAATGGCCGCGCTTGCGTGCCAGGCGGGGCGCGATCGCCAGGCTTTCAGCCCTGGCTGGCATCGGCCTGCCGCACTGCGGCCATGAAATGCATCATCTTGCCGGCATCCTTGATGCCTTTGAGCGCTCGGCCATCGGGGCCGTCCTGCTCGATGCCGGAGCTCACATCGACGGCCAGCGACAGGCCGCGATGGCGCAGCTCAGCGATGCCATCGATCACATTTGATGGTGTGAGCCCACCACTTAAGACGAGGTGAGATGTGACGCTTGTTGGTAGAAGTGACCAATTGAATGTTTGCCCGCCGCCGCCGTAGCCCGTGACGTGGGCGTCCAGCAAAATGGCCTGGGCTTGTGAGAAACGACGGGCGAATTCTACGAGATCGAATGCCGCCCCGGCCCCGTCCGTTGCCACCGGAATGCGTGCGGCGCGCAGGTAGGGGTGGCGGCCTTGGTGGCTCAGGCGCTGGCAGTCTTCGGGCGTTTCATCGCCGTGAAATTGCAGCCAGGCGTGCGGCAGCAGGCCCAGGGCGGCATCGACTTCGGCCTGGCTGGCATTGACGAACAGCAGCACGGGCGTGACAAAGGGCGGCAGGGCGCGCGCCAGCGCGGCGGCGCGCTCGGGCGTGACGTGGCGCGGGCTTTTGGGGTAGAGCACGAAGCCCACGGCATCGGCCCCAGCGGCCACGGCCGCGGCCACGTCTTGCTCGCGCGTGAGGCCGCAGAACTTGACACGCGTGGGGGCGCTGGCGCGGGTGCTGGCTGGCGGTGTAGTGGTGGTCATGGCAGGCAGTCCTCCTGTGCGCTGCCCAGGGGGCCGCCGGGCAGAAAGTCGAGCAGGGCGCAGCTCTCGGGCAGGCCCCAGTGCGGCGCATAGCGCGGCCCGATGAAGTACAGCCCATCGGGCGAAAAGGTGGGCGCGGCAGCCGCACGCGAGCGCGCCTGCAGCACCTGCAGCATCCAGTGCGGGGCCTGCTGGCCTTGGCCGATGTGCAGCAGGCAGCCCATGATGTTGCGGATCATGTGGTGCAAAAAGGCATTGGCCTCGAACTCGAAGCGCCAGTAGCAACTGGGCACGGCGCGCTCGTCGGGCCCGGCTACGGGATGCTGCTGGCGCAGTGGCGTGGCGCTGATGCGGATGGCCTGCAGTTGCTTGATGGGGGTGTGCGATTGGCAGGCCGCGGCGCGGAAGGAGCTGAAATCGTGTTCGCCCAGCAAGTGGCTGGCGGCCTCGCGCATGGCCTGGGCGTCCAGCGGCAGAAACGTCCAGCCCACCCGGCCGGCATCGACGCTGGGGCGCACGGCCGATTGCAGCACCACATACACGTAGCGGCGGCTGAGGGCGTGGTTGCGCGCGTGAAAATGGCTTGGCACGCTGCGCGCCCATTGCACGGCAATGTCGCCGGGCAGGTAGCGGTTGGTGCCGCGCACCCAGGACATGGGCGTGCGCTGCACGGGCGAATCGAAATGCACGACTTGCATCAGCCCATGTACGCCGGCATCGGTGCGCCCGGCGCACAGGGTGGAGACGGGCTGGCCGATGAACTGCCGCAGGGCTTGTTCAAGCCGGTCTTGCACGGTCTGGCCATCGGGTTGGCTTTGCCAGCCGTGGTAGTGCTGGCCGTGGTAGCTGATGCCCAGGGCGATGCGGGGGGATTGATCCATGGCGGGACGGGGATATGGGCGCAGCGGGCAAATGGCCGCCATTGTGCCTGCTGCATTGGGCGCGTTTTTTGGACGCGGTTTTTCAGGCCTGCCAATGAGAAACGCCGAAGCATGCTTCGGCGTCTTCGTCATGGATGGCCACTGCTGCGGGCCTGGCAGCAGCCCGCAGCGCAGCCGGTCGACAAAAGGTCTTTAGCCCAACTCTTTGAGCAGGGCCTGGGCCTTCTCCTTGAGTTCACCGTCGGCTTGCTCCAGCACTTCACGGGCCAGGGCCTGTGCGCCTTCGTTGTCGCCCAGCGCGCTGAACTCTTTGGCCAGCGCCAGCTTGGTGGCCAGAGGATTGTCGGCCACGGTGCCGCCATCTTGCAGATCCAGGTCTGCGAGCATGCTTTCTTCCTTGGCGCTGGTCTGAGGCGGGGCGTCGAACTGCAGATCCGACAGATCCAGGTCCAGCGAAGGCGGCGGGGTGTCCTTGACGACTGGCCCCGCAGGCGCCAGGTCGGTGGGCAGATCCAGCAGCGGCGCAGTGGCTGGCGCAGTGACGGTAGAGACTGGCGCATCCAGATTGGGCAGTGAGCCAGAGGACAGGCCTGTGTCGCTATCGGCCGCAGGGCTGGCCGGGGGCATGGCGTTGAAATCCAGGTCCAGCGGCGCAGCTGCCGAATCCGATACGGGCAGCGCTGTCGTGGCCGAGGTGTTGAGGCTGTCCAGCGACAGATCCAGATCGCTCAACGGGGGCACGCCCGAGCTCATGCCTTGCCGGCTGTCGATGTCCAGGCCGGTTTGCTTGGTCGATGGCGATTGCGAGGAGCTTTGGAAGTCAAAGTCCAGACCGGACAGTGGCCCGAAGCCCGAGAGGATGCTGGAATCGGCCCCAGCGTTAGGGTCGGCCAGAGGCGTCTGGGCCACGGCGGTCTGGTACAGGGCGTTGGCAGGATCGAGGGTGCGGCCAATTTCTGCGACCTTGATCCAATCGGCGCCCGATTGCTGAGTCAGGCGGGCAATCTCATTGGCTTTGGCCTCGAAAGCGACCTTGTCCTGGCGCGAGGCATAGATTTCCGCCAGGCGCACCTTGATGGCGGCGCGTGTCGGATTGTTGACCTCGGCTTCCTTGAGCACCTCCTCGGCCTGCTGATCGCGGCCGTAGGCCAGCAGCACATCGGCTTCGAGCACAGGGTCGCCTTCGCCCGTGGCGTCGATCTGGCTGGGCGAGTAGGACATGGAAGACACGCCCGTGGACATGCCGGTCGTGCCGGACTTGGTGATGGCGCTGTCGGCGTGCTCATGGTCGGCATGAGCGGCGTCATTCCTGGAGCCGCTGGCAAAGAAGGAGTCGGGGATGTTGCCGCTGTTTTCATAGACGACATCGCCCTCGCCACGGTTGCGGCGGTAGCGGTAGAAGCCGTAGCCCAGCAGCAAGGCCAGCAGGCCGCCGCCCAGGTAGGGCAGGTAGGGCATGTAGTCGTCCAGCAAGCTGGTCTCTGGCGGAGGTGGCGGGGGAACCGGCGCTGGCGGCGGCGGGGGAGGCGGCGGGGGCGCGACCGGCTCGGCAGGCTCCACAGGCGGCACGATGGGCGCTTGCGCATCGGGCATGACTTCCTGGGTGCCAGCCATGCCGCTGTCGCCAGCGTCAGCAGGCGCTGGGGCGGGCTCTTGCGGCAGCGCAATGGGTGGCTGGGCCTCGACCGGGATGCCCATGCCGCTGTCGGCGCCGGGCGCGGCGCTGGCGCTGCCACCGTCGCCGGCAGCGGGGCTGCTGCTGGACGATTGCTTGTTGGCCTCGTCCAGCAGGCGCTGCATCTCCTCGATCTTGCTGGCGTTGTCCTCCGCCTCTTTCTTGCGCGCGGCGTCTTCCTCACGCTGGCGTTGTGCGGCAATGCGCTCCTCTTCGGCCTTGCGTGCAGCATCTGCCTGGGGCTGGGTCAGCACCAGGGTGTCAGGCTGTGGCGGGGGCGCTACGACCGGCGGGGCCGTGACCTGGCCGCTGGTCGTGTCCTTCGGTTGGGGCGCCACGCGTGCGGCAGGCGCGCGGTGGGCGATGCGGCCACGGTATTGGTTGAAATTGCGTGTCTGTGCGGAGATGAGGCGCCGCGCCTCCTTGGCAGAAACGGACTGGGCCTCGCCGGCATCAGGGATTTCCAGCGTGACGCCTGCACGCAGCAGGTTGACGTTGCCCTGGATGAAGGCGTGCGGGTTGGCGCGCTGCAAGGCCACCAGCATCTGATCGAGCGAAACGTTGGCTGGCAGATTGCGCCGTGCAATGGCGCCGGCCGTATCGCCACGGCGGGTAGTGACCGAGCCGGAGCGGGCGCTGCTGGGGGTGTGCTGCGCCATCGGCGCCGGGGCTCGGGTGCGGGTGACGGCAGTCGGTGCGGCGGCGACAGGCGCAGCCACCGGGGCGGGGATGGTGGCTGACACGCGGCGGCGCGACGTGGCGCTGCCGCTGCTCACGTGGCCTTTGCTGCGCATCCATTCCTGGGCGCGCTGGTAGGAGGTGCTGGGCTGGCCGCTGGCAGCCACGGGCGCGGGCTCGAACGCGGGCAGTGCGCCGGTCTGGCTGGGCACGGCGCCGGCTTGGGCCGTTTGCACGGCAGGGGCGGCGCGTGTGCTGGTTGGCGGGTCGAGCAGCAGGGCGTAACTGCGCACGGCATTGCCACCATTCCAGGTGGTGCTGAGCACCAGATCAAGGAAGGGCTCGTTCACCGGCGCGGAAGTGCTCAGCTGCAGCACAGCGCTGCCATCGGCGCGGCGCTGCAGCTTGACTTTGAGCTGCGTCATGATGGCCGAGTAGTTCGCACCGTGGGCATTGAAAACGTCGGGCGATGCGGGATTGGCCTGCAGCGACTCGGCCTCATCCCTGGTCAGGTTGGTGACGGGGATAGTGGCGCGCAGCGGTTCGCCCAAGTGCGATTGCACACGAATCTGCCCCAGGGTCAGTGCCCAGGCATTGGAGCCATGCAAACCTGCGGCAAGCAACGCTGCGGCGGTCAGAACGGAGTGTTTCCAGTGGTGCGTGTATGCCATGTGCTTCTTTTTAATAAATGTAAGAAAGGATTGGTGCTTTGGCGCACTGTGCCGGCCATTTATAAGAAAGCCAAAGCGCTGCGCAATGCCGCCTCACGCGGCGAAAATGCACCAGAATGCCGATGGAAGATAGCAGCAATGAATTTCACTGACAAGGAAATTCATGGCGCAATGCTGTTACGATTGAAAACATTTTGTGCCATGTTGCCTGCTGGCAACGCTGCGCTTGGGCATCAGTCAAATCAGCAGCTTGCGCTCATCTTTTGAGAGCCTGTTCAAAATTTCGATGCGAGTGGGCAGAAAGCGGTTTGGGCTGGGGGCACGGCGCCCCATTGAGCCCATGCCATTCGGCTTGGCCTGGGAGGCCTCCTGACGGGGCGTTTGCAACGCCGAAGAACAACCCAATCCACTGCATTGCCCCATGCCGAGATTTTGACCAGCCTTTGCAAGGCTGCAGCAGTGCAGCTTTGGCCGGGCGCAGGGGGGCGCCCATCAAGATACCTCAATCAATGCGTGCGCCCGCAGCCTGGACGATGCCTTGGTAGCGTTGGCGCTCGGTCTCGATGAAGTGCTTGAATTGCTCTGGGCTGGCTGTGAAGGGCGTGGCCGAGAGGGCCTGCAGCTGGCTGCGCAGCGCAGGCGATTGCAGTGCCTGGGTAACGGCCTGGTTCAACGCGCGGACTTGCTCGGCCGGAGTGCCGGCCGGGGCCACCAGGCCCCACCAGGTGTCCACGGCAAAGCCCGGCAGGCTCTGGGCCATGGGCGGCACGCCCGGCAGCAACTCGCTGGCTTCGAGCGTGGTCACAGCCAGCGCGATGAGCTTGCCCGAGCGGATGTTGGCCGAAGCTGCGGCCAAGTTGTCGAAGTTGAAATCCACCTCTTGCGACAGCAGCGCCAGCTGCGCCGGGCTGGCGCCGTTGTAAGGCACGTGCACGGCGTCGAGTTCGCCCATGCGCTTGAACAGCTCGCCGGCCAGATGCCCGGCGCTGCCGTTGCCGCCGCTGCCGTAGTTCAGCTTGCCGGGATTTTTGCGGCCGTAGGCGATGAGGTCTTGCAGCGAGCCAATGTTCAGCGCCTTGGCGCGCTGGGCATTCATGACCAGCACATTGGGCACGCGGGCGATGGGGCTGACGGGCTCGAAAGCGCTCTGCGCGTCGTAGGGCATTTGCGCGTACAGCCAGGGATTGATGGCCAGCGTGGCCACGGCGCCCACGCCCAGGGTCTTGCCATCGGCCGCGCTGCGCGCCACCTGGCCCAGGCCGATGTTGCCGCCAGCGCCGGGGCGGTTGTGCACGATGGTGGGGCCAATGGCGTCTTTCAGGGCATCGGCCAGGGCGCGCGCCGAAATGTCCAGCGGCCCGCCTGGGGCGTAGGGCACGACGATGGCAGTGGCTTCTTGTGGGCGCGCTGGTGCAGCGTTGTTCTGGGCCTGGGCCAGGCCGGCAGTGCTCAGCAGGCCCAGGCTGCACAGCAGTGCGGGCAGAAGTTTGGCAAGACGCATGGGGTTCTCCTGGATGGGGTGGGCAAAGTTTGGGCGATGGCGGGCGGGCTCAGGGCGTGGCCTCGGCCAGGTCGGCCGCCGTGGTGAAGGCATCGGCGTAGAAATGTTCGGGCGGCAGGCCGCGCTGCTGGGTGTAGCTCTGGCGGGCGCTCTCGACCACGATCGGTGCGCCGCAGGCATAGACCTCGAAGCCGCTGAGATCATCGAAGTCGTCGAGCACGGCCTGGTGCACGAAGCCGGTGCGGCCCTGCCAGTCATCCTCGGGCAGGGCGTCGGACACTACAGGCACGTAGCGCAGCTGCGGCATGGCAGGCAGCAGCTGCTGCAGCCAGTCGTCCAGGTACAAATCCGCAGGCCGCCGCCCGCCCCAGTAGAAATGCACCGGGCGTGTGATGTGCCGGTGCTGGATGTGCTCGAGGATGGCCTTGATGGGCGCAAAACCGGTGCCGGAAGCCAGCAGGATGATGGGGCGATCAGAGTCTTCACGCAGATAAAAGCTGCCGAACGGCCCTTCGATGCGCAGCACCTCCTTTTCCTTCATCTGCGAGAAGACGTGATCGGTGAACAGCCCGCCGGGGAAGTGGCGAATGTGCAGCTCCAGGCGCGGCGCGACGCTTTGCTCGTGCGGCGCGATGGCGATCGAGTAGGCGCGCCGGGCGCCGTCCTTGAGCAGAAACTCGACGTACTGCCCGGCGTGGTATTCAAAGCGCTGCATGGCCGGCAGCTGCAGCGTCAGCTGCATCACATCGTGGCTGCGCTGTTGCAGCGCCTGCACGCGCACGGGCAGCTTGCGGATCGGGAAGGCATCGGCCTGGGTGACCTGGCGCGACTCCAGCACCAGGGATTCTTGCGCCTGCGCCCGGCAGGTGAGGATGTAGCCCTCGGCCTTTTCCTCATCACTCAGCGCCTTGCTGGCGTAGGGCAGCATGTGCACCTGGCCCTGCAGCAGCTTGCATTTGCAGGAGCCGCAGGCCCCATCCTTGCAGCCGTAGGGCAGGCCCACGCCCTGGCGGATGGCGGCATTGAGAACGGATTCATCGGCAGCGACGTCAAAGCGCCGGGCACTGGGCAGCACGGTCACGTGCAGCGCAGAGGAAGCAGTGGTGGTGTTCATCGTTGCGGAAAAGGCCAGGGCAGACGCGCTACCATGGCCGGTTTTGTGCAAACCATGGATGGGAAAGGCCGCATTGTGCCCTTGATTTCACCGGGGAAGATCCGCGCGAATCCAGCCGCCAGGCGCACGCTGCGGGCCGGGATGGACTGCGAGGCGCGAGCCGCAGCAATGGCCGTTGCCGTTGCGGGGGCGAGGGACGGCGCAGCACGGCCCCGGCGCGGTCAGGCAGCTCGGCCAGGCAGGCCGGCAGGCAAGGGGCGCAGTGGCGCGCTGCCGGCGCGCTTCAGGCAGGAGAGGGTGCTGGTGATCGGCTGCGGCGACGTGGGCATGCGCCTGGTGCGCCTGCAAGGCCGCAACGGGCGCTGGCTGGCGCTGACCTCCAGCCCAGGGCGATGCGGCCAGCTGCGCCAGTTGGGCCTGCAAGTGCTGCTGGGCAACCTCGACGAGCCGGCCACGCTGCGCCGCCTGGGCGGGCTGGCCACGCGCCTGGTGTATCTGGCGCCGCCGCCTGCGGCCGGCGCCTCGGACGACCCGCGCAGCCAGGCGTTGTGCCGCAGTCTGCGTCGCGCCTGTAGCCTGCCGCGCTCGGTGGTGTATGTCTCCACCACGGGGGTGTACGGCGATTGCCAGGGCCAGTGGGTGGCCGAGAGTCGCCCTACGGCGCCAGCCAGCGCCCAGGCACGGCGGCGCGTGGCTGCCGAGGCGCAATGGCGCAGCCTGCGGCCATCACACCAACGCCAGCGCGTGCGCGTGGCGCTGCTGCGTGCGCCGGGCATCTACGCCATTGGCCGCCCCCACGGCGACCCACGCCAGCGTTTGCAGGACGGCGAGCCCGTGCTGCAGGACCGCCAGGACGTCTATATCAACCGCATCCATGCCGACGATCTGGCGCGCGCCTGCTGGCTGGCCCTGTGGCGGGCGCGGCCCGGGCGCGTCTTCAACGCCTGCGATGACACTCAGCTCAAGCTGGGCGAATACTTGGACGAGGCCGCCTGCCGCCTGGGCCTGCCGCCGCCGCGGCGCATCACGCGCGCCGAGGCCGAACGGATCTTCAGCGACAGCAAGATGCGCTTTCTGCGCGAATCGCGCCGGCTGCGCAACCAGCGCATCAAGGCCGAGCTGCGCCTGCAATGGCGCTATCCCACCGTGTGGGATGGGCTGGCCCCGCTGTGGACGGCGGCAGGCGCGGCCGGTGCGCCTGGCGGCGCGTAGACAGGCGCTGCATGGTTGTTGAGATTGAGTGTTGTGGCGGTGCTCTCGGTCAAAAAACCGCCACAACTGCTGCCTTGAAAACGCCTGCAAGGTGTCCAGGCCTTGCAAGCATTTTCGCCTTGCATCTGCGGCTTTTGCCTCGAAAAAACCGCTTTGCAAACCCAATCTCAACAACTCCTAGCGCGCCTGCATGGGCTCGTGGCCCTGCGGCTGCAGGGCGGGCGGGCGCTGGCGCGGCACGGTGCTGATGCCACGCTCCGGGGCAGAGGGGCGGCGCGGCTGCCAAGCGTCATCATCGGGCGGCCATCTGCCATGGGGCGGTGCAGGCAAGGGCCGCAGAGGCGGGGGCTCAATCGGAATGTAGATCGGCGGCGGATACAACGGCGGCCAAGGCTGCGGCATCGGCAACACATGTACGGCTGGCGGCGCAGGCGGCAGCTGACCCCAGCCCGAGCCATGCGGCAGGCCCTGGCTCGCAGGCGCAAAGGCCCAGGGCGGCACCACCATCGGCGGTGTGGGAACCGCCGTGTTGCCCGTGGGTGCTGCGTCGGGGCAGATGCGCTTGACCTGGGCCTGCGCTGCATGCAGGCGTTGCAGGCCTTCGCGGTCGTAGCGGCCGTGATCGAGCGTGGCGCGCTCCAACTGCCGGCGGGCCGCACGGCAGGCGGCTGGGCTGGGGGCGGCGTGACGCTGCTGCTCGGCGGCGGCGCGGGCTGCCTCGGCCTGGGCCTGCAGCGCCTCGGTCTCGGCTTGCAGGCGCAAGGTCTGCTGCCTGGCCTGCAGGCGCTGCTGCTCGCGCTCGAAAGCGCGCAGGGCGCGCTCTTGATCGGCTTCGATCTCCTCGGGCGAGCGCGGCGCTTCGATCTGCACCGCCTGCATGCCCGCAGGGCAGTTGCCATCGGTATAGACGATGCGGCCATCACCCGCCGTGCAGCGGTTGACCTGGGCGCTGGCTGGCTGGCTGCACAGCAGCAGCACAGCCAGCCAACCAGCGGACATGCCCAGCCTATGGCGGGCAGCCATGCGCTGGGGTGTGCGGTGGTGTTTCATGGATTTCTCCTGCATGGGCCGCGGCAGGCCGTTTGGCGTGGTGCAGACCTTCCCTAACGCTGGGGCAGCGGCCGCAGCACGCTGCCGCTGGCGGGGCCGGGGCGCTCGGTGTGCGGTTGTGGGGGCTGCGGTTGCAGCCAATGGGGGCTGTGGCCCTGGCCTGGAGACTGGAAAGGCCGATCCAGGGCCTGCTGGGCGTTGCTGGGTGGTGGGTGCGGCACCGAGGGCGGTGGTTTTCGATTGAGCCAGCTCTGCACTCTGGGCGCAGGGCGATGCCCATGCGGATGGCCATGGGGATGCCCATAGCCAGGCGGCGGGACGTAATAGGGCCGACGGTAGCCAGGCCAGTCATAGTCGGGCCCAGGGTAGGGCACGAGGTACGCCGGCTGGCCGTAATACCGCCCGCGGTAGACGGTGCCTGGTGGCAAGCTGTACGCCCCAGGCGGGTAGGCATAGCCGCCCAGGCTGTGGCCGCGCACATGGCCGTAGTGGCCATCGCCGTAATAGGCGCTGTCGTGCACGGCGCAACCGGCCATGCCCAGCGCCAGCAGCGCACAGGCCAGCCAGCGGAGCGAGCGCTGATGCAGGCCGTCGGCTTGCACCGCAGTCGGCAAGGTGGGGAGATGCTGCAAGGGCGATGCAGCAAAGGGCTTGGCAAGTCCATGCAGGGGGCGGGGCATGCAATCACTCCTCGTAATGGCCGCTGTGCAGACTGGGGCGGACTCAGTCAAGCGATGGTGTGGGCTGACCGGCGCTCAACGCATGGCTCGCGCTGCAGGTTGACGCAGGCAACGGCAGCCTGGCGCCTTGGCCGGTGGTGGCTGTCGCGCCGGCACTTACCCGCAGGCGGCCAACGCCTGTGCCAGGTCGGCCTGCAGGTCATCCGGGTGCTCCAGGCCGATGCACAGGCGGATGACGCGTTGGCTGCCCAGTCTGGCGTGGCTGCTGCTCAGTTCGCGGTCGTTGCGCAGGTCATAGGCCATGACCAGGCTGACAGGGCCGCCCCAGCTGTAGCCGATGCGAAACAGCTGCAGGGCTTCGCAGAAGGCGTCAATTTGCTGACTGGACCAGTGCGCGGCAGGCTCGAACGAGAAGATGCCGGCGGCTGCGCCTTCGCTGGCGATGGGGGTAGCGGCGCGCTGGCCGTCGCAGGCCGGGGCTGGCGGCGCATCGGGGGCGCAGATTTGGCGCCAGTGGGCATGGCCGGGGCTGCTGGGCAGGGCCGGGTGCAGCACGCGCGCCACGGCTGGGTGCTGGGCCAGGAACTGGGCCAGCTGGCGGGCGGCGCAGTCTTGCGCGGCGTAGCGCAGGGCCATGCTGGGCAGGCCGCGCAGCACGGATTCGACATCATTCATGCCTACGCCCAAGCCCAGGTGCATGTGGCGGCGCTTGAGGGTTTGCAGCAGCTGCGCGTCGCGGGTGCAAATGCTGCCCATGAGCACGTCGCCGCCACCGTTGGGATATTTGGTCAGGGCGTGCACGCTGATGTCCACCCCCAGCGTGCTGCCGTCCGCGCCGGGCAGTGCAAATGGCGCAAATGCCAGGCCGGCGCCCCAGGTGTTGTCCAGCGCCGTGGTCACGCCGTGCGCGCGGCAGACTTGCAGCAGGCCGAGCAGATCGGGAAATTCCATGGTGACGGAGCCGGCGGCCTCCAGCCAGACCAGACGGGTGCGGGGCGTGAGCTTGCGCTGCAGGTCCTGCGCGTCCAGCGGGTCATAGCAGGCCCAGTCGATGCCGTATTCGGCCAGGCACTGGCGGGCCAGCTCTTTGTTGGGGCCGTAGACGTTGTCGGGCAGCAGCACTTGGTCGCCCTGGCGCAGCAAGGCCAGGTTGACCAGCGAGACGGCCGCCAGGCCGCTGGGCGCCAGCAGGCAGTAGCGGGCGCCTTCGAGGCTGGCCAGGCGCTCCTCCAGCGTGAAGCTGGTGGGCGTGCCGTGCAGGCCGTAGGTGTAGGTGCTTTTGAAAGCCCAGTCGCGCTGGCGCACGGCGGCCATGCTGGGGAAGAAGATGGTCGAGGCCTTGTGCACTGCGGGCTGGATGGCCTCGAACCCGGCCGGAGGCTGGTAGGGGTGGTGCACGATGGCCGTGCTGGAGTGCCAGGCGGGCGAGGCGGACTGCTCGGGGCGTTCGGGGGATTGGGCCATGGCTAGCTGGTGTGGTGGGGGGGATGGAAGGTGGGTGGGCAGGCGTGGGGCCGGAATTTCAGCTGGCCTGCAGCATTTCGTTGTGCAGCATGTGCTCCAGGCTTTCGCGCTGGCGGATCAGGCGGCTGTGCGCGCCATTGACCAGCACCTCGGCCGCGCGTGGGCGGCTGTTGTAGTTGCTGGCCATGCTCATGGAGTAGGCGCCGGCCGAGCACACGGCCAGCCAGTCGCCCGGGGCCACTTGCAGTTGCCGGTCGTGGCCGAGCCAGTCGCCGCTTTCGCACACGGGGCCGACCACGTCGTACTGCTGGGGCGCAGCGGCATGGGCCGGCGCGGCTTGAGCCAGCGGCACGATGGCATGGTAGGCCTGATACATGGCCGGGCGCGGCAGATCGTTCATGGCGGCATCGACGATGCAGAAATGCTTGTCCTGCCCGGGCTTGAGGTAGAGCACCTGCGTGATGCAAACCCCAGCATTGCCCACCAGCGAGCGCCCGGGCTCGACCATGAAATGGCGCTGGCCAAAGCCGCGCGCATCGGCGCGGGCAAACAGTTTTTGCCACAGCGCGTGTGGCGAGGGCGGGGTTTCGTCGCGGTACTGGATGCCCAGGCCGCCGCCGAAGTCGATGTGGCCCAGGGCGATGCCGGCCGCCTCGATGCGCTCGACCAGATCGAGCAGCCTGTCCATCGCATCGAGGTAGGGCGCTTCGGTGGTGATTTGCGAGCCGATGTGGCAATCGATGCCCTTGACCTCGATCCAGGGCAGGCTGGCAGCGTGCTGGAAGGCGGGCAGGGCGCGCTCGTGCGCGATGCCGAATTTGTTGCCTTTCAGGCCAGTGGAGATGTAGGGGTGGGTTTGCGCGTCCACATCGGGGTTGACGCGCAGGCTGACCGGGGCTTTGCGCTGCAGTTGTTGTGCCACTTCGTTGAGCACGTCCAGCTCAGCCTCGCTTTCGACGTTGAAGCAGCCGATGCCGCATTCCAGCGCGAAGCGCATCTCGGCGCGGGTTTTGCCCACGCCGGAAAACACGATACGGCCCGGCTCGGCGCCAGCGGCCAGGGCGCGCTGCAATTCCCCCTGGGAGACGATGTCGAAGCCGCAGCCGCGCTCGGCAAAAAAGCGCAGGATCGACAGATTGGAATTGGCCTTGACGGCGTAGTGCAGGCTGACCTGGCGCCCGGCAAAGCCCTGCTGATAGGCCTGGAGCGCCGCGCCCAGCGCCGCTTGCGAATACACGAACAGCGGCGTGCCATGCTGCTGCGCCAGTGTGTGCAGCGGCACATCTTCGGCGTGGAGCTGACCATCGCGGTAATGAAAAAACGGGGCGCCGGGAAGAGAGGTGCTCATGATCGGGAGTGAAAGTGGCGCCAGTGCGTCTGCGGCAGGCAGCGCGACTGGGTGGCGGGCGAAAGCAAAAGCAAAAGCGCGCGAGAGACGCGCGCTGTGTGGTGTGGGCTCTCCTGGCTCAGCGCTCCAAGGGGGCTGCGCCAGAGGCAGAAGAGGGCGAGGCCGGGGCAGTAGTGGCCTGTGGCGGTGCTGCCTTGCCGGTCTCGGCTTGCGGCGGCGGCAGGTACAGCGGGCCCGACTGGCCGCAGCCTGCCAGCGCCGCAGCCAGCAGGCCGTGGGCACAGGCGCAGATTACAATTTTGCGGATTGAATGCATCCGGGAATTGTAATGACAGACTTGGAATACGCTGATCGCGCCGATGCCCTGCTGCTGCAGGTGGAGCAGGCTTGCGACCGAATCCTCGAAACCACCGATGTGGATCTGGATGCACAGCGCGTGGGCGGCATGGTAACGATCGTGTTCCCCAACGGATCGCAGCTGGTGATCAATGAGCAAAAGCCCTTGCACGAGATCTGGCTGGCAGCCAGCGCAGGCGGCTTTCACTTCAAGTTCGAGCAGGGCCAGTGGCTGGACACCAAAGGCGGCGGCGAGTTCTTCGCGCTGCTCAACCGCTTTGCCAGCGAGCAGGCCGGCACGGCGCTGGACTTTGCAGCGGCCTGAACCAGCATGAGCCGCCCGCGTGGCATTTTGCGGGCTCTTTTGTTTCAGTTGCCTGGAGCTGGATAGCGCACATCCAGCACCAGCAGCCGCTGCGGCCCGGACGGGGTGTGCAGCAGCACCTCATCGTCGATGCGGGCCTTAAGCAGGGCGCGCGCCACGGGCGAGATCCAGCTGATGCGCTGCTGCAGGCTGTCGGCCTCGTCGATGCCGACGATGGTGACGCTGTGCTGCTGGCCGTCTTCGGTCTCGTAATCCACGCTGGCGCCGAAGAACACCTGGTCCTTGCCGTGGTGCACGCTGGCATCAACGACCTGGGCGATCTCCAGCCTTTTGGTGAGAAAGCGCACGCGCCGGTCGATCTCGCGCAAGCGTTTCTTGCCGTAGAGGTAATCGCCGTTTTCGGAGCGGTCGCCGTTCTTGGCGGCCCAGTGCACGGTATCGACGATGCGCGGGCGCTCCTCTTCCAGCAGGGTCTTGAGCTCGGCGTGCAGGCTGGCGTGACCTGCTGGCGTGATGTAGTTTTTCGCGCCAGCGGGCAGCGCCGACCTGGATTGGGCCGGTTCATCCTGTTCGGGCTGCTCGGTGTTTTCCTTGACGAAGGCCTTGTTCATCGGGCGTACCTCACACTCCAATTGCCAATCGGCGATGTTTGCAGGCATTCAAGCCAGCGCTGAGATTTGAAATCCGGCCTGAGCGCCATCGTAGGCCTTGCGTTGCAGCCATGGAAAAAGCCCGCCTGGCCGGAAACAGCGCAAGCGGGCTTTCAAAAATGGCGCGGCTGGCAGGATTCGAACCCACGACCCCTTGGTTCGTAGCCAAGTACTCTAATCCAACTGAGCTACAGCCGCAAAACGATGGGCCTTGTTGCTGGCGGGTGCCGCTAAAAACGGCAGCGCATTGAGCGCAACAAGACTTTGAAAATGGCGCGGCTGGCAGGATTCGAACCCACGACCCCTTGGTTCGTAGCCAAGTACTCTAATCCAACTGAGCTACAGCCGCTGAAAACCGAGATTCTAGCACAGAAAAAACGCTCCTCGGAAAAACAAGGCCTTCAGGCCACGGGCGCTTTTTCGACGCCGATGGTGTGCGCCAGCCAGGGCTTGCGCGCCAGACGTTCGGCCTCGAAGGCGCGGATCTTGTCGGCATGGCGCAAGGTCAGGCCGATGTCGTCAAAGCCGCCCAGCAGGCAGTATTTGCGAAAGGGCAGGATGTCAAAGGGCAGCTCCTCGCCTTGGGGCAGGACGATGCACTGGCGCTCCAGATCGATGGTCAGGGTGTAGCCGGGGAAGGCGTAGACCTCGTTGAACAGGCGATCGACGACGCTGGCCGGTTGCACGATGGGCAGCAGGCCGTTCTTGAAGCTGTTGTTGAAGAAGATATCGGCATAGCTGGGTGCGATGATGGCGCGAAAGCCGTATTGCGCCAGCGCCCAGGGGGCGTGCTCGCGCGAGGAGCCGCAGCCGAAGTTCTGCCGCGTCAGCAGGATGGAGGCGCCCTGGTAGCGCGGTTGGTTGAGCACGAAATCCGGATTGGGCTTGCGCTCGGACTCGGGCACGCCCGGCTGGCCGGGCTGGTCCAGGTAGCGCCATTCATCAAACAGATTGGGCCCGAAGCCGGTGCGCTTGATGGATTTGAGGAATTGCTTGGGGATGATGGCGTCGGTGTCGACGTTTTCACGGTCGAGCGGCGCCACCAAGCCTTGGTGGATGGTGAACTTTTGCATGTCAGTCGGACGAAGGCTTGGCGGCGCGCTGCTGCGCGCGCCAAAGGCGGAATTTGTGCTCGAAGCCCAGCAGGCGGCTGAGCTCGAAAAACAGCAGGCCCAGCAGCATGCTGCCGAACTGCAAGGGCCTGAGCGAAAACAGCGAGCTGAGCAGATCCAGCACCTTGGGGCCGGCTTTGTGGATGGGCACCAGATCCACGGCCGCCAAGACCCAGAGCAGCTGCAGCGGCGCAAGCACGGCCATTAGGTAAATCAAGGCCATGCCGGCACGGCGTAGCCAGGTGATGGGGCCAGGAAACAGATAGGCGTCGAGCAGGTGCGGGTCTTGGCTCAGCAGGGTCAGGCGGTACAGCGGCAGGGCCAGCACGAGCGCGGCCAGCAGCAGAGAGACCAGGGACATCAGCAGGCTCATGAGCCGGCTGATGTCCCAGTAAAGCACTTGCATGATGCTCAGGAACAGCACCAGCAGCGTGGTGCCGGCCGAGAGCATCAGTGCGATCAGGTTGATCGCATAGGCCAGGCGGAACTGGGGCGTGACGCGGATCATGGGCGCAGTACCGGCAAGAAGTGATGGGTCGCAGCCCTCTTTCTGAGAGAGAGGAGGGATGCGACAGGCGTGCCGCCGGGATTACTTGGCGGCGCGTTCGATGGCGCGGCCGCCTTGCTGCACGTCTTGGCCGACGCCTTGCACGGTGTTGCAGCCGGCCAGGGCCAGGGCGGCGACGAGGGTGGCCAGGATGCTGGATGCGATGGTTTTCATCATGATCTCCTTGTGGGGCTGCCTGAACATTTTCTGCAAGGCAGCAGGGTTGTGAAAAAGGCTGGGCAGTTTGTAGCCCAATCGCGCCGGCCAGGCAACTGCCAGGGGCGCTCAATGTGTGTGTTCAATGCGCGCTCAAGGCGCGTTCAGGCAAAGCGCCGGATGTCGACGAAGTGGCCATGGATGGCAGCGGCAGCGGCCATGGCGGGGCTGACCAGGTGGGTGCGCCCGCCGGCACCCTGGCGGCCTTCGAAGTTGCGGTTGCTGGTGGAGGCGCAGCGCTCGCCTGGCTCCAGCCGGTCGGCGTTCATGGCCAGGCACATGGAGCAGCCCGGCTCGCGCCACTCGAAGCCAGCGGCCTTGAAGATCTGGTCCAGCCCTTCGCGCTCGGCCTGTTCCTTGACCACGCCCGAGCCGGGCACGACCATGGCCAGCTTGATGTTGCGCGCCACTTTCTGGCCGAGCTTCTTGACCACGGCGGCCGCCTCGCGCATGTCCTCGATGCGGCTGTTGGTGCATGAGCCAATGAACACCTTGTCCACGAAGATGTCGTGCAGCGGCTTGCCTGGCTCCAGCGCCATGTAGCTCAGCGCGCGCTCCATGGCGCTGCGCTTGACCGGGTCTTTTTCCTTGTCCGGGTCGGGCACGCGGGCGTCGATGCCCAGCACCATCTCGGGCGAGGTGCCCCAAGTGACCTGTGGCACGATCTGCGCCGCATCAAGCTCGACCACCTTGTCGAACACAGCGCCGGGGTCGGAGTGCAGGGTTTTCCAGTACTGCACGGCCTGTTCCCACTCCAGCCCGGTGGGCGCCAGCGGCCGGCCCTTGATGTAGTCGATGGTTTTGTCGTCCACGGCCACCAGGCCGGCGCGGGCGCCGGCTTCGATGGCCATGTTGCACACCGTCATGCGCCCCTCCATGGACAGGTCGCGGATGGCCGAGCCGGCAAATTCGATGGTGTAGCCCGTGCCGCCGGCGGTGCCGATCTTGCCGATGATGGCCAGCACGATGTCCTTGGCGGTGACGCCAGGCGCGGCCTTGCCTTCGACCTTGATGAGCATGTTCTTGGCCTTTTTGGCCAGCAGCGTTTGCGTGGCCATGACGTGCTCGACCTCGCTGGTGCCGATGCCGTGCGCCAGCGCGCCAAAGGCGCCGTGCGTGGAGGTGTGGCTGTCGCCGCAGACCACGGTCATGCCCGGCAGCGTGGCGCCGTTTTCCGGGCCCATGACGTGCACGATGCCCTGGCCCTTGGACATGAAGGGGAAGAAGGCCGCCGCGCCGAATTCGTTGATGTTGGCGTTGAGCGTGACGATCTGCTCCTTGCTGATCGGGTCTTCAATGCCGTCGTAGCCGCGCTCCCAGCCGGTGGTGGGGGTGTTGTGGTCGGCGGTGGCGACGATGGAGCTGACGCGCCAGACCTTGCGGCCGGCCTCGCGCAGGCCTTCGAAGGCCTGCGGGCTGGTGACTTCGTGCACCAGGTGGCGGTCAATGTAGAGGATGGCGGTGCCGTCCTCCTCGGTGTGGACGACGTGCTCGTCGAAGATCTTGTCGTAGAGGGTCTTGTTCATGGGGCGGGGCAATCAGGGGTAGCGGTGGATGTTCTGGGTGCGCAGTAGTGGGCGCGCATTGTAGGTGGCACAGGCCCTCAAGTCTGAACAGGCGGGGCCTGGGCTCGGTGCTGCAAATGCTCGGCCAGCAGGCGGGCCGCTGGTGGCAGGGCCTCGAAATCGCGCGCAATCAGCCAGGACTGGCGCTGCGCCCAGGCGTCGAGCAAGGGCATGGCGCACAGCCCACCCCAGCTTTGCATCAGCGCAAAGGCGCGGTCGGGCATGAGGCCGATGCCCAGGCCGTTGTCGATCATGCGGCACATGGCATCCAGCCCGGTGACCTGGATGCGCTGGCGCAGGGTCTTGCCAGCCGCCGCGGCAGCCTGCCGCATCAACAGGCCGATGCTGCTGTCGCTGTGCAGGCCGACGAAATCGGCCTCCAGGGCCTGCGCAAAGGCCAGGCCAGGCGCGCCGCCAGCGTTGGCCAGCGGGTGGCTGCGTGGCATGACCAGTACCAGGCGGTCGCGGTGATAGGGGCGCGCCTGCAGTGCAGCGGGCGGCTGGCCGGGCGTATGGCAGATGCCCAGGCCTACGGCGCCCTCCTGTACTGCGGCCAGGGTGTCGCGGCTCATGCGCTCCTGCAGGTCGATCTTGATGGCCGGGTGCTGGCGCACGAAGTGGCCCAGGTCTTCAGGCAGGAATTGCACGATGGCCGAGAGGTTGGCAAACACCTGCACATGGCCGCGCACGCCTTCGGCGTATTCCTGCAGATCGCTGTGCAACCGCCTGATTTCGTTGAGGATGCTGCGCGCGTGCTGCAGCAGGTTTTGCCCTGCCGGGGTAGGGCGCACGCCCCGGCTGTGGCGCTGCAGCAGTGGCATGCCAATTTCTCGCTCCAGATCGGAAAGGCGCTTGCTGACCGCGGAAGCGGCGATGAACTCACGCTGCGCCGCATGTCCGATGCTGCCGCTGTCGCAGACGGCCACGAACAATTGCAGCGTCGTCAGGCTGGGCGGGCGCAGCAGGCGGGGAGCGAGGGGCGTGGGCGTCATGGCTTTTGGTATCGCTTTTTGCGAATTTGCTTAATTATTTCCGATAAAAATGCCTTTTGGTTTCGTGGGTTGAGATGCTTTGCTTGACGGCTGGGCATCGCAGCATTGCGCTGCCCGTGGACGCGAGGGGATTTTTGCCGGCTGTTACGTCTGTTGGGGGTGCCGGCCAGATGGCGGCAGTTCACTTTTATCTACAATCGCGCCCTTCATTTTTTTGAAGGGCTTACCGGGGTGGCTGTGCTGCATGCCCCGCAGCCCATTTGATCGATTTGACTACTTCACCAATGAACAATGGACACAGTCTTCTGAAGATTGCCGTGATTTACGACGGCAGCTTCTTCTGGCGCATCAGCAACTACTACCGTTTCACCCACGAGCGCCAAAGCCATTTGAACATTGGCGCGCTGCACAACTACCTGCGCCACCACATCAGCGCCATCGAGAAAGACGGCCTGACCGGGCTGTGCCAGATTGCGGAGGCGCATTTCTTCCGTGGCCGCTTCTCGCTCAAGGCCGTGCAGGCCACCCGCGATCCGCTCAAGCAACTGGAGACGGACCGCTTCCAGGACCAGGTGCTGATGTGGGCGGGCGTGATCCCACACTACCAGCCCATGAACGAGGCGGTCAGCCCGCCGGAGGAAAAAGGCGTGGACATCAGCCTGGCGCTGGAGACCTACGACCTGGCCTTGCACCACCGCTTCGATGTCGTGGTGCTGTTCACCGGCGCGGCCGATTTCTCCCCGCTGGTGCGCAAGTTGCAGGGCATTGGTTGCCGCGTGATGGTGCCTGAGTTCGACCTGCCCAACTACGCCAAGACTTCACAGCGCCTGCTGGAAGAAGCCGCCTACGTGCTGCCGCTGTCGGAGCTGATCGACGGCCACGTGGACGACGAGTACGAAACGCTGCTGGAAGAAGTCTTCCGCTGAACTTGCGGTTTCGGCAGGCCAGGCCTATGGCATAGTGGGCGCGCTTTGTGCGTTTGAAACGGTCGGTGTGCAGCCACAGGCTGCTCACAGACGTTGAGATTTCCAACAGCACCTCACAAACAAGGAGCCCAAAGTGCCGCATACCAAGTTTCACCTTTCGATTTTGCTGGGGCTGACGGCCTGCATCACGGCAGGCAGCGCATGGGCTCAGCAGGATGCGCTGGGGCGCTTGATCGAGGAAAAAACCTCAGCAGGCCAGCACCGGCCCGCTGCCTCAGGGGCTGCCTTGCCTGCAGGCCTTGGCACTGGGCTCGCTGGTACGTTGGCGCCAGGCGGCGCCTTGGCTGGGCTGGGTATGCCCAACCTGCAGGGCACGCCGCTGAGCAATATGGCCGGGGTGCTGGAATATTGTGTGCGCCAGCGCCTGCTGGAGCAGACGGTCCGCGTGACTGGGCTGCGCGACGGCCTGTTGGACCGTGCGGGTCTGGCGCCAGCCACTGCACAGTCACAGGACAGTCACTATGCCAGCGGCCTGGCTGGCCAGCTCATGGGCAGTGGCTCCAGCCTGGATTTCGGCAAGCTGCAAAAAGAATTCAAGGCCAAGGCCTGTGAATATGTGCTCAAACACGCGGCATCGCTGCTCTGAGGGAGCCGCGCACGAATCGCCGCGCCATGTGCCCCATCTCCATCTGCAGCGCATAGGCATACTGGCTACTGAGTTTGCGCAGCGTTTTCTGGCCGTGTCGCTGCCAAGCCGTGCTGCGGGAGGCCATCACCGCAGCCGCTGCTGGAACGCATTGGCCTTGGGCATGGCGGCGGCCTTGGCGCTACCCCAGGCTTGGGCCGAGTCGGCGCAGCCCGATCCGAAAGCGGTGCAGCCAGCGCACATGATGCTGGCCCAGGAATACCGTGGCCAGGCCGTGGCCGGTTGGTTGATGAGCGAGAAGCTCGATGGCGTGCGTGCGTTTTGGGATGGCCGCCAGCTCATTGGGCGTTCGGGTAAAGCCTTCACGGCGCCAGCGTGGTTCACGCAGGGCTTTCCGCCGTTTGCGCTCGATGGCGAGCTGTTTGCCGGCCGGGGCCGCTTCGAGCTGGCCGCAGCGGCCGTGCACAGCAGCGATCCACAGGCCTGGCAGCCACTGCACTATGCGGTGTTCGACGTGCCCAATGCCGCAGGCGGCCTGCTGCAGCGCCTGCAAGTGCTGCGCGACTATCTGGCGCAGAGTGCGGCTACTGCTGCTGCTACTGGGGCCGCTGGGGCTGGGCCGGGCCGCATCCGTATCGTGGAGCAGCGCCCGGTGGCCGATGCGGCGGCGGCTCAGGCCTTCTTGCGCGAAGTCGAAGCCGGCGGCGGTGAGGGCGTAATGCTGCGCCACCCTCAGGCGGCCTATCCGCGCGGGCGCAGCGAGCTGCTGCTGAAGATGAAAAGCGCGCACGATGCCGAATGCGTCGTGGTCGCGCACCATCCAGGCCGGGGGCGTTTGCAGGGGCGGATGGGCTCGCTCAGCTGCGAGAACGCGCAAGGCCGCTTTCGCATCGGCTCGGGCTTTAGCGACAGCGAACGCAGTGCCTCGCCGCCCATTGGCAGCACCATCACCTACCGCTATCGAGGCCTGACCGCCAAAGGCTTGCCGCGCTTTGCCACTTTTGTGCGCATTCGCCCCGCGCAGGGCGATTGAGCGTTTTGCCTGGGGTATAAACGGGCGCTGGCGCTGCCTTGGGGCTTGTGGGTTTCTCTTGCGGGATGCACAGCCAAGGGCCTTGCCAGTCCTGAACATCCCTGCACATGCCCAGCCAGCCCATTGAAGACGCCCCCGCCGTGCCGCACGGCATGGCCCGCCCGCTGTCGCCGCGCCGGCGCGCCTGGCAGCGCTTTCGGCGCAACCGGCTGGGCTACTGGAGCCTGCTGCTGTTTGCCGCGCTGCTGTTGCTCAGCCTGATGGCCGAGCTGCTCTCCAACGACAAGCCGCTGCTGATGCGTTATGAGGGGCGGCTTTACCTGCCGCTGCTGCACAGCTACCCGGAGACCACCTTCGGCGGTGATTTCGAGACCGAAACCGATTACCTCGATCCGCTGATCCTGCAGCGCATCACCAGCGCAGGCAATTGGGCGCTGTTTCCGCCCAATCGCTATGGCCCCAAAACCATCAATTACTACAGCAGCGCCCCGGACCCGGCGCCGCCCTCGCGCGAAAACTGGCTGGGCACGGACAACCGCGGCCGCGACCTGCTGGCCCAGCTCATCTATGGCTTTCGCGTCAGCGTGCTGTTTGCGCTGGCGCTGACGGCCATTGGCGTGGCGCTGGGGGTGGCCGCCGGCGCGGTGCAGGGCTTTTTTGCCGGCAAGGTGGATTTGGTCGGCCAGCGCTTTCTGGAAGTCTGGGGCTCCATGCCTGAGCTGTTTTTGCTCATCATCCTCAGCGCCATCTTCCAGCCCAGCATTGGATTGCTGCTGCTGATTTTGAGTCTGTTTGGCTGGATGGGCCTGTCGGACTATGTGCGCGCTGAATTCCTGCGCAATCGCCAGCTCGATTACGTCAAGTCCGCGCGGGCGCTGGGCGTGAGCAATTGGCAAATCATGCGCCGTCACATCCTGCCCAACAGCATGACGCCGGTGGTCACCTTCCTGCCCTTTCGCATGAGCGCGGCCATTGCCTCGCTGGTGGCGCTGGACTTCCTGGGCCTGGGCGTGCCGCCGGGCACGCCCTCGCTGGGCGAGCTACTCAACCAGGGCAAGAGCAATCTCGACGCCTGGTGGATCGGGGTGTTCACCTTCTTGCTGATGGTGCTGACGCTGCTGCTGCTGACGCTCATGGGCGATGCGCTGCGCGATGCGCTCGATCCGCGCAAGCAGGCCGCATGAGCGGCACTCCAACAGCCCATGCACCATTCACCGATGAGCCAATACTCCAACCAGCAAGCCAATGCCCGCCAGCCGTTGCTCGATGTGCAAGGCCTGAGCGTGGCCTTTGGCAGCCAGCAGGTCGTGCACGGCGTGGATCTGCGCATTGCCCAGGGCGAGCGCCTGGCGCTGGTCGGGGAATCGGGCTCGGGCAAAAGCGTCACAGCGCTGAGCCTGCTGCGCCTGCTCGAAGGCGCGCAGCTGAGCGGCCGCGCACTGCTGGCCGGGCGCGATCTGCTGACCATGGACGAGGCGCAGCTGCGCGCCGTGCGCGGCGGCGAGGTGGCGGTGATCTTTCAAGAGCCCATGACCGCGCTCAATCCATTGATGACGGTTGGGCGGCAGATTGCCGAGGTGCTGCAGCTCAAACAAGGCCTGTCATTGGCTGCTGCGCAGCAGCAGGCCGTGGCCTTGCTGGAAAAAACCGGCATCCCGGAACCCGCGCGGCGTGCGCACAGCTACTCGCACCAGCTCAGCGGCGGCCAGCGCCAGCGCGCCATGATCGCCATGGCGCTGGCCAACCGCCCGGCGCTGCTGATCGCCGACGAGCCGACAACGGCGCTGGACGTGCAGCTGCGCCAGCAAATCCTGCAGCTGCTGGCCGATCTGCAGCGCGAGACGGGCATGGCCATCCTGCTGATCACGCACGACCTGAACCTGGTGCGCCAGTTTGCCGATCGCATCGCCGTCATGCAGGCCGGGCGCATCGTCGAGCAAGGCCCAGTGCAGCAGCTGTTCGCGGCGCCGCAGCAGCCCTACACCCGGCAGCTCATCGGCAGCCGCCCAGTGCGCGATGTCGTCGAAGCGCCCGACAAGCCCCCCGCGCAGCAGGCATCCCAGCCTGCGCCCGCCATCGAGGCGCGCGGCCTGGCGGTGCACTACGAAGTGCCCATCCCCGGTCTGCGCGGCTGGCTGCGCAAGGGGCGTTTTACCGCCGTGCAGCCTATGGACTTCACGCTCGCGCCGCAGCAGACGCTGGCCATTGTGGGCGAGTCCGGTTCGGGCAAGACCACGCTGGCCCAGGCCGTGCTGGGCCTGCTGCCCATGCAGGGGCAGCTGCGCATCAATGGCCAACCCTGGCAACAGCCGGCCATGCGCAACAGCGCGCACAACCAACGATTGCGGCGGCAAATCCAAGTCGTGTTCCAGGATCCGTTCTCGGCCCTGTCGCCGCGCCTGACCGTGGGCGAAATCGTCGAGGAGGGCGCGCTGGCGCACGGCTTGGGCCTGAGCGCGGCCCAGCGCCGGGCCAAGGCCCTGGCGCTGCTGGCCGAAGTGGGGCTGACGCTGGCGCAGTTCCCCCAGCTGCTGGAGCGCTACCCGCACGAATTCTCCGGTGGCCAGCGCCAGCGCATCGCCATCGCCCGGGCGCTGATGGTCGAGCCTTCCATCCTGGTGCTCGACGAGCCCACCAGCGCGCTCGATGCCACCATCCAGCAACAAGTGCTGGCCCTGCTGCAGCGCTTGCAGCGCGAGCGCGGCCTGGCCTATTTGCTCATCACCCACGACGTGGACGTGGTGCGCGCCATGGCCCACCATGTGCTGGTGATGAAAAACGGCCAGGATGTCGAGGCCGGCCCCATCGCCGCTGTGCTGCAGCGCCCGCAGCACCCCTACACCCAGGCGCTTTTGGCAGCTGCTCAGGCCCCGGCGCCGCACCATTCATGAGCTGCGCCAATGCCGCGCAAGGCGGCCTTGGCGTTTGTTATACAATGCGCGGTTTGCAGCGTTTTTGCCCCGCAGCAAAACGGCATGGCTGATGCAGCGCCTGGCTTGCCAGGCTTTTGTTTTGTGGCCCACGCCGCCCACCACCTAAGAGGCTCCGCTCCAAGAAGAGCACCGACCGTGGCAATAGGGCAAGTTTCTTGTTTTCAAAGGAAAACCGCATGTCTACATTCAGCGCAAAACCCGCTGAGGTGCAACATGAGTGGTTTGTGATCGACGCCACCGACAAGGTGCTCGGCCGGGTAGCCAGCGAAGTTGCCCTGCGCCTGCGCGGCAAGCACAAAGCCATTTACACACCTCACGTTGACACGGGCGACTATATCGTCGTCATCAACGCCTCCAAGCTCAAGGTCACCGGCAACAAGAGCCTGGACAAGATGTACTACCGCCACACCGGCTATCCCGGCGGCATCCGCGCCACCAACTTCCGTGACATGCAGGCCAAGCACCCCGGCCGCGCACTGGAGAAGGCCGTCAAGGGCATGCTGCCCAAGGGCCCGCTGGGCTACGCCATGATCAAGAAGCTCAAGGTCTATGGCGGCGCCGAGCACCCGCATACCGCCCAACAGCCCAAAGTGCTGGAAATCTAAGGAGCCTGCAACATGATTGGTGATTGGAACAATGGCACCGGCCGCCGCAAATCCAGCGTGGCCCGTGTCTTCCTGAAAAAAGGCTCCGGCAAGATCGTCATCAACGGCAAGGAGATCGAGAACTACTTCGGTCGCCAGACCTCGATCATGATCGCCAAGCAGCCCCTGGTGCTGACCGACCATGTCGAAACCTTCGACATCCAGGTCAACGTGCACGGCGGCGGTGAATCCGGCCAGGCCGGCGCAGTGCGCCATGGCATCACCCGCGCGCTGATCGACTACGACGAGACGCTCAAGCCCCAGCTGTCCGCTGCCGGCTACGTCACGCGCGATGCCCGCGAGGTTGAGCGCAAGAAGGTTGGTCTGCACTCCGCCCGTCGCCGCAAGCAGTTCTCCAAGCGTTAATTGCTGGTGTGCGGACAAAAGCCATGCTTGGCAACAAGCATGGCTTTTTTTATGCCTTGTGCCCCGCCTTGAATCTTGCTTTGGTGTGTTCCATTCGCGCTCCGTTCAATGGTTTTGCAGATGAGTCTGACCGAGCTCCCGCCCGAGCCGCGAAGGCAGCAGCAGCAGCGATAATCGCGCCACTATGAGCGGCAGCACCTTTGGAACCCTATTTCGCGTCACCAACTTTGGTGAATCCCACGGCCCGGCCATTGGCTGCGTGATTGATGGCTGCCCGCCGGGCATGGCGCTGGCCGAATCTGACATCCAGCGCGAGCTTGACCGCCGCCGCCCTGGCACCAGCCGCTTCGTCACGCAGCGCAACGAGCCTGACCAAGTGGAAATCCTCTCGGGCGTTTATGAGGGCAAGACCACCGGCACGCCAATCGCGCTGCTGATCCGCAACGTCGATCAGCGCAGCAAGGACTATGGCGAGATTGCGCGCCAGTTCCGCCCCGGCCATGCCGACTACAGCTACTGGCACAAGTACGGCATCCGCGATCCGCGTGGCGGCGGGCGCTCCTCGGCGCGCCTGACCGCGCCCACCGTGGCCGCCGGTGCGGTGGCGCGCAAATGGCTGCAAGAGCAGTACGGCACGCAGCTGCACGGCTTCATGGCGCAGCTGGGGCCACTGGAGATCGGCTTTGAATCGCTGGAGTACGTAGCGCAAAACCCGTTCTTCGCCCCGGTGCGAGACACCAGCGCGCTGGAGCAGTACATGGATGCGCTGCGCAAGCAGCACGACTCCTGCGGCGCCATCGTGCGCGTGATCGCCAGCGGCGTGCCCCGGGGCCTGGGCGAGCCGCTGTACGACCGGCTCGATGCCGACATCGCCTACGCCATGATGGGCCTGAACGCCGTTAAGGGCGTGGAGATCGGCGCGGGCTTTGCCAGCGCCACGCAGCTGGGCAGCGAGCATGGCGACGCCATCACCCCGCAGGGCTTTGCCAGCAACCACGCCGGCGGCATCCTGGGCGGCATCAGCACCGGCCAGGATATTGAGGTGCGCATTGCCATCAAGCCCACCAGCTCCATCCTCACGCCCCGGCCCTCGATCGACGTGGACGGCCAGCCCGTGCAAGTCGTCACCAAGGGCCGGCATGACCCTTGCGTGGGCATTCGCGCCGCGCCCATTGCCGAGGCCTTGCTGGCCCTGGTGTTGATGGACCACGCCCTGCGCCAGCGCGCCCATGCGCCGGCGTCCATCCCCGTTTGAATAAGGCTGAGCCCTGCACGGGGCAGGGGGGGCTTGAAGGCAGTCCCTCAGCCGCGCGCTTGCTGCAGCTGCCACAGCGTGGCGAAGTGGCTGATGGGGCCGTGGCCCTGGCCGACCTGCAGCGCATCGGCGTGCCGGATGCTCTCGGTCAACCAAGCCTTGGCGCGCGCCACGGCCTCGGCCCAGTTGGCCGTTTGCGGGCGCAGTGTGGCCAGCGCGGCGGAGTACGAGCAGCCCGTGCCATGCGTGTTGCGCGTGGCAATGCGCTCACCGGGGAACTCCTGCACGCTGCCATCGGGCGCCACCAGCGCATCGGGCACCAGCGCGCCTTGCAGATGGCCGCCCTTGGCCAGCACGTGCACCTGGTAACGATTGGCCACCTGCTGTGCCTGCTGCAGCACCTGCGGCCAATCGCTGGCCTCGGCGGCATCGGCCAGAACGGCCAGCTCGGGCATGTTCGGGGTGATGAGATCGGCCTGGTGCAGCAGGGCGCGCAGCGCATCCTCGGCGGCGGCGTCCAGCAGACGATCGCCGCTGGTGGCGACCATCACCGGATCGAGCACCAGCACCGGCGGGCGGTGCTGGGCCAACCAATCGGCCACCGTGGCGATGATGTCCGCTGTGCCCAGCATGCCGATTTTCAGCGCGTCGATGCGCACATCATCGCTGACGGCATCGAGCTGTTCGCGCAAGAACGACATCGGCGGCACATGGATGGAGCGCACCCCTTGGGTGTTTTGCGCCACCAGCGCTGTGACCACGGCCATGCCATAGCCGCCGTTGGCGGCAATGCTTTTGAGATCGGCCTGCACGCCAGCGCCGCCGGTGGGGTCGGTGCCGGCAATGCTGAGCACGCGCGGAATGCGGGGCGCAGTCGGGGCCGCGCCGGTGGAGGAGGGGCTGGAGGCAGAGTTCATGGGCATGCAGTTCGGGTGGATGGAAGTGAATGGCTGGAGCTTTGGCGGGCCTCATGCGCCGTGCTGCCAGGCCTGCAGCAGCGCCTGCGCGGCCTGGCTGGGATCGGGCGCGGCGCAAATGGCGCTGACCACGGCCGCGCCATCAAAGCCTGCGGCGCGCAGCCCGGCCATGTCGCCGCTGCCGATGCCGCCAATGGCCACGGCCGGCAGGCGCACGCCCTGGCGCAAAGCCTGCAGCGCCGGCAGGCCCAGCGCCGGCGGCGCATTCTTCTTGGTCGTGGTGGTGTTGAGCGGGCCAATGCCCACGTAATCCACCACGCCGCAGCGCTCGGCTTCGGCCAGTGCAGCGGGCGTGGCCGCGCTCAGGCCCAGGATGGCCTGCGGGCCAATCAGCTGGCGCGCCAGCTCGGCCGGGATTTCCGATTGGCCAATGTGCACCCCGGCCACGCGCGCGCCGGCGGCGCGGGCCGCCAGGAACACGTCGATGCGGTCGTTGACCAGCAGCGGCACCTGCGCGGGCAAGACCTGGGCGACGGCGCAGACGTTGGCGAGGAACTCGCGCGCGCCGGCCTCTTTTTCGCGGATCTGCACGATGCGCACGCCCCCTTCGACGGCGCGCAGCACCGTCTCCTGCAGGCTGCGGCCGGCGCGGGCGCACTGGCCCGAATCGGTCACCAGATACAAGGCAAGATCAAGAGACATGGTTCAGGGCCTGTTCACAAAACTGAAGAGCTTGCACTGGCAGCGCCCGCGCGCTCAATGCCTTGCACCTGCGCGTGCGTGAGCACATCGTGCGCCGTGATGAGCGCCAGCCGGTCGATGAACTGCACGGCAAAACTGCCTGGCCCCTGCTGCTGGCGGGCCACCTGCTCGGCAGCCATTTCCGCGGCGATGGTGTAGACCAGCACGGCCGCAGCGGCCAGTGGCAAATGCTCGGCGCGGGAGTTGGCCAGCGACAAAAACGCCGCCATCACGCTGCCCAAAGCGCAGCCGCCGCCGGTGACCTTGGTCAGCAAAGGCGTGCCATTGGCCAGGCGGATCTGAGACTGCCCATCGGTCAGAAAATCCACGGGTCCGGAGACCGCCACCACCGCGCCGCTGGCCGCTGCCAGCTGCATCGCGGCCTGCTCGGCCTGGGCCACGCTGGCCGTGGCATCCACCCCGCGCCCGCCCGCGCCGCAGCCGGCGGCGGCCAGAATCTCAGAGGCATTGCCGCGCACGGCGCTGGGGCGCTGCTGCAGCAACTGCGCCGCCAGCGCCGTGCGCACCGGCAGGCTGCCAATGGCCACCGGATCGAGCACCCAGGGCGTGCCCGCCTCGGCCGCAGCGCAGGCAGCCTCCATCACCGCCTCGGCCTGCGAAGGCACGGGCGTGCCCAGATTGATCAGCAGGCCCGAGGCCATGCGCGCAAACGGCCCGGCCTCGCGCGGAATGTCCACCATCGCCGGCGCCGCCCCCAGCGCCAGCAGGACATTGGCGGTGAAATTGGCCACCACCGTATTGGTGATCGATTGCACCAAGGGCGTGCGCGCACGCAGCAGCGTCAAGGCCTGCGCAGCAAACGCAGGCAGGGTCTCAGGGTTCAGGGCGGTGGCATCGGGCAGGGCAGCGCTGGTGGTCGTGGCGGTCATGGCGTGGCACTCATCGCGGAGGATGGTCGAAGAAGCGGCCAATCCTAACCGCAATCGCAGCGCAGGCTGCAGCCAGCGCGGCTTGACCGCAGCCCCTGATGCCAGGCCGGCTCAGCCGGCGATGCGTTTGGCAAAGTTCTGTCAAAATCGCAGCCATTATTCGATCGCGCGTCGCGCTGCGATCTTTTGTTTTTTGCAACCCACAGCGAGAACCTGCCATGTCCAATGCCCTCACATCCCCCGTGACCGATGCCAACTTCGAAGCCGAAGTGCTGCAGTCGCAGACCCCAGTGCTGCTGGACTTCTGGGCCGAATGGTGCGGCCCATGCCGGCAAATCGCCCCCGTGCTCGAAGAGCTGGCCGCGGCCAACCAAGGCAAGCTGCTCATCAAGAAAATCAACGTCGATGAAAACCGCGAAGTGCCCGCCAAGTACGGCATCCGCGGCATCCCGACGCTGATGCTGTTCAAGAACGGCCAGGTCGCAGCCACCCAGGTTGGCGCGCAAGGCAAGACACAAATCCAGGCCTTCATCGACGGCGCACTGAACGCTTGAACGCCTGAGAAGCCGCGCGCGCGGCGGGGTCCTCAAGCCAATGCCGCGCCGCATCCCCAAAAAGCCCGGCCCTGGGACACCAGGGCCGGGCTTTTTGGCGTGAGACGTGAAGCATTTTCTCCCTGCCTGTTGCCATCTGTTGACCTGCTAATGCCATCAAGCTCTTTGGATTCTCATGTTCACAGCGCCTCGCCCGGCCGCGCCTGGCTGGCGGTGCTGGCCTTGGCCTTGGCGGCGTTTGTGTTCAACACCACGGAGTTCGTGCCCGTGGGCCTGCTCGGCGCCATGGGCGAGAGCTTTGGCATGCGCGCCGAGCGCGTTGGGCTGATGCTGACGGTTTATGCCTGGGCGGTGGCGCTGGCTTCGTTGCCCTTGATGCTGGCCACGCGCCGCATGGAGCGCCGTGGGCTGTTGGTGGGCCTGTTCGCGCTGTTCGTGGCCAGCCATGGCGTGTGCGCGCTGGCGCCCAATTTCAGCGTGTTGCTGTTGGGGCGGCTGGGTATTGCGGCGGCGCATGCGGTGTTCTGGTCGATCACGGCTTCGCTGGTGGTGCGCGTGGCGCCGGCCGGGCGCAAGGCGCAGGCGCTGGGCCTGCTTGCCGGCGGCACTTCGCTGGCCATGGTGCTGGGCATTCCGCTGGGGCGGGCGATGGGCCAGTGGCTGGGCTGGCGGGTGACCTTTGCCGGTATCGGGGCCGTGGCGCTGCTGGTGTTGCTGCTGCTGTGGTGGCTGTTGCCGCGCTTGCCCAGTGAACGCAGCGGCTCACTGCGCAGCCTGCCGCTGCTGCTGCGCCGCCCGGCGCTGGTGAGTGTGTATGTGCTGCTGGTGGCTGGGGTGACGGCGCATTTCATGGCCTACAGCTATCTGGAGCCTTTCATGCAGCGTGTGGCCGGGCTGGATGGGCCGCCCATCACCCAGATGCTGCTGCTGTTTGGCGCGGCCGGGCTGGTGGGCAGTGCCTTGTTCAGTTGGCAGGGGCTGCGCCATCCGGCGGCGTTCTTGCTGTGCGCCTTGGCGGCCTTGGTGCTGTGCCTGGGCCTGCTGCGCCCGGCGGCGGCGCAACCCTGGGCGCTGGCGGCGCTGCTGGGCCTGTGGGGCGCGGTGTTCTTGTGCTTTGCGCTGGCCATGCAGGCGCGGGTGCTGGGCCTGGCCGCCGATGCGGGCGATGTGGCCATGGCCTTGTTTTCCGGCCTGTTCAATGTGGGCATTGGCGCCGGGGCCTTGCTGGGCAGCGGCGTCATCGGGCACTGGGGCGTGGCCCATGTGGGCTGGCAGGCCAGCCTCCTGGCCTGCCTGGCGTTGCTGGGCGCTGGCGCTGCGCTGCGGCGTTGGCGCAGCGCCTTTGCCCAGGGGCGTCTGGTCGATTGAACTGAGCTGATATGGATCAGCGGCCCACCATGTTCTCAGGCACCACCCACTGGTCGAACTGCTCGGCCGTGAGGTAGCCGCTGGCAATCGCCGCTTCGCGCAGGCTGGTGCCTTCCTTGTGCGCTTTCTTGGCGATGAAGGCGGCCTTGTCGTAGCCGATGTGCGGGTTCAGCGCGGTGACCAGCATCAGCGAGTTGCCCACCAGCTCGGCAATGCGTTCGCGGTTGGGTTCGATGCCCACGGCGCAGTGGTCGTTGAAGCTGCGCATGCCGTCGGCCAAGAGGCGCACGCTTTGCAGGAAGTTGTGGGCCACCACGGGGCGGAACACGTTGAGCTCGAAGTTGCCCGATGCGCCGCTGATGTTGATGGCCACGTCGTTGCCCATGACTTGCGCGGCCAGCATGGTCACGGCTTCGCTTTGCGTGGGGTTGACCTTGCCGGGCATGATGGAGGAGCCAGGCTCGTTCTCGGGGATGGTGATTTCGCCGATGCCGCTGCGCGGGCCGCTGGCCAGCCAGCGCACGTCGTTGGCGATCTTGGTCAGGCTGGCGGCCAGGGTTTTGAGCGCGCCGTGGGCGTGCACCAGCGCGTCTTGCGAGGCCAGCGATTCGAACTTGTTGGGCGAGGTCACAAAGGCCAGGCCGGTGATTTTTGCCAGCTCCTTGGCCACGCCTTCGGCATAGCCCTTGGGCGCATTCAGGCCCGTGCCCACGGCGGTGCCGCCCAGGGCCAGCTCGCAGAGGTGGGGCAGGGCGTCCTGCACGTGTTTCTTGCCGTGTTCGAGCTGGGCGACCCAGCCGGAGATTTCCTGCCCCAGCGTCAGCGGCGTGGCGTCTTGCAAGTGGGTGCGGCCGATCTTGACGATGCCGTCAAAGGCCTTGGCTTTTTCGGCCAGGGTGTTTTTGAGCAGGTCGATGGCGGGCAGCAGCTTGTGGGTCAGGGCATCGACGGCGGCCACGTGCGAGGCGGTGGGGAATACGTCGTTGGAGGATTGGCTTTTGTTCACGTCGTCATTGGGGTGCACCAGGCGGGCCTCGCCGCGCTCGCCGCCCAGCAGCTCGCTGGCGCGGTTGGCGATGACTTCGTTGAGGTTCATGTTCGATTGCGTGCCCGAGCCGGTCTGCCAGACCACCAGCGGGAATTCGTCCGGGTGCTTGCCCTCGATCACTTCCTGCGCGGCGGCGATGATGGCCTTGGCTTTTTTCTCGTCCAGCAGGCCCAGCGCGTGGTTGACGGCGGCCGAGGCGCGCTTGACCTGCGCCAGCGCCTTGATGATTTCACGCGGCTGCTTCTCGCCGGAGATGTCGAAGTTTTGCAGCGAGCGCTGGGTTTGCGCGCCCCAGAGCTTGTCGGCGGGCACTTCGATGGGGCCAAAGGTGTCTTTTTCGGTGCGGGTCTGCTGTGTCATGGTGCGGTGCAAAGGGTTTTGAAGTCGAGAAGCAGGATTATTACTGCAAATTATTCTTATTCTTCGGTGCTTGCGCTGTAGAGCCAAGCCCAGGCAGAAGTTCCATAGAATCCGCGCAGCCAATTTTCCGAACTGATTGAAGAACCGCATAACGGAGCCCGCCTGTGCAAGTCGCCCCCAGTGTTTTCAAAGCCTACGACATCCGCGGCACCACGCCCGTGACCATCAACGAAGCCCTGGCCGAAGCGCTGGGCCGCGCCTTTGGCACGCGCGCGTTGGCCGAGGGGCAGCGCACCGTGGCCGTGGGGCGTGACGGGCGGCTCTCCGGCCCGGCGCTGGCCGCAGCATTGATGCGCGGGCTGGTGGCGGTGGGCATCGAGGTGATCGACATCGGCCAGTGCACCACGCCCATGCTGTACTTCGCCGCCAGCACCTTGTGCCAAAGCGGCATCCAGGTCACGGGCAGCCACAACCCGCGCGACGACAACGGCTTCAAGATGGTGCTGGCCGGCCGCGCCATTTACGGCGATGAGATCCAGGCGCTGCGCCGCATCATCGAAGAAGAAAGCTGGCAATTGAAAGAGGGCGGCAGCATGCGCCAGGCGGACGTGCTGCCCGCTTACCGCGAGCGCATCGTGGGCGACGTGCGCCTGGCGCGCCCCGTGCAAACCAGCGGCCAAAGCGCCAGCGCGGGCCTGTGCGAAATCAAGCAGACGATGACGCGCCCCATGAAAGTGGTGGTGGACTGCGGCAACGGCGTGGCCGGCGCATCGGCCCCTGGCATCCTGCGCGCCCTGGGCTGCGAGGTGATCGAGCTGTTCACCGAGGTGGACGGGCGCTTTCCCAACCACCACCCCGACCCCTCCAAGCCCGAAAACCTGCGCGACGTGATCCGCATCCTGCAAGACACCGACGCCGAGCTGGGCCTGGCCTTCGACGGCGACGGGGACCGCCTCGGCATCGTCACCAAGGACGGGCAAACCATCTTCCCCGACCGGCAAATGATGCTGTTCGCGCAGGACGTGCTCACCCGCGTGCCCGGCAGCACCATCGTGTTCGACGTCAAATGCAGCCAGCGCCTGGCCCCTGCCATTGAGGCCGCGGGCGGCGTGCCGCTGATGCACAAGACCGGCCACTCGCTCGTCAAGGCCAAGATGAAGGAAGTCGATGCCCCGCTGGGCGGCGAGATGAGCGGCCACATCTTTTTCAAGGAGCGCTGGTACGGTTTTGACGACGGCACCTACGCCGCAGCGCGCCTGCTGGAAATCCTCAGCCGCTATCCCGACCCCAGCGCCGTGCTGAACGCCTTGCCCACCAGCCACAGCACGCCCGAGCTGAACGTGCCCTGCGCCGAAGGCGAGTCGCACCGCCTGGCCGCCGAACTGCAAGCGCTGGCGGCCGATGCCTTCAGCGCCCCTGCGCAGGTCAACACCATCGACGGCCTGCGCGTGGACTGGCCCGACGGCTTCGGCCTGATCCGCGCCAGCAACACCACGCCCGTGCTGGTGCTGCGCTTTGAAGGCCACACGCCCGAGGCGCTGGCGCGCATCGAAGCCGACATGCTGGCGCTGCTGCGCCGCGTCAAGCCCGATGCGCAAGTGGGCGGGGCAGGGCATTGAGGCTTGGCGCAGGCTTTGAGGCTCTACTCTCCGCCAAAGGAGCAGCCATGCACGATGGATATCCGTCTTCTACCTCCAAGGCCGCTGATCTTTCGTCCGGAGTCTTGCCTGAAGCTTTGCGGCGCCAGCTCGCTCCTGATGAGCAAGTGCTGTGGCACGACAGCCCTCGTCAAGGCTTGATGCTGCGCCCCGCCGACGCAGTGCTGATTCCGTTTTCCCTGCTTTGGGGCGGCTTTGCCATTGCTTGGGAGATCAACGCCCTGAGCATGGATATGCCCCTGATCTTCAAACTCTGGGGCATCCCCTTTGTGCTCGTTGGGCTGTACCTCATCGCCGGGCGTTTTTGGTGGGATGCCCGCCTGCGGGCGCATACGCATTACGCACTGACCAACGAGCGCATCCTCGTTGTCAGCGGCTTCAATGGTCAGAAAGTGCAATCGCACCCCTTGCGCACATTGCCACCCATCACCCAAACCGAGCGTGCCGACGGCAGCGGCACCATCGCCTTGGGCAGCCCTGCCTTGATCCAGCTCCCCTTCGGCTGGCCCGGGGCCGCCGCCACGCCAGAGCTGCACATCAAAACCAATGTGCAGCAGGTTTTTCGGAGCATTCTTGACGCCCAGCGTCGTCAAAACATGTAAGAGCCTGTTCAAAATCTTTGCACGGCGGTCAAGAGAGCGGATTTGGGCGCTCTGCTGCGTTGCAAAGCCTCGCCATAGCCCCAGCTATGGCTGCGTTTTGCGCCTTGCAGCCCATCCCAAACCGCTTCTTGCCCATTCGCGCCGAGATTTTGAACAGGCTCTAACAGGCTGCTGAAATACTGAATCGACAGGCGGAAAAGCCCCAGACTTGCCGCCTCAAGCCATCGTAAATCGTTGATTTATGGTCGGCGAAGGGGAACTGAGGGCATCTGTTGGATGTTTTTCGCCCATCTTCGGCAGTATTTCAGCAGCCTGCTAAGAAAAAAAACCAGTCGATCTCAAAACGAAGTTTGAAATCGACTCAGTCAATCAGTGGGTAGTAGCGCCTTGCTGTTCCTCAGTGGCCTGCGTGAAATATTTGAACCTTTGATGGGTATCAGGAGGGGGCAGCATTGGATTGTTGTCTCTGGTCATGGCTCAAGCCAATTGAAATCAAAGTCGGTGCATTTTTGTATGCAATCGTCCGTCAAACAGAAAGAGTCGCCGGTATAGATGGCCCCATCCGGCCTTTGCTGCGTGCTGCCAAAGCCAAGCCAGTAATAGCCGTATGGGTCGATGTCCGTGACCAGCGATTTGCGCCCGATATAGCGCATGAATCGGAAGAATTCCTCCAGGCTGGAATCTGAGACCAGCCAGTCAGGGATTTTCTTCAGCAGCACGACATCGCCCACAGCCACGCCTGGTGCCAGCACTTGTTTGACAGCCATTGTGTGGTGCCCCCCTTCTTGGCCTATTGCGCCGCCGCAGGCCCCATCCAATGGATCAGGGCGGCCAGTGTGGCCACTGAGGCGATGGTGGAAAACAGCACGGTGCGCGCCGTCACGCTGCCGTCGCGGCCGTACAGGTCGGCCAGCATGTAGGGGCCGGTGCCGGTGGGCAGGGCGGCCAGCAGCACGGCCAGCAGCAGCGGCGTGGCCGGCAGCTGGAAGACCCAGGCGCCCAGCGCCCAGGTCAGCATTGGCAGCAGCAGGAGTTTGATGGCCGTCAACTGCCAGGCCAGGGCGCTGGCCTGCCTGTCGCCCAGCGCCTGGGGCGCGGCGCTGCCGGCCGATGCGGCTGGGCTGGCCAGGAACAGCCCCAGGCTGACCAGCGCGCAGGGGCTGGCCGCGCCCGCGAGCAGTTGCAGCAATTGCGCGCCGCTGGCCGGCAGCGGCCAGCCGGTGGCGGCATACAGGGCGCCGGCCAGCGGCGCGGCGATCAAGGGGTTTTTCAGCAGCGACCAGGTGATGCGTGGCAGCAGCAGCCAGGGCTGGCGCTGCCCGGTGGGCAGGCGGGCGTATTCGATCAGCAAGATGGCCAGGCCGAACATCACGCACACCACCAGCATGGTGGCAATGGTGGTGGGCACCAGCGAGGCCTGGCCGGCGAGCAAAAAGGTCAGCGGAAAGCCCATGTAGCCGGTGTTGGGGTAGGCCGCGGCGAGGGCATCGACGCTGGCATCGGCCAGGCTGCGGCCGCGCCAACGCTGCACGGCGGCCACAGCGGCAAACAGGCCCAGGCCGGCCAGCGCGAAGGTGGCCGTGAAGGCCGGCTGGTACAGCTGGCGCCAGTCGGCCTTGGCCATGCTGAGAAACAGCATGGCTGGCAGGGCCAGCCAGACCACGAAGCGCCCCAGCTCGGCAGCGGCGGCCGGGCCCAGCACCCGCAGGCGGCGGCACAGCCAGCCGGCCAGGATCAGGCCGAACACGGGGAAGATGATGGCGAGGATGGAGGACACGCGAGGCACCGGGGGTATGGATGGCAGGGCGGCACAAGCGGGGCGCTGCGCCAAGCGCGGCGGCAAGTGTAGAGGGTGTCGAGACTGAGTGTTGCAGCGGTGTTCTCGGTCGAAACCCGCAGCTGCTGCGTTGAAAACGCTGGCAAGGCGCTCAAGCTTGGGCGCACTGGCACCTGGCACCTGGCAGCTGCGGTTTCCCCTTGAACAACTGCTTCGCAAACCGTCTCTCAATCGCGCTATCTCATCAGTTCCCGGCGCTGGGCGCGATGCTTTCATAATGGCGGGCTTTTTTGATGTGGGCGCGGCCTTTCGGCTGTGCCGCTTGGGGTTGAGCCTTGTCCAGTTCCGATTGCCCGCAGGCGCTGCAAATCCTGCAACAGGTGTTTGGCTATCCGCAGTTTCGCGGGCTGCAGGCCCAGATCATCGACACCGTCATCGCCGGTGGCGATGCGCTGGTGTTGATGCCCACCGGCGGCGGCAAATCGCTGTGCTACCAGATTCCGGCGATTGCCCGGCGCGAGCAGGGCAAGGGAATGAGCATCGTGGTCTCGCCGCTGATTGCGCTGATGCACGACCAGGTGCGCGCGCTGCAGGAGGTGGGCGTGGCCGCCGATGGCCTGCATTCGGCGCTGGATTTTTCCCAGGCCCAGGCCGTGCAGGCGCGCGCCTGGCGCGGCCAGACCTGCCTGCTGTACGTGGCGCCCGAGCGCATCACCACGCCGGGCTTTCTGGAGTTTCTCGATGGCCTTTACCAACGCGGCCAGCTGGCGCTGTTTGCCATCGACGAGGCGCACTGCGTGAGCCAGTGGGGCCATGACTTCCGCCCCGAGTATCGCCAGCTCAGCCTGCTGCACGAGCGCTACCCCACGGTGCCGCGCATTGCGCTGACGGCCACGGCCGATGCCATCACCCGCGCCGACATCATTGAGCGCCTGCAGTTGCAGCAGGCGCGGCAGTTCATCAGCAGCTTCGACCGCCCCAACATCTTCTACCAAGTGGTGGAAAAGAGCGATGCGCGCCGCCAGCTGCTGCGCTTCATCGAGGACGAGCACGAGGGCGATGCCGGCATCGTCTATTGCCAAAGCCGCAAAAAGGTTGAGGACACGGCCCAGTGGCTGCTGGAGCAGGGCGTCGACGCCTTGCCCTACCACGCCGGCCTGCCGCCCGATGTGCGCCAGCGCCACCAGGACCGCTTTCTGCGCGAGGACGCGCTGGTGATGGTGGCCACCATCGCCTTTGGCATGGGCATCGATAAGCCCGACGTGCGCTTCGTGGCGCATCTGGACATGCCCAAGAACATCGAGGGTTACTACCAGGAGACGGGCCGCGCCGGGCGCGACGGCGAGCCCGCCGATGCCTGGATGGCCTATGGCCTGGCCGACGTGGTCAACCAGCGGCGCATGATCGACGACCCGCAAAGCCCGGCCAGCGAGGCTTACCGGCAGGTCATGCGCGCCAAGCTCGATGCGCTGCTGGCCATGGCCGAGACCACCGAATGCCGCCGCCAGCGGCTGCTCGCTTACTTTGGCGAGCAGGCCCAGCCCTGCGGCAATTGCGACAACTGCCTGAATCCGCCGGCCACCTGGGACGCCACCGACGCGGCGCGCAAGCTGCTCAGCTGCATCTACCGCGTGCAGCAAAAAAGCGGCATTCACTTCGGCGCGGGGCACCTGATCGACATTCTGCGCGGCAAGGCCACGCCCAAGGTCGAGCAATACGGCCACCAGGGCCTGAGCACCTTCGGCATTGGCCAGGAGATCGGCGAGCGCGAATGGGGCAGCGTTGTGCGGCAGCTGATTGCCATCGACGCCATCGTGGCCGATGCTCAGGCCTTCAACACCCTGCGCCTGGGCCCGGCGGCCCGCAGCGTGTTGGCCGGCCAGCGCCCGCTGCAGCTGCGCCGCATCGAGCGCGAGGCCCGGCGCGGTGTGCGCCGCGCCGCGCCGGGCGCGCAGAGCGGCAGCGCACGCCAAAGCCGCCAGGAGCGCCTGGCCGCGCTGGACGATGCCAGCCGACAGCGCTTTGAGGCGCTCAAGGCCTGGCGGCGCGAAGTCGCCCAGCAGCACCAGCTGCCGGCCTTCGTGGTCTTTGCCGATGCCACCTTGCTGGCCATTGCCAGCGAAAACCCCCGCAGCCTGCAGGCGCTCAGCGCCATCTCCGGCGTGGGGCAAAAGAAACTCGATGCCTATGGTCAAGAGCTGCTGCGCGTGTGCGCCAGCAGTTGAGGCGGGCAAGTCAATGCATAGCCCGCTGGGGCAGGGCGCTCCAAGGCCTGTTGAAGCCCTGTTGAAGGTCGGTTCAAAGGCCCTGAAACCCGCCCTGCAATACCCCCTGCGGCGCAGTAACCCTTCACCTGTCTGAGCGGCTTGAAAAGCATAGAATGCCCCGCACATGGGCTATGGCTGTGACACAACGCAGAGTAGTTGGCCCTGGCGCCTGTTGGCAGCGAGCGGGGCACGCCCAGAGCGATGCAGCGCGCCTTTTGTTTTTCCTCAACCTCTTTTTCCGACCCAGGCGATCAGCGCCGCCAGGCCTGGGTGGCTGGCCCGATGGCGGCAGCGGCACGATTACTCAGTACTCAGGAGCAGTGGCTTGAACAATCAATGGATTTCCAAAGTGGCGATGTGGCTGGTGCTGCTCGTCGTTTTGTTTACCGTATTCAAACGCTTTGATGGCGGCCCCGGCGCTGGGGCCACGTCGGTGGCGTACTCCGACTTCATCACCGCCGTGCAAAACGGCGAGGTGCGCGAGGTGAACGTGCAGGACACGGGCACGGGCAGCTTCGACATCCTGGCCATCCGCAATGACGACCGGCGCATCCGCACCACCGGCTCCATGGCCGACCGCGGCCTGTTTGACGATCTGCTCAACAGCAACGTCAAGCTCAACCTCAAGGAGCGCGAGCAGCGCTCGCTGCTGGGCTCGCTGCTCATCAGCTGGGGGCCGATGCTGATTCTGATCGGCGTGTGGATCTACTTCATGCGCCAGATGCAAGGTGGCGGCAAGGGCGGGGCCTTCAGCTTCGGCAAGAGCAAGGCGCGCATGCTCGACGAGAGCAACAACACCGTGACCTTTGCCGACGTGGCCGGCGCTGACGAGGCCAAGGAAGAAGTCAAGGAGGTGGTGGACTTCCTGCGCGATCCGCAGAAGTTCCAGCGCCTGGGCGGTCGCATCCCGCGCGGCCTGCTGCTGGTGGGCCCGCCGGGCACCGGCAAGACGCTGCTGGCCAAGTCCATCGCTGGCGAGGCCAAGGTGCCGTTCTTCTCCATCAGCGGCTCGGACTTCGTGGAAATGTTCGTCGGCGTGGGCGCGGCCCGCGTGCGCGACATGTTCGAGAACGCCAAGAAGAACGCGCCCTGCATCATCTTCATCGACGAGATCGACGCCGTGGGCCGCCAGCGTGGCGCAGGCCTGGGCGGCGGCAACGACGAGCGCGAGCAAACCCTCAACCAGATGCTGGTGGAGATGGACGGCTTCGAGACCAACCTGGGCGTGATCGTGGTGGCCGCCACCAACCGTCCGGACATCCTGGATTCGGCGCTGCTGCGCCCAGGGCGTTTTGACCGCCAGGTGTATGTCTCCCTGCCAGACGTCAAAGGCCGCGAGCAAATCCTGAACGTGCACATGCGCAAAATCCCCGTGGGCGCGGATGTGGACGCCAACGTCATCGCGCGCGGCACGCCTGGCATGTCCGGCGCCGATCTGGCCAACCTCTGTAACGAGGCCGCGCTGATGGCCGCGCGCCGCAATGCCCGCGTGGTGGAGATGCAGGACTTCGAGGCCGCCAAGGACAAGATCTTCATGGGCCCGGAGCGCCGCTCGGCCGTGATGGACCCCGAGGAGCTGAAGAACACCGCCTACCACGAGGCCGGCCACGCGCTGATCGGTCGCCTGCTGCCCAAGTCCGACCCGGTGCACAAAGTCACCATCGTGCCGCGCGGCCGCGCCCTGGGCGTGACCTTCACCCTGCCCGAGAAAGACCGCTACGGTTACGACAAGGAATGGGCGCTGGCGCGCATCTCCATGCTGTTTGGCGGCCGCATTGCCGAGGAAGTGTTCATGAACCAGATGACCACCGGCGCCTCGGACGACTTCAACAAGGCCACGCAGCTGGCGCGCGATATGGTCACGCGCTACGGCATGTCCGACGAGCTGGGCCCGATGGTCTATGCCGAGAACGAGGGCGAGGTCTTCCTGGGCCGCTCGGTGACCAAGACCACCAACGTCAGCGAGGCGACCATGCAAAAGGTCGACAAGGAGGTGCGCCGCATCATCGACGAGCAGTACGCGCTGGCGCGCCGCCTGATCGAGGAGAACAAGGACAAGATGCACGCCATGGCCAAGGCCCTGCTGGAGTGGGAGACCATCGACTCCGCACAGCTCGACGAAATCATGGCCGGCAAGCCGCCCACACCGCCCAAGGACTGGGTGCCCAAGAAGCAGCCCTCGGTCGATGGCGGCAATGGCAACAACAGCGGCGGCGGCGGCGCAGCCGTGGATTCCGACCCGGCGCCGACGGCGGCCTAAGAGCTGGGTCTAAGGGGGGCTGTTGAGACAGCCATTCAGACGCAAGGAGAAAACGCTTGCAAGGCATGAGCGCCTTGCAAGCGTTTTTCAATGTGGCAGTTGCACAGTTTTGACCGACAACACCGCCGCAACACCAAATTTCAACAAGCCCTAAACTCCAGCCCCAGCGCAGCACCCATTCCCATTTGGGGTGTTGCGCTGCGAGCTGAAGTGCAAGCTGCCAGCCGCATCATGCGGCGGCGTTTTTTCAGGAGAGTTTTCAGGAGGTGAAGATGAAAAACAAGGCTGTTCGGTGCATTGGCGGGCTTGCGCTCGGGCTGTTGCTTGCTGGGCAGGCAGCTGCTTATTACGGCGGAACGTTTTCGTGGTCAGACCCTGGCGGCGGCTACGCCGATTGGTCGCGCGCACGGATGTATCAACAAACCGTTGATTACAACCGAAAACTGGCGCAGCGCTACAGCAGTCGCAGCAGTGGAAAAAACAGCGACAAAGGCAGCAACAAAAAAGAAGTTGCGCCCAAGCCGAAACTCAACCCCTCGGCGTATGAATATCAGCCCTCTGCGGCCGTGAGTGCGGCGGTCATGGAAGATTTCCTCAATGAATTCCATGCCCATGCACAGAAAAACGGCGCAGATGCGCAAACGCTTGCCGATATTCGCGCGATGCGCAACTGGGGGGCGATGGATTTGATGCGCCAACAGATCAAAGCAAACGGCCTGCCCCCCGACAGCCTTGCCACCGCGATGACGCTCTGGCTTGCCGTCAATTACGGAGCCATCCATCAGCACGAAGGCACAGAGAAGCTCAATAGCGGGCTATATACGCAATTGCGCGCGGCGATGAGCGAGGATAAAACCGTGCTGGCGATGAATGACGAACAAAAACAGCGCGCTGCCGAAGGCATGCTGTGGATGACGTTTGTGCAGATCTATGCGCAGGCAAAATTGGAAAACGATCCGCAAGGCCGCAGCGAAGCGGCGAAACTGGCGCGGCAAAGCCTGAAAAGCGGCGGTATCGATCCCGATTTGATGCACATCACCAAAAACGGGCTGGAATTGAAATAAGCAATGCGGGATGGGCAATCAAGGCGCAGGGCTTGTATGCCTTTTTGGCCCACCCCCCAGTTTCTTTCCGCTTTTTTTCAGGTCTTCTCCCGTAGGGGAAAAGGCCTTTCAAAGTTTCTGAACGAATTCCGCCTGCGGCTTGCGCAGGCCTGCTTCCCTCACTTTCCCGAGCGGGGCGCCCCGGCGATGGCTTGGCCACCGCCACATGGGGGCCCTGCCGCATCATGGAGCCATGCCACCCGTGCCCAACAGCGCCCCCAGCCCTGCGCGGCCCTGCGCCCCGGCCAGCGATCACGCCACTAATCAGGCCGCGCATCAGGCCAGCGGCCAGCGCGGCGCGCCGGCCATCTGGCAGACCGCCCGCCACGCGCTGAGCCTGCAGCGCCCGCTGCTCATGGGCATCGTCAACCTCACGCCCGATTCCTTTTCCGATGGCGGGCGGCATGCCAGCGTCAGCGCCGCGCTGCGCCATTGCGAGCAGCTGATCGAGGAGGGCGCGGACATTCTGGACATCGGCGCCGAATCCTCGCGCCCGGGCAGCGCGGCCGTGCCGCTGGAGGAGGAGCTGCGCCGCCTGCAGCCCGTGCTGGCCGAGGCCGTGCGCCTGGGCGTGCCCATCTCGGTCGATACCTACAAGCCCGAGGTCATGCGCGCGGCGCTGGCGCTGGGCGCGGACATCGTCAACGACATCTGGGCGCTGCGCCAGCCCGGCGCGCTGCAGGCCGTGGCCGAGCACCCGCGTTGCGGCGTGTGCCTGATGCACATGCACGGCGAGCCCGAAACCATGCAGCGCGAGCCGCTGACCGGCGATGCCGTGGCCACGGTGCAGGGCTTTCTGGCCGGGCGCGCCCAGGCGCTGCGCCAGGCCGGCGTGGCTGCCGAGCGCATCGTGCTCGACCCCGGCATTGGCTTTGGCAAGACCGTGGCGCAGAACTTCGCGCTGCTGGCGCAGCAGCCGCAGCTGCTGCAACTGGGCTACCCACTGCTGGCGGGCTGGTCGCGCAAATCCTCGCTGGGCGCGGTGACTGGCCGCGATGTGGGCCAGCGCCAGGCCGCCAGCGTGGCCGCCGCGCTGCTGGCCGTGGAGCGCGGCGCGCGCATCGTGCGCGTGCACGACGTGGCCGCCACCGCCGATGCGCTCAAGGTCTGGCAGGCCATGCAGGCCCAGGGCCAGGCTTGAAACCTGGGGCAAGGCCTGGGCCGGAGCGATGGCTTGTGCAATTGCGCTGCGCAATAGGGCAGGGCGCTTGCGGCAAGAATCGTAATCAAAGGTTTCTGCCCTCTGGCCTGGCGTTGGCAGGCCAAAAGCCTGCTCCACAATAGCGGCGCATGAGCAAACAGTATTTCGGCACCGACGGCATTCGCGGCACCGTCGGTCGCAGCCCCATCACCCCCGATTTCATCCTGCACCTGGGCCACACCGTGGGCCGCCTGCTCAAGGCGGGCAACGCCGCCGCGACGGTGCTCATCGGCAAGGACACGCGCATCTCTGGCTACATGCTCGAAAGCGCGCTGGAGTCGGGCTTCAACTCCGCCGGCGTGGACGTGGTGCTGCTGGGCCCCATTCCGACCCCGGCCGTGGCCTACCTGACGCGCGCCGTGCGCGCCGATCTGGGCGTGGTCATCAGCGCCAGCCACAACCCTTTCGAGGACAACGGCATCAAATTCTTCAGCGCCCAGGGCAGCAAGCTGCCCGATGAGTGGGAGGAAGAGGTCGAGCGCGGCCTGGCCCTGCCGCCGCAGTGGGCCCCCTCGGCCGCGCTGGGCAAGGCGCGGCGCATGACCGACGCGGCCGGGCGCTACATCGAGTTCTGCAAGAGCACCTTCCCCACCGAGCTCAGCCTCAAGGGGCTGAAGCTGGTGGTCGATGCCGCCCACGGCGCGGCCTACCAGTGCGCGCCCAAGGTGTTTCACGAACTGGGTGCCGAAGTCATCGCCATGGGGGCCGAGCCCGATGGCTTCAACATCAACCTGGACGTGGGCGCCACCGCGCCGCAGGCGCTGATCGAGCGCGTGCGCGCCAGCGGCGCCGACTACGGCATCGCGCTCGATGGCGATGCCGACCGCCTGCAATTGGTTGACGCCACTGGGCGGCTGTTCAATGGCGATGAGCTGCTGTACCTGATGGCGCGCGCCCGGCTGGAGGCCGGCGAGCCGGTGCAGGGCGTGGTCGGCACGCTGATGACCAACCTGGCCATCGAGCAAGCCTTTGCCCGCCTGGGCATCCCGATGCAGCGCGCCAAGGTCGGCGATCGCTACGTCATCGAGGCCTTGCAGCGCAATGGCTGGGTGCTGGGCGGCGAAAGCTCCGGCCACCTGCTGGCGCTGGACCGGCACACCACCGGCGACGGCATCATCAGCGCGCTGCAGGTGCTGCAGCAGGTGGTGCGCGGCGGCCACAGCGTGGCCCAGGCGCTGCAGGGCGTGCAGCTGTTCCCGCAGACCATGATCAACGTGCGCCTGGCCGACCGTGACTCCTGGCAACAGCACGCGGCCTTTCAAAACGCCATGCGCGAAGCCGAGGCTGCGCTGCAAGGCCAGGGCCGCCTGCTGGTGCGCCCTAGCGGCACCGAGCCGGTGCTGCGCCTGATGGTCGAAGCCCAGGATCCGGCCCTGGCGCAACACTGGGCCGAGCGCCTGGCCAGCGTGCTGCAGGACTGAGCCTGTTCAAAACAAAACAAAAGCCCGCGCGAGCGGGCTTTTGTTTTGAACAGGCGCGCGGGCCTTGGCATGCACGCAGTCTGCGGCGCGCGTTGCCGTGTGCCCGCAGCGCCCGCAGTGCTCGTTCAATCGGCCTGCACGCGCAGCAGGGCCTGCCGGCCCGCGTAGTACAGCGTCTGGCCGTCGCCGGCGGCGAATGCCATGCCCTGCAGTTGCGGGTGCTGGGCATGCACGGTCGTGCCTTCGATCGGCTGCGCGCGCTGCAGGTCATACAGCTGCAGTCTGCCAGGTTGATCGGGGTCGCGCCGCCAGGCCCGCCCATTGCCAGCCAGCGCCACCAGCCACGCAAAGTCTGCCCTGGGCAGGCTGTATTGCTGCCCGCTGGGCAGCTCCACGGCGGTTACCTGCTGTGGCGCATCGCCGTCCGGGCGCAGCGCGGCCAGCGCCCGCCCGGCCGCGCCGCACACCAGCCCCTGCAACTGCCGGCCCTGTGGCCCATGCCGCAGCGTCGTTACTCGGCCATCGAGGTCGATGCTGCGCAGCACGCCGGCATCCAGCGCGTAAAAGCGCTGCGGCTCGTGCGAGGCGCACAGCGCCGTCAGCGATGAAAAACTGGCCGCAGGCCCTTGTCCATCCCGGAACGGCCCTGGCGCGCCTGACCGATTGGGCGTGGCAAAGCCTGCCAACTGTTGCAGCTGGCCATTGGCGTGCAGCAGCCAAAGGCCATTGCCAAAACCGGGCTTGTCGCGCCGGGTGATGCCCAGCCCGCCGGTGAAAATGTCCGAATCGGCAATCAGGTAGCGCCCCTGGCCCAGATCCAGCACGGCGCTGGGCGAGAGCAGCGACTGCGGCTGCGCCGCAGAAAAATCGGGCCGGGCCGCCGTGTACACGGTGTGCATCTGGCCGTTGCCCAGATCCAGGCGCCGCAGGCGCCATTGCCGATCGCAGGAGCCTTGCTCCAGCGTCAGCAAGGCGGCGCTGGCGCTGGCATGGGCCGGCGCCAGCGCCTGGGTGTGGCCCAGCAGCGGGCCGCCCTCCGTGCCGCTTGGGCCATCCACGCAGCCCGCTTGCTGCACGCGGGCCGCGTCGCTGACCGGGCGCAGCGGGCCCCACAGCAGCGCCAGCCGCGCCCGTGGCTGGGCCGTGATCAGCTCGGCATCGGGCGTGCCCGGCTGTTGGCTGCCAGGGTCTGGATTGGCGCCAGGGCCGGGGCCCTGATCGCTGCCGCTGCCGCAGGCGCACAGCAGCGCTACGGCCGAAGCGATCAGGGTGGAAAGCAATGTGGTGCGCATGTGAGAAAACTCCTTCAATGGTGATGTGTTCTTCAATGGTGATGTGAACAGGCCCCAGCTAAAGGCCGCCAAAGCCAATTGTTGCCCAGCGCCGGTGTATTGAGGCAGCGGGATTTCCCCCGCTGTCCTGTGTCCCAGGCCTTGTAATGCGTGCAGGCCTTCAGGCCTGAAGGCGTGCGGTGGCTGCAGCAGGTCGTGTGAATTGGGGGTGGCGCTGGCCTTGTGGCACACTCACGCGCTTTTCGTTTTTGAGCAGCTTTTTCAAGCGCCTCAAGCCTTTGCATGCGGCTTCGTGCCGCCAGACCCTCGACCGATTTGCCATGTCTTCTGCAGCCATCGCCCCCAGTACCCAACAGGCCATCGAGCAATTGATTGCAAAAGAGCTGGGCGCGGCTGCGCGCCAGGTCGAAGCGGCCGTCAAGCTGCTGGACGAAGGCGCGACCGTGCCCTTCATCGCGCGCTACCGCAAGGAAGCCACTGGCGGGCTGGATGATGCCCAACTGCGCACGCTGCAAGAGCGCCTAGGCTACTTGCGCGAGCTGGAAGAGCGCCGCCGGGCGGTGCTCAAGAGCATTGAGGAGCAAGGCAAGCTCACGCCCCAACTGGCCGCCTCCATCGCCCAGGTGCAGACCAAGCAGGAGCTGGAAGACCTGTACCTGCCCTACAAGCCCAAGCGCCGCACCAAGGGCCAGATCGCGCGCGAAGCCGGGCTGGAGCCGCTGGCCGATGCGCTGTTTGCCGACCCGAACCTCACCCCCGCCGAGGCCGCGCAGCCCTACGTCAAAGCCGAAAAAGGCGAGGACGGCAGCGACTTCACCACCGTGCAGGCAGTGCTCGACGGCGCACGCGACATCCTGGCCGAGCGCTGGGCCGAGGACGCGGCGCTGGTGCAGGCCATGCGCCAGTGGCTGTGGGAAGGCGGCGTGCTCAGCAGCCGCTTGATCGAGGGCAAGAACCCGCAAGACCCGGAAATCGCCAAGTTCAAGGACTACCACGAATACGACGAGCCGATCGCCAAGGTGCCCTCGCACCGCGCCCTGGCCGTGTTCCGTGGTCGTGCGCAGGACATCCTGCACCTGCGTCTGGCCCAGCCGCAAGAGCCCGAAGCGGGCCAGCCCAGCCTGGCCGAAGGCCACATCGCCCTGCAACTGAAGTGGAACCACCAGGGCCGCCCGGCCGACGACTGGCTGCGCAAGGTGGTGGCCTGGACCTGGCGCGTCAAGCTCAGCCTGTCGCTGGAGCGCGATTTGTTCGCCCGCCTGCGTGAAGCGGCCGAGGCCGTGGCCATCAAGGTCTTTGCCGACAACCTGCACGATTTGCTGCTGGCCGCGCCCGCGGGCGCGCACACCGTGATGGGGCTGGATCCGGGCATCCGCACCGGCGTCAAAGTCGCCGTGGTGGACGCCACCGGCAAGCTGCTGGACACCGCCACTGTCTATCCGCACGAGCCGCGCCGCGATTGGCAAGGCAGCCTGCACACCCTGGCCGCGCTGTGCGCCAAGCACCAGGTGGCGCTGATCGCCATCGGCAACGGCACGGCCAGCCGCGAGACGGACAAGCTCGCCGGCGAGCTGGTCAAGCTGCTGGCCGACAAGGCCGGCCAGCGCGTGCAGAAAGTCGTCGTCAGCGAGGCCGGGGCCTCGGTCTATTCCGCCAGCGCCTTTGCCAGCGAGGAAATGCCCGACGTGGATGTGAGCCTGCGCGGCGCGGCCAGCATCGCCCGCCGCCTGCAAGACCCGCTGGCCGAGCTGGTCAAGATCGACCCCAAATCCATCGGCGTGGGCCAGTACCAGCACGATGTGAACCAGACTGAGCTGGCCCGCACCCTGGGCGCGGTGGTGGAAGACTGCGTCAACGGCGTGGGCGTGGACCTGAACACCGCCAGCGTGCCGCTGCTCTCGCGCGTCTCGGGCCTGAGCGCCTCGGTGGCGCGCTCGGTGGTGCGCTGGCGCGAAGCCAACGGCGCGTTCAAAAACCGCCAGCAACTGCTCAAGGTCACCGGCCTGGGGCCCAAAGCCTTCGAGCAAAGCGCGGGCTTCTTGCGCATTCGCGGCGGCGACAACCCGCTGGACATGACCGGCGTGCACCCCGAAACCTACCCTGTGGTGCAGTCCATCCTGGACGGCACGGGCAAATCCGTCGAGCAAATCATGGGCGACACCGCCTTGCTCAAAAGCCTCAAGCCCGAGCAATTCGCGCGCGAAGGCTTTGGCGCCATCACCGTCAAGGACATCCTCGCCGAGCTGGAAAAACCCGGCCGCGACCCGCGCCCGGACTTCGTTGTGGCGCGCTTCAACGAAGGCGTGCAGGACATTGCCGACCTGAAACCCGACATGGTGCTCGAAGGCACGGTCAGCAACGTCGCCCAGTTCGGCGCCTTCGTCGATCTGGGCGTGCACCAGGACGGGCTGGTGCACGTGAGCCAACTGGCCAACAAATTCGTCGCCGACGCGCGCGAAATCGTCAAGACCGGCCAGGTTGTCAAAGTCAAGGTGCTGGAAGTGGACGTGCCGCGCAAGCGCATCAGCCTGACCATGCGCCTGGACGCCAGCGCCGCCAACCACAGCCAAGGCGCTGCCGCGCGCAACGCCGCGCGCCAGGCCCAACCGCAATCGGCCATGCAATCGGCCTTTGCCAAGTTGCAGGGGCTGAAGAAGTAAGCGTTTGCGCAGCAAGGTCTGTACGAATCGCCGTGCCGCGTGCCTCTGCAGATTCGCGCGGACTGTGTCGCCTCTTGTTCTTGCAACAGATTTCCCTTGGCACAATGCGCGGCTTGCGCCCGTGTTGGGCGCGGCGCGCTTGGCATGCAGGGCATCCCAAGGGTGTGAGAACCTTTCAAAGCAAAGGAAGACGCTGCGATGAAATTGGGGATTGAAGGGCGCTGGGCCCTGGTGTGTGGCTCCAGCGCCGGGCTGGGCCTGGGCTGTGCCAAGGCGCTGGTGCAAGAAGGCGTGAACGTGGTCGTCAATGCCCGTGGCGCGGTGCGGTTGGGCAAGGCTGCCGATGAGCTGCGCAAGCTGGCGCGCTGGTATGCGCAGCAGCACAGCGATACGCATGCGCCGCAGCCGCAGGTGCTGCCAGTGGCCGCGGACGTGACCACGGCGGCCGGCCGCGAGCAGATTTTTGCCGTCGAAGGCGGGCCGGGCGTGGATTTCGACATCCTGGTGACCAATGCCGGCGGGCCGCCGCCGGGCGACTTCCGCCAGTGGGAGCAGGCGCAGTGGCTGGCGGCGCTGCAGGCCAATATGCTGACCCCGATCGAGCTGATCAAGGCAGTGCTCGATGGCATGGCCGGGCGCGGCTTTGGCCGCATCGTGAACATCACCTCCAGCGCAGTGAAGGCGCCCATCGAGGTGCTGGGCCTGTCCAACGGCGCGCGCAGCGGGCTGACGGGCTTTGTGGCCGGGCTGGCGCGCTCGCCCATGGCCGCGCAAGGGGTGACGATCAACAACCTGCTGCCGGGCAAGTTCGACACCGAGCGCCTGCGCAGCACCATGCACGCCCAGGCTCAGCGCATGGGCCTGAGCGATGAGGACTTGTGCGCGCAGCAGCGGGCGCTGATCCCGGCCGGGCGCTTTGGCACGGCCGAGGAGTTTGGCGCCATCTGCGCCTTTTTGTGCAGCCAGCAGGCGGCCTATGTGAACGGGCAGAACTGGCTGATCGATGGGGGCGCCTATCCAGGCACGTTTTGAGCGTTTGTTTTGAGCGTTTGTTTTGAGCGTTTGTTTTGAGCGTTTGACCAAGAGGAAATGGAACGACTATGGCAATGACGGTGCAAATCGCCCAGTTCGGTGGGCCCGAGCAAATGAAGCTGGTGGATCTGCCGCTGCCGCCCGTGCAAGCCGGGCAGGTGCATGTGCGGCACAAGGCCATCGGCGTGAACTTCATCGACGTATACCACCGCACAGGCCTGTACCCCAATGAGCTGCCGCTGGCGCTGGGCATGGAGGCTGCAGGCGAGGTGCTGGCCGTGGGGTCGGGCGTGGAGCATTTGCGCGTGGGCGATCGGGTGGCCTATGCGACCGGGCCCATGGGCAGCTACACGCAAGAGCGCGTCATGCCGGCGCAGAACGTCTGCCGTCTGCCCGATGAGATCTCTTTCGAGACGGGCGCAGCAATGATGCTCAAGGGCCTGACGGCGCAGTATCTGCTGAAGAAATGCCGCCCGATGGAGGGGCTGGAGCCGGGCGACCACGTGCTGTTTCACGCCGCCGCCGGGGGCGTAGGCCTGATTGCCTGCCAGTGGGCCCGGCACCTGGGCCTGCAGCTCATTGCCACGGCCGGCACGGACGAGAAATGCGCGCTGGCGCTGGCCAACGGCGCGGCCCACGCCATCAACTACCGGCGCGAGGATTTTGCCGCCCGCGTGCAAGAGATCACGCAGGGCCAGGGCGTGAAGATCGTGTATGACTCGGTCGGCAAGGACACCTGGGAAGGCTCGCTGGCCTGCCTGCGCGCCTTTGGGCTGATGGTCAGCTTCGGCAATGCCTCGGGCCCGGTGCCGCCGTTCGCCCCGGCCGTGCTGGCGGCCAAGTCGCTGTTCGTGACGCGCCAGACGCTGTTCACGCACACCAGCTCGCGCCAGCGCACCCAGACCATGGCCGACGACTTGTTCGCCGTCGTGCAGCAGGGCGCGGTGAAAATCCACATCGAACAGCGCTTTGCGCTGCAGGACGTGCAGCAAGCGCACCAGGCGTTGGAAGCGCGCAAGACCACGGGCTCGACCATCTTGCTGCCTTGAGGGCCTGTCTCGAATTTCTGCACGGACAGGTCAAGAAAAAAAGACTGCCTTTTGGTAGCGCCGTTTACTGAGCCCAGTGAGCGGCATTACCGCAAGAAGCCTGTTATTGACTCAACTATGGGAGAAGCTTGGCTGCATCAAAACGCGCCTCCCAAGTGTTTTCCTGTGCAAATGCACGGTCTACGCCTGTACCGCCTTTGAATTGCAGGGCGGCCTCAGCCATCGCAGGCACGTCAGCCTCGATCTGCGTGATAAATACGCCACGCTCTCCTGCGCGCAGGCTCATTTCTCCAAAATCCGTAGAGACCACTGGCAGGTTCAGTGCGCGATATTCGTAATATTTGATCGGATCAACCGAGGCAGTCAGCGCATTTTTTCTGAACGGAATCAGCCCAGCGTGAAACTGCGTCATCGCTTTCAAAGCAGTCGCATGATCACAGGTAGGCAACAAGGTAATGTTGTCGGGCAGCTTACTGGGCGAGCGGTTGAAAATCGGGCCAATCAAGCGAATTTCGTCGTTCGGCCTGGCCCTTGCCAAAGCGCACACCCAGTCCCAGTCGAACCATGAAGCAATGGTTCCAACATAGCCAAAGACTTTTTTGCTGGATGCAGCAGGCCCCTGCTGCATGCTTGGCATCACCGACAGATCCAGCCCGTTGTAAACCAGCCGCACATCCTGATGTACGCGCGCCCAGCGTGATTTAAGCTCTGTGCTCGAAACTGTGATGATGTCCACACAATGGGCAATTTCCAGCTCCCGCCGAGCCAGGGTTGACCGGGAAAAGCCTTCATAAAAGGCCGGAAACTCATCCATGGCGTCGTACAAGGATGGGCAGTCACGCAGGCGCTTCAAGAGATTGCGCGCAAGAACCGATGGCTTGCCAATCACCAACCAGGTTCTGGACTGATTGGCAAAATCAGTCATTTGGAGCCATTGGCGTTGCCACAAGCGCCCATTCACCCAGCCGGAGCCCGGCAATGGTTCAATAGGCACAGCACTGGGCTTGAGCACCGTAAGCCAAGCGGGCCTGTTGTTGTGCAGATCGTGCGACGCAGAGGGGCGCAGCCGCCGCAAATCCCTCCAATTGGGAAAACGGGTGGGATAGGGATCGACCCACAGGACAGAGCCGCCTGTCCGGCTATGGAACCACTCTACGAACTTATGCGGTCGCTGGGCAAAGCTATTCCACGGCACTGGCGATAAATAGATGAGCTGCATCAGCTGAAATGCGCGCGCAGCGTCTTCACAATTCGTTCGGCGGCATGGCCATCGCCATAAGGCGAAACGCCGCGCGCCATCGCACGATAGGCCGACTCATCATCGAGCAAACGTTGAGCCTCGCTGACGATATGCTCAAAGTTTGCCCCAACCAACTTGACTACCCCTTGCTCAACCGCCTCTGGCCGCTCTGTTTCGTCTCGCAGCACCAGCACAGGCTTGCCAAGGGCCGGGGCCTCCTCTTGTACGCCACCAGAATCGGTCAGGATGATGTGGGCGCGCTTCATCGCTGCAATGAACGGGGCGTAATCCAGCGGCTCGCACAACATGAAATTGGGCAACCCAGCCAGAAACTCATGGGCCACATCCTTGACATTGGGATTGGGATGCACTGGGTAGAGAAACTGGACCGACGGGTTATTCTCAGCCAGCGTGCGCAGGGCGCGGCAAATGTTGCGCAATGGCTCGCCAAAATTCTCTCGGCGGTGGGATGTCACCAAAACCAGCCGCTTGTCAGAATCCAGTGGCACTGCAAGCTCCAGCTCCTTGGATGCCGTGATCAGCAATGCGTCGATGACAGTATTACCGGTGACAACAATCTCGGTATCCGGCACACCCTCCTTCAGCAAGTTCTGCCGAGAACCCTCGGTCGGTGCAAAGTGCCAGCGCGCCAGCTTGCCGGCAATAACCCGGTTGGCCTCTTCCGGAAAAGGGTTTTGCATATCCCAGGTGCGCAGCCCCGCTTCGACATGCCCGATCGGGATGCGGTGATAAAAGCAGGCCAATGCCACCGTCATCACGGTGGTCGTGTCCCCTTGCACCAATACAGCATCCGGCTTCTCCGCCTGCAAAACATCGTCGAGCTCAAGCAGCAACCGGGCCGTCAAAGTCGTCAGCGCTTGATTGGGCCGCATGATATTCAGGTCAATATCTGGAGCAATGCCAAAAAAATCATTGACCTGATCGAGCATATGACGGTGCTGCGCAGTTGCAAGAATCCGCACGTTCGCCCACGGCTCCTTCTGCAAGGCCAGAATGACAGAGGCCATTTTGATGGCTTCCGGGCGGGTGCCGATGACACAAAGTATTTTTTTACTCATTATTCAAACCTTTAAAACATTCTTCCAATGCCTTCGCTCGCGCTCTCCAATCATTCTTGTCGGCAAGGGTACGCAGTTTGGACTTGAATTTCTTCGAGTCTTTTACCTGTAGGGCCGAATCAAAGGCATGACTTAGGTCAGCCGCTGAGCCTCCTTTGAATACTTCGCTGTAGGCCGTGCATTCATCCATATCTGATGTCACAACGACTGGTTTTTCTAGTGCGAAATATTCAAAAAGCTTTAGAGGGGAAGTTGTTTTCGCAATGTCGCCCGGTTTGAACGGTATGAAGCAGATATCAAACTGTCTAGCGTAGGCGGGGAGTTCCTTGTAATCGACTGTACCCATATACAGTACATTTTCAAACTTGGGGAGTTTTTCAATTCCGCCATAGTAGTCCGGGCCAATAAAAACAAACCCGAGATCGGGTCGCATTGCTGCAAGTTCACTCATAACTTCATACCAAAGCCAGGGCGCAATTGCACCAAAGTAACCGACAATGGCCTTGTGCTTTTCCTTGAAATCAACAAGTGATTGTGGAATAATTGTTTTCAGATGGGTCGGGCTGCGATAATGTCGCGTGTCGACGCCGTTAGGAACCATAATGACCTTTTCTTTCCCAACGATCGAGGCGGCTTCATCGTAAAGTTTCTTTGCGGAAGCAATCACGTAGTCGGCACCACCCTCGAAGGCAAATTTCTTTTGATTTAAGAGCCGTTTGATGTTTTCGTTATCGCCGCTAATTTCTGGATCTATGTGGTCAATGTATTCGTAGATAATGCGTCCACGTTTTCCGTTTTGCATTATCAAATCTGGAGTTTGGACGTATGCCGTTGAATATATTGATCGAATGACATCATGAATGGTGTCCACTTCTGGGCTGTTGGTAACCCAGACGTTGGTGCCAACCTTTCTGAAACCATTTACGTCATCCGCAACCCAGTTTACAGTCCGATATATGACCAGATAGCCCAACCTTCCTAATGCAGAAGAAATATGTTGAGGTCGCTGATACAAGGGCACATTCCAGTCGATAACTGCCTCCTGGACAAAAATCCCCTTGTATTCTGCCCTATTGGCAAGAACCGTTTCGTTAAACTCTGACCAAGAGAGATCAGCATTGTTTTGGTTGCTGGTGTCTTGGTGCTTACGGGCTGGCAGGCCACGTACATATCTCACAAAGGCGTGGCGAGGACCATGCAGGCTCTGCCGCACACCAGAAGGCAGACTCCAAAATAATTTTCGAACTATCGAATAGGCCGTTCTTTTGGGTGAAATGACAAGATTCTTGGTGACGCGAAACGGTGATGTTATTTTCCAGGAATTGGACTGTTTGATATTTGTAATTTGATAGGTTAACGCGTTTATCTCGCCATCGCGTTCGGCTACCGTTTGGTTGAGCTTGGCAAGCTGCCCATCACGCTCGGCTACGGCTTGATTAAGCAGGGCAAGCTGGCCGTCGCGCTCGGCTAGCAACAGGTTCTGATTGGCAATCTGTCCGTCACGTTCGGTTATGGCTTGATTGAGCTGGCTGAGTTGCCCGTTGCGCTCGACTATCGTTTGGTTGAGGTTGACAAGCTGCTCATCACGTTCGGCTACCGATTGATTGAGGTGAGCAAGCTGGCTGTCACGCTCGACCACGGTTTGATTGAGGTGGGCAATCTGCGCATCGCGCTCAGCTAGCGCCAGATTCAGGCTGGCAATCTGTCCGTCACGTTCGGTTATGGCTTGATTGAGCTGGCTGAGTTGCCCGTTGCGCTCGACTATCGTTTGGTTGAGGTTGACAAGCTGCTCATCACGTTCGGCTACCGATTGATTGAGGTGAGCAAGCTGGCTGTCACGCTCGACCACGGTTTGATTGAGGTGGGCAATCTGCGCATCGCGCTCAGCTAGCGCCAGATTCAGGCTGGCAATCTGTCCGTCACGTTCGGTTATGGCTTGATTGAGCTGGCTGAGTTGCCCGTTGCGCTCGACTATCGTTTGGTTGAGGTTGACAAGCTGCTCATCACGTTCGGCTACCGATTGATTGAGGTGAGCAAGCTGGCTGTCACGCTCGACCACGGTTTGATTGAGGTGGGCAAGCCGCTCATCACGTTCGCTTACCGCCTGATTGAGATGAGTAAGCTGGCCGTCGCGCTCAGTTGCCGTTTGGCTGAGACTGGCGATCTGCTCATCGCGCTCAGCCAGTGCCAGATTCAGGCTCGCAATCTGCCCGTCGCGCTCGGCCACGGCCAGATTGACTTCGTTGCTCGCCTGCCTTTGCCGGCAGAGCGAAACGGCAGCCAACAGTCTTGGGTCGTAGAATTTCTTGCTGCATACCACCGCCTCTATCTGATCCAATAGCGCTTTGCTGTAGAGGTATGGTGTTGTTCCAGTGATCGTGTTTGTGGAAAGATGGTGGTGCAAACCGGTCAATACCGTAGTGGCCGGAGCCGGTATCGAGCTCATCTTGTCTAGGAAGCGGGTCCATGCATGGTGCGCGTTGAAGTGCGTTCTGGCAAATTCAAAAACATCAGAAATGTGTTCCCTGCCTGTCTTGGCGCCTAGCTGGTCAAGCAGTTCATTGTCGTCAATGACAGGAAGGTTGCGGCCGGAAAAATTATGTTCGGCTGCTTGCGTCAACAGTTGTTCGTCGACAACGCCCTTCACCCCATCATAGCCCACCAACACCACGGGTTTGTGCGACGAAACTCCCTCAAGAACCACGCGCCCCATTCCCGCAATGCCGGAAAATTTTTGAATCAGGGTGGGAATTTCGTTGCTCGGTCCGATCAATTCAACGTAATCCGAATCTCCATGTTCTTCAAGCATTTGGCAGAGCTGTTGCTTCGCTGGCCCATCGCCGGCAATCACTACGCCAGGTATTCCGCACGCTTTTGCCTTGCGGCAGAAATCGAAAATGCCTTGTATCTTGAATTCATCCATTCGAGATACAACCAGCCAGCGCGGATCCAGCGGGCTGACTGCTGAATTTGCGCCATGAGGCTCTTCAAATAGCACCGAATTTGGGATGTAAGCAACGGATTGATCGGATGCATGAATGCTCAGTAGATCCTGAACCTCTGGCGATACCGCAACAATCAAGGGCGTGCTGGGCAGGATGATGTCCTTGACCAACAGGTCATAAATCGGCCCGTAGCTGGCCATGGAGGCTGGGCCGTGCAGCGTGATGGCATAAGGTACGGACTCCAGTTCGGCTGCCGCAACAGCAGGAATGATTGACGTGAAAGGGTGAATATGAACGTATCCGATTGCGTGCCGGCGAATGATCTGTCGGAGATGCTGGATCACCGACAATAGCTCTTCGGGTGAACACTCAGGCCCCAGAGGCAATCCATGTGTTATAGAAGTCAGTTCGGCGGGCAAGAGTGCATCTTCAAAAGCCTTACCGGCAGCCAAATGAACGGTAACGCCTGCCTTGCTGAGATACTCAATCTCTCCACGAATGTGCGTTTCGAGACCCCCTAAGGTAAATTGCTCAGTGACGATTAGTAGCGATTTCATGCTTTCGTTCCCAACTCAGTTACCATCACCTTTGTATCAAGCATGGCTATGCCGCTGGCGAGAATGCGAGGTTGATGTACAGTAAAAACAATGACATCGGTCTTGCGGTCAAGGTAGGTCATATCGCCGTGTGATATCGCCTCCGCTATTGCTAGAGTAGCAAAGTAAGTCCCGGCGCACAGGTCGGCGCGCAACTCGAAATCAAAAACAAGGCGTGTGCCGGGTTGGGCGTTGGTAAAGTTCTTTTGGTGATAAAGCGTACTCGTTCCAAATGCACTGACGCCCTCCACGGTGCGGATCAAGAGGCCTGCCTGGATTTCATCAATAGGACGCAAAACATCCGCACAGAAACGAAGCGTCATTGTCTCACCGGTCATGAACTGATCGCAGGGGTTGCCTGAAGCATCCAGAATCTGCCAATGGGCGATCACGGCGCGCATGCCTGTCGTGTTGGTTTCTCCCTCATCGCTAATGAGGGATTCTGCCTGCTGATGCGTTGTTGTTTGATCAGCTGATGCCAGGGGGGTGTCCGTTGCCTGGCTTTGCTGAAGATATCGAATATAGGTTTTCTCGTCCGAGTAAAGCAGGGCGTGATACTGATCGACGATTTCCTTGGCGGGGCCAATGCCGTGAACGTTGCCTTTGTGCAAAAGCACGCCGCGTTGACAAAATTTTTCCACAGTAGCGGTTGAATGCGTTACCAGTAGGATGGAACATCCTTCCTCACGCAACCGCTCGATGTAATCGAAACATTTCCTCTGGAACTTTTCGTCACCCACGGATAGTGCCTCATCAACAATGAGCACCTGGGGTGACACGCAGGCTTGCACGGCGAAGGCCAGGCGAACAACCATACCGCTGGAGTAAGTTTTGATCGGCCGATCAAGGTGCTCCCCAATATCAGCAAAGGCAGCAATCTCATCAAACCGTTCATCCATTTCCTGTTTGGAAAAACCCAGGATTGAACCATTGAGGTAAACATTCTCTCGGCCAGTGAAATCAGGGTTGAATCCTGAACCCAGCTCCAGCAGTGCGGCAATGCGGCCGTGGGTTTCAACCCATCCGGAAGTGGGTGCCAGTGTCCCGGTGATGATCTGCAGCAGCGTGCTCTTACCACTGCCATTACGCCCAAGAATGCCGACGGTTTCCCCCTTTCTGACGTCTAAAGTGACACCCTTCAATGCCCAAAATTCGCGGTAATACTGTTGGGGCTGTTGCCAGAGCAACCGTTGCAGGCGTGGCAGTATGAATTGCTTGAGTCGATCTCGAGGTTGCTCGTAGATTTGGTAACACTTTTTCAGGTTTTCAACCTTGATGGCAGTTTCATAGGACATCGGCAAAACCTTTCCTGGTTTTTTGGAACCATGCGAATCCAAGCCATGCAATGAAGGCTGAAAACAGTGTGTAGATGCCTAACAACTCAAAATCGGGTAGTTTGCCCCAATAGAGCACGTCCCGCGTCTGCTCAACTATCGGTGCGAGTGGATTAAGATAGAGCCATTGACTGAACTCTTCTGGAAAGGCGGTTGTTGGGTAAAAAATCGGCGCCATGAACATCGAAACCAGCACAAGAGAGCCAATGAACTGTGAAACATCGCGAAGGTACACACCCAGCGAGGCCAGCAACCAGCTCAGGCCGAGGATAATCAGCAGTAATGGCAGGATGACCAAGGGAAGATAGAGCACGGTTGGCTGCGGTACGCCGAAGAACAACATATAGCCGATCAGCCAGACACAGAGACTGACGAAGCCATGAAACAGGGCAGAGAGCAGTGAGACGACAGGCAAGATTTCCAATGGGAAGATCGCCTTCTTGACATAGTTGACGTTGGCAACCACCAATGACGGCGCCCGGTTGATGGTTTCACTGAACAGAAAAAAGACGATTAGGCCAGCAAACAACACAAGTGCAAATTCGGTCTTGGATTCGGTTTCCACATTCCAGCGCGCCTTGAACACAACGCTGAATACAAACGTGTAGACCGTAAGCATCAAGAGCGGGTTGAAAAATGACCATAGCAAGCCCATTACAGAGCCACGATAACGCCCCAGCACTTCGCGTTTGGTGGATGCCATGATCAGTTCACGGTTGCGCCAGAGAGCGCTAAACATTTCCAATGGTGCAATTGAAAAGTTCCGCATCAACGCCTCTCTTTCACGCCATTAAAGGCTTGTAAAATCATACGTGGTTTTTTCAGTTTATCTTTGCCTTTGGCGCATGCATGCCAATTTTATTGGGATTCTCATTCTGAACCGAAGTGGCCGAACTTGAATCTGAACAACAAGTAGTGGAATCGCCAAAGCGGCAAGATGTTTTGGCGTGAAGCACTGTGGAGAGGTGCTTCCAAAATCCTGTCGGAAAATGAGTCCATAAAATGGGATAAATAATGCGCAGACTTTTGATGCTAATGTTATTGATATCACACTCAAAAGCCAACAGTGTTTCAAATGATATCTCAATCACAGCGTAAAGGCGGGCGCTTTAAAGAGGGATATTAAAGATTACATCGATCCTAGCAATACCCCAAGTTGCGTCAAGATAGCAAAGTATACCTGTCTCAATTCAATCGATTGTCAATAATTTTTTAACATCAATTTTTTACTTGATGCTGCTGATATTGGCAGCCAATGTAACCACAGCAAGCTATAGCGTGGCAGGCCGCGTCACTTACGGGCGTGACCCATTTCGTTGTAGTCGAGAACAGCAGCAATACGCTTTGTGAGCAACAAGATTGGAGGCAGACGGGGAAGGTCAACGAACCGCGGGGATGACAGCGTCACGGAGCTGCCCTCAATTGCGTTTGTGGGCCTTGACCAGCTCGGTATTACCTGATGCACGATGCAGTTTTTGTCGAGTCTGGGATGCTTTGCTCGCCTACAACCTGATCAGATTGGAGAGGTCGAAGTTGTCAAGCAATAGGGGGGTGCCCACGGACTTGCGCTTTACCGTGGCTTTGACCTATATGCGCTACGAGTGGCTCAGCCTGACGAGCACCAGCCAGGGATTTGTTGCTCAGGTACTTGCTGTGGCTGCTCCAGCGCTTGGGCGAACAACCGCGCCCAAACAACAACGGGGGCGACAGCGCCCCCGTTGTTGTAAGCAATTTGCCTGCTTGCTATCCGTGCAGGCTGGTTTGTGCATGCTAAATGCGTGGCATTACCCAGGCTCTTGGCCTTGGGCTGTCGCACTGCAGGGGCAGTGCAGCTTGCATCAGCCCTGGCCGCCCTGGCAGGCAGGGGTGGCCGCATCCCAGGCGTCGAGCACGGCGCCTTTGCTGGCGCTGGCGGCGTTGTGGGCGAATTTGGCCAGCACGCCACGGGTGTAGCGCGGCGCGGGTTGCTGCCAGTGCTTGCGGCGCTCGGCCAGCTCCTCGTCGCTGACGTGCACTTGCAGCAGCAGTTGCTTGGCGTCGATGGTGATGGTGTCGCCCTCGCGCACCAGGCCGATGGTGCCGCCCACGTAGGCTTCGGGGGCGACGTGGCCGACCACCATGCCCCAGGTGCCGCCGGAGAAGCGCCCGTCGGTGATCAGGCCCACGCTCTCGCCCAGGCCCGCGCCGATGAGCGCGCCGGTGGGGGCGAGCATTTCGGGCATGCCGGGGCCGCCTTTGGGGCCGAGGTAGCGCAGCACCATCACGTCACCGGCCTTGATCTTGCCTTCCAGAATGGCTTGCAGGGCCGATTGCTCGTCGTCGAACACGCGCGCGGGGCCGGTGATGGCGGGGTTTTTCAGGCCGGTGATCTTGGCCACCGCGCCTTCGGGGCTGAGGTTGCCGCGCAGGATGGCCAGGTGGCCCTGGGCGTACAGAGGCTTGTCGATGGGGCGGATGACGTCCTGATCGGCGCGCGGCGCATCGGGCACGTCGGCCAGGGTTTCGGCGATGGTCTTGCCGGTGATGGTCATGCAGTCGCCGTGCAACAGGCCGGCGTTGAGCAGGATTTTCATGACCTGCGGAATGCCGCCTGCGCGGTGCAGATCGACGGCCATGTATTTGCCCGAGGGCTTGAGGTCGCAGATCACGGGCACTTTCTTGCGGATGCGCTCGAAGTCGTCGATGCTCCAATCCTCGATGCCGGCGGCGTGGGCGATGGCCAGAAAGTGCAACACGGCGTTGGTGGAGCCGCCGGTGGCCATGATGACGGCCACGGCGTTTTCCAGTGCCTTGCGGGTGACGATGTCGCGCGGGCGCAGGTTGTTGCGGATGGCTTGCAGCAGCACTTTGGCCGATTCCTTGGCGGAGTTTTGCTTCTCGTCGTGCGGGTTGGCCATGGTGCTGGAGTAGGGCAGGCTCATGCCCAGGGCCTCGAAGGCGCTGGACATGGTGTTGGCCGTGTACATGCCCCCGCACGAGCCGTTGCCGGGGATGGCGTGCTGCTCGATTTCCTTGAGCTCCTCATCGCTCATGTTACCGGCGGCGTTCTGGCCCACGGCCTCGAACACGCTGACGATGTTCAGGTCCTGATCCTTGTAGCGCCCGGGCAGGATGGTGCCGCCGTAAACGTAGATGGCGGGCACGTTGGCGCGCAGCATGCCCATCATGCCGCCGGGCATGTTCTTGTCGCAGCCGCCGATGACCAGCACGCCGTCCATCCACTGCCCGCCCACGCAGGTCTCGATGCAATCGGCAATGACTTCGCGGCTGACCAGCGAGTACTTCATGCCCTCGGTGCCCATGGACATGCCGTCGGAGATCGTGGGCGTGCCGAAGATTTGCGGGTTGCCGCCCGCTTGCCGGATGCCCTCCACGGCGGCATCGGCCAGGCGTTGCAGGCCTGCGTTGCAGGGCGTGATGGTGGAGTGGCCGTTGGCGATGCCGACCATGGGCTTGTCGAAATCGCTCTCGGTGTAGCCCAGCGCGTAGTACATGGAGCGGTTGGGCGCGCGCGATTTGCCCTGGGTGATGTGGGCGCTGCGCTCGTTGGCGGGGCGGATGGGGATGGTTTTTTGCTCGCTCATGGTCTTTCTCGGGGTGGGGCAGGGGCGATGCGCGGGCGGGTGGGGCCCGTTCACGAAAAGTGTCTATTGTGCCGCCTGCTGTGGCCTGGGGCGGGCTTGCGTGGGCCTGTCTGACTTTGGCGCGGTCTTCTTCCAGCTTGCGAACGGCCTCAGGGCTTGGGGCTGGCAGCAGTTGCTCACTGCCCGACATCAGCGCCCGAGATATAAGCTCATGCCATGTCGTTGTGTAGCCTTGATCACAATGCGCTGCACGGGCGCTCCGGTTGGTCGGGCGCTGATGGAGAGTCACTATGAACATTCGCAACATCAATCGCCGCGCTGCGCTGGGCGCATTGGCCTTGCTGGGCGGCGCGGCCACGCTGGCCGTTTCTGCCTGGGCCAGCGGCGGGCAAAAGCTGCCTGAGCAAACAGCCACGCAGGCGGCACAGTCAGTCGCCAGCTGGCCCGCGCAGCCCATCACACTCATCATGGCTTTTCCCGCCGGCTCGGGCGTGGATGTGATTGCGCGGCTGATTCAAGAGCCGCTGGCCAAGGCCCTGGGCCAGCCCATCATCATCGACTACAAGCCCGGCGCGGCTGGCAACATCGCCAGCGAGTTCGTCGCGCGCGCCCGGCCCGATGGCTACACGCTGGCCTTTGGCACGGCGGCCACGCATGGCAGCAATGCTGCGCTGTACAAGAATCTGCCCTTCGATGTGGAGGCCGACTTCGTGCCCGTGGCGCCGATCAACGATGTCTCCAACGTGTTGACCATCAACCCCGAGGTCATCGACGTGAAGAATCTGGCCGAGTTCGTGGCCGAGATCAAGGCCCATCCGGGCAAGTACAACTTTGCCTCCACCGGCAACGGCACGGGCACGCACATGGCCTTTGCCGAGTTCAACTCGCGCCTGGGGCTGGACATGGTGCACGTGCCCTATAAGGGCGGGCCGGACGCCATTGGCGCCGTGCTGCGCGGCGAGACCTGCTGCATCATGAACCAGGTGCAGACCGTGTTGCCGCACGCCAAGGCGGGCAAGGTGCGCCTGCTGGGCGTGACCACGGCCCAGCGCGTGCCGGCCGTGGCCGACGTGCCGCCCATTGCCGACAGCGGCCTGCCCGGCACGCAGGGCTTTGACAGCGCCATCTGGTTTGGCGTGTTTGCCCCCAAGGGCACGCCCGCGCCCATCGTGCAGCGCCTCAATGCCGCCATCACGGGGGTGCTAAAGCAGCCTGCGATGCGCGAGCGCATCGAATCCATGGGCAATGCCGTGCGCATCGAAACGCCCGAGCAGTTCGCCATCACGGTGCGGGACAATCGCCGCAAGTGGGCGGAGGTGGTCGAGGCTGCCAAGGTGCAGATCAACTGAGGCCCGCATTGCTATGCCAGCAAGCGATCTTTCAACCATTCCTCCCTCCAGCCCCAGCGCCCCAGAGGCTGCCTGGGCCGAGCGCATCCTGCCGCCTGTGCCGCCACAGGCCCTGGCCAGCGCGCGCGATACGGCAGCGCTGGCGCGCCTGGCCCAGCAGGCGCGCGCCGATCTGGCCCGGCTGAACTGGCCCGTGCCGGACTGGTCGCTGCCCGCAGCGCAACCCGGCGGCGGCCATGCGCTGGACGTACTCATCGCCGGCGCTGGCATGTGCGGCCAGACCGTTGCTTTTGCCCTGATGCGCGAAGGCATCGGGCGCATCCGCCTCATCGACCGCGCCGCGCGCGGGCAGGAGGGCCCCTGGGGCACCTACGCGCGCATGCTCACGCTGCGCAGCCCCAAGCACCTGACTGGCCCCGATCTGGGCGTGCCCAGCCTGAGCTTTCGCGCCTGGTACGAGGCGCAGCACGGCGCTGATGGCTGGGCCGAGCTGCACAAGGTGGGGCGGCTGGACTGGCGCGACTACCTGCTGTGGGTGCGCGACACCGTGGGCCTGCCGGTGGAAAACGGCGTGCAACTGCTGGACGTGGCGCACGACGGCCCACTGCTGCGCGTGCGCCTGCACGGCCCGCAGGGCGAGGAGAGCGTCTACACCCGCAAGCTGGTGTTGGCGCTGGGCCGCGATGGCAGCGGTGCGCCGCGCTGGCCGCATTACCCCAGTCTGCGCCGCGATGACCCCCTGGCCGCTGGACGGGTGTTTCACAGCGCCGATGCCATCGACTTCGCCGCGCTGGCTGGCCGCCACGTGGGCGTGCTGGGCGTGGGCGCCTCGGCCTTCGACAACGCCGCCTGCGCTCTGGAGGCTGGCGCGCGCGTGACGCAATTTGCCCGCCGCGCCCAACTGCCGCAGGTCAACAAGAGCAAATGGACTTCGTTCCCTGGTTTCTTCCACGGCTTCGAGCGGCTTGATGACGCGCAGCGCTGGCGTTTTTACACCTACATCTTCAGCGAGCAAGTGCCACCGCCTTGGGAGACCGTGCGCCGCTGCGATGCCCATGCCGGCTTCAACCTGCAGCTGGGCCAGAACTGGCTGGACGTGGCGCCCGATGCGCAGGGCGTGCGCGTGACCACGCCGCAGGGCCAGCAGCGCTTTGATGCCGTGATCTTCGGCACCGGCTTTGACGTCAACCTGCTGGACCGCCCCGAGCTGGCCCCCTACGTCAGCGCCATCGACACTTGGGCGCAGCACGTGCCCTCAGAGCAAGCCGCCAGCCACGCCGAAGCCGCGCGCTTTCCCTACCTGGGGCCGGGCTTCGAGCTGCGCGCCAAGGCAGGCCAGCCGCAGGAGGTGGCCCAGGCGCTGGCGCGCATGCACCTGTTCAACTGGGGCAGCACCCTCAGCCACGGCGCGCTGGCCGGCGACATTCCCGGCCTGGGCATTGGCGCGCGCCGTCTGGCCGCGGCCATCGCCAGCGATCTGTTCACGCTCGATGCCCAGGCCCACTGGCAGCGCCTGCTGGCGCACGACGAGCCTGAGCTCAAGGACACGCGCTGGTACGTGCCGCCCCTGTCCCAGCCCTGAGCTGAAACAGGCCCATAGTTTTCCCCTTGATGGCTGCCTGCCGCAGCCCCATCACCGCCTTGCCATGACCATCAACGCCCCCGAGGACAGCGCCACGCTGGCCTGCTACTACAGCCTCTCTTCCCCCTGGGCCTACTTCGCCGGCCCGCAGCTGCAAGACATCGTGCGCCGCCACCGTGTGCGCCTGGTCTTCAAGCCCTTTGACTTCCAGGCCGTGGTGCCGCAGACCGGCGGCATCCCACTGCGCACCCGACCTGCGGCACGGCGCAGCTACCACCAGGAAGAACTGGCCCGCTGGAGCGATTACCTGGGCCTGCCCATCGTGCTGCAACCGCGCCATTACCCGCAAGGCGCGCACCCCGACCCCCACTGGAACAAACACGCCGGCTGGATGCTGATTGCCGCCCAGGCCCAGGGGCTGGATGTGCAGGCCCTTTCGCACGCGCTGCTGCGCGCGCTGTGGCTGGAAGAGCGCGATACCGCTCTGGCCGAGGTGCGCATTGCCGTGGCCAATGAAAACGGCTACGACGGCGCAGCCCTACAGGCGCTGGAGCAAGCCCCTGCCACCCAGGCCCTGTACCGTCAGTACACGCAGGAAGCGCTGGAGCAGGGCATCTTCGGCGCGCCCACCTACGTTCTGGATGGTGTGCGCTACTGGGGGCAGGACCGGCTGGGCTTTGTGGACCGCGCACTGGCGCAGCGCGCGGCTGGCTGCCGCTGACGCGTGTGGCGCCCTGCACGGCAGGCCATCCTGCAGATCAGGGCGGCTTGCGGTTTTGCGCCATTGCGCCTTGCAGCCCGGCCCGAGCTGCTGCCCACTCGCGCCTCGATCTTGAACAGTCTTGAACAGGCGCTTAACAGGCGTTCAAAAAGCCTGGCTATTGCCGCGCACCAGCGACATGAGCCGCGTGGCATTCAGGCCCTGCGCTTGCTGGCGCATGTCCGGCAGGTATTGCGTGTGCAGTTGGCGGCCGTCCTGCAGCATGTGGGCATAGCTGTCCTTGAGCATTTGCGCCGAGATGCTGCGCCCAGCAGCGTAGTACTGGTTGGCGACGTGGCCCAGCGCGTAGGTGGAGGCAAAGCTCATGCCGGAGCTGACGGCCTGTTTGCCCAGGCCGCCCAGCAGCCCCTTGCCCGCCTTGCCCAGCAGGCCGCCCAGCAACTTGCGCCCGGCCTGCTCCAGGTATTGCGAGGTCATGCCCACGCCGATGGTGGCCAGGAAGTCGCGGATGTGGCCCTTGTCCAGCTCGTAGCCGTAGCTTTGGCCGATCTGATAGACCAGGCGCATTTGCAGCGGGATGATGGCCATGGTGGAGAGCGACTCGGGCAGCAGCTCGATGGCGCCATTGAGCGTGGCGGCGCGCAGGATTTTTTGTCTCATGGCCTGCTCGTCGAGCGTGCTGGGGCGCCCAGCCGGCTGGGCCGTGGCCGCTGTCTGGGGCGTTATCGGGGCCGTCACGGCGCTGGCAGCGGCCACGGGCGCGGCAGAGGCCGTTTGCAGCGGCGCCTGGGCCATGGCCTCGCCATCGTGCAGGGTTTGCTGGGCGAATTGCTGCTCCAGCCCCAACGCCTGGTGCAGCTCACCCAGGAAGGCGCGTTCGCGCTCGCTGGTGCTGCCATCGGCATCGCAGACGCACACGGCCATCTCGTAGGCCAGCTGGCGGCTTTCCATGCTGGGCAGCCCGGCAACGGCCTGCGCCAGATTGGTGCGCTTGAGCAGCACGTCCTGGTACAGCGTGGGCAGATTGACTTCATCGGCCTGGCTCAACCCTTCGGCGATGCGGCGGATTTCCTCGCGCTCGCGCGTGTGCTTGTCGCTGTCGGCATAGGCGGCCAGCAGGCTGATGGTGAGTACGGAGCGGATTTCCTGGGTGGTCATGGTCATGGGGTGCCTTGGCTGTGAAAGGGATGGGATACCGGCGCATGTGCCCCGGCGCAGGTGCGGGCCCATTGTCGGCGCAGATCAATGGCCGTGCCCGGGCGCGGCCAATGGGCTGGCCAGGGGCCTATACTCGGCGCTTTTTCGCGCGGGCCTGCGCCGTGCGCATGCCAATACAGAGCATGTTTGGCACAGCGGCCTGCAGTTCTTGGCGGATTGGCGGCTTTTCAAGCCCCATGATGGTGAAAATTGAAAACGACGCTCAAAGACGTGCGCGACCGCTACGACCAGTACGCGCAGATATACGACAAATTGTTTGGCTTGGTGCTGGAGCCAGGCCGCCGCGCGCTGGCGCAGGAGCTGCAGCGCAGGCCGCCGCAAAGCATTCTGGAAATCGGCGTGGGCACGGGCCTGCTGCTGCCGCTGTATCCGGCCCATGTGCCGGTCACCGGCGTGGATTTGTCGCCCGGCATGCTGCAAAAGGCGCGTGGCCGGGTGGATCCGGCGCGCGCCGCGCCGGTCACGCTGCTGGTGGCCAATGGCGAATCGCTGCCGTTTGCCGATGGGCAGTTCGATTGCGTGACCTTGCCCTACACCTATTCGGTCACGCCCGATCCGCAGGCCTTCATCCGTGAAGTGCGGCGCGTGTGCCGCCCGGGCGGGCGCATTGTGGTGCTGAACCACTTCTCCAATGCAGGGCCGGTGTGGCGCGTGCTCGAACGCATGGCCAAGCCTTTCACCAAGCGCATTGGCTTCGATTCGGACTTTGCCTACGACCAGCACATCGAGCGCTACGACTGGCGCATCGAATCGGTGCGCCCGGTCAATGCGCTCAATCTCTCGCGCCTGGTGGTGATTGAAAACCGCTGATGCGCCAATGCGTCGATGGCTGATGCGCCGATGCAGCAATGGCGTGGCGCATTCAGTCGGCAGAGCCGCGTGGGCCTGGGCGCGCGCGGCGCGACTCGAAGAACAGCAGGTAAATCAGCGCGGCGATGTTGAGCAAGGCCAGCGTGAACCAGGTCAGCGCGTAGCTCAGGTGGTTGTTGCGAAATTGCAGCTGCGTCAATCCCGGGCGCGGCCACATCTGGGCGGCGCTGCCCCCAGCGGCGGGCAGCGTGTGGCTGGGTTCGATCTGCTGCGCATCGACGAAATAAGGCGCTGTCACTTGAGTGGGCAGGGCCTGCGCGGCCGATAGCTCGGCCGGGTTGCGCTGGTACCAGCGTTGCTCGGCCGGGCGGTTGTCGCGCGAGAACCAGTGCGGGCGCGGCGGCAGGCGCAGCAGGCCGGTGACCTGCACGCTGCGCTCGGCTTCGGCAGCTGGTGCGCTCAGGCGGGCGTAGTCCGGGCTGTGGCGCATGGCCGTGGGGATAAAGCCGCGGTTGATCCAGACCACGCCGGGCGCTGTGGCGCGCGCGTCGGCGCTGGTGTTTGCATTGGTATTCGTACTGGCATTTGCACCGACATCGGCAGGCTGCGACGCCAGTTGCAGCGGCGCCATGAGCCAGTAGCCCGGCCCCAGATCGGTGTTGGCATAGACGGGGATGCTGCGCTCGGTCAGCAACTGGCCGGCCAGTTGCAGGCGTCGGTATTCGTCGCCTGTGCTCAGCTGCGGCCATTGCGCGGGGGCGGGCGGGGCCTCGGGGCTGGCCTGCACGCGCGCCTGCACGCGCGCGATCAGGTCTTTTTTCCAGCCCAGGCGTTGCACCTGCCAACTGCCCAGGCTGCAAAACAACAGCGTGTTCAGGCTCAAAAAGGCCAACAAGGCCCAACGTTTGGTTTTGGAAGGCGCGGCGGTGGCGGCGCCTGCTGCAGAGCGGGTGTCAGGCATGTGGGGGGAGTCTCCAATCTGCCATCTGCCGCGCGCCAGGGCGATGGCCGCGATGGCGGCGGGGCAGGGCGGGGGGCTGAATTCGCGCCCGGTGCTCATTCACGCCAGTGCGCGGCAATCCAGCGGGCCGGGCGGATGTAGCGAAAGCGGCGGTTGCGCCGGCCGGCCAGGGCATCGGGCGGATTGCATTCGCCATGGAAGATGACGATTCTGGCCTGCTCGGGGATGAAGGGCTCGCGCCAATAGTTGCTCGGCCAGGTGGGGATGCCGTGGTACTTGAAGCTGGGGCACCAGGGCTCTGGCCAATAGGCCAGCTGGCCCTGGCGGTGCAGGTAGTCCGACAGATAGGCCTGCTCGTTGCGAAACTGCTGCTGCACCTGGGCCACGTTGCGCTGGAAGTATTCCAGCACGTCCGGGTGGGCGCCGATCTCGAAGCGGTAGACGGAGGAATTGCCGGTGATGCGGCGGCGCTTCCAGGGCCGTGGGTAGTCGTGGATGATGCGAAAAGGCCCGGGCAGGGTGAAAAAATCATCGAGCGGGCCGACGACCACCACATCCAGATCGAGAAACAGCGCCACGCCTTGCAGGCCATAGCGCTCGCGCAGATCGGGCGAGAACGTGGCCAGCTTTTTCCACGCGCGGTCGGGCTGGCGCGGGTAGCGTTGCCAGTCCAGCTCGGGGATGGGAAAGCACTCCACCTCAGGGCGAATGCCCTGCACGTCGTCGGTCAGGCAGACGAAGCGAAACGCCCCCTGCAGGTGGCGCTGCGCCATGGCGTAGAGGCGGTTGACGTACTCAGGGCCGTATTTGTTGCCCCATTTCATGCACAGCACATGCCGCGTGGCGGCAGGGGCTGGGGTATCGTGCAAGCGCATGTCTGCGGCGTTGGGGTGGGTGGCGGCCTGCATCAATCCAGCGACTTTTTCTTGGCCGAGCTTTGGCGCGGCTTGGCCTTCTTGACGTTGCCGCCGGCGGTCAGGCGCTGGTTGCCCAGCACGCGCACGTGCTTGATCTCTGGGCGCTGGCCGGCGCGCTTGCTGGGCTTGACGACCTTGACATCGGTGGGGGCCTTGCCGCCCGTGCCCGCTGCGCGGGCCTTGGGCGCCTGCGGGCGCCAGAGCACCAGCAGCTTGCCGATGTGCTGTACGGCGGCGGCGCCGAGTTGTTCGCACAGCTGCTGCAGATATTGCTCGCGCAGCTGGCGGTCGTCGTTGAAGACGCGGATCTTGATCAGGCCATGCGCTTGCAGGGCGGCCTGGACTTCCTTTTCGACGGCGGGGCTCAGGCCCTCCGCGCCGATGAGAACGACCGGGTCGAGGTGGTGGGCATCGGCGCGCAGGCTGCGGCGCTGGGCCGGGGTCAGGGTCAGGACAGTCATGGCATGATTATCGGCCATGCGGCCAGGCTCTCAGAGCCTGGCCGCCCTCTTTGACCATATCGCAAGGCGCAATCTGGAGAGCATCGATTCATGACGGGCAAGCACAGTCGTGCGGGCAACGCCGGCAAGACCGGCAAGGTCAACAAGGCCTGGCTGCACGACCATCTCAATGACCCTTACGTCAAGCTGGCGCAGAAGGAGGGCTACCGCGCCCGCGCGGTGTACAAGCTGCAGGAGCTCGATCAGGAGTTCCTGCTGCTCAAGGGCGCGCGCGTGGTAGTCGATCTGGGCTGCGCCCCCGGGGCCTGGTGCCAGTACCTCAGCCGCAAGCTGGAGCTGGGCCGCGCGGCGGCCGAGGGCGAGGCGGCAGGCCAGGGCGCAGCTGCTGCGCCGCTGGTGGTCGGGGTGGACTTGCTGCCCATGGAGCCGGTGGCCGGCGTGCATTTCATCCAGGGCGATTTTCAGCAGGACGAGGTGCTGCAGCGCCTGCAGCAGGCCGTGCAGGGCAGGGCTGTGGATCTGGTGGTCTCTGACATGGCGCCCAACCTCAGCGGCCATGCCACCACCGATGGCGCGCGCGTGCAGACATTGGTGGAAATGGCCGTGGACTTTGCGCAGGCGCATCTGCACAGCGATGGCGCCATGGTGGCCAAGGTGTTTCACGGCCCTGGCTACGATGATCTGATGGCGCTGTTTCGCCAGACTTTTCGCAAAAGCCGACCCTACAAGCCCAAGGCCTCGCGCAGCCGCTCGGCCGAGGTTTTTCTGATCGGCCAGGGCTTGCGCGGCGGCCAGGACTGAGCGCCCATCGCCATCTGCCCTTTGCCACCGAACGACGCCAAGCACCGACAATCGAGCAGCGACACGCACCATGCGCATTCCCACCTCCTCATACCGCCCCATCGCCGACTTGCCCGACACCCTCATCAGCCAGATCGCGGCCGGAGAGGTGGTTGAGCGCCCGGCCTCGGTGGTGCGCGAGTTGCTGGACAACGCCCTGGACGCCGGCGCCAGCGAAATCCAGCTGCGGCTGTTGGCTGGCGGTATCCGCCACATCGTGCTGGAGGACAACGGCCGCGGCATGCCGGCCTCGGACCTGCCGCTGGCCATTCGCCGCCATGCGACCAGCAAGATCCGCAGCCTGGACGATCTGGAGTCGGTCACCACCATGGGCTTTCGCGGCGAGGCGCTGGCCGCCATCGGCTCGGTGGCGCAGCTGCGCATTGTTTCTCGCACAGCCAGCCAGCCCCAGGCCATGATGATTGACGCGGCCAGCGGCGAGCTTGAGCCGGCCGCGCGGGCCGTGGGCACGACGGTGGACGTGCAGGAGCTGTTCTTCGCCACGCCGGCGCGACGCAAATTCCTCAAGGCCGAAAACACCGAGCTGGCGCACTGCGTGGAGACCGTGCGCCGCCATGCGCTGGCCCGGCCTGACGTGGGCTTTGCCATCTGGCACGGCGGTAAGCTGCAGCACCAGTGGCGCGCCGTGCCGGCGCAGGCGCAGCCGATGCAGGCGTCCAAGGATGCGGCGCAGCCTGTGCCGACCGGCTTCAAGCTGCTGGAGCCGGCGCAGTGGGAGCGCCGCATTGCCGACATCATGGGCGCGGAGTTCATGGCGCATTCCGTGCCCGTTGCGCATGAGGAAGGGGGCGTGGCCGTCTATGGCCGCGCCGGCATGCCGACCCACTCGCGCGCGCGCGCCGATCAGCAGTACAGCTTCGTCAACGGGCGCTTCGTGCGCGAGAAAACCCTGGCGCACGCCGCGCGCGCTGCCTACGAGGACGTGCTGCATGGCCAGCGCCAGCCGGTGTACGTGCTCTACGTCGAGATCGACCCGCAGCAGGTGGACGTGAATGTGCACCCGACCAAGATCGAAGTGCGCTTTCGCGATGGGCGCGTGGTACACGCCGCCGTGCGCCACGCGCTGGAGCGCGCCCTGGCGCCTTCGCGGGCGCTGGCAGGCGCTCCACCCGCTGGCGCCGCTGGAATCGATGCCGCCGTGGCCCTTGACGCGCCGGGCGGCATGGCCCAACCCATGGCGGCGCGATCGCCCTTGCCGCTGGCACAGCAGCGCCGCCTGGGCTTTGCGGCCGACATCGAAAAAACCCGCCAGACCCTGGCTGCGTTGTGGGGCGATGGCCGCGATGCGCAGGCCGCAGCCCCTGGGGCGGCAGAGCCCCTGGCCCAGCCGCCCCAGGGGCTGGGCGCTGCCGCCTATGCCATGCCCGCTGCAGGCGCTGCAGCGCTGGCGCTGCACGAGCCAGTTCGGCCCTGGCCAGCGCAGGCTGAAGCCCAGACCGAGGCGCAGCCCGAGTGGCCGCTGGGGCGGGCGCTGGCGCAGCTGCACGGCGTCTACATCCTGGCGCAGAACCAGCACGGCCTGGTGATCGTGGACATGCATGCCGCGCACGAGCGCATCGTGTACGAACGCCTCAAGCAGGCATTGCACGACGCCCACATCCCCAGCCAGCCGCTGTTGCTGCCCGCAGCCTTTGCCGCCACCGCGCTGGAGATGGCCACGGCAGAAAAGCACGCCCAGTTGCTGGTGCAGCTGGGTCTGGAAGTCACGCCGCTGGCAGCGCAGCAGCTGGCGGTGCGCTCCATCCCTTCTGAGCTGCGCCAGGCCGACCCCGTCGAGCTGGCGCGCAGCGTGCTGGGTGAATTGGCCCAGCACGAAGACCTGGGCATGCAGGCAGCGCCAGCCAGCGGCCCAGCGGACGGGCAGGGCGCGCTGGCCGCAGCGCCGCCCACCCAGCGCAGCGCCGTGCTGCAGCGCGCGCGCGACGAGGTGCTGGCCACCATGGCCTGCCACGGCTCGGTGCGCGCCAACCGCCAGCTGGGCATCGAGGAAATGAATGCCCTGCTGCGCCAGATGGAGGCCACGCCCCGCTCGGACCAGTGCAACCATGGCCGCCCCACCTGGCGCCAGCTGCGCATGGCCGAGCTCGACCAGCTGTTCCTGCGCGGGCGCTGACCTGGGGGCTGACAGGGCGCTGCGTGGCCGCCGCAATGCGCTGATCCGTATGTATAATGCGCGGTTTCCTTGCCACAGCCGCTGTTTGACGCTGCGGGTGGCAGTTCATTCCACAAGGGAGTTCAACGATGCGTCACTATGAAATCATTTTGCTGATCCACCCGGACCAGAGCGAGCAGGTGCCAGCCATGCTGGAGCGCTACAAGAGCATGGTCACCGAAGGCGGCGGCAAGATCCACCGCGAGGAAGACTGGGGCCGCCGCCAGCTGGCCTACCCGATCAACAAGCTCTCCAAGGCGCACTACCTGTGCCTGAACATCGAGGCCGGCCAGGCCGTGATGGACGAGCTCTATCACGCCTTCCGCTTCAATGATGCCGTGCTGCGCCAGCTGACGGTGCAGAAGAAAAAAGCCGAGACTGCACCCTCCTCGATGATGAAAACCGTCGAGCGCGAGGAAGCTCGCAAGAGCGCACAGGCCGCTGAGGCAGAGCAAAAGGCTTGAGGGCGAGACCGCTTTCTTGAGCTTGCATCCCCAGACAGCTTTATTTATCAAGATTTCATCAGGAGCCCATCATGGCTGGACCTAAGCGTTTCAATAAAGATCGCCGCCCCAAGCGCAACAACCAGAACCTGCTCTTCCGTCGCAAGCGTTTCTGCCGCTTCACCGTCGCCGGTGTGGAAGAAATTGACTACAAGGACGTGGACACCCTGCGCGATTTCATTGCCGAGAACGGCAAGATCATCCCCGCCCGCCTGACCGGCACGCGCGCCATCTACCAGCGCCAGCTCAACACCGCCATCAAGCGCGCGCGCTTCTTGGCCCTGCTGCCCTACACCGACCAGCACAAAATCTGAGATAGGCGGAGCACACCATGCAAATCATTCTTCTGGAAAAAGTCGTCAACCTGGGCAACCTGGGTGAGATCGTGACCGTCAAGGACGGCTACGCCCGCAACTTCCTGATCCCCACTGGCCGCGCCCGCCGCGCCACCGCCGCTGCCAAGGCCGAGTTCGAAGCCCGTCGCGCCGAGCTGGAAAAGGCCGCTGCTGAAAAGCTCGCCGCTGCCCAGGCCCTGGGCGAGAAGCTCGCTGGCCAGACCGTGCGCCTGTCGCAAAAGGCCGGTGTGGACGGTCGCCTGTTCGGCTCCGTGACCAACCAGGACATCGCTGCCGAGCTGGTCAAGCAAGGCTATGAGGTGCACAAGTCGCAGGTGCGCCTGCCGGCAGGCCCAATCAAGACCGTGGGCGATTCCACCGTGGTCGTGGCCCTGCACACCGACGTGGACGTGGAAATCACCGTGGCCGTTTACGGCGAAAGTGCCTGACAGTGTTTGCGTGCAGCGGGCAGGCGCTCCGAGCCCCGCTGCCATTGAAAGCCGCCTCGCAAGAGGCGGTTTTTTCTTTGTCGCCTGCCGTTGGTGTGGTGATGCCGGCGGGCTTTTGGGCACAGCTTATCCACAGCTTGTGCACGGTTTGCCCCATGCCCATCCACAGGCTTGTGCGGTGACAGCCCCGCCTGGCCTGCGTAAGATGCGGCGCGCAGCCGGTGCGCCGGTCGTGGCGGGACAACATGGAAATGGTGAGAGTCAATGGATGAGAAGGGCCGTGGCGCCATGGGCGTCGAAGTGATGGATTTTTCCGAACAGCCGGTGCGCGGCGGCATGCCTCTGGGGCCGCTGGGGCAGGGCGCTGACCCGCAGGTGGCCGATCTGCGCCTGCCGCCGCAGTCGGTGGAGGCCGAGCAAAGCGTGCTTGGCGGCCTGCTCTTGGACAACCAGGTCTGGGAGCGCGTCTCCGATCTGCTCAAGCAGTCGGACTTCTACCGCAGCGAGCACCAGCAAATCTTCCAGGCCATCGCCGCGTTGCTGGAGAACGACCGCCCGGCGGACGTGGTGACGGTGTTCGAGCACCTGCGCGGCATCGGCAAGGCCGAGGAAGTGGGCGGCATCGCCTACCTGAACTCGCTGGCGCAGTACGTGCCCAGCGCGGCCAACATCCGCCGCTATGCGGAAATCATTCGTGAGCGCGCCATCCTGCGCAAGCTGATCGCCGCCAGCGACGAGATCGCCTCCAACGCCTTCAGCCCCAAGGGGCGCGAGGTCGGCCGCATCCTGGACGAGGCCGAGGCCAAGATCTTCAGCATCGCCGAGGAAAGCTCGCGCATGAAGCAGGGCTTTCAATCGCTCGATGGCCTGGTGGTCAACCTGCTGGATCAGGTCGAGGAAATGGCGCAAAGCCCGCACGACATCACCGGCGTGCCCACGGGCTTCAGTCATCTGGATCGCATGACCAGCGGCCTGCAGCCGGGCGATCTGATCGTGCTGGCGGCGCGCCCTTCGATGGGCAAAACCGCGTTTGCCATCAACATTGCCGAGCATGTGGCGCTGCGCGAGAGCATGCCGGTGGCCATCTTCTCGATGGAAATGGGCGCATCGCAGCTGGCGGTGCGCATCGTTGGCTCTATTGGCCGCATCAACCAGCAGCGCCTGCGCACGGGCAAGCTGCTCGACGAGGAATGGCCGCGCCTGACCGAGGCGGTCGAGCGGCTGCGCAACGTCTCGCTGCACATCGACGAAACCCCGGGGCTGACGCCCACCGAACTGCGTGCCAACGCGCGCCGCCTGGCGCGCCAGTGCGGCAAGCTGGGCCTGATCGTGGTGGACTACCTGCAGCTCATGAGCGGCTCGGGCAACTCCTCGGACGAAAACCGCGCCACCGAGCTGGGCGAGATCTCGCGCGGGCTGAAGATGCTGGCCAAGGAGCTGCAATGCCCGGTGATTGCGCTCTCGCAGCTCAACCGCAGCGTCGAGCAGCGCACCGACAAGCGCCCCATGATGAGCGACCTGCGCGAATCGGGCGCCATTGAGCAGGATGCCGACGTCATCATGTTCATTTACCGCGACGACTACTACAACAAAGAAAAGAGCACCGCCCCCAACCAGGCCGAAATCATCATCGGCAAGCAGCGCAATGGCCCCACCGGCACCGTGAACCTGTACTTCCAGAAAGACCAGACCCGCTTCGAGAACCTCAGCCTGCACGAAGACACGGGGCCGATGTAAGCGCCTTTCGCAGCCTTGGCGCGATGGCTCTTTGGGCAAGCCGTAGATCGCGGCAGGCGGGGTGCGCTGGCATCCGGCCGCATAATGCCCAGTTTGCCCACCGCCGCCGCAACTGTAGGCATAAGCGCGGCGGGCCGACTTTTTTGCCTTTGCCATGAACGCTGCATTGCACACCGGGCCCCGGCCCGTGGACTTGATCGCCTTCGACTGGGATGGGACCTTGTTCGACTCCACCGCGCTGATTGCGCGCTGCATCCAGCAGGCCGTTCGCGACGTGGGCGGCACGCCGCCCGATGAGCAGCAGGCGCGCTGGGTCATCGGCATGGAGCTGGGAAGCGCGCTGGCGCGCGCCGCGCCCGATGTGCCGCCCAGCGCCTATGCCGAGCTGGCGCGCCGCTACCGCTACCACTACGTGCAGCAGCAGGACGAGATCGTGCTGTTCGACGGCGCGCTGGAGCTGTTGCACAACCTCAAGGCGCGCGGTTTTTTGCTGGCCGTGGCCACGGGCAAGAGCCGCCGCGGCCTGGACCACGTGCTGGCCAGCCACGATCTGCACGGCCTGTTCGACGACTCGCGCACCGCCGACGAAACCGCCGGCAAGCCCAATCCGCTGATGCTGCAGGAGCTGATGCAGGTGCACGACGTGGCGCCTGCGCGCCTGCTGATGATTGGCGATACCAGCCACGATCTGGAAATGGCGCGCAACGCCGGTTGCCCCAGCGTGGGCGTGGCCTATGGGGCCCATGCTGGCGATGGCCTGCAGCAGTTCGCGCCGCTGGCCGTGGCCGACTCCGTGGCCGTGCTGCGCCAGTGGCTGGAGCAACACGCCGAGCCGGGGCGCCGCCCATGAGCGCCGGCGCATTGCCCCCGCAGCCGCTGTGCAGCAGCCAGGCCCTGGCCGAAGGCGGCTCGGCCGTGGTGTTCGAGGTGCGCTACCAGGGCCAGCAGCAGCAGGCCTTTGCCGTGCGCGTGGCCGGCCTGCCGCGCGCTTACCTGAACCGCTGCACCCACGTGGCCATGGAGATGGACTACCCGCGCGGCCAATTCCTCGACGACAGCGGCCAGTGGCTGATCTGCGCCCACCACGGCGCGGCCTATGATGCGGCCACCGGCGCTTGCGCCGGCGGGCCTTGCCAGGGGCCTTTGACCTCGATTGAACTGAGCGAGCAGGGCGGGCAGGTGTACTGGCACCCGCAAGGCGCGCTCCAACCCGTGGAGTTCTGAATGCAACCGTACGACCCATCCTCTTCCCCCACCGCTGCAGGTAGCGGCAGCGACGTCTGGGCCGAGCGCCCGGGCATCGACCCCGCCGCCGCGCAGGCGCATGGCGCGAGGAAAAAAACCGCCAAGGGCGGCCCCGGCGATGGTCACTGGGAGCGCAGCGTGCTGGAAAAGCTGGCCATGGCCAGCATCAAAGAGCAGCGCGCCGCGCGGCGCTGGCGCATTTTCTTCACGCTGATCTTCCTGGGCTATCTGGGCTTCATCACCTGGAGCGTGCTGCAGAAAACCGTGCTGCAGGCTCCGTTGGCCGAGACCCACACGGCCGTGGTGCGCATCAAAGGGCTGATCGCCGACGAGGAGGAGGCCAGCGCCGGCAACCTCTACCGCTCGCTGCAAAAAGCCTTCGAGGCGCCCAATGCCAAGGCCGTGCTGCTGCAGATCAACTCCCCCGGCGGCAGCCCGGTGCAGGCCGGCATTTTGCGCGACGAAATCCTGCGCCTGAAGGCCAAGCACAGCAAGCCGGTGTACGCCGTGATCGGCGAGCTGGGCGCCTCGGCGGCCTATTACGTGGCCGTGGCCGCTGACCGTATCTATGTGGACAAGGCCAGCATGGTCGGCAGCATCGGCGTGCTGATGAACGGCTTTGGCTTTACCGGCACCATGGACAAGCTGGGCGTCGAGCGTCGCCTGCTCTCGGCCGGCGAACACAAGGGCTTTCTCGACCCCTTCAGCCCGCAGGATCCGGCCGACGTGGCCCACGCCAAGACCATGTTGCGCCAGATCCATGCGCAGTTCATCGCCGTGGTGCACGAAGGGCGCGGCGCGCGCCTGAAGGAATCGCCCGAGCTGTTCAGCGGCCTGGTGTGGACGGGCGAACAGGCCATCGAGCTGGGCCTGGCCGATGGCACGGGCTCGGTGTACTCCGTGGCCCGAGACGTGGTCAAGCAAGACAAGATTGTTGATTACACGCAGCGCAAGAGCCTGGCCGACAAGCTGGTGCGCCAGCTGGGCAGCACGGCAGGCCACGCCCTGGGCAGCAGCCTGGGGCAAGAGGCGGCCCAGGCCTTGCGCGCCCAGGGCCCGCAATTGCGGTGAGCCGGTTTGCGCGCCCAGGCCATGGCATGCCGGGCGCACCGCACGCCGCTGTGCGTCTTTGCATGTCCTCATGCTCCCATGCGCTCATGCGCGCCATGCTGAACAATGCCCGGGGCGCGAAGCGCCGCCCCATGCCGCCCGCAAAGGGTTTGTCCGATGGAAACCTCCCAATCGCCTGATGTGCGCCACATCGCACCCGGCACGACTTCAAGCCCAAGCCCAAGCCCGGCCATGCGCTCAGTGGCCCTGGGCCTGAAAAGCCTGCAGCGCGATTGGCGCGCCGGTGAGCTGACGGTGCTGCTGCTGGCCGTGCTGCTGGCTGTGGCGGCGCTGTGCGCCGTGGCTTTTTTTGCCGACCGGCTGCAGGCCGGCCTGCAGCGCGATGCGCGCCAACTGCTGGCTGCCGATGCCGTGCTGGCCAGCGACCACGGCATCGAGCCAGCCTGGCGCCAGCAGGCCCAGGCGCTGGGCCTGCAAACGGCCGTGACGGTGGTTTTTCCCACCATGGCGCGCGCCGACGATGCCCAGGGTGGCGCCAGCCGGCTGGTTTCGCTCAAGGCCGTGGAGCCGGCCTACCCGCTGCGCGGCGCGCTGCGCATTGCCCGGCAATGGGATGCACAGACCACACCTGCGGCGCTGGCCGCCGCTGGGCAGGCGGTCGCCGGCGGCCCGCCGCCCGGCCAGGCCTGGGCCGATGCGGCGCTGCTGGCCAATCTGGAAATCGGCCTGGGCGATACCTTGCACTTGGGCGATGCGGCTTTTGTCGTCAGCGGCGTGATCGCGCAGGAGCCCGACCGTGGCGCTGGCTTTCTGAACTTTGCCCCGCGCGTCATGATCGGCATGGCGCAGCTCGAAGCCACGGCTCTGGTGCAGCCGGCCAGCCGCCTGAACTGGCGCCTGCTGGTAGCCGGTGAGGCCGACAGCGCGGTGCAGCGCTTCGAGCGCCAAATGCAGGCGCTGCTCGATGCAGGCACACAGCGCGGCCTGCGCCTGCTGACGCTGGAGGGCAGCAGCCCGCAGATGCAGCGCACGCTCGAGCGCGCCGAATCCTTTCTGCGCCTGGTGGCCTTGCTCTCGGCGCTGCTCTCGGCCGTGGGCGTGGCGTTGGCGGCGCGCTCCTTCGCGCAGCGCCACCTCGACGCAGCCGCGCTGTGGCGCGTGCTGGGCCTGAGCCAGCGCGCCATCATGGCCGCCTATCTGGTGGAGTTCGCCGTGGCCGCTGTGCTGGCCAGCCTGCTGGGCGTGGCGCTGGGCTATGGCGTGCATGCCCTGTTCGTGCACATGCTGGCCGATCTGCTGCAGGTGCAGCTGCCAGCGGCCAGCGCCTGGCCGGTGCTGTTGGGCCTGGGCATGGGCTTGAGCCTGCTGATGGCCTTTGGCCTGGCGCCGGTGCTGCAATTGGCGCAGGTGCCGCCGCTGCGCGTGCTGCGCCGCGATCTGGGCGGGCTCAAGGGGGCATCGCGCAGCGTGGTGCTCGCCGGCCTGGCCGGCTTTGCCGTGCTGCTGTTTCTGGTCAGCGGCAATTGGCGTCTGGGCGCCATCGCTGTGGGCGGCTTTGCCCTGGCATTGCTGCTGTTTGCTGCGCTGGCAGCGCTGGCCCTGAAGCTGCTGCGCTGGGGGGTGCGTGAGGGCAAGGCGCCGCGCTGGCTGATGCTGGCCACGCGCCAGCTGGCGTCGCGGCCGTTCTTTGCCGTGCTGCAGGTCGGCAGCCTGGCGGTGGGCCTGCTGGCGCTGGTGCTGCTGGTGCTGTTGCGCACCGATTTGATCCAGAGTTGGCGCCAGGCCACGCCGGCCGAGGCCAACGACCGCTTCGTCATCAACATCCAGCCCGAGCAGGCGCAGGCCTTCCGTCAGGCCTTGCAGCAGGCCGGGGTGCGCGACTACCAGTGGTACCCCATGGTGCGCGGTCGGCTGATGGCCATCAATGGCCGCGCCGTGCGCGCCAGCGACTACGCCGATGAACAGGCGCGCCGCCAGGTCGAGCGCGAGTTCAACCTCAGCCACAGCACCGAGCTGCCGCGCGACAACCAGATCGTGGCCGGGCGCTGGCTGCCCGGCCAGGCCCAGGGCCTGAGCATCGAAGAGGGCATTGCCCAGCGCCTGGGCATTGCGCTGGGCGACCGGCTGCGCTTTGACATCGGCGGCCTGCCGCACGAGGCCGAGGTGACCTCGGTGCGCAAGGTCGATTGGGCGAGCATGAACGCCAACTTCTTTGTGCTGTTCCCGTTGGCGGAAATGCCGGGCCTGCCTGTGAGCTACCTCAGCGCCTACCGGGCGCCGGCCACGCCGGGCTTTGACAACGCGCTGGTGCGGCAGTTTCCCAACATCACCAACATCGACCTCTCGGCCACGCTGCAGCAGGTGCAGCAGGTGCTGGGCCAGGTCAGCCGCGCTGTGGAGTTGCTGTTTGGCTTTGCGCTGGCCGCCGGCATGGTGGTGCTGTTTGCGGCTGTGACCGCCACGCGCGAGGAGCGCGCGCGCGAATACACCATCATGCGCGCCATGGGCGCCAGCGCCGCGCTGCTGCGGCGCGTGCAGCGCGCCGAGCTGGCTGGCGTGGGCGCGCTGGCCGGGCTGCTGGCCAGCGTGGCGGCCATCGCCATCGCCTGGGCGCTGGCGCATTACGTATTTGACTTCACCTGGCGCTGGCCGCTGTGGGCGCCCCTGCTCAGCGCCGTGGCCGGCGCGCTGCTGGCCTTGTTGGCCGGTTGGTGGGGGCTGCGCGGCATTCTGCGTCGCTCGGTCAGCAGCAGCCTGCGGGCCTTGGTGCAATGAATTCGCCCATTCCCGTGCCCATGCCTTCGCCCAGCGCTGCCGCCATGCCCGATGCCGGGCACGCGCACTGGATGCGCCTGGCCCTGGCCGAGGCAGAGCAGGCCGCCGCCGAAGGCGAGGTGCCTGTGGGCGCGGTGCTGGTGCGCGATGGCCAGCTGCTGGCGCGCAACCACAACCGCACGCGCCAGTTGGCCGACCCCAGCGCCCATGCCGAAATGTTGGCGCTGCGCGAAGGCGCGGCCCGGCTGGGCAACCACCGGCTGGGAGATTGCACGCTGTACGTGACGCTGGAGCCCTGCGCCATGTGCAGCGGCGCGGTGTTCCAGGCCCGCCTGGCCTGCGTGGTCTTTGGCGCCAGCGAGCCCAAGACGGGCGCGGCAGGCTCGGTGCTGGATTTGTTCGCCCATCCGGGGCTGAACCACCACACCCAGCTGGTGCGCGGCGTGCTGGCCGATGAGTGCGCGGCGCTGCTGGAGCAATTCTTCCAGCAGCGCCGCCGCCAGCAGGCCCAGGCCAGCCAGCCGCTGCGCGACGATGCCTTGCGCACGCCAGAGGCCTGCTTTGCACCATGCCCCGCGCCCGGCCACTACACCAGCGCTTTACCCGAGCTGCAGGGCCTGCGCCTGCACTACCAATATTGGCCCGAAAGCCTGCCCCAAGGCCAGCCCAATCACCCACCGGCCCAGCCGCGCACGGCGCTGCTGCTGCTGCACCCGCCCTGGCACTGGAGCGCCTGGTGGGCGCCGCTGCTGCAGGCCTTGCCGCGCGGCGCTTATCCGGTGCTGGCCCCCGATCTGGTGGGCTGGGGGCGCAGCGACAAGCCCAAGAAAAGCCCCTGGCACGATGCGGCCCGCCATGTGCGCATCCTGCTGCAGCTGCTGGATGCGCTGGGCCTGCGGCAGTTCACGCTCGTGAGCCTGGAAGGGGCGGGCCCCAGCCTGGCCCCGGCCTTGCTCCAGGCTCTGGCGCAGGCCGAGCCCGCTCGGCTGGCTGGCTGGCTGCGCCTGCTGCCCGCACAGGGCGAGCCCGACGCACTGGAGCCGCTCTGGCCCATCGCGTCTGGCCACATGGACAAGCGCTGGTGCGTGGCGGCGCATCTGCGCCGCTGTTTGCCCACAGGCGCTGACCAGGAGCTGCTGCTGCAGGCGGCAGCGCCATACCCCAGCGCTGCCCATGCGCGCCACTGGCTGGCGGCGCAGCTGCAAGCGCCTGCCAACGTGGCGTCACACTCCATCGCCTTGCCGCCAGAGCGCCAATGGCAGCTGCGGCTGCAGCCTGCAGGGCTGGCTGGCTGGCCAGGGCTGCCGCCGTCACAGGCCATTGATGCCGTGCACCGCCGCTGGCTGGCGCACAATGGCCCTGGCGCTGACAGCCAGTGACAATGATGGCGCTACGACGGTTCTGAGGAGAAGATGCGATGCAGTTCGATTGGACGGGCCCGTTGATAGCCGCCCTGGCGGCGGCCTGGGGTTTGTACGTGTTGGTGCTGGTGGTCTGGGTGGTGTTGCAAAAGCGCCCGCCGGAGGCCACCATCGGCTGGATTCTGGCCCTGGCCCTGCTGCCTTATGTGGGCTTCTTCATCTTCTATTTGTTCGGGCCGCAGCGCCTGCGCAAGCAGCAAATGCGCCGCCTGCGCCACCAAATGGCCAGTTACGTCAGCGGCGATCTGGAGGCGCTCAAGCAGCGCACGCACAGCTCGCCGGGCACCCTGCGGCAGCTGGCGCGCCTGGGCATTGCCAGTACAGGCATTTACCCCTGCAGCGCGCAATCGGTCAAGCTGCTCAACAGCGGCGCGCAGACTTTCGACGCCATCTTCGAGGCCGTGGCCCAGGCGCGCCAGCATGTGCACCTGGAGTACTACATCTTCGAGCCCGACCAGACCGGCACGCGGCTGCGCGATCTGCTGATTGCCAAGGCCCGCGAAGGCGTGCAGGTGCGGCTGCTGGTTGATGCGCTGGGCTCCAAGCGGCTGCGCAAGAGCTTTGTGCAGCCCATGCTGGATGCTGGCGTGCAGTTTGCGCGCTTTCACGATACGCGCTTTGGCCGACGCTGGCGCCCGGTCATCAACTACCGCACGCACCGCAAGATCGTGGTCTGCGATGGCACGCTGGCCTTCACCGGCGGCGTGAACATCACCGATGAGGAGGACAAGCGCATCCGCGCCGATGCCTACCACGATGTGCACGTACAGCTGCAGGGCAACCCGGCCTTCTGGCTGCAGGTGGTGTTCTTGGAGGACTGGGTCTATGCCACCGGCCGCCCGCTGGAGCAGGAGGTGCCCGACTGGCGCAGCTTGTTGCCCGTCAGCGACGTCGGGCCCTACAACGTGCAGGTGCTGACCTCGGGGCCCAACAACCCGCTCGAGCCCATCCACCGCTGCTATATCGAGGCCATCCACGATGCGAGCGAGCGCGTGCTGCTGACTACGCCGTACTTCGTGCCCAGCGCGGCGGCCAAGACTGCGCTGACCAGCGCTGCCCTCAGTGGCGTGGACGTGCAGGTGTTGGTGCCGCGCCAGTCCGACTCACACCTGGTGACACTGGCCGCGCGCTCTTACTACGACGAGCTGGTGGCCGCTGGCGTGAAGGTGTGGGAGTACGACGACGGCATGCTGCATTCCAAGACACTGGTGATTGATGACCAGTTTGGCTTCATCGGCACGGCCAATTTCGACATCCGCAGCTTTCGCCTGAACTACGAAGTGGGCGTGGCCGTGTTCTGCGAGCACTTCAACCAGGCCCTGGCCGAGCAGTTCCGCCAGGACGTGGCCCGCTCGCGCGCCGTGCCCGCGCAGCGGGACATCGGCTTTGCCAGCGAGCTGGCCGAAGCCACGATGCGGGTGTTCTCGCCAATGCTGTGATTGGGCCAGCGCCGGCGCTGGCTCAAGCGCGCTCGTCAGCCAGGGCCTGCAGCGCCGCGCCGCTGAGGCGGTAGCGCAGCCATTCGCGCTGCGGCTGGGCATCCAGGCGCTCGTAGAACTCGATCGCCGGGGTGTTCCAGTCCAGCACGCTCCACTCGAAGCGGCCGCAGTCGCGCTCGACGGCGATGCGCGCCAGATGCTGCAGCAGCGCCTTGCCGCCGCCCAGGCCGCGCCCCTCGGGCGTGACGTACAGGTCTTCAAGGTACAGGCCGTGGCGGCCCTGCCAGGTCGAGTAGTTGAAGAAATAGATGGCAAAGCCGATAGGCTCATTGCCGGCCTGCAAGATCAGCGCGAACACCGCAGGCTGCGCGCAAAACAGCGTGCGCTGCAACTGTGCTTCGCTGGCCTGCACGGCCTGTTCCGCCTTTTCGTAGCGCGCCAGCTCACGGATGAAGCGCAGGATCAAGGCGCAATCCTGCGGCGTGGCTTCGCGAATGTGCAGCTGGGCCGGGGCGTTTGCGTTGGTGGGGCAGTTGGGCATATGGGTTTTTGCTGCGAGGGCTTCAATTTCAATGTGAACTTTGAACAGAGGCGCAACGCATCAGGGCGCCAGCCGCTGGCGTTGCCAGGCGGCTGCACCATCGCCCTGCGCTGGGCGCAGGTAGGCAATGCGGTCGTGCAGTCGGCCGCTGCGGCCTTGCCAAAACTCCCAGTAGCTGGGCCGCAGCCGGTAACCGCCCCAGAAGGGCGGGCGCTGCGGCGCCTGGCCGCTGGCGGCAAGCTCGGCCTCGATGCGGGCGAAGGCCTCATCCAGCGCCTGGCGGCTGGCCACGGGCTGGCTTTGCGGGCTGGCCAGGGCGCCAATGCGCGAGGCCAGCGGGCGGCTGTCGAAGTAGCTGGCGCTGTCTTCGCCATCGATTTGTTCCACCACGCCTTCAATGCGCACGCTGCGCTGCAGCGGGCCCCAGTAAAACAGCAGCGCGGCCTGCGGGTTGCCGGCCAGCTCCTGCCCCTTGCGGCTGTGGTAGTTGGTGAACCAGACCAGGCCGCGCGCGTCATGCCCCTTGAGCAGCACGATGCGCGCGCTGGGGCGCAGGTCGCTGCCCACGGTGGCCAGCGTCATGGCATTGGGCTCGTGCAGCTGGGCCTGCACGGCTTGCTGCAGCCAGGCATCGAACAGCGCTGCCGGCTCGGCCGGGGCCTGCTGCTCGCACAGCTCGGCCAGGGTGTAGTTCTGGCGCATGGCGGCCAGGTCCAGGCCGGCGCTCTGCGGGGCCTGGGGCGGCGGCTGATGGCTGGGCGTGGCGCTCATCGCAGGCCCCCGCCAGCGGCCTGGGCATTTTTTCTTTCTATCAATTCGATTTTGTAGCCGTCCGGGTCTTCCACGAAGGCGATGACGGTGGTGCCGCCCTTGACCGGGCCGGGCTCGCGCGTGATCTTGCCGCCGGCCTGACGGATGCGCTCGCAGGCGGCGTAGGCATCGGGCACGCCCAGGGCAATGTGGCCGTAGGCCGTGCCCATCTCGTAGCGCTCGGTGCCCCAGTTGTAGGTCAGCTCCAGCTCGGCCTGGGCCGGGTTGCCGCCCCCGAAGCCGAGAAAGGCCAGGGTGTAGCGGTATTCGGGGTTTTCGGAAGTGCGCAGCAGCTGCATGCCCATGACCTGGGTGTAGAAGTCGATGGAGCGTTGCAGATCGCCCACGCGCAGCATGGTGTGGAGAAATTGCATGGCAGTTTTGATGGATCGGGGGGAGTGGCAAAAAAAATGGCTTGACGTGCGCATCATCCAAAAGGGATGGCAAGTCTGGGCAGCGGCTGGCTGAACAAGGCGGGGGCAATGATTGAGAACTCCAGCCACCTCAGCACCATCAGGGCGATGGCCAGCAGCAGGCCCAGGGCCATGGGCGAGAAATCGATGCCGCCGGCCGTGGGCAGCAGGCGGCGCAGCGGGGCCAGCCAGGGGGCGCACAGGCGCTCGCTCAGGCTGTGCAGCCAATGTCCTGGCAGAAGCCAGGACAGCGCTACGTACAGCAGCAAGATGCCCAGCGCCAGGTACAGGCCCAAGCGCAGCAGCGAGAACAATGCCTGCAGTGGCGCCAGCGCAATCAGATTCAAAGGCAGGTTGCCGGCCCACAGCAGTCGCTGCAGCAGCCACATCAGCAGCCAGTGCGCCAGCAGCACGGCGTAGGCCAGCAGCAGCGTCAGCCAATCCCAACGGCCCTGCGGGCGCAGCACGCGGCGCGCCGGGCGCACCAGCCAGTCCGTCAGCGCCAGCAGCAGCTGGCCCAGTGGGTTGCTGAAGCTGATGCGCTGCGCTTGCAGCAGCACTCGCAGCAGGCAAGCGCCGGCGATGGTGCAGGCGATCGAATACAGTACGAACGAAAAAATAGTGAGCAGCAGCATGGCGCGCGATCTTAGAGCCTGTTCAAAGCCTCTGCACGGCTGGCAAGAAAGTGGATTTGGGCGGCCTGCTGCGTTGCAAAACCTCGCCATAGCCCCAGCTATGGCTGCGTTTTGCGCCTTGCAGCCCATTCCAAGCCACTTTTTGCCCGCTCGCGCCAAGACTTTGAACAGGCTCTTAGAGCCTTCTGTGCGCCAACGCCCGCCAGGGCAAAGGAAATTTGCATGAGCCATATACCACCGCGCAGCCTGGCCGCGCAGCCCAGCCCCTTGGCCGATGCCGCGCCGCAACCCAACACGCGGCAGCGCCATCACCGGCAGTTGCTGCTGACGCCGGCGCAAATGGGCCAGGCCGATGCCGCCACCATCGCCAGTGGCGTGCCCGGCATCGAGCTGATGCGCCGCGCCGGGCAGGCCGTGGCGCTGGCCGTGGCCAGGCGCTGGCAGCCCTGCCGCGTGGCCGTGCTGTGCGGGCCGGGCAACAACGGCGGCGATGGTTTTGTGGCGGCGCAGTGGTTGAGCGAGCGGGGCTGGCCGGTGCGCGTGTTTCTGCTCGGTCAGCTTGAGCGCTTGCGCGGCGATGCGGCCTGGGCCGCCAGCCAATGGCAGGGGCAGACCGAGGAGGTCGCAGCCTTCAACCCCGCGCAGTGCGACATCGCCATTGATGCGCTGTTCGGCGCTGGCCTGTGCCGGCCGCTCGATGGCCTGGCCGCCGATCTGGTGCAGCAACTGGCTGCCAGCGGCCTGCCGGTGTGCGCGGTGGACGTGCCCAGTGGCCTGGATGGCGCCAGCGGCCAGCCGCAGGGGCCGGTGGCCGCTGCGGCGCTGACGGTGAGCTTCTTTCGCGCCAAGCCTGGGCACTGGCTGTACCCGGGCCGCGCACTGTGCGGCGAGCTGGTGCTGGCCGACATCGGCATTGCGGACGATGTGCCGATCCAGCCCGCGCCCAGGCTGTGGCGCAATGTGCCCAGCCTGTGGCAGGGGCTGCTGCCGCAGCCGGCGGCGCAGGGCCACAAATACCAGCGCGGCCATGTGCTGGTGCTGGGCGGGGCGCGGTTGACTGGCGCGGCGCGGCTGTGCGCCCAGGCAGCGCAGCGCAGCGGCGCCGGACTGGTGACGGTGTTGGCGCCGCAGACGGTCTGGCCCGTCTATGCCCAGGCGCTGCAGGCCAGCATGGTGCAGCCCTTTGCCGATGCGCAACAGCTGGGCGCGCTGCTGGACGATGTGCGCGCCCAGGTCTGTGTCATCGGCCCGGGCGCCGGGGTGCAGGCGCTGACGCGTCAGGCCGTGCTGGCTGCAGCGCAGCGCGGCAAGGCTTTGGTGCTGGATGCCGATGCGCTGACGGCTTTCGCGCAGGAGCCGCAGGCGTTGTTCCAGGCCCTGGCGGCCAACCGGGCCGCCACAGCGGTGCTGACGCCGCACGAGGGCGAGTTTGCCCGGCTGTTTCCTGAGCTGACTGGCAGCAAGCCCGAGCGGGCCGCGCAGGCCGCGCGCCTGGCCCAGGCTGTGCTAGTGCTCAAAGGAGCCGATACCGTGATTGCAGCGCCCGATGGCCGCGTGCTCATCAACAGCAATGCGCCGCCTGAGCTGGCCACGGGTGGCACGGGCGATGTGCTGGCCGGCATGGTGGCGGCCTGGCTGGCCCAAGGCGCGCCAGCATTGGCGGCAGCCTGCGCGGCAGTCTGGCTGCACGGCCAGGCGGCGCAGCGAGCCTTGGAGCGTGGAGGGGCTGTCGGCTGGGGGAGGCGCTTGACGGCCGAAGATTTGCTGCATGCGCTGTGATGCGCAGCCGCTACGGCCTGTGCGCGCACATGTGCGCTTCGGTATAAGCATCTATGGCAAAGTCGGTAAGGGGCAGGCACACTGTATTCCCAGCCTGCCAAGAAGCAGGGAACATTCAGCGACAAGGAGAGTTGCCATGTGCCATGCGTGCGTCATCGAAACCGTCAAGAAACAAATGTTGGCGCAAGGGCGCCACAGCCAGGCAGAGGTCGATGCCCAGGTGGCTCAGGCCCCGGCGGCGCTGCGCAGCGGCCATGAAATGGTGGTGGACATGACCCATGTGCTGGACGAGGACTTCCCGACTTTTTTCGGCCAGCAAGAGCTGTTTCGTCAGGCGCGCTACCAATTTGAAGAACATGGCTTCAACCTCAGTGAGCTGCGTTTGCACGAGCACATCGGCACACATGTGGATGCGCCGCTGCACTTCAGCGCCGATGGGCAGTCGATTGCTGAAATTCCCATAGGCAATCTGGTCGTGCCCTTGTGCGTGGTGGATATCCGTGAGCGCGCCGCTGCCAATGCCGACGCGCAGCTCACGCCCGAGGATATTCAGGCATGGGAAGCCAAGCACGGCCCGCTGCCGCCCCAAGCCTGCGTGGCCATGATGTCAGGCTGGGACAAGCTGGCTGCGACTGAGCGCTTTCGCAACGCCGACGAGGCGGGCGTGATGCACTTTCCGGGTTTTCATCCCGATGCCGTGCAGTACCTGATGGAAAACTCCCAGGCGGTGGGGATTGCCGTGGACACCTTGTCGCTGGACTATGGCGCCTCGGCAGACTTCGCCGCCCATCGCATGTGGCTGCCATCGGGGCGCTGGGGCCTGGAGGCCATCAGCAATCTGGAGCAAGTTCCGGCCGCGGGGGCCACGCTGGTGGTTGCGGTCTCCAAGATCGCGGGCTGCTCCGGCGGTCTGGCGCGTGTCATGACCTTGGTTTGAACAGGCTCTGAAGGCTGGGGCGAACACAAAAAAGCCGGTGGGCGTGTGCAGCGCCACCGGCTTGTTTTTTGACGGTTGACGGCGGGCCTGTTCAAGCCCGACGATGCAATCACTTCACGTTGGCGATGCCGTCGCTGATTTCCTTGTGGGCTTCATCAATGCCGGCCCAGCCCAAGACCTTGACCCATTTGCCTTTTTCCAGATCCTTGTAGTGCTCGAAGAAATGACTGATGGCATTGAGCGTGCCCTCGTTGACGTCGGCAATGCTCTTCATGTGGGCGTAGGCCGGCAGGATTTTTTCCGTTGGCACAGCCAGCACCTTGGCATCGACGCCGGACTCATCTTCCATGCGCAACATGCCCAGCGCGCGGCAGGGCACGACCACGCCAGGCTGCAGCGGATAGGGGGTGAGCACCAGCACGTCCACTGGATCGCCGTCGCCAGAGAGCGTTTGCGGCACGTAGCCGTAATTGGCCGGATAGAACATGGCCGTATTGATGAAGCGGTCGACAAAAATTGCGCCCGTTTCCTTATCGACCTCGTACTTGATCGGGTCGGCATTCTGCGGAATTTCAATGATGACGTTGAACACTTCCGGGGCCTTGCTGCCGGCGGGGACTTTGCTCAGGGACATGATGGTCTTGCTTATGGTTGAAGGGGGGAGAGGGGGCTCTGAAGCCTGATGGAGGGTTTATGCGGCTTGTTTTTCAGAGGCTTTCTTCAGGGCCTTGACGGCCTTGAGCACTTCGTCTACGTGACCGGGCACCTTCAGGCCGCGCCACTCCTGCGCCAGCGTGCCGTCCGGGGCTACCAAAAAGGTGCTGCGCTCGATGCCCTTGACCTTCTTGCCATACATGATTTTGTTTTTGACCACGCCGAACATATGGCACATCTTCTCCTCGGTGTCGGCAATCAGCTCAAAGGGCAACTCCAGCTTTTCCTTGAAGCCATCGTGCGATTTCATGTTGTCGCGCGAGACGCCAAACACCACCGCGCCGAGCTTTGTGAATTTGTCGTACTTGTCGCGAAACTGCATGGCCTCGGTGGTACAGCCGGGCGTATTGTCCTTGGGGTAGAAGTAAAGAATCATGATCTGGCCATTGTGTGAGGTGTTGCTCACCGTCACACCACCAGTTGCGCTGGCTTCAAACTCAGGAAGAGGCTTATTGACAACGATCGCCATATGTATAAGTGTCTCTCAGTCTAGGGCTGGGAATTGCAGCGGCGCGGCTGCGCTGCCTTACAACGGTAAAACAGGGCAGGCCACACCAAGGCAAACCCAAGGTGTCGTTGAAACATGTCGAACCGTGCGCGAAATTGCAAAAAAAGCTTGACAACCCAAAAGCAGCCCGCAAAGATGCGCATTCTGCAAAAAATGCAACGGCGCATTTCGGCGTTTTTGACGATTTCGCTGCAGCAAGTCGCTGCCATGCAAGAAGCGGCGCATGCAGGCGGACAGCAACCAGTGCAGGCACAGCCAATGGGCACTAGGCTGTGCAGTTTGTGCTCAAGGGGATTTGCTCAGCCGAAAGCCACGGGCGCCGCGAGGCTGTGGCTGGCCAAAGTGCCAAGGCAAAAGGGCTTGCCGGTGGGGCAGGCCTTGCGCCAAAGGGGTCAAGCCAAGCAAACCATTCAGAGGGTGGTTGTTGCCCGATCCCGTGACGCCCTTGCAGTCAAATCTTCTTGTTGCTCTTTCTCTGGTTGCTGGTTTCGCTTGCAGTTGCCACAACCTGCATTTGCAGGCCCGGCGCAACCTGCGATTGTAGCGCATTCGCGATTGGCATCGCCGCGACATTGCGCCTGAGAAAGCCTATATCGACTCGGCGCTGCGTTCGAGAATCAATCCGGCGAGCACTCGGCGGCCTTCACCGACTAGGATATTGAAGGTGCGGCAGGCGGCCGCTGTGTCCATGACCTCCAGCCCCAACTGTTGCGTGATGAATGGGCGCAGCCATGCCGTGGCGGGAAAGCGGGTGCGTGCGCCGCTGCCCAGCAATACGACCTGGGCCTGGTGCTGACGGGCAGCATCGGCCAAGGCCTGCAGATGCGCTTGCTGTAAAGCGTCGAAGCGGGGGCAGGCCCAGGGCTGATGCCAGCCTTCGCCGCTGAGCAGCAGGCTGTGCTCGAGCCGTTCTTGGGGCAGCTGCAGCCAGCCGTCGCCGTAGGCGATGATGGAGCTGGCAAGGGGCAGATCGGCGTGAAGTTTCATGGCGGTGTTGGCTGCAGCGGCTGCCACAGGCCCATGGCAAGAGTGCGCAAAATCGGCCCGGGGGCCGGGCCATCTGTGTTCAAATTATAGGTTTTACGATTTTGCGCCGGCCTGCTTGGGGCGGCGCCAGGGCAGGGCGCCGTTGGTTGCGCGGCCTGCCGATGCCGGGTGCGGCACCTGAATCACACTGTCATGAAACCCATTCACAAATCCGCCAAGCTGGCCAATGTGCTGTACGACATCCGAGGGCCGATCGTCGATGAGGCGCGGCGCATGGAGGACGAGGGCCAGAAGATCATCAAGCTCAACATCGGCAATCTGGCGCCGTTTGGCTTCGATGCTCCGGAGGAAGTGCAGCAGGACATGATCCGCAACCTGCCGGCATCGGCAGGCTACTCGGACAGCAAGGGTATTTTTGCCGCGCGCAAGGCCGTCATGCATGAGACCCAGCGCCAAGGCATTGCCGGCGTGACGCTTGACGATATTTACCTGGGCAATGGCGCCAGCGAGCTGATCGCCATGGCTACCAATGCCTTGCTTGACGATGGCGATGAGTTGTTGCTGCCCGCGCCGGATTACCCGCTGTGGACGGCGGTGACCAACCTCTCGGGCGGCACGCCGGTGCACTATCTGTGCGACGAGGCCAACAACTGGGAGCCCGATCTGGACGACATCCGCAGCAAGATCACGCCGCGTACCAAGGGCATCGTCGTCATCAACCCGAACAACCCCACGGGCGTCATCTATTCACTGCAGACGCTGCTGGGCATTGTGGAGATCGCGCGCGAGCACGGTCTGGTCATCCTCTCCGATGAGGTCTACGACAAGGTGCTCTACGACGGGCACACGCACACCGCGCTGGCCAGCCTCAGCAGCGACGTGCTGACGCTGACCTTCAACTCACTGTCCAAGAGCTATCGCTCCTGCGGCTATCGCGCAGGCTGGATGGTGGTCTCGGGCGACAAGGGCTGCGCGCGCGACTACATCGAGGGCCTGGACATGCTGGCCAACATGAAGCTGTGCTCCAACGTGCCTGGGCAATGGGCCATCCAGACTGCGCTGGGCGGCTACCAGAGCATCAATGAGCTCACCGGCGAGGGCGGGCGCCTGAGGCGTCAGCGCGATCTGGCCTACGAGCTCATCAGCGCCATCCCGGGCGTCAGCTGCGTCAAGCCCCAGGCCACGCTGTACATGTTTCCCAAGCTGGATCTGCAGGTCTATCCGATCACCGACGACCGCCTGTTCTTTCTTGAGCTGCTCAAGGAAACGCGCGTCATGCTGGTGCAGGGCACGGGCTTCAACTGGCCCCACCCCGACCATTTCCGCATCGTCTTTCTGCCACACGAGCCCGACTTGCGCGAGGCCATCGAACGCATCGCCCGCTTTCTGAAAACCGTGCGCGAGCGCAAGAACAGTAGGCTGCATGCGGGCCACCCTACAGCGGGCAAGGCATCTGCAACGTCATCCGCCTGATGGGCCACAGCGCCCACTGCCCGATTTCCTCTCTTTTCTCTCCATCTTTTTCACACATGACTCGCATCCGAGTAGGCCTGCTGGGCATCGGCACCGTTGGCGCCGGCACATTCACGGTTCTCAAACGCAATCAGGAAGAAATCAGCCGCCGCGCTGGTCGGGAGATCGCCATTACCGTGGTGGCCGATTTGGACACCCAGCGCGCGCGCAGCATCGTCGGTGATGACGTGGAAGTCGTCAGCGATGCCGCCCAAGTCGTGGCGCGCGACGATGTGGATGTGGTGATCGAGCTCATCGGCGGCTATGGCATTGCCAAAACCCTGGTGCTGGCCGCCATCGAGGCGGGCAAGCACGTCGTTACCGCCAACAAGGCATTGCTGGCCGTGCATGGCGCGGAAATCTTCGCCGCTGCGGCTCGCAAGGGCGTGATCGTCGCCTACGAAGCCGCCGTGGCCGGTGGCATCCCCATCATCAAGGCGCTGCGCGAAGGGCTGGTGGCCAACCGCATCAACTGGGTGGCCGGCATCGTCAACGGCACGACCAACTTCATCCTCTCGGAAATGCGCGACAAGGGGCTGGACTTTGCCACCGTGCTCAAGGAGGCCCAGCGCCTGGGCTACGCCGAGGCCGATCCGACCTTCGACATCCAGGGCATCGATGCGGCCCACAAAACCACGCTGATGTGCGCCATCGCCTTCGGCGTGCCGGTGCAGTTCGACAAGGCCCATGTCGAGGGCATCACCAAGCTGGAGAAAACCGACATCCAATACGCCGAGCAACTGGGCTACCGCATCAAGCTGCTGGGCGTGACCCGCCGCACGGACAAGGGCATCGAGCTGCGCGTACACCCGGCACTGGTGCCCACGCGCCGCCTGCTGGCCAGCGTGGAAGGGGCGATGAACGCCGTCGTCGTCAATGGCGATGCGCTGGGCACCACGCTGTACTACGGCCAAGGCGCAGGCTCCGAGCCCACGGCCAGCGCGGTGATCGCCGATCTGGTGGACATCGCCCGCTTGTATGGCGCTGATCCCAGCCATTACACGCCAGTGCTGGGCTTTCAGTCCGCCAGCCTGGAGGCCGCGCAGGGTAGCCTGCCGGTGCTGCCGATCGAGGAAGTCATCACCAGCTACTACCTGCGCGCGCGCGTGCTCGACGAGCCTGGCGTGCTGGCGCGCATCACCACCATCCTCGCCGAGCATGGCATCAGTATCGACGCCATGCTGCAGCGTGAATCGGACGACTTGCTGGGTGAGGGCGCAGATCAGACGGACCTCATCATCCTTACGCATCGCACGCGCGAGGGCACGATGAATGAGGCACTGGAAAAAATCCAGGGCCTGCCCACAGTGTTGGGCTCGGTCGTGCGCCTGCGCAAGGAAGAGTTGAACTAGTTCGAGATTCTTACCCGCCATTTCCTACATCACGCCCGGCTTGCCGGGCTTTTTTTGCAAGGCGGCCGCCTTGCCTGCGAGCCCTGCGGGGCCAGAGAAAAAACATACACATGCCAGCTTCACTGCCCCTGACGCCTTTGCCATTTGCCCGCCGCTCCCAGTGCGCCCCCAGGTCCGATACCGCTCGGGCGCTGGGTGCACGCCTGCTTTGCTGGCTGCTGGCCTGCTGGGCTTTGCTGCCCGGTGCCGTGCAAGCAGCCAGCCTGGATGGCGCAGCACTGGGTTTGTGGTGGGGTGTGCCGTTTGCCGGCGTATTGCTGTCCATCGCCATCCTGCCGCTGCTGGCGCCCAGGCTTTGGCACGGTCATTACGGCAAAATCACAGCGGCCTGGGCCTTGGCCTTTTTGCTGCCCTTTGCCGTGGTCCATGGCTGGCATGCTGCACTGGCCAATGTGGTACACGCGCTGCTGGCCGAGTACATCCCTTTCGTGCTGTTGCTGACGGCTTTGTTCACCGTCTCGGGCGGTATCTATCTGCGCGGTAACTTGCGCGGCACCCCGGCGCTCAATACTGCCATCCTGGCGCTGGGCACGCTACTGGCCAGCCTCATGGGCACCACGGGCGCTTCCATGCTGCTGATCCGCCCGCTGCTGCGCGCCAACGATGACCGCAAGCATCGGGTGCATGTGGTGGTGTTCTTCATCTTCCTGGTCTCCAACATCGGCGGCTCGCTCACGCCCTTGGGCGATCCCCCGTTGTTCCTGGGCTTTCTCAAGGGGGTGCCGTTCTTCTGGACCATGCAGCACATCTGGTCAGAGACGTTGTTCCTGGTGGTGGCGCTGTTGGTGATCTTTTATCTGCTCGACAGCTGGTTCTACCGCACCGAGGGCCGCTCGCGCTTCGACCCTACGCCCACCGACAGTGAAAGCCTGCGCATTGAAGGTGGCGCAAACTTCATCTGGCTGACTGGCATTGTCGCGCTGGTGCTGATGAGCGGCATCTGGAAGCCGGGCATCACCTTCGACATCATGGGCACGGAGGTCGGCCTGCAAAGTCTGCTGCGCGATCTGGGCTTTGTCGGCATCACGCTGGCCTCGCTCAAGCTCACGGCGCGCCACATCCATGAGTCCAATCAATTCAATTGGGAACCGATGCTGGAGGTTGCCAAGCTCTTTGCCGGCATCTTCCTGACCATCATCCCGGTCATCGCCATGCTGCAGGCGGGCGTGCATGGCCCGTTTGCGCCCGTGGTCCGGGCCGTCACCGGCGCCGATGGCCAGCCCATCCCGGCCATGTACTTCTGGGCCACCGGCGTGCTCAGCGGTTTTTTGGACAATGCGCCGACCTACCTGGTGTTTTTCAATTCCGCCGGCGGCGATGCCCAGACGCTCACGACCACGCTGGCTGCCACCCTGACGGGCATCTCCGCCGGGGCCGTGTTCATGGGCGCGCTGAGCTACATCGGCAACGCCCCGAACCTGATGGTCAAGGCCATCGCCGAACACCGTGGCGTGCCCATGCCCAGCTTCTTCGGCTACGTGGCCTGGGCCGTGTGCATCCTCACGCCGCTGTTCATGCTGCAGACCTTGCTCTGGTATCTGTAAGAGCCTGTTCAAAGTCTTGGGCGCACACATGGCCCCTGCAAGCAAACCACGGGTGCTGGTGGCCACAGCCCACCTTCAACGAAGTGCTGCAGCAACTGCGCGCGCATTTCGAGGCGCACGCGCCTGGCCATGGCCCAGCTGGCTGCCGACAACCTGATGGCCTTCTTCGAAACCGGCCGCGCCTTAACGCCGGTGACGCGCTGAGTGCCGGCCCTTGGCCTTGGCGCGTTGGCCAGCAAAAAGCCCACGCCGCCATGGCTGGCGTGCGCGGGCTGGTCAGCAGACCCTCAAGTCTTTCAGGAGCGGCGCAGGCGGCCCAGCCCCAGGGCGGCCGTGGCCAGGCTCAGCAGCCACAGCATCCAATGGCCCAGGGTGGGTACGGGCGTGGCATTGCCGGGCACTGGCGCTGGGCCAGCACTCACCGTGAAGCGGATCGCAGCCTGCACGCACTGGGCAGGTGTACTGCGATCGCACAACTGGTATTGCAGCGTGTAGCTGCCTGCAGGCACCGATGCGGCCATGCGCACTTCGCCCGTGTTCGTATTCAGCGTGATGCCCGCAGGCCAAGTCCCCACCATGGAGACCGTGGCATTGCCGCCGGTGCCCAGCGTGGCGGGCTGGCCATTGATGGTGTCGTTTTGGACGATGTTGTCCACCACGATGCCCTCCGTGCCAGCAGGCAGTGCCTGCGGGCGGATGTCGTCCGCAGCGGCCACAGGCGTTGCCGAGACCGTCAGCGTGATCGTGCTGTCCTGGCAATTGGGCGTGGGCGTGGCGCGGTCGCACAGCTTGTAGTTCAGCGTGTGCACGCCTGCTGGCGTGGCCGCCGTGGTGCTGACGACGCCGGTGTCCGGATCGAGCGTGACGCCAGCGGGCCAGGCGCCGACCGTGGCCACGGTGGCATTGCCGCCGGCGCCCAGCGTGGCGGGCTGGCCGTTGACGAGGTCATTGGCGGCGATGTTGGGCACGGCATCGGGCTTGGCGGCGCCGGCGGTGGCGTTGCCGCTGTCGGGCTGCGGCGCGATGTCCGGGTCGATGCGCACCTTGATGGTGGCGCTGTCGCACAACGGGTCGGGTTTTGTGCCGGCGTTGCAGATCTTGTAGCTCAGCGTATGGATGCCTGGGGCGGCGGTGTCGGCCACGGCGAGCGTGCCATCGGCATTCAGGGTGATGCCGGGCACAGTGGCGGTCAGCTCCGGGTTGGCCACGTTGGCCTGCGTGGCCTGGGAGCGGTTGACGGTGTCGTTGGCGAATACCGGCCCGATGGTGGCGGTCGCGCCTGCCGGAATGGGGGTGCTGGTATAGTCGTCATCGACGGCGTCGATGTAGGTGGCCGGGTCGCTGGGGTCGAACAGGGCGCTGGGCGGAATGTCTTCGATCGCGCCGCCCGGGGTGACCCATTGCACGTTCAGGTTTGCGTCCGAGCCCCAGTTGTTCCAGGCCACGCGCAGGTTGTACAGCCCTTCTTGCAGCGCGGCGGAATTGGGCGCGTCGTAGCCGCCCTGGGGCGTGCCGATAGTGGCGCCGATGACCAATTTTTGGTCGTAGTTCAGATCGCGATAGCCCAAGCCGCCGTCGCGGTTGGCGTCGATCAGCGCGCCGTCGTTGCCCTGCTGCACGCGCAGCTTGTAGCCCGCTGCGGGCAAGTGCACGGCCACGTACATCACCGCGCCTTCGATGCCGTTCTTGCAGGCGGCCTCGCCGGCCTGGGACCAGGTGCCGCCGGCGCGGTTGTATTCGCACAGCACATTGGCCCCACTGGGGATGTTCAGCGAGGGCAGGGTCTTGGTCAGCGCGGTGCCGGCCACGGGCGCCGGGGCGCCGGTAACGCCGGAATCGACCGCATTGCCGCCCGGCGGCGTGGCATGGGCCAGCAGCCGCTGCAGGGCGGCCAGACGCGCTTCGGGCGTGCCTGCGGATGGGTTGGCCGAATTCAGGCGCGGGATGTTGTCGTAATAGGGCTCCAGCGCCTTGCCGGGCAGCCAGCGCGGGAAGTTGACGTTGTTGGTGGCAGGCGGCAGCATGGGGCCTTCATGGCCCCAGCCGCGGTAGGAATCGACTTGCACGGGATCGGCAGCCAGGGCCCAGGGGCTGGCTGCCAGCAGGCTCATCAGCAGCGCCGCAGGGCGGGCCGCTGGCCGTTGGGTGGAGCGTGGATGGCGCATGGGGAAATTCTCCTCTCGGTGCGAAAAAGCCATGAATTGTGTATCCGCGCGCGATTGTCGCGCCTGCGGGGCGCGTGCGGCATACATTTTTTAGCGAATTGTTTCTTTTGCACAGATGGCAGTGGCTTGGCGCGGCATGTCAGCGCACCAGCAGATTGCCCATCATGCCCAGGTCTTCGTGTTCGAGGATGTGGCAGTGGAACATGCGCAGGCCCGGCTCGGTGATGCACATGCGGATGCGGGCGCTTTCGCCAGCGCGCAGGTTGAGCATGTCGCGCCAGGCCAGGAAGGGCTCGGGCGTGACCTGGCCCTGGTATTCGCGCTCGATGACCTGGAAGTGCCCGCCGTGGATGTGGAAGGGGTGGTCCATGCCCATGGCCGAGGCGTTGACCAGAGTCCACTCCTCGACGGCGCCGAGCTGGCCTTCGATGTCCACGCGCTGCAGGTCGTAGGCCTGGCCGTTGACGAGAAACAGCATGTCCTTGGGGCGCTCGTAGGGGTTGGATGGCGGCGCAGCCTGCAAATCCACATAGTCAGAGAAGGCCACCATGTGCTGTGCCGTGGGGTTTTGCAGCTCGGCGATGGGGCGCAACACGTCGGGAATATCCAGCGCAGGGTGCTGGGGCGAGAGCAGCATGTCGATGTCGGCCAGCAGGCGCCGTTGCGACGGCCCGGCCAGGCGGCCCATGGCGCCACGGTCATAAGGCTCGGCAATCAGCTGCGCGCGCTGCTGGCCCGGCTGGGCGCTGACGATGATCTCGGCGCGCTCGGCCGGCGCCAGCAGCAGCTCCTGCAGGTTGCGCCGCGGCGCGCCCAGCAGCCCGCCATCGGTGCCCACCAGGGTGAAGGGCACGCCGTCCAGGCTCAGGCGCAGGTAGCGCGCGCTGCAGGCGTTCCAGATGCGCCAGCGCTGCGTGCCGGCCAGGGTGATGAGCGGCAGTTGCCGGCCATTGATGAGGATGAACTGGCCCTCGCGCCCGTTCATCCAGTCCTCGCGGTCGTTGGGCAGGATCTGGCCGTCCTGACCGAGCTTGAGGTCCGAGATGAACAGCTCCTGCTCGGGGATGTGGCGCAATGGGTCGTTGCGGTCGCGCACGATCAGCGCGCCAGCCAGGCCGCGGTAGACCTGCTCGGCCGTGAGCATGTGCGGGTGCGGGTGGTACCAGTGCGTGCCGGCGCTGCCCGGTGGCAGCGTGAACTGGTAGCGGCGGTGCCCGCCAGCGGGGATGAAGTCCTGTGGCGCGCCGTCCTGGTCGGCGGGGATGGCCAGCCCGTGCCAGTGGATGGTTGAGGGCTGAGGCAGGCGGTTGAAGAAGTCGATCTCGACGCGGTCGCCTTCATAGACCTCCACCAGCGGTCCGGGCGTGCTCAGGTTGTAGCAGTAAGCGGCGGTGCGCCCGCGCTTGGCCAGCTGCAACTGCGCTGGCATGGCCACGATGCGGCCGCGAAACAGCCCCGGGCGGCGCGAGCGGTTGGGCAGGCGTGGCAGGCGTTGGTGTGCGCGGTGCCGGTGCAAGGCCGAGAGGGGGGCCAGCTCGCTGGAGCCCGTATAGACCAGCTCGGCGTGCGAATCCATGGCTGCGCGCAGGCCCAGTGGGGCCAGTGCGGCGCTGGCGCCCAGGCCGAGCACGAGGCGGCGGCGCTGCTGCTGCAAATGTGACAAGGGCATGTGAGGAATCGGTGGAAAAGGGCGGATGTCCTGTGCGGCTCAGTGTCGAGAGCTGCCAGCTTGCGAATCGCACCGGATTGTGCGCCATCTTGGTGACGGCCCCGCAGGCGGTTGCCGGCGCGCAGGCCAGAAGCCCCCACTACAATAGGCCGCTTTGGCCGCAGGGCCACCGATTTGCCGATATTTGCCTGCCCTGCCTGCTTTCTCACGGCCTTGACCACCATGCGTGCCGCACCCAAAACAGAACAAGCAAAGCGTGCGCCGATGGGCTTGCGCCCGCCGTGGGCATGGCAGCCGCTGAGGCCCGAGCGGGGCTGCAGCGCTCTGGGCCTGGCGCAGTGCGCCGGGCCTGCTCACCGTTTTCTTACTTCTGGAGTCTTCCCATGTCTGAACGCTTTGCAGCGACTGCCCTGGTCGTACCGTTTGAAAACCTGAGGATGAGCGACGTCGAGGTCGTCGGCGGCAAGAATGCCTCGCTGGGCGAGATGATCTCGCAGCTGCCGCAAGGGGTGCGTGTGCCCACCGGCTTTGCCACCACGGCCCATGCCTTCCGCGAATTTCTCAAGCACGATGGCCTGTCGGACAAGATCAGCCAGCGTCTGGCGGCGCTGGATGTGGATGATGTGCGCGCCCTGGCCGAGGCCGGCGCGCAAATCCGCGCCATGGTCCAGGCCCAGCCCTTCCCGCCCGAGCTGGAAAAAGCCATCCGCGAGGCCTTTGCCACGCTCAGCGAAGGCAATGCGCAAGCGTCGTTTGCTGTGCGCTCCTCGGCCACGGCCGAGGACTTGCCCGATGCCTCCTTCGCCGGTCAGCAGGAAACTTTCCTGAACGTGGTGGGCATCGAGGCCGTGCTGGAAAAGACCAAGGAGGTCTTCGCCAGCCTCTACAACGACCGCGCCATCAGCTACCGCGTGCACAAGGGCTTTGCCCATGACGTGGTGGCCCTCTCGGCTGGCGTGCAGCGCATGGTGCGCTCGGACACTGGCGCCGCTGGCGTGATGTTCACCATCGACACTGAATCGGGCTTCGAGGACGTGGTCTTCATCACCGCCAGCTACGGCCTGGGCGAGACCGTGGTGCAAGGCGCCGTGAATCCGGACGAGTTCTACGTGCACAAGCCCGCACTGCGCGCAGGCAAGCAGGCCGTGATCCGCCGCAACCTGGGCTCCAAGCTGATCCAGATGGTGTTTGCCACGCCCGAGGAAAAGGCCGCTTCTGGCCGCCTGGTGCAAACCGTGGACGTGCCGCCCGAGCAGCGCAACCGCTACGCCCTCAGCGACGAGGAGGTGATGGAGCTGGCGCGCTACGCGCTGGTCATCGAGCAGCACTATGGCCGCCCGATGGACATTGAATGGGGCAAGGACGGCGGCGACGGCCAGCTCTACATCCTGCAGGCCCGCCCGGAAACCGTCAAAAGCCAGCAAAAGGGCAAGACCGAGCAGCGCTACAAGCTGGTGGGCACCGGCCAGGTGCTCAGCGAAGGCCGGGCCATCGGCCAGAAGATCGGCACCGGCCCGGTGCGCCTGGTCAGTGACGTGGCCGAGATGGAGAAAGTCCAGACCGGCGATGTGCTCGTCACCGACATGACCGACCCCAACTGGGAGCCTGTGATGAAGCGCGCCAGCGCCATCGTCACCAACCGCGGCGGGCGCACCTGCCATGCCGCCATCATTGCGCGTGAGCTGGGCATCCCGGCCGTGGTCGGCTGCGGCGATGCCACGGCCAGGCTCAAGGACGGCGCGCTGGTCACCGTCAGCTGCGCCGAGGGCGATACCGGCAAGATCTACGACGGCTTGCTGGAGACGGAAGTCACCGAAGTGCAGCGCGGCGAAATGCCCGCCATCGGCACCAAGATCATGATGAACGTGGGCAACCCGCAGCTGGCCTTTGACTTCGCTCAGCTGCCCAATGATGGCGTGGGCCTGGCGCGGCTGGAGTTCATCATCAACAACAACATTGGCGTACACCCCAAGGCCATCCTGGACTACCCCAACGTTGATGCCGATCTGAAAAAAGCCGTGGAAAGCGTGGCGCGCGGCCACGCCAGCCCGCGCGCCTTCTACGTCGATAAAGTGGCCGAAGGCGTGGCCACCATCGCTGCGGCCTTCTGGCCCAAGCCCGTCATCGTGCGCTTGTCGGACTTCAAGAGCAACGAATACCGCAAGCTCATCGGCGGCAGCCGCTACGAGCCCGAAGAGGAAAACCCCATGCTGGGCTTCCGTGGCGCGACGCGCTACATCAGCGAGGACTTTGGCGCCGCCTTCGAGATGGAATGCCAGGCCCTCAAGCGCGTGCGCGAGGACATGGGCCTGACCAATGTGGAAATCATGGTGCCCTTCGTGCGCACGCTGGGCCAGGCCGCCGCTGTCGAGCAACTGCTGGCCAAGAACGGCCTCAAGCGCGGCGAGCATGGCCTGCGCCTGATCATGATGTGCGAGGTGCCCAGCAACGCCATCCTGGCCGAGCAGTTCCTGCAGCACTTCGATGGCTTCTCCATCGGCTCCAACGATTTGACCCAGCTGACGCTGGGCCTGGACCGCGACTCCGGCCTGGAGCTGCTGGCCGCCGACTTCGACGAGCGCGACCCGGCGCTGCAATTCATGCTGGCCCGCGCCATCAAGGCTTGCCGCGATCAGGGCAAGTACGTGGGCATTTGCGGCCAGGGCCCCAGCGACCACCCGGACTTTGCGCAATGGCTGGCCGACCAGGGCATCTCCTCGATCTCGCTGAACCCCGACAGCGTGGTCAGCACCTGGAACCAACTGGCCAAGAAGGCCGGCTGACGCACAGCGCCTGTTCAACGATCTCGGTGCGACGGAGATTCTGAACAGGCGCTCAAAGAGCAGCCATGAAAAAGCGGCCCATACGGGCCGCTTGCTTTTTTGTCTGCCGCCCTTGCTGGCGGCTTGCCGTGGCCCGCAGGATGCGCGGCCACGGCAAGGCTTTTACACCTTCTCCACCCGCACTGGCAGGCCCTGGCGTACGACGGCGCCAGAGACCCAATCGATCCAGACGTTGTCGTGCGCCGGGCGGGTCGGGTCGGTAAAGCCCAGGCGGTTGAGGTTCACGCCCCGGCCATGCTGCGGGTTGTGCGCCGTGGGCTTGCCATCCACCAAGTGCGCCACCGTGCCCAGTTGGGTGTGGCCATAGCCGTACTCGATGGCGATGGCGCCTTTGGCGATGCCGCCGCGCACCAGCGCCACGCCTTGCAGCGAGCCGCCGGGGGTGGTGACGCGGATGTGGTCGCCATTGGCAATGCCCAGGGCCTGCGCATCCTCGCGGTTGATGGAGATGGGGTTGTGCGGGTGCACCTGGCGCAGGCGCGAGGCGGCGATCGACATGGAGCTCATCAGATTGGATTTGTAGGAGCTCATGGTCAGCGGCCAGTCCTTTTCCGGGTAATGCTCGCGCATGGCGCTGCCGTCGGCAAAGCGGGTGGGGTACCAGGTGGGGCAGCCGCTGTAGCGCTCGCCGGTCATGGAGTGGCGCATCTTGGCCAGCGGCTCGTGCCAGATTTGCACCGGCTTGGCGTAGGCGGCCTTGATGTGATCGCCCTTCCAGGCTGCGTCGATGCTGTCAAAGCGCCCGCCACGGCTCATGACCATGGCCACGCGGCGCACTTCCTCGGGTGCCAGGCTTTGCTCCAGAGTGGGCATCCAGCGCGTCAGGCCGGTGATGGCGATGTCGTCGTCGCTGGCCTCGGGCACGGGCTTGCCGGCCTGGTAGGCGATGTTGCCCATGCCGCGCAGGAAGAACTGCTCGGGCGTGTCCAGATCCAGCGGCTGACCTTCCTTGGTGGACATGCCGTTTTTGCCAAAACCGGGCAGGCCGAGCTTTTTCGCCACGGCGAAGAGGAAGGTTTCGCAGTTGATGGGGCGGCCTTCAGCGGTTTTGGCGGTGGCCGGCTCCACCACGGGCCAGCGCACGGTGGAGGTTTTGGCGATCACATCGGCCCAGGGCGCGCCGATGCCCCAGCTTTCGTAGGTGACGGTGTCGGGCACGATGTAGTCGGCCAGCGCAGTGGTTTCGTTGATGAAGGGGTCGATGGAGATGAACAGCGGTAGTTTTTGGGTGTCTTTGACGCCTTCGACCAGGGCCTGCTCGAAGCCGCAGATCGAGTACACCGGGTTGCTCATGTGGTTGATCCAGGCCTTGATGCCGTAGGGGTAGCCCATCAGGCCGGCGGCCAGCATTTCGCTGCTCATGGGGCCGGGCGCGGGATACCAGGGGGCCTTGGCTGGATAGGGGTTTTCGCCCGCTTCTTTTTTGCGCTTGAATTCGCTGGTTTTCTCGTAGGGGAAGCGCGTGCGCGAGAGGGTTACGCCCTTGGCGGCAACCATGCCGTCGAACTTGGCGAAGTTGTAGCGCGGGCCAGGGCCGAAGGGGCCAAACGGGCCTGCATCGAGCACCCAGCCGCCTTTGACGTTGAGGTTGCCGATCAGGTTGTTGAGCATGGCAATGGCGTAGGCGGTGTAAAAGCCCGCGCCGCTCATGGTGCCGCCGTGGGAGTTGGCGACAGCGCGCTTGCCGTGGCTGGTGAATTCGCGTGCCAGGTCTTCGATCTCCTTGACGGGCACGCCACACAGGTCGGAATACTCCTGCAAGGTTTTGAGCCGGGCCTGCTCGCGCAGTTTGAACAGCGAGCTGCACACGGCCACTGGCACGGGCGGCAGGGGCGCGGCGGCGGCTTGTGGTGTTGCTGCAGGTGCGGCGGCCTGCCCCTCGGCGGCAGGGGCTGGCGCAGGAGTAGGCGGCAGGATTTCCACCATGCGCTCGACGAACAGCTCGGCAGCTTGGGCCACGGTGTGTGGCGCCAGCGTGCCATCGGCCAGTTGCACGACATACACATCCTCAGCCGGGGTTTTCTCATCCTTGGGCGCGGGCATGGGCCAGCCCATGTCTGCGCCGCGCAGGAACTGGCCGTAGCGCGGGTGCTTGGGGTCGTTGATGAGCAAGTGCGTGGCATTGCTCCATGAGGCCTCGCCCGCCGCAGTCATGGCCGCAGGGCCGGGCTGGGCGAGGAATTTCGCGTCGTAGCGCTCGTTGTCGATGATCCAGCGGATCAGGCCCATGGCAAAGGCCAGATCGGTGGCGGGCTTGATGGGCAGCCAGCGGTTGTTGTCGCCTGCGGCGTGGCTGGAGGAGGTGGGCAGCAGCGGCGAGACGACCACGTACTGGTAGGTCTTCTCATCGCGTGAGCGCGCCTCGGCCAGCTCGCGGCCCATGCGCTGGAAGGGGTTGCCTGCCTGCGCGGGCGCGGTGCCCAGAAACAGGCCAAAGCGCGAGTTCTTCCAATCGGGCTTGCCGTGCTTCATGGCCGGGATGTCGCCCAGCGCCGCGGCTGTGCCCACGCGGTAGGACTGGCCGCAGTAAGCGCCGTGGTTGGCCAGGTTGTTGGTGCCAAAGGATTGTTTGGCAAAGCGGTTGATGAGCGGGCGGCGGCCTTCGTTGGAGGCGTCGGTGAACAACAACTGGTTGGCCTTTGGGCCGTATTCGGGGTTGTCGGGGTCGATGGGCGTTTGCACATCGCGGATGGCGCGCAGGCCTTCCACGTGGCCTTCGCCGAACAGGTCGCCGCCTTCGCAGACTTCTTCAATCAGTTGCTCAAAGGAGATGGTCTGCCACTGGCCCGAGCCGCGCGGCCCCACGCGCTTGAGCGGCGCGAGCACGCGGTGCGCTGCGGTTTGGTGCTCGAACATGGACGAGCCGCGCGCGCAGGAGGTGGCGCGCCCCTCCAGGCCGTTGTCGCCGCCCAGCATGGCGTACACCTCGCGCACGGGCGTTTCCATCGGCGCGGGGTGGGTGGTGGCCAGCGGGTGGTAGGGGTTGCCGGCCACGCGCAGGATTTTGTTGTTCTCTGTATCCACGCGCACGCGGATGCCGCACTGCGTCCAGCAGCCCAGGCAGCTCGATGGGCTGACGACTTGGCCGGGCTGGGTGTCCAGCAGGCCGGTGGCGGGGTTGATGCGGAACTCTGGTTGCAGCGAGTTGCCGCGCGTGGCATTGGCCGTGGGCACGCCCGAGGTGCCGGTCAAAAGGCCCTTGGCGCCCTTCATCAGGGTTTCGCCATAGCCTGCGGCAAAGGCTGCCGCGCCGCCTGCGACCAGGCCGCCGCGCAGCAGATTGCGGCGGTTGGCATCGGGGGAAGAGGTTTTTTTCTTGTCAGTCATGGGGAAATCCTTTGGCGATGCAGCCAACTGAGGCTGCGTGGCTCACGATTTTTTTAGAAGGGGGCGCGCCGCTGCGGCGCTGCCGCCCCGGATGGGCTCGGCAATGTGGCTCAGGCTGCGCGCAAGACGGCAGCGGGCTGGCGTTGCGGCCACAGATCCAGCGCCCACAGCACCAGCGTGAGCACCGCGACGCACAGGCCGAATACCCCAACGATGCCCATCAGCCCTTCGCCACCCAGCGGCATGTGGTAGACGTACAGCCCGGCGCCGTACTTGGGCACGCCCTGCACGCCCATGAACAAGGCCCAGCGAAAGCCCCAGGCGGCGGCGCACACGGCCGTACCCAGCACCGCGATCATGGCCGGCGAGTGCAGCCAAAGGGCGGGGCGCAGCCAGAACACCATCACCAATGCGCCGAAGATCACCGACAGCCACAGGCTGATGCGCCAGATCGGGAAGTTGGCATACAGCTCCTTGGCGGCTAGGAACGACGGGGTTTGCAGCCAGTGCCCGCCAATGGCCCAGGCGCAGGCCACGGCCAGCAGCGCCAGGCTCAGGCCAAGGCCCAGCTTGCCCAGCCAGGCCCGCACGGCCACGTCGCGCCCGGCCTGCATCCACAGCGTCAGTCCCAGCGCGCAGCCCACGGCTGCCAGCCAGGCTGTCAGCGTCAGGTTCAGCGGCACCCAGGGGTTGCTCCACAGCGGGCGGGCGCGGACGATGGCAATCTCGGCGCCGGTATAGACCGCAATCGTGATGGATGAGAACACCAGCGCCAGCGCCAATGCCCGCATCCAGCGGTGCCAGCCCAGCCACCAGGTCAGGCACACGCCCAGCGAGAGCGTCACGAACACCGGCAGCAGCAAGGCGCCCAGCGACATCCACGACCAAGGGGTGAAGTGGGCATAGAAATGCCAAAAGCGCGCCGGCTGGTGCAAGTCCGCCAGCAAGGCCACTGGCGCGCTGATGGCAGTGACGGCCAGCAGCACGATGGCCAGCGGCAGGGCCTTGGCCGCCGGATGCTGGGCCGGGGCCCAGGCGCCCCAGGCGGCCAGCATGGCCGCACCTGTGGCCATGCCGATGAGGAAGAAGTACTGCACGGCCCAGGGCAGCCATGCGGCTTCGTAATACGGTGTCAAAAGCTCAATGATCTCCATGATGGAAGTCCTTCGGGGATGGATCGAATCTGCGTTGAATTGCGGCGCGGCGCTCAATGCTCGGCAATCAGGCGCACGCTGGCTTGCCCATCGACGCCATTGACGAACTCATCGGGCAGGCCGATGTAGAACACGCGGGGGGCGGTATTCATGCCGGGCTTGAGGACTTTGATCTCCTCCTTGGACTCGGCCATGCGGCGGTTGATCTCGCTGTTCGGATCCATCAAATCGCCAATCACGCGCGCGCCGCCCACGCAGCTCTCCACACAGGCGGGCAGCAGGCCCACCTCCAGCCGGTGCTCGCAGAACGTGCACTTGTCGGCCGTTTGCGTCTCGTGGTTGATGAAGCGCGCGTCGTAGGGGCAGGCCTGCACGCAATAGCCGCAGCCCACGCAGCGGGTGTTGTCCACCAGCACCACGCCGTCCTCGCGCTGGAAGGTTGCCTGCACGGGGCAGACTGGCACGCAGGGCGGGTTGTCGCAGTGGTTGCACAGGCGCGGCAGGCTCACCATCGCGGGGGCCGTGCCATCGTTGCGGTCAATCTCGTACTGCAGTACCGTGGTGCGGAACTGCCCAATGGGCGGCTGGTTCTCCGCCGAGCAGCTGACCGTGCAGGCCTGACAGCCGATGCACTTGCGCATGTCGATCAGCATGCCAAAGCGCTTGCCTTCCATGCCTGGGCGGCGCGGCGGCTGGTCGTTGATGCCAGCGCGCGCGGGCAGGATGGGGATCACCGTGGCCGTGGCGCTCAGGCCCAGCAGGCCCTTGAGAAAGCCGCGCTTGCCACGGCTGGGCTTGGCGCCCGAAGCGCAGGGAGAGGAGGGTTGGTTCATGGCCGCACCTCCAGAGAACGGGCAAGGACTGGGTAGGAAATTGAAATTTTGGTCATCGTGGCACCTACTGCAAATCTCATGACTTGCCAGAGTAAGTGGCTATTGACCATTTTTCAATTGGGGGCTTTGGCCAGTGCCCTAGATGAAATTACCTATTGCCTTGTGTGTGGCAAGTGTTTGCAGGCGCGGCGCACGCTGCCAGGGCCAGCGCGGGGGGCAAAGTGCATAACACGCTCTAAAGGCCTTTGCGTCGCAGTAGAGCGCTGCAGTTGGAGATGGCTGCAAGGTGCGCTCATTGCTTTGCATGTCGCAAAACGGGGCGCGAACAAACTTTGGGTGTGAGCAGGCCCTAATCCAGCGCCTGCGCATCGGCGGCGAGCATGAGTCTGGTCAGCTCGGCAGCGTTGGCGACTTCGGTTTTCTCCAGCACGTGCTGGCGGTGCACATGCACGGTTTTTTCGCTGATGTCCAGCAGGCGGGCCACGGTTTTGTTGGGGTGGCCTTGCGCGACCAGGCGCGCCACTTCGTGCTCGCGCGGCGAGAGCCGTTGCAGCCGTGCGCGGGCGCCGGCCTGGCGCTGGTTGTGCTGCTGCAGTTCGCGCGTACGCTGTACGGCCTGATCCACGGCATCGAGCAAGGCCTGGTCTTTGAAGGGCTTTTCCAGAAAGTCGCAGGCCCCTGCCTTCATGGCCTGCACGGCCAGCTCGACATCGCCGTGGCCGGTCATGAAGACGATGGCTGCGTGCCAGCCGCGGCTGCGCAGGTGCTGTTGCAGCACCAGGCCGCTCATGATGGGCATGCGGATGTCCAGCAGCAGGCAACCCAGGTCGGCGGGCGGCTGCGCGTGCGCGTCCAGAAAGGCCTGGGCGCTGTCGTATTGCACGACCGTCCAGCCCACGGAATCGAGCAAAAAGGCCACGGAGCGGCGAAAGGCGGCGTCGTCGTCCACCAGGTAGATGGAAAGGTCTTGGGCTGTGTTCATGGGGCGGGCAGGCTGAGGGAAAACACCATGCCGGGGCCATCGGCGGGGCGATGGCCTTGCAGCTGTCCGCCATGGGCCTCGGCAATGCTTTTGCAGATCGACAGGCCCAGGCCTAGGCCTTCGTCCTTGGTGGTGTAGAAGGGCTCGAACAGGCGCTGCAGTTGCGCATCGGACATGCCGATGCCGTAGTCGCGCACATGGATCCAGGCCCAGCCCTCGGTCTGTTCGAGCTCGATGCGAATGTGTTGCTCGCCGGCGGGCACGGTTTGCATGGCGTCCTGCGCGTTTTTGAAGAAGTTGAGCAGGATTTGCTGGATTTGCAGCGGGTCGGCCTGCACCCGCAGCTGTGGGGGCAGGCGGTCGAGCACCTGAATGTAGGGGGCGTTGCGCTGCATGCCCTGAAACAGGGCGATGGCATCCTGCACCAGCGCGGGCACGGCGCAGGGCTCGCGCACGTTGGTGCGCTTGCGCACGAAGCCTTTGATGCGCTTGAGGATTTCGGCAGCGGCGTGGGCTTGCGTGACGATGCTGGAGGAGGCCTCGCGCACGGCGTCGTCGGTCAGGCGGCCGTTGTCCAGGCGGCGCAGCAGGCTTTGGGCGTAGTTGCTCACACCGGCCAGCGGTTGGCTGAGCTCGTGGGCCAAGGTGGTGGAGAGCTCGCCCAGCACCGACAGGCGCGAGAGGTGCTCGGCCTGCTCCTGGTTGGAGCGCATGCGTATCTCGAAGGTCTCGCGCTCGTGCAGGGCGCGCTCCAGCGCGGCCGTGCGGCTGCGCACCAGGTAATTCACGCGCAGCGTGTAAGCGGCCCAGCACAGCAAGGCCAGCAAGGCAAAAGGCCAATACTGCTGCGCGATGCGCTGCAAATGGCTGCTTTGCAGATATTGGTAAGAGCCCAATTGCAGTTGACGGAACACGTCGTGGATGGGCTGGTAGTCGGCCGGGGCCGTCCAGCCGATGCCATGCTCGGCGGGCTCCATCTGCAGCAGGGCAATGGCCATGGCGCGCGCCAGCTCCGCAGGGGTGCTGCGCAGCCCGGCCATGGGCCAGTTGGGGTATAGGCGCGATGAGACCGAGCAGCCCAGCGCAGGCACGAACTGGCCCGAGAGCACTTTGTAGCGCTGGCGCCAGTCGGGCAGGGTCTCCAGCAGGCAGGCGCGCACCACGCCAGCATCGGCGCGTCCCTCGTCGATGGCGCGCAGCACCTGAGGCATGGGGTAGCCCACGAACAGCAGCCGGGCCAGGTCGCGCCGTGGGTCGATGCGCAAATCGTCAAGTTCGCGCCAAAGGATCTGGTAGCCGCCAAAGCCTTCAGAGGAGATGGCCGCGAGCGTCTTGCCGCGCAGGTCTTCCAGCGTTTGCAGGTCGCTGCGGTCGTGCCGAGCCACCACCGTGGCTGCAACCGCCAGACTGGAGGTGGGTGAGCGGCCATGCTCCAGCGTGGCAATGCGGCGCAGGCCAAAGGCCGTCTCCAGCTCCACATACTGGCCCGGATTGGTCAGTACGAAATCGACGTTGCCTTGTGCCACGGCTTGGCGCAAGGTCTCAAGCCCTAGGTATTGCAGCACCACTTGGTGCTGCGGCAGGGCCGTTCGCAAGTAGTCTGCCAGGGGCTGCCATTCCTGGGCTGCTGCTGCCTCACCCAGATAAGCCAGGATGCCGATGTGAACGATGGAGTCGCCCGCAGGCGCATCGGACGCATCGGGCGATGAGGCCGTGGCCTTGGGCGCTGTCAGATGTGCGCTGATCTCATTCGGATGCCCAGGTGCAGCTTGCGCTGCACAGAGCAGCATGGACAAACCCACCAGTAGACAGCTTGTGGCTAACCAAGTCCGCCAGCGCGAGCAGGGCAGGGCGCTGGCCTGGGCTGCACTGCGTGGCAGAGTACGGTCCGAAGTCACAAGGTTCTGGGCAGGCATGGTGGGCAGTGGGCGATGATACGCAACAAAACCAACGCCAAGCCGCAGCCTTGGCTACGGCGGGAAACTCGCTAACTCTTATATAAGACATAAGAATTGAGCGATGGGTATAAACCCGGGTACAATGCCGGGTTGCGCGCTGGCTTGCGACTGCTGTTTGGGTGTGGCCTTTGTGGCCTGTCGTGCTGACAGTGGTGCAACGCGCCGTTTTCCTTCAAACCTAGTGGAGTTTTCGTATGAGCAAAAAAGCCGCACGCGTCGCGGTGACTGGCGCTGCCGGTCAGATTGGTTATGCCCTGTTGTTTCGTATCGCCTCGGGCGAGATGTTGGGCAAGGATCAACCCGTGATCCTGCAATTGCTGGAAATTCCCGACGAAAAAGCCCAGAAAGCGCTGCAAGGCGTGATCATGGAGTTGCAAGACTGCGCCTTCCCGCTGCTCGAAGGCATTGTGGCCACGGGCGACCCTGAAGTGGCCTTCAAGGATGCCGACTACGCCCTGCTGGTGGGCGCCCGTCCGCGCGGCCCTGGCATGGAGCGCGCCGATCTGCTGGCCGCCAACGCCCAGATCTTCACTGCCCAGGGCAAGGCCCTGAACAAAGTGGCCAGCCGCGACGTGAAAGTGCTGGTGGTGGGCAACCCGGCCAACACCAATGCCTACATCGCCATGAAGAGCGCGCCCGATCTGCCGCGCGAGAACTTCACCGCCATGCTGCGCCTGGACCACAACCGCGCCGCCAGCCAGATCGCCGAGAAAACCGGCGGCAAAGTCGGCGAGATCGAAAAACTCACCGTCTGGGGCAACCACTCGCCCACCATGTACGCCGATTACCGCTTTGCCACCATCGGCGGCAAATCCGTCAAGGACACCATCAACGATCAGGAATGGAATGCCAACGTGTTCCTGCCCACCGTGGGCAAGCGCGGCGCTGCCATCATTGAGGCGCGTGGCCTGTCCTCGGCCGCATCGGCCGCCAACGCCGCCATCGACCACATGCGCGACTGGGCGCTGGGCTCCAAGGGCCAGTGGGTCACCATGGGCGTGCCTTCCAACGGCGAATACGGCATTCCCAAGGACGTGATCTTCGGCTTTCCCGTGACCACCGAGAACGGCAAGTACAAGATCGTCGAGGGCCTGGAAATCGACGCCTTCAGCCAGGAGCGCCTGGACAAGACGCTGGCCGAGCTGCAGGACGAGCAGGACGGCGTCAAGCACCTGCTGTAAATTGGCACAAGCGCTTGCACCTGCATTCTCGCGGGTGCGGCGCTTTTGTCTTGCCCTCTTGCAACGCCTTCCTTCGTCCATCGCACTATGTCTGCCGCTTCTTCCCACCCCCGTAACGTCCTGCTCGGAGCCCAGGCATCGGCCTGGTTGCTGCCAGTGTGTGACCACTACAGCGGTGTGGAGGCGCGCATGCGCAAAAGCCTGCAGCTGCAGGCCGAGATGGCCCAGGAGTTTGGCGCCTGCGTGTTCGACGTCACGTTGGACTGCGAGGACGGCGCGCCCGTGGGCGGCGAGCGCGAGCATGCCGCCTTGGTGGTGGAGCTGCTGCGGGGCGTGGCCCCCGGCATGCGGGTTGCAGCGCGCGTGCATGCGGTGGATCACCCCAGCTTTGCTGAGGATGTGGCCTGCATTGTTGGCCAGGCGCATCAGCGCATGTGCCATTTGATGGTACCCAAGGTCGAGAGCCTGCAGGACGTGCAGCGCGCAGTGGCCCATGTCGACGCCGCAGGCGGCGTTGCCTTGCCGCTGCATGTGTTGATCGAGTCGCCACTGGCAGTGCACAACGCGTTCGAGATTGCTGCGCACCCGCGCGTGCAGTCGCTCAGCTTTGGGTTGATGGATTTTGTTTCGGCCCATGGCGGGGCCATTGGCGCCGATGCCATGGGCGTGAGCGGGCAGTTTCGCCACCCGATGGTGCTGCGCGCCAAGCTGGACATGGCCGCCGCCTGCCACGCACACGGCAAGACGCCGTCGCACTGCGTCGTGACCGAGTTTTCCGATACAAAGGCCATGGCTGCCGCAGCACGCCAGGCCAGCCGCGAGCTGAGCTACACGCGCATGTGGAGCATCCACCCGGCGCAGATCCGCCCAATCTTGCAGGCCTTCGCGCCCGATGCCGCCGAGATCGAGGCCGCATGCCAGATCATCGAGGCGGCCCAGGCGGCGCAGTGGGCGCCGATCAGCCACCAAGGTGTGCTGCACGATCGAGCCAGCTACCGCTACTACTGGCAGGTGTTGGAACGTGCCTGGCGCACCGGCCAGTCTTTGCCGCATGCGGTGCGTGCCTGGTTGGCGGCCTGATGCGTGTGCAGGGGCATTGGTCTTGTTTTTCCGTAGTTGGTGCCGAATACGTTCCAATACGGCCCATGGCGTGGCGCTCGTGAACTCTGCTGGCAGATGGCACGGTAATAGCTCAGCCCTTTCTTCAACTCACCCCAACGATTGAACCACCATGCGAGTGTTATCGAAACTCCCCGTACTGGCCTTGGCCGCATACGCCTTGGCGGGCTGTGACATGGGAACGCTGCCGTTTTTGAGCAAGGCCAATGGTGCCTCCATGCCTGCAGTCCAGACAGGCGGCCAGCAAGATCAAGCCATCGCCGACCCGCCAGCGCCTGCGCCAGGGCAGTTTGGCAAGGCCCCCGCAGCGCAGGCTGCACAGGCGCAACAGCCCGCGCCGCTGACCGGGATCGACTACGTCATCAGCAAGGTCAAGCGCGGTGATTTCCTTTGTGCAGGCGCTGTGACGATCAACGTCAGTGACGCCGCAGATAACCCGCGTGAGTTCGTCATCAAGAGCAAAAGCTTTGAGTTCCGCATGGTGCCCGTAGTCACCGCCAGCGGTGCCGTGCGCTTGGAAAATGAAGCCAAAGGAGTGATCTGGCTGCAAGTGGCTAACCGCGCCATGCTGATGAATCAGAAAAAAGGCCAGCGCATGGCTGCAGAGTGCTTGGCCAAGACCTGATGCCCAGCACTTGAACATGCACTGCCCAAGCACAACCTAAAACGAAACCGATCAATAGCCCCAGGAGAAAAAACATGCTCAATGAGTACCGCCAACACGCCGCCGAGCGCGCCGCGCTCGGCATCCCGCCGCTGCCGCTGGACGCCAAGCAGACTGCCGAGCTGATCGAGCTCATCAAAAACCCGCCAGCAGGTGAAGAAGAATTCCTGATGGAGTTGCTCACGCACCGCGTGCCGCCGGGCGTGGACGATGCGGCCAAGGTCAAGGCCAGCTTCCTGGCCGCCGTGGCGCATGGCGACGTGCAGGTTGGCCTGATCTCCAAGGCCAAGGCCACCGAGCTGCTGGGCACCATGGTGGGCGGCTACAACGTGCACCCGCTGATCGAGCTGCTGGACGACGCCGAAGTGGCCGACGTGGCCGCCGAGGCGCTGAAGAAGACGCTCTTGATGTTCGACTTCTTCAACGACGTGGCCGAAAAAGCCAAGGCCGGTAACGCCAAGGCCAAGGAAGTCATGCAAAGCTGGGCCGATGCCGAGTGGTTCACCAGCCGCCCCAAGGTGGAGGAGAAGATCACCGTCACCGTGTTCAAGGTGCCCGGCGAGACCAACACCGACGACCTCTCGCCCGCGCCCGACGCCTGGAGCCGCCCGGACATCCCGCTGCACTACCTGGCCATGCTGAAAAACACCCGGCCTGACGCGGCCTTCAAGCCCGAGGAAGACGGCAAGCGCGGCCCCATCCAGTTCATCGAGGACCTGAAGAAGAAAGGCCACTTGGTCGCCTACGTGGGCGACGTGGTGGGCACCGGCTCGTCGCGCAAGTCCGCCACCAACAGCGTGATCTGGGCCACGGGTCAGGACATCCCCTTCGTGCCCAACAAGCGCTTTGGCGGCGTCACGCTGGGCGGCAAGATCGCGCCCATCTTCTTCAACACGCAGGAAGACTCCGGCGCGCTGCCCATCGAGGTGGACGTGAGCCAGATGGAAATGGGCGACGTGATCGACATCTTCCCCTACGAGGGCAAGATCGAGAAAAACGGCCAGAAGATCGCCGACTTCCAGCTCAAGAGCGAAGTGCTGCTGGACGAAGTGCAGGCCGGCGGTCGCATCAACCTCATCATCGGCCGCTCGCTCACGGCCAAGGCGCGCGAGGCCCTGGGCCTGCCCGCCTCCACCGAATTCCGCCTGCCCAAGGCCCCGGTCGATACCGGCAAGGGCTTCACGCTGGCGCAAAAAATGGTGGGCCGCGCCTGCAGCCTGCCCGAAGGCCAGGGCATCCGCCCCGGCACCTATTGCGAGCCGCGCATGACCACCGTGGGCAGCCAGGACACCACCGGCCCCATGACCCGCGACGAGCTCAAAGACCTGGCCTGCCTGGGCTTTTCCGCCGACATGGTGATGCAGTCCTTCTGCCACACCGCCGCTTACCCCAAGCCGGTCGATGTGAAGACGCATCGCGAGTTGCCCGCCTTCATCAGCAACCGCGGCGGCGTGGCCCTGCGCCCGGGTGACGGCGTGATCCACTCCTGGCTCAACCGCCTGCTGCTGCCCGACACCGTGGGCACGGGCGGCGACTCGCACACGCGCTTTCCGATCGGCATCAGCTTCCCCGCAGGCTCCGGCCTGGTCGCCTTTGGCGCAGCGACTGGCGTGATGCCGCTGGACATGCCCGAGAGCGTGCTGGTGCGCTTCAAGGGCGAGCTGCAACCGGGCGTCACCCTGCGCGACCTGGTGCACGCCATCCCGCTGTACGCCATCAAGGCCGGGCTGCTGACGGTGGCCAAGGCCGGCAAGAAAAACATCTTCTCCGGCCGCATCCTGGAAATTGAAGGTCTGCCCGACCTGAAGGTGGAACAAGCCTTTGAACTCTCCGACGCCTCCGCCGAGCGCTCGGCCGCCGGCTGTACCATCAAGCTCAACAAAGAGCCGATCATCGAGTACCTGACCTCCAACATCGTGCTCATGAAAAACATGATCGCCGATGGCTACGAGGACGCCAAAACCCTGGCGCGCCGCATCGAGAAAGTGGAGCAATGGCTGGCCAAGCCCGAGCTGCTGGAAGCCGACGCTGACGCCGAATATGCCGCCGTGATCGAGATCGACATGAACGAGATCAAGGAGCCCATCGTCTGCTGCCCCAACGACCCAGACGACGCCAAGTTCCTCTCCGAAGTGGCGGGCGAGAAGATCGACGAAGCCTTCATCGGCTCGTGCATGACCAACATCGGCCACTTCCGCGCCGCGGCCAAACTGCTGGGCGGCCAACGCGACATCCCCGTCAAGCTGTGGGTGGCCCCGCCCACCAAGATGGACCAGAACGAGCTGATCAAGGAAGGCCACTACGCCGCCTTCGGCACCGCTGGCGCGCGCACCGAAATGCCCGGCTGCTCGCTGTGCATGGGCAACCAGGCGCAGGTGCGCGAGGGCGCGACGGTGATCTCCACCAGCACGCGCAACTTCCCCAACCGCCTGGGCAAGAACACCAACGTCTACCTGGGCAGCGCCGAGCTGGCCGCCATCGCCTCGCGCCTGGGCTACCTGCCCACGCCCGAGGAATACCTCAAGGAAATGGGCGTGATCGACGCCGACAAGGCCAGCGTGTACCGCTACATGAATTTCAACGAAATTCCCGAGTATGCGGAAGTGGCCGAAGGCGTAAAGAACGCGCTGGAGCAACATCCCTAACGGTCACATCCCGCACGCTTTGATGTTTTTGCGTGATCACTGAAGTAAAAACGGCACCGCGTTGTGGTGCCGTTTTTTTGCTTTGGCGGGGGGGCTTGCGCAGCACCACGCTGTTGAAGTAGGAGCTTGACAGGCGCCAGGGATTGGAGTTTGCCCTGCCCAGAATTTGAAATGGCTGCGGATGCTTGCTTGTACACTCGGCGGGTTACGAATTGTTTGACCCTGCCGTCCTTTGGAAAGCCCATGAGTACTTCTGAATTCAAGTCACACAGTATTTCCGACTGGGAAAAAGCCGCCAACAAGACCGCGCCCGGTGGTGATTGGCAGAACCTGAACTGGACCACGCCCGATGGCATCGTCGTCAAGCCCCTGTACACGGCTGAGGACACCAAGGATTTGCCCTACACGAACACACTGCCGGGGCTGGAGCCGTTCATCCGCGGGCCGCAGGCCACCATGTACGCTGGCCGCCCCTGGACGATCCGCCAGTACGCGGGCTTTTCCACGGCGGAAGAATCCAACGCTTTCTATAAAAAGGCGCTGGCTGCAGGCGGGCAGGGCGTTTCCGTGGCGTTCGACTTGGCCACGCACCGCGGCTACGACTCCGACCACCCGCGCGTGACGGGCGACGTGGGCAAGGCCGGGGTGGCCATCGATTCGGTCGAGGATATGAAAATCCTGTTCGACGGCATTCCGCTGGACAAGGTGTCGGTCTCCATGACCATGAACGGTGCGGTGTTGCCGATTCTGGCCGGCTACGTGGTGGCGGCCGAGGAGCAGGGCGTTTCGCAGGATCAGCTGGCGGGCACGATCCAGAACGACATCCTCAAAGAATTCATGGTGCGTAACACCTACATCTACCCGCCCAAGCCGTCCATGCGCATCATCGGCGACATCATCGAGTACACGGCGCAGAACATGCCCAAGTTCAACTCGATCTCCATCTCCGGCTATCACATCCAGGAGGCGGGCGCCAACCAGTCGCTGGAGCTGGCCTTCACGCTGGCCGACGGCAAGGAGTATGTGAAGACCGCACTGGCCAAGGGCATGGACGTGGACGCCTTTGCCGGCCGCCTGTCCTTCTTTTGGGCGGTGGGCATGAACTTCTACCTGGAAATCGCCAAGATGCGCGCCGCGCGCCTGCTGTGGTGCCGCATCATGAAGGAGTTCAACCCCAAGAACCCCAAGAGCCTGATGCTGCGCACGCACAGCCAGACCTCGGGTTGGTCGCTGACCGAGCAAGACCCCTACAACAACGTGGTGCGCACCACCATCGAGGCCATGGCGGCCGTCTTCGGCGGCACGCAAAGTCTGCACACCAACGCGCTGGACGAGGCCATTGCCCTGCCCACGGAATTCTCCGCCCGCATTGCGCGCAACACCCAGCTCATTATTCAAGAAGAGACGCACATCACCAGCGTGGTCGATCCCTGGGCGGGCAGCTACCTGATGGAAAAGCTCACCCAAGACATGGCCGATGCTGCCTGGGCCATCATTGAAGAAGTCGAGCAAATGGGCGGCATGACGCAAGCGGTCGATTCAGGCTGGGCCAAGCTCAAGATCGAGGCCGCCGCCGCTGAAAAACAAGCGCGCATCGACAGCGGCAAGGACGTGATCGTCGGCGTCAACAAATACAAACTGGCCAAGGAAGACCCGGTCGAAATCCTGGAAATCGACAACATGAAAGTGCGCGATGGCCAGATCGCGCGGCTGAAAAAAATCCGCGAAACCCGCGACAGCGCTGCCGTGCAGGCCGCGTTGGATGCGCTCACCGCCGCGGCCGAGAGCGGCCAAGGCAACTTGCTGGATTTGTCCATCAAAGCCATCCGCCTGCGCGCCACGGTGGGCGAGGTTTCTGATGCGCTGGAAAAAGTCTTTGGGCGCCACCGCGCCGATACGCAAAAGGTCACTGGTGTGTACGCTGCCGCTTACGACTCGGCCGAAGGCTGGGAAAAACTCAAGCAGGAAATCAACCAATTTGCCGAAGAACAAGGCCGCCGCCCGCGGGTGATGATTGCCAAGCTCGGGCAGGACGGGCACGACCGAGGCGCCAAAGTGGTGGCCACGGCCTTTGCCGATCTGGGCTACGACGTGGACATGGGCCCGCTGTTCCAGACCCCCGAAGAGTGCGCGCGCCAGGCCATTGAAAACGACGTGCACGCCGTGGGCGTCTCCACCCTGGCTGCAGGCCACAAAACCTTGGTGCCGGCCATCATTGCCGAGCTGAAAAAACAGGGCGCAGACGACATCATCGTCTTCGTCGGTGGCGTGATCCCGGCGCAGGACTACGACTTTCTGTTCCAGGCAGGCGTCAAAGGCGTGTATGGCCCGGGCACCCCCATCCCGGCCAGCGCCAAGGACGTGTTGGAGCAAATCAGGAAAGCCGTGGCCCTTGAGGGTTGAAGTGGCTCTCGTGATACAGTAATACGGCAATTGATCTTTTGGGAGTTGCATCATGGCCGTATCTGTTCGCATGGAACCGCTGCTGGAAAAAGAGCTGGAGCTGGCCGCTCAGCGCAAAGGCATCACCAAGTCGCAATTCATCATCGACGCGGTAGAGCGTGCGCTGGGGCGCAAGGACCCGTATCAGCTTTTTCTCAAGGTGAAAGCTGAGTCTGCACAGGATCCTGATGCGCAAAGACTGGCCCAGGCTTTCGTGGCTGAGCCTGGCGTGCCCTACGACACCGAGGCCGCGCGCGCCGCGTTGATCGCCAAGCTGAAAGCCAAGCATGGCATCAGCCTTGATTGACGCCAGCGCCCTGGTGGCCCTTTTTGGCCCGGGCCAGCCCCACGGTGAGCGCTACCGCGACCTGCTGGAGCTCGCCGGTCTGGAGCGCTGGGTGCTCTCCACCACTTGGCCTTGCGTAGTGGAAGCCAGCTATCTGCTGGCACCGCCGCAGCGCTTTGACATGCTCAACTGGCTGGGCGAGGGGGCGGTCTCGGTCTTCCCATTCGGCCAGGAGGCATTGCTGGATTTTGTGCCGCTGATGCGGCGCTACACCGAGCGCCCCCGCACCGAGATGGACTTGGCCGATGCGTCGCTCTACTGGCTGGCGGCTGATACGGGCATCACCCGCATCATGACGCTGGACAAGCGCGATTTTTCACGCTATCGGCTGCCCGATGGGCGGGCGTTCGAGATTTTGTGAGGCGTCTGCCATGCGCATTCCTTTGGCACGAGAAGAGAACTTTGACATGCAAGAAATTCGAGGCGCTCAATATGCTGTCGCGCCGCCAATCACAGCATGGCTGCGTTGGGAGGCACTCACGGGCCTGTTGCTGGCGCTCGGGCTCTATGCTCATATGGACTTTGCCTGGGGCAAGTTTGCCCTGTACTTTTTGCTTCCGGATGTGGCCTTGCTGGCTTACCTCTTCTGCAATGCGCATTACGCGGCCTGGCTCTATAACCTGACCCACAACACCATAGGCGCTGCGCTGCTGGGGGTGATGGCGTTGGCTTGGAATATGCCCGTGCTCTTGCAAGCCAGCCTGATCTGGTTTGCTCATGCCTGCTTTGACCGCGCATTGGGCTACGGCCTGAAATACGGGCTAGGCTTTCATGTGACGCACTTGGGTGTCATCGGCTTGCGCGGCTTGGGGAAAAAGCGGGCTCAAGAGGAGCGGGCATGATGAATACCCTCATGCAGGATCACATCCTGCACGGCAACGCCGCGCAGCAACGCCGCGCCATGGCCAAGGCCATCACGCTGCTGGAATCCACCCGCGCTGACCACCGGGCGCAGGGCGATGAGCTGCTCACGCAACTGCTGCCTCACACCGGCAAAGCCTTGCGCCTGGGCATCAGCGGCGTGCCGGGCGTGGGCAAGTCCACCTTCATCGAGGCCCTGGGCATTCACCTGATTGAGCAAGGCCACCGCGTGGCGGTGCTCAGCATCGATCCGTCCTCCAGCGTCTCGGGTGGCTCCATCCTGGGCGACAAGACGCGCATGGAAAAGCTCTCCGTCAACGAGCGCGCCTACATCCGCCCCAGCCCCAGCGGCGGCAACCTGGGCGGCGTGGCCGAAAAAACCCGCGAGGCCATGCTGGTGTGCGAGGCTGCGGGCTACGACGTGGTGATTGTGGAGACCGTCGGCGTGGGCCAAAGCGAAACCGCCGCCTGGGGCATGACCGACATGTTCGTGCTGCTGCAACTGCCCAACGCGGGCGACGATCTTCAGGCCATCAAAAAAGGCGTGATGGAAATGGCCGACCTGGTGGTCATCAACAAGGCCGACATCGACCCCAAAGCAGCCACGCGGGCGCAGGCGCAAATCACTTCATCGCTGCGGCTGTTGGGCATGCACGGCACGGCCGAGCAGCACGATGGGCGGCACTGGTCGCCCAAGGTGATCCAGATCAGCGCCTTGCTAGGCCAAGGGGTGGAGAACTTCTGGGCCACAGTGAGCGAATACCGCCAGCTGCAGACCGACAATGGCGAACTGGCCCAGCGCCGCCAGCGCCAGAACATGGCCTGGATGTGGGAGCGCATCGACGCCGGCCTCAAGCTCGCCTTCCGCCAACACGAGGCTGTGCGCCAGCGCCTGCCGCAGCTGCAGCAGCAAGTGCTGGGCGGTCAGCTGGCAGCCTCCACAGCGGCGCGCCAGCTGCTCGACGCCTATGGCGCTGCCTCGACCGCCACGGTGGCCAAGGCCGCAGACAACACCTCAGAGAGCGCGGGCGCTGATCGCCCGGCCTCTTCATAGCGCCGCACACTGCCATGGCAGTGTGCGCAAACCGTAGACAATGCGCGGTTGCCGCCCTGGGGGCTCCAGCCGCAAGCCATTCGATCGACCCAAAGGAAGACCATGCAAGACATCGTTGAAAAACTCAAAGAAAAACGCGCCCAGGCCCGCATGGGCGGCGGGCAAAAGCGCATCGATGCGCAGCACGCCAAGGGCAAGCTGACTGCGCGCGAGCGCATCGAGCTGCTGCTCGACGAAGGCACGTTTGAAGAATGGGACATGTTCGTCGAGCACCGCTGCTCCGACTTCGGCATGCAGGACACCAAAATCCCCGGCGACGGCGTCGTTACCGGCTACGGCATGATCAACGGCCGCCTGGTGTTCGTCTTCAGCCAGGACTTCACCGTCTTCGGCGGCGCGCTCTCCGAGGCCCATGCCGAGAAAATCGTCAAGATCATGCAGCAGGCCATGAAGGTCGGCGCCCCGGTCATCGGCCTGAACGATTCGGGCGGCGCGCGCATCCAGGAAGGCGTGGCCTCGCTGGGCGGCTATGCCGACGTGTTCCAGCAAAACGTGCTGGCCTCGGGCGTCATCCCGCAAATCAGCGTCATCATGGGCCCCTGCGCAGGCGGCGCCGTGTACTCGCCGGCCATGACGGACTTCATCTTCATGGTCAAGGATTCGAGCTACATGTTCGTCACCGGCCCCGAAGTCGTCAAAACCGTCACCCACGAAGAAGTCACCGCCGAAGAACTCGGCGGCGCGCTCACCCACAGCAGCAAGAGCGGCGTGGCCGACATGGCCTTCGAGAACGATGTCGAAGCCCTGATGATGGTGCGCAGGCTCTACAACTACCTGCCGCTGTCCAACCGCGAAAAACCGCCCGTGCGCCCCACCAGCGACCCGGCCGACCGCATGGACTACAGCCTCGACACCCTGGTGCCTGCCAACCCCAACCTGCCCTACGACATCAAGGAGCTCATCCTCAAAGTCGTGGACAACGACGACTTCTTCGAGCTGCAACCGGACTACGCCAAGAACATCGTCATCGGCCTGGCGCGCATGAACGGCCAGACCGTGGGCATCGTCGCCAACCAGCCGCTGGTGCTGGCCGGCTGCCTGGACATCAAGAGCAGCATCAAGGCCGGGCGCTTCGTGCGCTTTTGCGACGCCTTCAACATCCCCATCGTCACCTTCGTGGACGTGCCCGGCTTCATGCCCGGCACCGCGCAGGAATATGGCGGCATCATCAAGCACGGCGCCAAGCTGCTTTTTGCCTACGCCGAGGCCACCGTGCCCAAGATCACCGTCATCACCCGCAAAGCCTATGGCGGCGCCTACGACGTGATGGCCTCCAAGCACCTGCGCGGCGACGTCAACCTGGCTTGGCCCAACGCCGAAATCGCCGTCATGGGCGCCAAGGGCGCGGTGGAAATCATCTTCCGCCAGGACAAGAACGACCCGGAAAAACTCGCCGCCCGCGAGGCCGAATACAAAGCCCGCTTTGCCAACCCCTTCGTTGCAGGCGCGCGCGGCTTCATCGACGACGTCATCCACCCGCACGAAACCCGCAAGCGCATCTGCCGCAGCCTGACCATGCTCAAGGACAAGCAGCTGGACAACCCCTGGCGAAAGCACGACAACATTCCGCTGTAATGGCTTCAATCAATGGTTCTGATATGAGCGGTAGAGTGCATAAAATGAGCTCAATCGCTCATATTTGGACAATTGATATGGATTGTGCATTGCATGTTGTCTCTGACTCCCCCCGAATCGGTCTGCCAAGCGCTGGGCGAGCGCCTGCGCGCGCTGCGGCTGGCGCGCAACATCTCGCAGCAGGAGTTGGCCGCGATGGCCGACGCTTCGCTGTCGTCCATCCGGCGGCTGGAGGCTTCGGGCCAGGCCTCGCTGGAGCTGCTGGTGCGCGTGGCGCAGGCCTTGCAGGTGGCGCAGGCGCTCGATGCCTTGTTCGTGCACGTGCCGCAAACCATCGCCCAGGCCGAGCAGCAGGCCGCCGCCGCCCGGCGCCAGCGCGCCAGCAAGCGCGCGCGGGGCGCACCTGGCGCATCTGGCGGAGCGGGTGCATGAACCTGAGCCTGTCGCCCATCACGCGCCTGAACGTCTTTTATGGCGGCTGGGGCGAGCGCTGGCTGGCCGGGCAATTGGCGCAGGTGGGTGGCCGCCTGCTGTTTGAGTATTCGCGCGAGGCCATTGAGCGCGGGCGCGAGTTCTCGCCCCTGCACGCGCCTCTGCCGCGTGCGGGCGCTGCGCCTGCGGCCTTGACCGGGCCGGCCCATGCGCACGGTTTGCCAGGCTTCATTGCCGATGCGCTGCCCGACGGCTGGGGCATGCTGCTGATGGATCGCGCCCTGCGCCGCCAGGGGCGCGATCCGCGCGCCGTGTCCGTGCTGGAGCGTCTGGCCATGGTGGGCGAATCAACCATGGGCGCATGGTCTTTCGAGCCTGCGCACCCTTTGGCCGAGCCTTTGCCCGCAGGCCTCAGCCTGGCCGCGCTGGCGCGCGACGTGCAAAGCCTGCTGGCCAGCGTGGAAGAAGGGCCGGATGCCACGCCCGAGGCCCAGTTGCAGCGCCTGCTGCTGGTGGGCGGCTCGCCCCAGGGCGCACGCCCCAAGGCCTTGCTGCGTTGGATGCCAGAGGCAGCGCGTTTCATGGCCGACACGCCTGTCACGTCCGATGCGTCAGCCGCCCAGGCCCAGGGCGAACCCTGGCTGATCAAGTTCCCCGCATGGGGAGAGCACCGCGAGGTTTGCGCCATCGAAACGCTGTACGCCCGCCTGGCGCGCGCTGGCGGCATGGACATGCCCGAGCCGCGCCACTTCGCGCTGGCTGGCGGCCACGCCGCCTTTGGCGTGCGGCGCTTCGACCGCCTGCGCCTGCCCGGCAGCGGCGCTGAAGTGCGCGTGCCCATGCTCAGCCTGGCCGCCGCGCTGCACGCCGACCACCGCCTGCCTGCGCTGGACTACAGCACCGTTCTGCTGGCTACCGCGCGCCTGACGGGCGATTACCGCGAAACCCTCAAGGCGTTCGAGCGCTGCGTGTTCAACGTGCTCACCCACAACCGCGACGACCACGCCAAGAACTTTGCCTACCTGATGGACGCCGATGGCCGCTGGCGCCTCTCGCCCGCGTTCGACATGACGTTCAGCCACGGCCCCGGCGCCGAGCACAGCACCAGCGTAGCCGGCGAAGGCCGCACCCCCGGTCGCCGCCAGCTGCTGCAAGTGGCGCGCCAAGGCGGCATCAAGCCCAAGGACGCCGAGCGCGTCATTGAGCACTGGCTGCAAGCCCTGCAACCGGCGCCTGATCTTTTGCAGGACTTACCCATCCGCGCCACGACGATGCAGCAGATGCGCGCAGCCTTGACGCCGGTGTGGCAGGCGGTGCAAAGCCACTGAAGCCCAATTTGTTCCTACCATGATGAACACCCAAACCATCCGCAGCCGCGACTTCAGCGCCGACCGCCCCTGGGGCAGCCTGCCCATTGCCAGCATGAACGGCGTGACCGTCAAGCTGCACTGGACCGACCAGCCCTACATCTGGCACGTCAACGACGGTGAAGAAGTCTTTGCCGTCATGGACGGCGCGGTAGACATGCACTACCGCCAAGGCGGTCAGGAACACGTGGCGCACCTGCAAGCGGGCGATATCTTCTACGCCGGCATCGGCGCCGAGCACGTGGCGCACCCCAGGGGCCAGGCGCGCATTCTCGTGATCGAGAAGGAAGGCAGCGTGTGAGCATTCCGCAAGCCAGTGCGATCAAGGCGGCCTTGCCGTCCCCAGCACCCGCAGCGCGCAAACACGGGACCAAGCGCATGAGCGCCGCCGCGCAGGATTACCCGGCCTTAAAAAACGTGCTTGCCCACCAGATCGACAGCCAGAGCTACGAAAAATCGCTGCTCGGCCAGACCAATTTCGACCAGACGCTGACTGCGGACTTGCGCGCGCAGGCCAAGCTGGCCGTGAAAGACGAATACACCTTTCAGGAAATAAACCGTGCATGCTCAAGAAAATCCCCATTGTCAACCGCGACGAAAACGCGGCTTTATCAAACCGCCTGCTGCGCGCAGCGCAGGCAGGTGATTTAGTCGCCCGCACGCCAGTCATTAGCTGAAAGGCCCATCGCATATGTTCAAGAAAACCCTCATCGCCAACCGCGGCAAAAACACCGTTTCACCCAATGGCCTGCTGCGCGCAGCGCAGGCAGGCGATTTCGTCGCTTCCACGTCAGTCATTAGCTGAAAGGCCCATCGCACATGTTCAAGAAAATTTTGATCGCCAACCGCGGCGAAATCGCCTGCCGCGTCATTGCCACGGCCAAGAAAATGGGCATTGCCACCGTGGCCGTGTATTCCGACGCCGACAAGGAGGCGCGCTTTGTGCAAATGGCCGACGAGGCCGTGCGCCTGGGGCCGCCGCCTTCGCGCGAGTCCTACCTGCTGGGCGACAAGATCATCGAAGTGGCCAAAGCCACGGGGGCCGAGGCCATCCACCCCGGCTATGGCTTCTTGAGCGAGAACGAGGAGTTCGCGCGCAAGGTGGAGGAAAACGGCATCGCCTTCATCGGCCCCAAATACGAGGCCATTGCCGCCATGGGCGACAAGATCGCCTCCAAGAAGCTGGCCAACGAGGCCAAGGTCAACACCATCCCCGGCTACAACGATCCGATCGACACTGCCGAGCAGGCCGTGGAAATCGCCAAGGGCATTGGCTACCCGGTGATGATCAAGGCCAGCGCCGGCGGCGGCGGCAAGGGCCTGCGCGTGGCCTTCAACGACAAGGAGGCGCTGGAAGGCTTCGAGTCCTGCCGCAACGAGGCGCGCAACTCCTTTGGCGACGACCGCGTGTTCATCGAGAAATTCGTCGAGCAGCCGCGCCACATCGAAATCCAGGTGCTGGGCGATGCGCACGGCAACGTGGTCTACCTGCACGAGCGCGAGTGCTCCATCCAGCGCCGCCACCAGAAGGTGATTGAGGAAGCGCCTTCGCCCTTTATCAGCGCCGAAACCCGCAAGGCCATGGGCGAGCAGGCCGTGGCGCTGGCCAAGGCGGTGAAGTACCAGAGCGCGGGCACGGTGGAATTTGTGGTGGGCAAGAACCAGGACTTTTACTTCCTGGAGATGAACACCCGCCTGCAGGTGGAGCACCCGGTGACCGAGTGCATCACCGGGCTGGATCTGGTGGAGCAAATGATCCGCGTGGCCGCCGGTGAAAAACTCGCCTTCACCCAGGCCGATGTGAAGCTGGAGGGCTGGGCCATCGAGTGCCGCATCAACGCCGAGGATCCGTTCCGCAACTTCCTGCCCTCTACCGGGCGGCTGGTGCGCTTTGCCCCGCCTGCGCAAAACCTGTTCCAGGGCCAGGCCAGCACGGATTTGGGCGTGCGCGTGGACACGGGCGTGTATGAGGGCGGCGAGATCCCGATGTACTACGACTCCATGATCGCCAAGCTCATCGTGCATGGCAAGGATCGCGCGGACGCCATTGCCCGTATGCGCGAGGCGCTCAACGGCTTTGTCATCCGCGGCATCAGCAGCAACATCCCGTTCCAGGCGGCGCTGCTGTCGCACCCGGATTTCGTCTCGGGCAACTTCAACACCGGCTTTATCGCCCAGCACTACCCCGAAGGCTTCCGCGCCGAGGATGTGCGCCACGATGAGCCTGAATTCTTGCAGGCGCTGGCGGTGTGGACGACGTTGCGTTTCCGCGACCGCGCCAGCCGCATCTCCGGCCAGTTTGCCGGCCAGGAAGTGCGCGTGGGCAAGGAGTTCGTCGTCGTTGAGCTCGATGCGCGCCAGGGCCAGCACACTTACGTGGATGCGCTGGTCGAGCAGTACGACCACGAGCAGGACGACAAGGCCGTGGTCGTGATCGGCGGCAAGCGTTACGAGCTGCAGGCGCAGACTGTGCTGGGCCACCAGGTGGCGGTGCAGGGCATGGTCAACGGCCAGCCCTTCACGGCGCAGATCGAGCGCGGCGTGGGCAAGAGCCCGCTGGCGCTGCGCATCAGCCACAACGGACGCCAGATCGAGGCCATGGTGCTGTCCACGCGCCGCGCCGAGCTGTTTCGCCTCATGCCCTTCAAGGCGCCGCCCGATCTGTCCAAGTTCCTGCTCTCGCCCATGCCGGGGCTGCTGGTCAACGTCGAGGTCGAGCCTGGCCAGAAGGTGCAGGCCGGCGAGCGCCTGGCGGTGATCGAGGCCATGAAGATGGAGAATGTGCTGTTTGCCGCGCAGGATGGCGTGGTCAGCAAGGTCGTCGCCAGCAAGGGCGAGTCGCTGGCCGTGGACCAGGTGATCCTCGAATTCGAGTGATGCACCGCTGACCTGCATGGGCATGCGGCATGGCTTGCGCACCAGGCCATGCCGCAGCGCCTTGCGCCCTGTGCCCTGCGGCTGTGCCCAGGGCCATTGCCTGCTTGGGGGGAAGAATCGCCATGAACATGAACTATGTACACATCGTCGCCTTGCTGGCCATCGCCCAGTTTTTGGCCTTTGGCGCGCTGGTGGGCCGCATGCGTGCAAAGTACGGCGTCAAGGCGCCGGCCATGACCGGGCATGAAATGTTCGAGCGCGCGTTGCGCGTGCAGATGAACACGCTGGAGCAGCTGGTGTGCTTTCTGCCCGCATTGCTGATTGCCAGCCTGTACTGGCCCAATGCCGTGATCGCTGCCATCGGAGTGGTCTACCTGGCAGGGCGGCTGCTGTACTGCCGCCAGTACCTGGCCGATCCGGCCAGTCGCGCGCCCGGCTTTTTGCTCAGCGTCATCCCCAACATGGTGCTGCTGCTGGCAGCGCTGGCCGGGGCGCTGTTGCGCCAGCCGGCGTGATTTTTTGGGGGGGGCTCCAATGGCGATTGGCCTGCGCTTTGGCATGAAGTGCGACCCATCTGGCGCACTGGCTCGTGCCAGAGTGGCCCAGGCGAAGAACAATCAGGCCGGGCTGCAGGCCGCTGGCACAGGCGGCCTCTGAATGCAGCACAACGCATTGCAACGCACACCGGAGGCTGCGCCCCGCCGCGGGCGCGGCCATGAGAAAAAGGACGGAGATGGAAAACTACACCACACCACTTGAGGCCCCCGCTGCGCAGTTCGATGGCGGCCAGCCACTGGTCTTTCACACGCCGCGCAGCAAAAAAACGCCAGCCGATGCCAAGCCCCAGCGCTGGAGCGTGGAGGCCGTCCAGCAACTGCTGGATTTACCTTTCATGGACTTGCTCTACCAGGCCCAGACCGTGCACCGCCAACACTGGCCCAAGGGCGATGTGGAGTTGGCCACGCTGCTGTCGGTCAAGACCGGCGGTTGCCCCGAGAACTGCGGCTATTGCCCGCAATCGGCGGAGTACGACACGGGCGTGAAGGCGCAAAAGCTCATGGCCGTGGACGAAGTGCGCGCCGCCGCCCAGGCCGCCAAGGACGCGGGCGCGACCCGCTTTTGCATGGGCGCAGCCTGGCGCGCGCCCAAGGACCGCGACATCGAAAAAGTCGTCGAGCTGATTGCCGCCGTCAAAGGCCTGGGCATGGAAACCTGCGCCACCATGGGCATGCTCCAGCCGCACCAGGCCAAGGCCCTGCGCGCCGCCGGGCTGGATTACTACAACCACAACCTCGACACAGCGCCCGAATACTACGAATCGGTGGTCGATACCCGCAACTACCAGGACCGCCTCGACACCCTGCAGGCCGTGCGCGATGCGGGCATCAACGTCTGCTGCGGCGGCATCATCGGCATGGGCGAGGCGCCCGTGCACCGCGCCGGGCTGATCGCGCAGCTCGCCAACCTCGATCCCTACCCCGAATCCGTGCCCATCAACAGCCTGGTGCCCGTGCCTGGCACGCCGCTGGCCGATTCCGACCCCGTCGATCCGCTGGACTTCGTGCGCATCATCGCCGTGGCCCGCATCACCATGCCCAAGGCGCGCGTGCGCCTCTCCGCCGGCCGCCAGCAACTGGGCGAAGCCGTGCAGGCCCTGTGCTTTCTGGCCGGGGCCAACTCCATCTTCTACGGCGACAAGCTGCTGGTCACCGGCAACCCCGAGGCCGGCGACGACGCCCGCCTGCTGGCCAAGCTGGGCATCAACGGCCGCCACACCCAGGTCGAGGACGAACACCACGCCCACAGCCACGCCCATCTGAACATCCAGCAAGGCGCAGCCCGCTGACGCCAGGGCTTTCAAGGAGAAACAACACATGAGCACCCAAGCAACACGCCCCTTCAAGGTGCTGGGTATCCAGCAAATCGCCATCGGCGCGCTGAGCAAGGGCAAACTGCGCCAGCTGTGGGTTGACGCCCTGGGGCTGCAAGTGACTGGCCACTTCCGCAGCGAGCGCGAGAACGTTGACGAAGACATCCTCAGCATGGGCCAGGGCCCCTACAAGGTCGAGGTCGATCTGATGCAGCCCATCGACCCCGAAGGCAAACCGGCCGTGCACGCCACGCCGCTCAACCACGTTGGCCTGTGGATCGACGACCTGCCCAAAGCCGTCGAGTGGCTCAGCAGCCAGGGCGTGCGCTTTGCCCCCGGCGGCATCCGCAAGGGCGCAGCCGGCCACGACATCTGCTTTCTGCACCCCAAGGCCAATGACGAATTCCCCATCTCGGGCGAAGGCGTGCTGATCGAACTGGTACAGGCCCCGCCGGAGGTGATTGCGGCGCTGGGGTGATGGGCGTTTGCGGCCGGCCTTGTGTGCCCTGATGTGTGCCTTTGTTCAAGCCAAAGAAAGGAACCCGTCATGAACCTGAACCGCATCGCCTGCATTGCCGTGCTGCTGGCGGCCAGTCTGGCCTTTTCGCCCTGGGTGCAGGCTGAGGAACCGAAGTCGGAATTCGCTGTTGTTCAGGCCGAGGCGCAAAAAGGGGATGCGCATTCGCAGTACGTTTTGGGATTGATGTATGACCTAGGCGAAGGCGTACGCCAGGACGATGCCCAGGCCGTGGAGTGGTACCGCAAAGCCGCGCAGCAGGGGCATGCGGAAGCGCAATTCATCCTTGGGGCGAGCTATGCCGAAGGCCAAGGTGTGCGCCAGGACTATGCCAAAGCAATGGAGTGGTATCGCAAAGCTGCGCAGCAGGGGCATGCAGATGCGCAACGCAACCTGGGGGTGATGTATGACCTAGGCCAAGGCGTGCGCCAGGACTACGCCAAAGCAATGGAGTGGTACCGCAAAGCTGCGCACCAGGGGGAAGCGAAGGCGCAATACAACTTGGGAGTGATGTATGCCCAAGGCCAAGGCGTGCGCCAAGACTACGCCAAAGCAATGGAGTGGTTCCGCAAAGCTGCGTACCAGGGAGAAGCGAAGGCGCAATACAACTTGGGAGTGATGTACGACCAAGGCCAAGGTGTGCGCCAGGACTATGCCAAAGCAATGGAGTGGTATCGCAAAGCTGCGCAGCAGGGGCATGCGAAGGCGCAATACAACCTGGGGGTGATGTATGACGAAGGCCAAGGCGTCAGACAAAACACCGCTACAGCCAAAGAATGGTTCGGCCAAGCCTGTGACAACGGCCTTCAAGAAGGCTGCGACGAATACGCCCGCTTGAACAAGGCAGGTTTTTGAGCACCATCAGATGAAGCAACGGTGCTTTTTTTGAGCGCACAGAAAGAGCGAGCGGATTGGGGCCGTAGCAAGAGCGAGGGAGTGCCACTGGTTGGCGTATGTTTTTGTAGTGCCGCCACAGGCTTTTGGAAAGGAATGAGATGACACGCATTCTGGAATCGTTCTGGCGCGCCCTGGTCGACAGCTTTCGGCCGCGCATCATCGCCTTGTCGCTGCTGCCGCTGGGGCTGATCATTGCCGCCAGCCTGTTGCTGGGCTATCTGTACTGGGACAGCGCCACCGCTGCCATGGCTACTTGGATGGAGGGCAGCAGCATTTGGGGCTGGTTCGATGCGCGGCTGGTCGAGCTGGGCTTTGCCAATGCCACGGCGTTTTTTGCCCAGCTGCTGGTGGTGATGCTGGTCACGCCGCTGCTGATCGTGCTCAGCCTGATGCTGGTGAGCCTGTTCATGACGCCGATGATGGCCAAGGATGTGGCCGGGCGGCGCTTTCCGGGGCTGGAGCGGCGCGGCGGCAACCAGTTCTTTCAGAGCCTGGGCTGGTCGCTGCTGTCCACCGCCATGGCCTGCATGGCGCTGCTGGCCACGCTGGTGCTGTGGCTGATCCCGCCGCTGGCGCTGGTGCTGCCGCCGCTGATCTGGGGCTGGCTGGCCTATCGCATCCTGAGCTTCGATGCGCTGGCGCAGTACGCCAGCCCTGCCGAGCGGCGCCAGATCATGGCCCGGCACCGCTGGCCGCTGTTGCTCATCGGCGTGCTGTGCGGCTTCCTCAGCGCTGCGCCCAGCGTGGTCTGGGCCTCGGGCCTGATCTTTGCCGTGGCCTTCGTGGTGCTGATCCCGCTGGCCGTCTGGCTGTTCACCTGGGTGTTTGCGCTCACTTCGCTGTGGTATGCGCATTACTGCCTGGATGTCTTGGCCGCGCAGCGCGGCCCGCTGGCAATGGCGCCGTCGACCCCGCCGACCCCGCCGACCCCGCCGACCCCGCCGACCCCGCCGACCCCGCCGACCCCGCCGACCCCGCCTGTGCCGCCTGTGCCGCCGTTGCCCAGCCCTGTGCCGCCCCAGCCGCCTTCCACCCCGGCGCTGCCATCTGCTGACGACGTGGGCGATACCGGCCCCGGTGCGACGCCCGATGCCGCCGCTGACGAGGCGCGCCGCGCGGACTCTGCGCCAGCGCCCGTGGCTGGCGCTGCAGCCCCTGGCCCTTTGGGCAATGCCCAGTCCGATGCTGGGGCAGCGTCTGCCCAGCAGCGGCCTGCCCAGGGATCGACAGGCGCAGCAGGCGCTGCAGGTGCGGTGGCCACGCCAGTGCCGCAGTCGCCCACGCCACAGCCGCCAGAGGCCAGCGCCCCTGCGCAGCCCAGCGCGTCGCCCGCGGCTGAGTCAGGGTCGGAGCCAGGATCGTCCAGCGCCTCGGCATCCGCCTGAAAGCCTGCCCGGCGCCGCTGGGCAGGGTGCGCAGCTATGGTATGGTTTGCGCCGGCCTGCGCACGCAGGCCGTTTTGCCGCTGCCCGCACGGGAGGCCCTGGGGCTGGTGGCGCATTGATCTGTTCTGGAGCGTGTGATGCACTTTGCGCGGGGGCGTGAAGCGCATCACATGCTCTAAGCCCCGACGAGAACAAAGCAAAGAGAGGTTGGCCATGCATTCAAGGAACCGAACCATCGCCCCATCATCTTCAACTGCCCCCGCCGCAGTCCGCAGGCTGGGGGGCGGCATGGCCAGCGCGCTGCTGGCAGGCCTGCTGGCAGCGTGCAGCAGCACGCCCTTGCCGCCGTGGGAGCAGGGCACAGTCGTGCAGGCCGGGCAGGTGCATCGTCTGCCCCCGGGCCAGGCAATGCCCATGGGTGTGCAGGGCGAGGCGGCAGCGCCCTACAGCCCGGCCGTGGTGGCGCGCTTTGCCGAGCCGGCCGTGCGCTATGCCACGCCGGGCCTGCAGCAAGGGCGCGAACAGTTCAGCAGCAATGAGGAAATCCAGTCCTTCCTGGGCCAGTTGGCGGCCCGGCCTGTGGCTGGCGTTGCGTCGCAGCCGCTGGTGATTGGTCGCTCGCAGGCCGGCGCGCCCATCCATGCGCTGTTGGTGGGCAAGGGCGTGACGCTGGATCCGGCGGGCTTTGCGCGCTCGGGCAAGCCCACGGTGTTGCTCATAGGCCAGCAGCATGGCAATGAGCCGGCTGCTGGCGAAGCCCTGCTGGTGGCGGCCGAGCAATTGCTCAATGGGCAGTGGGCCTCGGCGCTCAATCAGCTCAACGTCATCATCGTGCCGCGCGCCAACCCCGATGGCGCGCTGGCGGGCCGGCGCGCGCTGGGCAACGACATCGACCTCAACCGCGATCACCTGCTGCTGCGCACGCCCGAGGCGCGCGCGCTGGCGCAGCTGGTGCGCGATTACCGGCCGCTGGTCATCGTGGACAGCCACGAGTTCAGCGTCATGGGGCGCGTGCAGCAGAAGTTCCAGCTCGTGCAGGCCTACGACGCCATGCTGCAGTACGCCAATACGCCCAACATTGGCGACTTCACCATCAAGGCGGCGAACGAGTGGTTCGTGCAGCCCATGTTCCAGGAGCTCAAGCGCCACGACTTGCGCGCGCAGTGGTATTTCACGACCTCCAGCGACATGCAGGATCAGTCGTTGTCCATGGGCGGCATCCGCCCGGACACGGGGCGCAACGTCAACGGCCTGAAGAACGCCGTGAGCCTGCTGATCGAGACGCGCGGCGTGGGCATCGGCCGCCACCACATCCAGCGCCGCGTGCACACGCATGTGGTGCTGGTGCGCAAGGTGCTGGAGCAGGCCGCCGTGCGCGCCTCGCACCTGCAACAGGTCAAGAGCTATGTCGAGCGCGAGGCGGCTTCCTCGGCCTGCAGCGGCCAGGTCGTCATCGAGGCGGCGCAGACGCAGGAGCACAAGGAAGTGCTGCTGCTGGATCCGAACACCGGCGCCGACGTGGTACGCAAGCTGCCCTGGAAATCCTCGCTGCAGCTGCAAAGCACGCGCCAGCGCAACCGCCCCTGCGGCTACCTGCTGGCGCAGAGCGAAGGCGATGCCGTGGCCCGTTTGCAAATGCTGGGCGTGAACGTGCTGCGCGTGGCCGAGACTGGCGCCCTGCAGGTCGAGCGCTACCAGGAAACGGCCCGCGAGCAAGGCCAGCGCCAGGATGTGCTCGGCCCGATGGGCAGCGAAGCGCAAATCCTGCGCGTGCAAGTGCAACTGGCGCGCGAGCGCGTCACCGTGCCGGCGGGCAGCTACTACGTGCCCATGGGCCAGCCGCTGGCCAACCTGGCCATTGCCGCGCTGGAGCCCGACACGCAAAACAGCTACTTCGCCAACCGCATCCAGCACGACCTGGGCAGCCTGGTGCGCGTCGTCGAGCCGCCCGCGCTGGTCTTTGAAGAAGTCGAATAAGCCCGGCCAGGAGCACGCACGCATGGACGGCATGGACGGCATGGACGATCTGGCCCAGCGCCTGCAGCGCCCCAGCTGCATCACCGATGTGCCGGGCATTGCCGCCGGCCACGCCCAGATGGCTGGCCGCGCCACCGGCTGCACCGTGGTGCTGGCCGCCGGTCATGCCCATGCCGCGCCGGGCGGGCAGGGCGCCATTGCGGCAGTGGACGTGCGCGGCGCCGCCCCCGGCACGCGCGAGACCGATTTGCTCGCCCCAGGCAACCTGGTAGAGAAAGTCCACGCCATCGCTTTGTGCGGCGGCAGCGCCTTCGGCCTGGACGCCGCCAGCGGCGTGGTGCGCTGGCTGGAAGAGCAGGGCCAGGGCCTGGACACTGGCGTGTGCCGCGTGCCCATCGTGCCTGCGGCCGTGCTGTTCGATCTGCTCATCGGCGATGCGCGCATCCGCCCCGATGCCGGCTGCGGCCATGCGGCCTGCGTGGCCGCCCAGGCCCAGGCCAGCGCCCGCACGCCGCTGGCGCAGGGCAATGTGGGCGCGGGCAGTGGCGCCATCGTGGGCAAGATGTTTGGTCTGGAGCGCGCCATGCGCGGCGGCATCGGCTCGGCCTCGGTGCGCGTGGGCGGCGTCACCGTGGGCGCGCTGATCGCCTGCAATGCCGTGGGCGACGTGCGCCACCCCGAGCGGGGCGCCATTCTGGCCGGCGCGCGCAGCGCGCCAGGCAGCCTGCAGCCTTGCGATGCACAGCGCGCCCTGCTGGCCGGCCAGGCGCCATTGCCCGCGCTGGCTGGCAGCAACACCACCATCGGCGTGATCGCCACCGATGCGCCGCTCACCCGCCCCCAGGCCCTGCGCCTGGCCGGTCAAGGGCACGATGGCCTGGCGCGCTGCATCACCCCCGTGCACACGCAGTCTGACGGCGATACCTTGTTCATGCTCTCCACCGGCCTGGCGTCCAGCTCGCCCGGCACCATGGTGCTGGGCGCCATGGTGGCCGAAGCTGTGGCCCTGGCCACGCTGCGGGCCGTGCTGCACGCGCAGGACTATGCCGATGCGCAGCTGTGCATCCCTGCCGTGGCGGCCGCGCAGCGCCACGCTCTGCTGGGCGAGTGAAAGGAAGAAGGGAGCGGCACATGCAGGCATTGGTGCAACGCGTGGCGCAGGCCCAGGTACAGGTCGATGGCCGCACCGTCGGCGCCATTGGCCAGGGGCTGCTGGTGCTGGTTTGCGCCGAGCACGGCGACGGCAGGCCACAGGCCGACAAACTGCTGGACAAGCTGCTGAAGCTGCGCATCTTCAGCGACGCCCAGGGCCGCATGAACCGCAGCGTGCAGGACGTGCAGGGCGGGCTGTTGCTGGTCAGCCAGTTCACGCTGGCGGCCGACTGCAGCGGCGGCAACCGCCCCAGCTTCAGCGCCGCCGCAGCGCCCGAGCTGGCGCGCCAGCTCTACGACTACTTGCTGGCCCAGGCTCGCGCCCGCCACGCGGACGTGGCGCAAGGCATCTTCGCGGCCGACATGCAAATCGCCCTGGTCAACGACGGGCCTGTGACCATCCCCCTGCGCATTGCGCCGGCAGCTGCCGACGCTGAATAAGGCACAGGCAGGGCTTCTTGGCAGTTGCCATGTCTGCATAGGCATGGAGGCCGATCAGCGGAAATCACCAGACTGACAGCCCGATTGCGAGAGCCAGAACATCAATACGTCAAAAACGCCCCGCAGCATGGCGGGGCGGGGCGGGCGTCAGTCAGAGTCTGCTTGCAATTTTCACAGCGGGCCAAGGCACTGGTCTGGGCGTGCCGCCGCCGTTGCAGGCCGGCCAAGCTGCACTGTGAGGGCGGGCCCTTTTAAGCCTGTTGTTCCAGAAAGCGCTGTGCGTCCAGCGCGGCCATGCAGCCGGTGCCGGCGCTGGTGATGGCCTGGCGATAGACGTGGTCCTGTACGTCGCCAGCGGCGAACACGCCGGGCACGCTGGTTTGCGTAGCAAAGCCCTCATGCCCGCCCTGGGTGAGGATGTAGCCGTTTTTCATCTCCAGCTGCCCTTGGAAGATCTCGGTGTTGGGGGCGTGGCCGATGGCGATGAAGGCGCCTTGCAGGGCCAGATCCTCGGTGCTGTCGTCCTGCACGTTGCGGATGCGCACACCGGTGACGCCGCTGGCATCGCCGAGGACTTCGTCGAGCACGCTGTGCAGCTTGAGCTCGATCTTGCCGGCCTGAACCTTTTCCATCAGCTTGTCGATCATGATGGCTTCGGCGCGGAATTTGTCGCGGCGGTGGATCAGCACGACCTTGCTGGCGATGTTGGAGAGGTACAGCGCCTCCTCCACGGCAGTGTTGCCACCGCCGACGACGGCCACGGGCTGGCCGCGATAGAAAAAGCCGTCGCAGGTGGCGCAGGCCGAGACGCCACGGCCCATGAAGGCCTGTTCGGAGGGCAGGCCCAGGTATTTGGCTGAAGCGCCGGTGGCGATGATCAGGCTGTCGGCGGTATAGCTGCCGCTGTCGCCATGGAGTTTGAAGGGGCGCTGCGAGAGGTCCACGCTCTGGATGTGGTCGAACACGATCTGGGTGTTGAAGCGCTCGGCGTGCTTGAGAAAGCGCTCCATCAGCTCCGGGCCTTGCACGCCGGCGGCATCGGCGGGCCAGTTGTCCACTTCGGTGGTGGTGGTCAGCTGCCCGCCCTGGGCCATGCCAGTGATGAGCACGGGCTGCAGGTTGGCGCGCGCGGCGTAGATGGCGGCGGTGTAGCCTGCCGGGCCGGAGCCGAGAATCAGAACTTTGGCGTGTAATGTGTTGGTAGTGCTCATGTTTTTCACCAAAAATGAGGTTGCGGATGAAGCGTTTCAGCCGCTCTTTGCGATAATGCGGGCTTTGTTTGCCAAGAGCCTGCCATTGTAGGGATTTCCTGTATTGGCGGCCTGTGGCAATGCTTTGATGGCCCTCGCCCCAGGGTCTGTTCAACACCATGAGTTCCCGTTCCCGTTCTCGCTCCCGATCCTCTGGCAACACCTTCAATTCCTCGCCCCAGGAGGCTGGGCCGGGCTTTCTGAGCCGTTTTGGTCAGGACGTGCTGCTGTTCATCGCGTTGGTGGTTGGGGCTGCCTGGGTGGCGGCGCTGCTGAGCTATTCGCCGCAGGATCCGGCCTGGTCTTCGTCGGGGCAGGGCGTGGCTGCGCGGGTGCCGCACAATTGGCTGGGCAGTTTGGGGGCGTACTGGTCGGATGTGAGCTATTTTTTGCTCGGCTACACGGTCTGGGTGCTGGTGGCGGCGCTGGCGCTGCTGTGGTGGTGGGCTTTTCGCGCCTGGCTCAGCGGCAAGAGCCTGGCGCGCAGCGATGGGCGGCTGATGATGCTGCGCATCTGGGGCAAGCGGTTTTTCTGGCTGGGCAGCGTGTTGCTGCTGCTGTGCGCCTGTGCTGTGCTGGAGTGGACGCGCTTGTACCGATTCGAGGGCCAATTGCCAGACCATTCCGGCGGGGTGCTGGGCTATTGGGTCGGGCCCCTGGCCGTGCGTTGGCTGGGCTATACCGGCTCGACCGTGGCGGCGCTGGTGCTGGCGCTGCTGACGCTGTCGTGGGTGCTGGGTTTTTCCTGGGGCAAGGTGGCCGAGCGCACGGGCGCCTGGATCGAGCGCTGGATCGACCGCGTGCGCCTGGGCCATGAGCATTTGCGCGATGCCCGCGCCGGGCGGCGCGCCCAGCGCGAGCGCGAAGAGCATGTCAGCAAGGAGGCCGTGCTCACGCGCGATGCCTTGAGCGATGCGCTGCCCGAGCACCTGGCAGACATCCCAGAGGAGCAGCTGCCGCAGTTGCAGGAGCTGCCCGAGGCCGCATTGCCAAAAGCAGGCATTGCGCCTGCCAGCGCAAGTGATGCGGGCGCCGAGCCGGCTGCGCCCCCCCCGGCCTACAGCGAAACCGTGGATTTGCCCTGGGACGAAGAGCCCGAGCCAGGCAAGAGCTACGCCACGACGCGCCCGGAAGACCGCATTGAGCCGCTGTGGGACGACCCCAGCCCGGCTGCGGCCAACGAGACGGCCCTGATCTCCACCCCCGTCAAGCGCCAAAAGCACTTGTTCGATGACGCCAGGAGCGGTGCGCTGCCCTCGGTGACGCTGCTTGATCCGATCGCGGCCAAGCAGGAAACCGTCACCCCCGAAACGCTGGAGATGACCAGCCGCCTGATCGAGAAAAAGCTCAAGGACTTCGGCGTGGAGGTGCGCGTGGTCGAGGCCCAACCCGGCCCGGTGGTCACACGCTACGAGATCGAGCCGGCCACGGGCGTCAAGGGCGCGCAAATCGTCAACCTCTCCAAGGACCTGGCGCGCTCGCTGTCGCTGATGTCCATCCGCGTGATCGAGACCATCCCTGGCAAGAACTACATGGCGCTGGAGCTGCCCAATGCGCGCCGCCAGTCCATCCAGCTCAAGGAGATCCTCTCCTCAGAGGTGTACCAGGACGAGAAATCCAAGCTCGCGCTGGGCCTGGGCAAGGACATCATCGGCAAGCCCATCGTGGCAGATCTGGCCAAGATGCCGCACTGCCTGGTGGCCGGCACCACCGGCTCGGGCAAGTCCGTGGGCATCAACGCCATGATTCTCTCGCTGCTGTTCAAGGCCGAGCCCAGCGAAGTGCGCCTGCTGATGATCGACCCCAAGATGCTGGAGATGAGCGTCTACGAAGGCATTCCGCATCTGCTGTGCCCGGTGGTGACCGACATGAAGCAGGCCGCACACGGCCTGAACTGGTGCGTGGCCGAGATGGAGCGGCGCTACAAGCTCATGAGCAAGCTCGGTGTGCGCAACCTGGCGGGTTACAACGCCAAGATCAAGGCCGCGCAGGAAGCCGGCGAGATCATCGGCAACCCCTTCAGCCTCACGCCCGAAGACCCCGAGCCGCTGGACGCGCTGCCGCACATCGTCATCATCATCGACGAGCTGGCCGATTTGATGATGGTGGTGGGCAAGAAGATCGAAGAGCTTATCGCCCGCCTGGCGCAAAAGGCGCGCGCCGCTGGCATCCACCTCATCCTGGCCACGCAGCGCCCCAGCGTGGACGTCATCACCGGCCTGATCAAGGCCAACGTGCCCACGCGCATTGCTTTTCAGGTCAGCAGCAAGATCGACAGCCGCACCATCCTCGATCAGATGGGCGCAGAGGCCCTGCTGGGCATGGGCGACATGCTCTACATGAAAGGCGGCACCGGCTTGCCCGTGCGCGTGCACGGCGCTTTTGTCAGCGACGATGAAGTACACCGCGTGGTCGAATTCATCAAGCAAAGCATGGGCGAGGCCGAATACATCGACGGCGTGCTCGATGGCGTGAGCAGCGAGAGTGAAAGCGACTGGGCCGTGGACTTTGAAGGCACGCCCGCTGGCGCAGGCGGCGGCGAAAAAGACCCCATGTACGACCAGGCGGTGGAGATCGTGCTCAAGGATCGTAAATCCAGCATCTCCCATGTGCAGCGCAAGCTGCGCATCGGCTACAACCGCGCCGCGCGCATCCTGGAGGACATGGAAAGCGCTGGCCTGGTCGGTGCGCTGGGCAGGAATGGCCAGCGCGACATTTTGGTGCCCCACCGTGGCGAATGAGCCCGTTGCCGTCGCGGCTGCCGATGGCGCCGCTGCGCCGCTGCGCCTGATCGGCCTGTGCGCCGCCTGGTGCGGCGTGTGCCGCCAGTTCGAGCCCATTTTTGCGCGGCTGCGTCGCAGTCATCCGCAGGTGCACATCACATGGCTGGATGTGGAAGAGCCGGCTGTCAGCGATGCCCTGGGCGAGTTGGACATTGATACCTTCCCCACCATCGCGCTGGGCCGCGGCCAGCAGCTGCTGTTCTGGGGCAGCATCGTGCCGCAGGTGGCGGTGCTCACTCGCTTGCTGCAAGAGGGCGCGGCCATGGGCGGGCCGCACGCCAGCGCCACCAGCCCTCAGCCGCTGGAGCAACAGGCCTGGCGCTCCCTGCAGGCCATGCTCGATGGCGCGTCAGGCAAGGCATAGCTGCGCGCTGCCAGCCAAAAGCCCACCAGGCCCAGCGGCGTTTTTGGCTTGCATGGTGTGAACACGCTCTAATCCGAAGCGTTCGGCGGCTGGGCCAGGGCATTGCCCTGCGGCTGCAAGCCATTGGCTGCGCCGTTGGCCGAGCGCGCGGGCCATTGAAAATACACCGGATACAACTGCGCCACGGCCTGGCCGTTGAAGTCCCAGGTCATGCAGCCGCCCAGGTGCGGCGGCGGAGGCCGGTTGGCATCGGGCGGCAGGCCGTGGAAATGTGCCAATGCCATGGGGGCCAGCGTCTGGTATGCCGCAGTGGCCATGTTGTAGAGCAGCTCGCGCATGTGGGTGCAGCCCTGCACGCCGCCCAGGTGGGCGTCGATGCTTTTGCGCCAGCCCTTGGCCATGGTGCTGCCAATCATCTTGCGCATGTGCTGGTCGGCCTCGTGGCAGGAGCCGTGCGGGAAATTGGCCATGCGGGTGGCAATGTCGCGCACCACCAGATGCTGATCGATGGTCAGGCGGATCTGCATGCGATGCAGCGCTTGCCCAGGCGGCAGGCCGCTGCCATCGGCCAGTGCAAATTCAAATGGTTTGGTATCCACCATTTCCGCTTCGATGTCCCACAGGCCATCGTCACGCTGATAGCCGTGAAAAGTGGTCTGACGGGTATGGGACAAGCGGCGCGGGGCGGGAGGGGGCAGAGTCATCGCGGGTTTCTTCGTCATGGGCGTTCGCGCATGGACAAGCCCATGCGCCAGCAGCCGGGCGGCAAGGGTAATGGATTTTCCAGCGCGGCGCTGTCACACGTTATCAGGTCGGTGCGCAGCCGTTAGCAGGCACGCCCGCAGGCATGAAAAAACCCGGCCCTGAAAAAGGGCCGGGTTGTATCAGAGCCGGCAGGGCGCTGCCGCCTGCCAGTTTATGGGGCCTCAGCGGCGCTGACGGCGGGCCAGGCCAGCCATGCACAGCGCCAGCAGTGCCAGCATCCAGGGCGCGCCCACGGGCACAGGCACGGTGCCTGTGGGGCTGGGCGCGGCGATCACTGGCACGGCAGCGTTGCGGGCCGAGCAGCCGGTGGCCGGGTCGCAATCCACGTTGCTGGGCAGGTCGCTCAGCGTGGCGACGTTGATCACCTGGCTGCCCACTGGCAGGGCGGCATCGGTAGTGGCCTCAATCTGGAAGCGGACCTGGCCGCCGCTGGGCAGTTGGGTCAGCACGGCATTGAGCGCGCCACTGCCCTGATCGGGCGTGGGGCAGCTGGCGCCGCCTGTGGCTGCGGTGCAGCGCCAGGTCTGGCTGGCGATGCCCGCTGCCAAGGGGTCCTGAATGCGCACGCCGTGCGAGTCACGCCCGCCGCTGGCCGAGACCACGATGTCAAAGGTGATCTTGCCGCCGGCAGTGACACTGGTGCTGCTGGCCGTCTTGCTCACGGCCACGACGCCATTCGACGGAATGGGGCCAGGGCCAGTCGAGGTGGGAACCTGGGCGCTGGCCTCACAGGTGGATGCGGGGTCGCACGTCGCGCCAGCAGGGGGCGTGATGCGGGCCGTGTTGACGACTTGCGCCGGCAAGTTGGCAGCTTCGGCCGTGGCCGTGATGGCGATGGTGGCTGTGGCGCCAGCGGGCAGATCCAGCGTCAGGCTGATGGCGCCATTGCCTGCGGCGCTGGAGCAGCTGCCAGCGGGCGCGGCAGCGCAGGTCCAAGCCTGGCTGGCAATGCCGGCAGGCAGGGCGTCGTTGAATTGCACCGCATTCACTGCCGTAGTGCCTGTGTTCTGCACTTGTACGGTGAACTGTGCCGTGCCGCCAGGCGTGAGCTGTGTGCTGCTGGTGGTTTTGGTGATGCGCAGCACAGATGCCGGCGGCGGGGGCAGGGCGCCAGGCGTCAGGCTGACCGGGGCCTCACAAGCCTGGCCTGCGGGCTGGATGCCTCCAGCGACCTGGCAGAAGCCGTCTGCAGGCGGCGTCAAGCGTGCGATGTTCTCCAGATTACCAGTGAAGCCGGCAGGCACTTGCACTGCCACCGTATAGGTCTGGCGCGCGTCAGGGGCCAGCACCAGGGCGGGCAGATCCAAGGCGCCCGCGCCATTGCCGCAGGCGTTGCTGGCCTGGTCCATGCACTCCCAGCTCATCACGGTGGTGCCTGCGGGCAGTGCGTCCTGCAGGCGCACGGTGGCCTGGCTGGTGGTGCTGAGGTTGCGCACCTCGACGGCGAACTTCACCTCGCTGCCTGGGGTGTAGCTGGTGGTGCCAGCGGGCAGGGCCGTCTTGCTCAGTGCCACCAAGGTGGCGCCGATGCTGGCATCGGCTTTGCAGGGCGGGGGCGCGGACTGGTTGGTGGCCGGGTCGATACAGCCAGCGCCTGGCGGTAGCTCCAGCGTGGCGCTGTTATCCACCTGAGTCGGCAGCTGACCAGCAGGCAGCTTGCCCTTGATGGTCAGGGTGATCTCGCCCACGGCAGTGCTGCTGGTGGCTGCTGGGATGACGGCGCCAACCGAGATGGTCTCGCCGCCAGCGCCAGCGCCATTGGGCGTGGCGCAGGAGCCGCCGGCCGTGCCGGTGCTGGCGCAAGTCCAGGTGAAGGACTCGAACATGGCGGGCACGGTGTCCTTGATGGTGCCGTTGGTGGCCGAGGCGCTGATGTTGCTGGCCACGATGGTCCAGGTGATCTCGCCGCCGGGCTGCAGCGGGCCTTGTACGGTCTTGGCCAGCTTGAGCTGCGGGCCGGAGATCAGATAGGTGTCCTTGCTGGCATTGAAGCCAAAGGGATCCAGGTAAGTGGGCCCGGTGCCAGCGCCGTTGTGGGGATCGACGTCAGCCCGTGTCTCATTGGTGTGCAGGCCGGCAGTCAAATCCTTGCCCTTGATGGTGCAGCGGATTTCCGCGCCGTCCTCGATCTCTGGGACGGTGACCTTGAACTCGTTATTGGCGCCGATGTTCGCCGCCGAGACTGGCGGGTTGGGCAGCACGGCATTGCCTTTGACCACCTCACAGCTCACGCCATTGGCGTCGGCCGTGAAGCTGGCGGGCAGGGGATCGCTGAGCACCACCTGCTTGAGCGGGTTGACGGCGCTGCCCACAGGGCTGATCAGGCCGGTGTTGGCGCTGGTGGAGTTGGTGAATCGCAGCCTGAACTCCACATCGTGCGGGGCGCTGGTGATCACAGCGTCCTTTTGTGCGGTCATGGACACGCACAGGGGCAGCTCTGCCAGCAGCTCCAGCGGGGTTTGGTGGGTGCCGGTGGGCGAGTCGGCGGGCGCGCCGTCGGACTCGATGTTGCCGGAGAACACGATGCCTGCGTCTTCGGGCTGTCGCTTGACGGCCTCGACGTTCAGCGCATTGACCATGGTGTTGATGTTCTTGCGGCACACCGGGGCTGCGGTACCAGGGTTGTGGCGGTATTTCACGGCCAGACGCAGCGTGACGGTCTCATCCAGGCCCAAGGCAATCTGATCCCACATGGCCGAGCCGCTGCCGCTGACAATCGGGCCCCAGTCCTTGCCGTGGTTCGGGTTGCTGGGGTCAAAGCCATGATCTGTCGGATTGCGCAAGGCGCAGGCCTTGCCCGGGATGCTGCTGGTGCAGCTTTCCACCTTGATTTGCTCCTGCAGGGAGTTGTTGGGGTGGAAGCTCGGCGCTGTGCCAAAGTTGCCCGTGCGGTACAGGTCGTACAGCGTGAACAGGATGTCATTGGGCGTGTTGGGCCGGGCCAGGTAGTCTTCCAGCGTTTGCGTGCGTCCGTTGGTGACCTTGATTTCAAACACGGCGGTGGACTCTGCACCAGGGCCCGGGTTGGGCAGGGCCTGCGTGCCTGTGCCCGTGACGGGCTGGCCGTTGATTTCCACCAGCTTTTTCGTTGCTTGGAGGTTCAGCTCGACGGCCTGGCACGCCCCCTGGGCGCCCAAGGGCAGGGCCAGAAACACCTCATCGATGCCCCTGCCGTTGCCTTGCCATTGCACCTGCATGGACTGGGCGCTGTTGGAATATTTGTTGACCTCCCACTCAATGCCATTGCGCAGCAGGGATTCACCGCAATCGGAAGGCTGGTAGGTGCGGTCGTACTCCAGCACCATGGTCTCGCCTGCGGCCAGCATGACGCCGCTCATGGGGCGCCGGATCTCAATGGGGCGCAGATCCGTGCCTTGGCCGCCGTTGAGCTCGATGTCGGCAATGTTGGGGTCGTTGTCAACCACTTCCGGGCAGACCGATTGTGTGGCTGTGCCCGGTGGTTGAGGCGTGTTGTGCTCCACGACGCAGCTGGCGTTGGTGGTGGTGGAGCTCACCGGGCGGTGGTGGCTCAGCCAACGGGTGCCGCGGCCAATGGGGTATTCGTAATCGCCCCAATAATCGTTGAGCTCGCCCAGGTTCAGCGGCACGTCCGAGGCGTTGGTAAAGCGCAGTTGATAGCGCACAGGCTGGTCATAGCCAGCCTCAAAGGCCTTGATGCCGGCCAGATCAGGATCGGCCGATGGATTGGCTGGCTGGCCATTGATTTGCACAATGGTTTTTTCCACCTTCAGCGCCACGGCTTTGACGGCCACGGTGCGGTTGCTGTCCACCAGCACAGGATCGGTGGCGCCGGCCTGCTGGCTGTCTGCCGGGCCGGTGGCCACTTGGGCAGCAAAGGCGTAAGAGCCAACCATCAACGGCGCTGCCTCGAAGACGTACTCGCAGCTGGCGTTGGGTGCCAGCGAGGCAATGGTCCAGGAGACGGTGTGACCACCGCCAGAGCTTGCCGGCACGTCAATGGGCGCAGTAGTGCAGTTGGCCGCGCCGCTGGAGATCAGCTTCAGCCCGCCCAGGTTGGGGGGCAACTGCAGCTCGACCGGTGCGTTGGTGGCCGTGCCCGGCAGGGACGGTTCATTCTTGATGACGACCTTGATCTGGTGCGGCTCCAGCGTCAGGCCGTTGATCGAGCCGGGGTCGAGATTGATCCCCAGCAATACGGTGTCGGCTTGCGCGACACCGGCCATCGCGGCCCATGCAGCCGCTACGCCAATGGCGCGCAGCGCATGCTTGCTTCTTCTTTTCATGTGAAAGTTCCCCCTGAAATATTGAAGCTGTTGTAAAAGGTTGCGAACGTGCAATATATCGGGCTTACCCGTAGCTTGGAAGCTGGGGGCTGCATTGTTTGCAAAAGCACACAGTTGAAACATGAGCGACTGCGTTGCCTGTCTGCGCTGCCCGTGTGCGGGTGCGGGTGCGGGTGCGATGTGGCGCAGGGTGGCAGGCGCTGCCTGCAGGATAATCCGCCCCCGATGAATTCCGACTCCGCCACCGACTCCGCATCTGGCCCGTCCCGGCCCGCTCGCCCTCGCTCCGGCCTTGCCGCCACGCCGCCCTCGGCACCGAACACGCCCGCTACACCAGCGGCCCCGTTGCACATCAGCTTCCCAGACAGCCTGCCCGTGTCCGCGCGGCGGCAGGAGATTGAGCGCGCCCTGCGTGCGCATCAGGTGGTCATCGTCTGTGGCGAGACCGGCTCGGGCAAGACCACGCAACTGCCCAAGATCGCCCTGGCGCTGGGTCGGGGGCTGGGGCGCGGCCAGCGCGGCAAGGATGGGCGGCGCGGGCAGTGGATTGGTCACACCCAGCCCAGGCGCATTGCCGCCTCCAGCGTGGCCAAGCGCATTGCCGAGGAGCTGCAAACGCCGCTGGGCGAGGTGGTGGGCTACAAGGTGCGCTTCAACGACCGGCTGGGGCCCAACGCGCGCGTGAAGCTGATGACCGATGGCATCTTGCTGGCCGAGACGCAGACCGACCCACTGCTCAAGGCCTACGACACGCTCATCATCGACGAGGCGCACGAGCGCAGCCTGAACATCGATTTTTTGCTGGGCTACCTCAAGCAAATCCTGCCGCGCCGGCCCGATCTCAAGCTCATCATCACCTCCGCCACCATCGATGCTGAGCGCTTTGCCCAGCATTTCGCCTCGGCCAAGGGGCCAGCGCCGGTGTTGTACGTCTCGGGCCGCACCTATCCGGTGGAAATCCGCTGGCGGCCGTTCGAGGAAAGCCGCGAGACGGACTTGAACACCGCCATTGCCGATGCCGTCGATGAGCTGTGGCAAGGCCGCCCGGGCGGGGACATTCTGGTGTTCCTGCCCGGCGAGCGCGAGATCCGCGAGGCCGCCGACCACGTGCACAAGCACCTCTCGCACGACCCGGTGCGCCGCCACTGCACCGTGCTGCCGCTGTTTGCGCGCCTCTCGCAGGCCGAGCAAGACCGCGTGTTCGAGACCGGCGGGCCGCCGCGCGTGGTGCTGGCCACCAACGTGGCCGAAACCTCGCTGACCGTGCCTGGCGTGCGCTATGTGATCGATGCGGGCACGGCGCGCGTCAAGCGCTACAGCTATCGCAGCAAGGTCGAGCAGCTGCTGGTCGAGCCCATCAGCCAGGCCGCGGCCAACCAGCGCAGCGGGCGCTCGGGGCGCGTGGCCGATGGCGTGGCCATCCGCCTGTATGAGGAAGCGGACTTTGCCGCCCGAGCGCGCTTTACCGATCCGGAAATCCTGCGCTCCTCGCTGGCCGGGGTGATTTTGCGCATGAAGTCGCTGGGCCTGGGCGCGGTGGAGGAGTTCCCGTTTCTCGAAGCGCCCTCGCAGCGCGCCATCACCGATGGCTACCAGCTCTTGCAGGAGCTGGGCGCGGTGGACGAGCAGCGCGAGCTGACCGAGATGGGCCGCCAGATGGCGCGCCTGCCGCTGGACCCGCGCGTGGCGCGCATGCTGATCGAGGCGCGCGCGCGCGGCGCCTTGCAGGAGGTGCTGGTGGTGGCCGCCGCCCTGTCGGTGCAGGACGTGCGGGACCGCCCGCTGGACAAACAGGCCCAGGCCGACCAAGCCCACGCGCGCTTTGACGACGAGAAAAGCGAGTTCACCAGCTACCTCAAGCTCTGGCAGTGGATTCACGACGCGCGCGGCGGCAAAGCCGCCAACCTGCCCTCGGCGCGCCAGCAGGCCCAGGCCGCTGCGCAGGCGCAAGGCCGTGGCAAGGCCAGGCGAGGCCACGCAGCCCTGCCGGTGGCGCAGCGCGCCGTGGCCGCGCCCGCCCCCGCCCCACTCGCAGCGGCCACCACGCCCGCAGCGCCAGGGCCGGAGGGCGCAGCGCCAGCCCAGGCCACGCACCGCCTCTCCAACCGCCAATACGAAAACCTGCTGCGCAGCCACTACATCAATGTGCGGCGCGTGCGCGAGTGGCGCGACATCCACCAGCAACTGGCCGCCGCCGTGGCCGAACAGGGCTGGAAGCTGCACGAGCAAAACGGCCCGGCCAGTTACGAGGCGCTGCACCTCTCGCTGCTGGCCGGCCTGCTGGGCAACGTCGGCTTCAAGCCCGAAGAGGCTGAGCATTACCTGGGCGCGCGCGGCATCAAGTTTTACCGCCACCCCGGCGCGCGGCTGCGCAAAAAGCCCGGCCGCTGGGTGGTGGCCGCCGAGCTGGTGGAAACCACGCGCCTGTATGGCCGCGGCATGGCCAACATCGAGCCGCAATGGCTGGAGGAAGTGGGCGCGCACCTGCTGAAAAAACAACTGCTGGAGCCGCACTGGGAGCAAAAAGCGGCCGAGGCCGTGGCGCTGGAGCGCGCCACGCTTTACGGCCTGGTCGTCTACAGCGGGCGGCGCGTGCCCTTTGCCCGCATCGACCCGGCCGCCGCGCGCGAGATCATGATCCGCCAGGCGCTGGTGCAGGGCGACTACGCCAGCGAGTGGGAGCGCAAATTCCCCTTTCTGGTCACCAACCGCAAGCGCATCGCCAAGGTCGAGGAGCTGGAGCACAAATCGCGCCGCCAGGATGTGCTGGTCGATGAGGAGCTGATCTACGCCTTCTACGACCGCCTCATCCCCGAGGCCGTGTGCAACGGCCGCCAGCTCGAGCAGTGGTACCGCCAGGAGCGCCGCCAGCAGCCGCAACTGCTGGAGCTGCAAAAAGACGAGCTGATGCGCCACGAGGCCGCGGGCATCACCACCGCCGCCTTCCCGCCCACCATCAAGCTGGCGGGCATGGATTTGAACGCCAGCTACCTGCACGAGCCGGGCAACCCGCGCGATGGCGTCACCGTCACCATCCCGCTGTACGCCCTTAACCAGGTGCAGGAAGCGCGCGCCGACTGGCTGGTGCCCGGCATGCTCAAAGCCAAAGTGCAGGCCCTGCTCAAAAGCCTGCCGCAGCGCCCGCGCTCGCGCCTGCTGCCGCTGGCCGAAACGGCAGAAGCCATCGCCAAGGCCTGGCTGGAGGAGGGCAGCTTTGCCCAGGGCGATTTGCACGAGCGCCTGCGCCAATGGGTGCGCGCCAAGACCGGGCTGGAGATCAAGCCCACGGACTTCAAGGCCGACATGCTCAGCGCGCACTTGTTCATGAACTTCCGCGTCGTGGACGAGCACGGCCGCCAGCTCGGCCAGGGCCGCAACCTCGCCGCCCTCAAGGCCGAGCTGGGCCAGCAAGCGCGCGGGGCGTTTCAGGCCCTGGCCGGGCTGAAACTGGCGCAGAGCGAGGAGGGCGGCAAGAGCAGTGGCGAAAAAACGGGCGAAACAACGGCTGAAAAAGCGGGCAAAGAAGCGAGCAAAAACGCTCGCCCAACCACCGCTGCAACGCCCACCGCCGCCAGCGGGGCAGGGCAGGGCAAGGGACAAACGCCCGCTGCCCAGAGCGAGTCCAACACCCTGGGCGAGCCCGAGCAACGCCACACCAGTTGGGACTTTGGCGAGCTGCCCGAAATCATGGAATGGGGCAAAGGCAGCCGCAAACTCATCGGCTTTCCGGCCCTGGTCGATCAAGGCGACGCTGTCACCATCGAAGTCTTTGACGAGCCCGAAGCCGCCGCCCAAGTCCACCGCCAGGGCCTGGCGCGCCTGTTCGCGCTGCACATCAAGGACGCGCTCAAATACCTGGAAAAAAACATCCCCGAGCTGCAAAAAATGGCCGTGGCCTACATGCCGCTGGGCACGCTGGAGGAGCTGCGCGCGCAAATCATCGCCGTCGCTATCGACCTGGCCTTCCTGCAAGAGCCGTTGCCCATCAACGCCGAACAATTCGAGCAGCGCTTCAAGGATGGCCGCCCGCGCCTGTCGCTGCTGGCGCAGGAGGTGGCGCGCCTGGCAGGGCAAATCCTGGCCGAATACGCCCAAATCGTGCGCAAGCTCAAGGACATGAAAGGCGCCGAGCAGGCCGTGGCCGACGTGCGCCAGCAGCTCGAGCGCCTGATGGGCAAGCGCTTCGTGCAGGCCACGCCGCAGGCCCAGCTCAAGCACTACCCGCGCTACCTCAAGGCCATGCTGATGCGGCTGGACAAATACCGCGAAGACCCCGCGCGCGACCAGGCCCGCCAAGGGGAAATCGCCCCGCTGGAGGCGCGCTACTGGAAGCTGCTGGCCCAGCGCAAGGGCCAGCAAGACGCGGCCTTGCAAGACTACCGCTGGCTACTGGAAGAACTGCGCGTGAGCTTTTTCGCCCAGCAACTGCGCACCCCGCAGCCGGTGTCCGTCAAGCGGCTGGAGAAAGTCTGGGCGCAGGTGGTGGCTTGAGCGCCTGCTCAAAGTTGCTGCACGGGCGGGCAAGGGCGCGGATTTGGGCGGTCTGTGGGGTGGTTTTTTCGTTAGTCCATGCCAGCCCCCTGCACGAGATGGCATGGGATAGTTGCTGCCTGCGCCGGCTTTGAGGGCCGAGGCCGGGATGTGCGCCCGGCGGCGCAGTCACTTTCTTTTTTGTCGAAAAAAGAAAGTGACCAAAGAAAAACGACCCTGCTGCCTGCGACCCCGGCGCTGCGCGCCGGAGCGACCTGTGCCGCTGACCGGCCAGGGCGGGTGCTGCGGAAACTCGCTGCGCGGCTTTGCCGCTACGCTCAGACAGCCGCAGCGAAATTTGATTTTTGGAAGCAGGCCCACTGTGTGTGGGCCTGCCCGCCCTGGCCGGCCAACGGCATAGGCGCAGTCAAAAAGGGGCGCTGCCCGGGCCATCGCTACGCTCGGCCTTGGGCCGTCGTCGCCCAAGCGCCAGTTCTCAACATTGCCGAGAAATAGAGCCGTTTCGATTCTCACAAAGACATTTCCTTCAAGCGCAGCTGGTTCTCGTCACACCCGCGAAGGCGGGTGTCCAGTTGCGACGCTGACAGGGGCGACGCTGACGGGGCGGCGCTGCCGTTGCCCCCCCTCTCGTGCACAAGTGTGGCGCTGGATGCCCGCCTTCGCGGGCATGACGAGAGCGACCTGCGAGATGGCGACGCCAGTCAGCGGCCAGGTCTTGGATTTGTCAACGTTCGAGAAGAACACGCTCTGGCGATTGCGCCGGGCGCACATCCCGGCCCCGGTACGAAACACTGGCGCAGGCGGCAGCCACCAAGTGCGATCTCTGCATGGGGTGTAAAAGCGGGCGCTCGCACTGCGGTACGAAAGGTCATGAAAGGGCACAAAGGGGCAGGCTCTGCGCCATGGCCTGTCCGCGTCATCAATGCCTGCCGGCGGCCAGCGGTTTTTCGCGCACAATGGCGCAGCCGCGGTCACAGCGGTGGAGAGACACAGCCATGAGGGAGCATCTGCACGCAGCCAACAGCGCCGCCGCATTGAAGGCGGCCGCGCCGTCCACCAAGCCGCCCGCCGCGCCGCAGCCGGCACCGCCAGCGCGCGAGCTGATTTTTCGCGCCCAAGGTCTGACCAAGGTCTATGGCATGGGCGAAGTGCAGGTGCAGGCGCTGCGCGGCATTGACCTGGAGTTGCACGCGGGCGAATTCGTGGTGCTGCTGGGGCCTTCGGGCAGCGGCAAGTCCACGCTGTTGAACATCCTGGGCGGGCTGGACGTGCCCAGCAGCGGCCAAGTCTGGTACTGCGGGCAGGATCTGAGCCGCGCCAGCGATGCGGCGCTGACGCGCTTTCGGCGCGAGCACGTGGGCTTTGTGTTCCAGTTCTACAACCTCATCCCCAGCCTGACCGCGCGTGAGAACGTGGCCATCGTCACCGAGATCGCGCCCGACCCGCTGGAGCCGGCCCAAGCGCTGGCGCTGGTCGGGCTGGACAAGCGGCTGGACCACTTCCCCGCCCAGCTCTCGGGCGGCGAGCAGCAGCGCGTGGCCATTGCCCGCGCCATTGCCAAGCGCCCGGCGGTGATGCTGTGCGACGAGCCTACCGGCGCGCTCGATTCGGCCACCGGCGTGCTGGTGCTGCAGGCGCTCGAGCGCGTCAACGCCGAGATGGGCACGACCACGGTCATCATCACCCACAACGCAGACATCGCCCGCATGGCCGAGCGCGTGCTGTGGATGCAGGACGGGCAGATCGTGCGCGAGCAGCGCAACGCCCAGCGCCTGGCCGCGCAGGAGCTGCGCTGGTGATGCGGCGCATGGCGGCCAGGCCGGGGGCAGGCCCGCGATGAAGGCGCTGCACCAAAAGGCCCTGCGCGATCTGTGGCGCATGCGCGGCCAGGCGCTGGCCATTGCGCTGGTCATCGCCTCGGGCATTGCCATGCTGGTGATGTCGCAGGCCACGCTGGAGTCGCTGCGCAGCACGCGCGCGCAGATCTACCAGGAAAGCCGCTTTCCTGACATCTGGGTGCAGCTCAAGCGCGCGCCGCAAAGCCTGGCGCGCCAGCTGGCTGAAATCCCCGGCGTGGCCGAGGTGGAAACCCGCCTGGCCGCTGGCGCGAAGCTGGAGATCCCCGGTTTTGACGAGCCGACCCAGGCGCTGGCGCAATCGCTGCCCGACGATGGCCGCCAGCCGCGCCAAAACCGCCTGTACCTGCGCGCCGGGCGCCTGCCCAGCGCGGCCGATGAGGTGCTGGTTGGCGAAGCCTTTGCCAAGGCGCACCGGCTGGGCCCTGGCGATGCGCTGCGCGTGACGCTGCAGGGCCGCGCGCAGCGCATGCGCATCAGCGGCATTGCCATGTCCGCCGAGCACATCTACCAGGTCAAGCCCGGGGCCATGTTCCCCGACGAGGCGCGCTACACCGTGCTGTGGATGCCCGAGCGCAGCCTGGCGGCGGCGCTGGACATGAAGGGCGCTTTCAACCAGGCCACCATCGCCCTGGCCCCCGGCAGCAACGAGCAGGCCGTCATCGGCGCGCTCAACCGGCAGCTGGCGCGCCACGGCAGCAGCGTGGCCACCGGCCGCATGGAGCAGCTCTCGCACCGCATCCTGCATGAGGAGTTCCGCCAGCTGGCGACCATGACCTGGATGTTCCCGGCCATCTTCATGGGCGTGGCCGCCTTCTTGCTGAACATGGTGTTCAAGCGCCTGATCAGCCTGCAGCGCGATCAGGTGGCCACCCTCAAGGCCTTTGGCTACAGCACGGCGCAGGTGGCGCTGCACTATGGGCTGATCGTCGGCTTGATCTGCGCGCTGGGCACGCTCATCGGCGTGGCCGCCGGCATCTGGCTGGGCCAGGGCATGGCCGGGCTCTACCAGATCAACTTCCACTTCCCCTATCTGCGCTTCAGCCTGAACCTGCACGTGGTGGCCATCGGCGCGGGCATCAGCCTGCTGGCGGCGCTGGTGGGCAGCGGTCATGCGGTGTATGCGGCCGCGCGCGAGCCCGTGGCCCAGGCCATGCGCCCGCCCGCGCCCGAGCGCTTTGGCCGCACCGTGCTCGAGCGCCTGGGGCTGGCGCGCTTTCTCTCCCAGCCCACGCGCATGATCTGGCGCCAGCTCGAACGCCGCCCCGGCAAGGCGCTGCTGAGCCTGCTGGGCCTGGCCGCGGCCGGCGGCATCGTCGTGGTGGGCAACTTCCAAAGCGCCTCGGTGCGCCACATGCTGGACGTGGAGTACCGCCTGGCGCGCCGCCACGATGTCTCGGTGGCCTTCGTCGAGGCCATGCCGCGCAGCGCGCTGCACGAGCTGGCGGCGCTGCCGGGCGTTGAGCAGGTCGAAGGCCAGCGCAGCGTGCCCGTGCGCCTGCACCTGGATGGGCGGCAAAAGCTGCTGATGCTCGAAGGCCTGGCCGGCGATGCGCAGCTGCGCCAGCTGCTCAGCCCCGCGCTGCAGCCAGTGGCGCCGCAGCCCGGCGGCATCATCCTGGGCGATTACTTTGCCCAGTGGTTTGGCCTGCGCGTGGGCGATCGCATCTGGGTCGAAGTGCTCGAAGGCCGCGGCAAGATGCTGCAACTGCCCGTGGTGCAAACCATCTACGACCTCAACGGCAGCTCGGCCTACATGGAGCTGGGTACGCTCAACCGCAGCCTGGGCGAAGGCCCGCTGGTGAGCAGCGCCGTGCTCACCGTGCTGCCCGGCCATGAGCTGGGCGTGCTGCGCGCGCTCGATGCGCGCCCCAAGGTCGTGGGCACCGATCAGCGCCACACCGCCATCGAAGCCTTTCTCGACATGATGGCCCGCGTCAGCGGCACCTTCTCGGCCATCGCCATCGTCATGGGCATGATCGTCAACGTCGGCGTGGTCTACAACGCCATGCGCATGGCCCTGTCCGAGCGCGGCCGCGAGCTGGCCAGCCTGCGCGTGCTGGGCCTGAGCCAGGGCGAGGTGGCCTACATCCTGCTGGGCGAGATGGCTGTGCTGGTGCTGCTCTCGCTGCCGCTGGGCATGGCCGTGGGCTACGGGCTGATCGCCGCCATGATCGCCGGGCTGCAAAACGACCTCTACCGCATCCCGCTGGTCGTCGAGCCCAGCACCTACGCCATCGCCGCCTTGACGACCCTCACCAGCGCCGCGCTCTCGGCCCTGGTGATCGTCTGGCGCCTGCGCCGCCTTGACCTCATCGAAGTCCTGAAAACCCGGGAGTGACCCCCATGCTTCGCAAAATCCTGCTCGTGATCCTGGCCGCCGCCGCCGTGCTGGCCCTGCTGGCCGTGGCGCTGCGCGAACCCACGCAACTGGTGGCCACGGCCAGCGCCAGCCAGGGGCCGCTGACCGTCAGCTTCACCGAAGAAGGGCGCACGCGCATCCGCCAGCGCTACGTGCTCAGCGCGCCAGTGGCAGGCCAGCTGCGCCGCATCGCCCTGCAGGTGGGCGATGCCGTGCAGGCCGGGCAAACCCTGGCGGAAATCGAGCCGGCCACCTCGGGCCTGCTGGACGCGCGCACGCGCAGCCAGCTGCAAGCCCAGCTGCGCGGCGCCCAGGCCACGCTGGCCGCCAGCCGCCAGCGCAGCGCCGCCGCCCAGGCCGAGCTGCAACTGGCGCGCAGCGAACTGGCGCGCCTGACGCCGCTGCAGGCCGCAGGCGCGGCCAGCGCCGGGCAGCTCGACCAGGCCCGCAGCCGCGCCGAAACGGCGCGCGCCCAGCTCGCCGCCGCCCGCGCCGAAGAGCGCGTGGCCCAGCAAGGCATCGAAGCGGCCCGCGCCCAACTGCAACAAGGCAGCAGCCAAGCCCCCGATGGCAGCGCCGCGCCGGTGCTGGCCGTGCGCGCGCCCATCGACGGGCAGGTGCTGCGCCGCATGCAGGAAAGCGCCACGCCCGTGGCTGCCGGCCAGCCCCTGCTGGAAATCGGCGATCTGAGCGATCTGGAACTGGAAGTTGAGGTGCTCTCGGCCGACGCCGTGCAACTGGCCCCCGACATGGCCGCGCAAGTGCTGCGCTGGGGCGGCCCCGGCCAGCTGCAGGCGCGCGTGCGCCGCATCGAGCCGGCGGGCTTCACCAAAGTCTCGGCCCTGGGCGTGCAAGAGCAGCGCACCCGCGTGCTGTTGGACATCACCAGCCCCCGCGCGCAATGGCAGGCGCTGGGCGACGCCTTCCACGTCGAGGTCGAATTCATCACCCAGCAACGCGAGCAAGTGCTGCAAGTGCCCGCCAGCGCGCTGTTTCGCAGCGCCGAGGGCTGGGCCGTCTACCGCATCGAACAAGGCCGCGCCCGCCACACTCCGGTGCAAATCGGCCTGCGCGCGGCCAGCGCCGTGCAAATCGAACAAGGCCTGCAAGCGGGCGACACCGTGGTGCTGCAGCCCGACAGCCAACTGCACGACGGCGCACGCGTGCGCAGCAGTGGGGATGGGGCTGTTTAACGCGTGCCATGCGCTTTGCGCCCCCCATTGCTTGGATGACCGGGCTTGGCTGAAAAAGCCATGAATCCTCCAGGAGTGAAAGTGAAATTCAATGATTTGCCTTGGGATGATGCCTGTTTGATGGGCTTGCACATCGACAGAAGCCGCCCAGGGCATCAGGATGAAATCGGCATTGACATTGCCTGGGGCTCTGGCAGGCGACAAAGGCTGGTGTTTTCCGACTGCTATCAATGCAATATGGCGATGAATATGGGTGTCATTGCCGAAGAAAAACTGTTGTATGCCAATGCGGCTTTTGTAAAGGACAAAGACGAGCAATTCCTGCAAAAGTGGGCGCGCATTGAGGTCGATATTGCCCCACTGCAGTGTTTTTCATTCGTGACGGAAGCTACGCACAGCAAGATTGAAATCTACGCCATGCAGTTCATCGTGCTTGATCTTTGAATGTGGGCGAACAATTCGCGGAAATTTTCAGTTGGCCTTCAAAATGTGCTGTCAATGACTCAGCGCCTCTTCCTCAAGGCGCGCGACACGCTTTAAAAGTCGCCAAAAATAATCTGCACGAATCCAGCGGCCAAGCGCGCTGATATTCGTGCAGATCGTTTTGAAGGGTTGATTTAAAATCTTTCCATTAAGGCTGCAAAGGCTTTGAATAAACCCTAAGCCTGCACCACCGGATAAAACGGCCGCGCCTGAAAGCGTTCGGGCGCCTCCATCATCACCGCCAGCATGGCAGGCAATACCCGCGCCAGAATCACCCGGCCATCGCGCACCTGCGAGCGGTTGACCGAGCTGCCCCAGGTCGCCCCGCCGTGCATCAGCTGATTGCGCAAGGTGTAAAGCCGCTGGAACACCACGAACAGCACTTGCGCCGTATCCTGGCGCGCCAGCGCCTTGCCTGCAGCGGCCTTGGCCCTGTCAAACGCAGCACGCCACTGCGCCTCATCACCGCCGCTGTTCCAGCATTCCCAAAACGGCTGGAATACATATGGGTTATCCAGCAGCACCCGGATTGGCCCGGAAAATTCGCGCCACACCAGCCCATACAGCAAATTCGCGCGGTCCAAATCGCAAACCTGCTGCATAAAGTTTTTGAACGTGCCTTTTTCCGTATAACCCGGCAAATCCTGCGCATACGCTGCGTTGAACGCAATCCAAAGGCAAATGAAGGCCACATCGTCGTCATCGCCCGCATCCTCCGCGCGCTGCAACCAGCTCAAGGCCCGATGCATGCGCAAGGTGAAATCGGTGCGGCCCTGCGCAACGAGGACTTGATGGCGGATTAATAGATTTTTCAATTCACAGTCGTTTTTAGAGGAGATACTCACTCGAAAACCCCTTAAGAACGAAAAAAATCTTCCAAATAAGATTGAAAAACTTCGATCTTGTTTGCCGTACTGGATTTCAGTGGTTGAGTATTGCAACGTGGGCAACGATCAAAATAATCTACACCTCTGGCCAAGGCATCGCTTGAGGGTCTGACGGTTTTGCTCCAGCCGCAGGCTGGGCAGCGGTAGGTACATGGTGGTGGTGGGATGGGCATGCGACATCCTTTGTCTTAAGTTATTGATCCGAAAAAAACAACTTGAACCAATAAATCGGTCAGGCTGCATATTTGACACGGTCCTGTTGGAAAGCCTGTCAGCTAAGGCTTTGCTGCCTTCTTCCTCGTAGCGCTTGCAGATCTCGAAAACATCTGTGCGAGACAAGCTCAGCTCGGTACCAATGGCTTCGTACGTCCACCCCTGCCGACGCAGCTTGATGACCTGTCTGCGCCGCTTCTGCCGCGCCTCAGGAGTCAGTCTTCTCATGTCGATCATTTCCATGAAATACTATCTGCAGATTGAGGCTTTTATTTCAATTTTTATTTCGGATTAATAATCTCTGCAAAGTGCCGAAAATCACCTCATCAAGGCTTATGATGAATTTCGGGCTTGCAGAGATGTTTTTTAGTCTTCTTTTTTAGGGAATTTTTTGTTTTTGAGTTCCTCGTTGATTTCTTTAATCAGTCCTTGCATCATTAGCTCATGCTTTTTTCTTAAAAATGCTACCTGAGCTACGGCAGGGATGGTGACCCTAGTTGCCGGGCCTGCGATATCCCAAGCGGTCCATAATCCAGTTAATGTCCAGCCAATAGGGCCAGTCATAATGGATGCTGCGCGCATCAGTGCAGCATTTCCGGCAAGCTTTAAGCCATGTCCAAAAATGCTTCTCATCACCGTGTTCACAATGGTTAGAGTTAGTTGATATGATTTAAATCCCCCGGCCTTAAAGATAACCTGAAAGGCTGCAAATAATGCTTCTGGACTGTATGAGACGGCATCACTCAGAGAGAACTCATGACCTAACTCTTTCAGTTGATCGGGAGTCATTTTGTTTACTGACTCATAAAGCAGCCTCATAAGAAGCTTCTCTTCAATGTCCTTGGGCTCATCAGATTTTTTATAGGATATTTTTAGCTTGTCAGCAACATCCCTCAAAATTTCTTCATACAGAACACCTTTACCACCACGAAATAGAGTGGCTAGGCTGTTTGCGCCAAAGCACTGAATTTCTGCGGCAATTTCTTGCCAGTACTTTTGATGGTCGGGATGATATTTTTTGTATTTTTCTGATCCTGTCAGTTCTTCAGTCAGTCGTGGGCTTCCATCCTTGTCCTTGATCAGGCAGTGGACGAGACCATTGAGGTCCTCGCTGTCCATGTCTTCAAGAAATCTTAAATGAGGGTCTTCACGATATGCCATGGCTGTCCTCTTATTTATTGAAGAATTTTTTGAAAATGAAAGATGCGGCAGGAGCGATCGTTGATATTACTTCTTTTGCAGGCTTTGCAAGTTGCGTGGCGCTTTCCAAGATATTTTTCACATTCTGATAAATTTCCTTTCCACTCTCGGAGATATTTTGAATGGCTTCCTTGATGTTCTCGATAAGAGAGTTTTGAAATAATCCATCGAGGGATTGGATGTAGTCTTTCGCTTTATCGTTAGTGGCAAAATTCTCTTCATTCTGATTGATGTCGTTGATGACGGAGATGCGCTTTTTGCTGGGGAGCTTTTCCGTGATGAAGTTTAAAAGCTTGGCCAGGTTGTATGGTTTTGGATCAATGCCCTCTTCCTTATAGCCTGCGCTGTAATAAATGGCTTCAATATCAAGATTTGTGTCTTCTTTGATTCTTGATTTGGTTGTTGCTACTTTTTCATCCAGGAATTTTTTTAATTCTTCATTTGGTTCGCTCTTGCTGTAATCCCAGTTGCGGCCTTTCATCGCCATGTCGGCTTGGTTGATGGCTACCAACAAGCGTTTCTCGCACCCTTCTTCCTTGCTGCCAAGATTGGGAGCAATAATTTCATTGATGAGGGTATATGCGGAGCTGTAGTCGCGAGAGCCTCCATCGATCAAGAGTAAGACCAAGTCAATCAAGAAGTTCCCATTTTTGTCTTTTTCCAGCAGCTTGTTTTTAATCTGCTCCTTGTAAATATTATCTTTTTGGGTGCTGTCACCAAGGCCAGGAGTATCCCAAAGCACCATGTTGTTCAACTCGTAGCAAGCGATTTCGTTGGTCTCCGGAGTAGTGCCTCGCCCGACTTTAGCGCAGTCCATGGAGAAAATGGCGTTGATTGTGGAGCTTTTGCCAACTCCTGTGCCGCCAACAATCAGAAGATTGATTTTGGTGTTTCTTATTTTTTCCAGCACCATCTGGAGTGCTTTTTTGCTCGCTCCAGAAAGCTCAGCATTTTGTGTAATGTCTTCGAATGGCTTGTTCATGTGACCTCCATGTAAGGTTGGGTTGGTGGGTAAAGAGAAAGTGGGCTTCATTTCGGAAAACAAATTGATCTTAATCATTTTGATTTTTCGAGAGTTTTGGCTGACTTGGATCTGGATTTATTTCTGCATATTTTTACATTGTGGGTAATTTGTGAAACAATTGCTCGAAATCTCATATGTTCCAAGTGAGTGAGGCATTTCATTGGTGGTCTTTTGTTTGCTTTAATGTTAATAAGACTTTCATTGCTTCAAAGTATTAACCATTTAGAAAAACATAAGCCATTTTCTCAAGAAAATTTGCCCTGCTGATAAATAAAGGAAAGGAACCGCATTTGGGGCATGATTCAGGGGCAAGTGGCGGGCCATAGGACCTGAAAGTGACTTTTGCGGGCTTGATTTTTTTTCCATCCGCATGCGCTGCAACGACAGACAAAAATGCCATCTACAACCGTTGAGCTATCGCACATGAAAATGGGGTCATATGCTTTTTTCGGATTTCTACTCATGTCATCCCCCTTTGATCAGGCAAAACGCTGCTCAGAATCTGCTGTTTGATTTTTTCAAATTCCGCTGGCGCAATCACGCCTTTTTCCCGCAGCGCATCGGCTTCGCGCAATTGGGCCAGTGCGGCGCTCATGGGTGATTCCTTTGGCGTGGTTTGGGGCGCGGCTTGAGGGGCGGCTTGAGGGGCGGACTGGGCGCGCGGCGCGCGTTTGGTCTCGCGTGGGTTTTCAATGACGGTGACGTCTGTTTTTTCGGTGAGTTGTAGTGGCTTCGGAGCCTCTTCGATGTCTTGCGCGCTGCGCTGGATATGGCGGCGCTTGCTCCAGCGCCGGGCGGCGTCCTTGGCGTTGCCGAACAGGGAGGCAACGCCCCAGAGAAAGCAAAACAGCAGAAACAGGCCCACAGCAATCAGTACCGGCATGACGCGTCCTTTCAAAAACAGGGTGGTTGGATGTCAGTGGCCGGCGGCCTGGGGAGCGGCGCTGGTTGCAGTGCCGCAGTCACAAGAGCAACCCCAGCGCTGCAGGGCCTGCTGCAGGCTGTGCACCAGCGCCTCGTGCCATGGCTGTGGCTGGAGGATGCGCACATGCGGCAGCCAGTAGCGCACCACGGGCAGCAGTTGCTCGGGGTGGGCGATGCGGGTGGTGACCAGCAGGCTTTGGTCGCTGTCGTCGCGCCGGTGTTGCTGCTCGGGCAGCAGCTCGCGGCGCATGAAGTAGCGGGCCACTTCAGGGGCCACGCGCAGCGTGACTTCAGTGGTCTCGGGGCTGAACCACACGTCCCTCTTGTGGTGGATGTAGTCCAGGTGCTTTTGCTGCGGGGCAAAGCGCGCGGCCTCGTCAAGCTGCAGCGCCTCGATGCGGGCAATGCTGAAGTTTTTCAGCCTGCCGCCTTCCACGGCGGCCAGATACCAGATGCCGTTTTTGTGCACCAGCCGATAAGGTTGGGCGCGGCGGGGCGTGTTTTTGTAGGTGAACAGGCACTCGCAGTGCTGCTCGATGGCCTGCTGCAACTGGGCAAAGCGCCGGTCGCCCCGGGGCAGGGCCTCCTGCGCGGTGGGTTGCACGTGCAGCGGGCGCTGGGCCGCTGGGGTTTGCAGCTGGGCAATGACCTGGGCCAGGCTGTAGTCCGGAAACAGCGCGCTGGTGCCGGCCATGGCCGCATATTCATTGAGCATTTGCGCGGCCACGGTGCTGCGCAGATGGGGCCTGAGCTGCCAATGCCCATTGGCGCCGCGCTCGATCAGCCCGTGCATGCGCTCGTGCAAATCGCGCTCGATGGTGCGCACATCGACGTTGAACTGCGCGGCCAGCTGGTGCTTGTCCAGCGTATCGCCCTGATGCAGCAGGGCCAGGATGTGTGCCAGGCGGTAGGCCAGCCGCTCACTGGCCGGGCGTTGTGCGCCGCTATGCGGCATGTGGGATTGGGGTGCTTTCTGCATGAGTAACAAACGGTGTGGATGTGGACTCGATGGGCGGCAGTCTAGAAAGCGTTGCCGACAGGGTTTGTCGGGCCTGGAATGCGAAAGCGGTGATGAAGTGAAAAAAGATGCAAGTGATTGTATCTTCATTTTGCAGTATATATGCGGCAGATTAAGGAACTCCTGTCGCATCCTGCTTGGCCATGGGCGATGTGGTCGATCAGGCACTGGGGCAGACCTTGCGAAAGCTGCGCATGGAGCGTGGCTGGAGCCAGTCGGAGCTGGCCTTGCGTGCGCAGATGGATCGCAATTACCTGTCTTTGATTGAGCTGGGGCGCAACAGCCCCAGTGTGCGCATGCTGGTGCGCCTGTGTTCGGCGCTGGATGTGCGCACAGCCGACGTGCTGGAGGATATGGAGCGGCGCGTGCAGGCCCAGCGGCCGTTTTGATGCGGGCCGCGGGGCGTGGGGCTCTTCGTCAGGCCAGAGGAGGGTTTGCGGCGCATGGCTGCAGCCATGCGGGTGGGCGCCAGGGCCCTGTGCGTGCTCTGCCTGCGCCTACGGCATCAACGCGCAGGATGGCGCGGGCTTGCTGAAATTGATTGCCTCGCGCACGCCCGAGCAGCAGGCTGCACTGCTGGCGGTGGCCTTTGAGGGGGAGTATTGGCGCCCCACTTGCGCCAGTTGTGGCGTGAAGATGGCCGAGCGCGCCCACGGCAAGACGGGGCAGCGCTTCTGGGGCTGTGTGAATTACCCGCGCTGCAGGAACACGCTGGCCATGCGTTAGGGGTTGTTGAGATTGAGTGTTGCGGCGGTGTTTTCGGTCAAAACCCTCAACTGCTGCGTTGAAAACGCTTGCAAGGTGTCCAACCTTGCGCGCGCTTTCTCCTTGCATTTGCGGCTTTTGCCTCGAAAAACCGCTTCGCAAACCCAATCTCAACCAAAGGGGCTTCTGCGCTGGCTCAGCGAAACGCCACGTCGGCGTGGCTGCGCAGTTTGCGGCTGTGCAGGCGGGCGTGTTCCTGCGCTTGCAGGATTTGGATGGCCTGGATGCCGATTTGCAGGTGTTGCAGCACGCGGCCGCGGTAGAACTGGTTGGCCATGCCGGGCAGTTTGAGCTCGCCGTGCAGGGGTTTGTCGCTCACGCACAGCAAGGTGCCGTAGGGCACGCGGAAGCGGTAGCCGTTGGCGGCGATGGTGGCGCTTTCCATGTCCAGGGCGATGGCGCGGCCTTGCTTGAAGCGCGTCAGCGGGGTTTGGTAGTCCAGCAGCTCCCAGTTGCGGTTGTCGGTGCTGGCCACGGTGCCGGTGCGCATGATGCGCTTGACCTGCAGGCCGCTGACGCCGCAGACCTGGCCCACGGCTTGCTCCAGCGCCTGCTGCACTTCGGCCAGCGCGGGGATGGGCACCCAGGTGGGCAGGTCTTCATCGAGCACGTGGTCGTCGCGGATGTAGCCGTGCGCCAGCACGTAGTCGCCCAGTTGCTGGCTGCTTTGCAGCCCGGCGCAGTGCCCGAGCATGATCCACACGTGCGGGCGCAGCACGGCGATGTGGTCGGTCATGGTTTTGGCGTTGGCCGGGCCGATGCCGATGTTCACCAGGGTGATGCCCTGGCCGCCGGGCTGCACGAGGTGGTAGGCGGCCATTTGCGGCAGGCGGCCGGTGCTGTGGCCGCTGGCGGCGTGGTTGGCGCTGCCGCTGGCCTGGGCGGTCTGGGCTGCCAGTGCGGCCAGCCAGGGTTCGACCTGGGCGCTGGCCGGGCCCAGGCCGCTGCGCCAGCTGATGCGGTTGCCCGGTTCGATCAGCGCGGTGTAGGCACTGTCCTCGCGGGCCAGCTCGGCCTGCGCGGTGCGCAGGAATTCTTCGATGTAGAACTGGTAGTTGGTGAACAGCACGTAGTGCTGAAAGCACTCGGGCGCGGTGCCGCTGTAGTGGCGCAAGCGCTGCAGCGAGAGGTCCACGCGCTGGGCGGTGAACAGCGACAGGGGTTGAGGCTCGCCGGGGGCGAAGCGGGCCGTGCCGTTGGCCACGTCATCGTCCACGCGCAGCAGGTCTGGGGCGTCGAAGTACAGGTGCAGCAGCTGCTTGCGCTGCGGGCTCAGCGGCGCATCGGCCAGGGCCTGCTCGACGTCGGCAAAGTGCAGCGCCATGGGCTCGCCGCTCAGGCCCACTTGCAGCGGCACGCGGTGGTGCTGCAGCAGCAGCGCAAACTGCTCGCGGTAGTAGTCGGCGAACAGGTCAGGGCGCGTCAGGGTCGATTGGTAACAACCCGGCCCGGCTACGAAACCATAGGCCGATTGGGTGTTGAAGGAGGCCAGGGCGCTGTCCACAGTGTGGGCTGGCGTGATCCGCACCTGTGGATAGCAGGCCCGCACGGGGCCCGTGTCCTCACCGGCCAGAAAGCGCTGCAGACCGTGGCGCAGCAGGCTGGTTTGCTGCTGGTACAGCGCGGCCACGGCGGCCAGCGCGCTGTCGGCGTCGGTGTGCAGGCTCCAGGAGGAGGGGCAGGGCGTATCGGGCTCGGGGCTGTCGTGCAAGAGGGGCTCGGGCATGTTGGGGCGCTGGGGGTTTCCAGAGATGGGCCAAACCCCGCAGTATGCCCGGCGATTGTGACAATGGCCGGCATGGCACGATGGGCCACTGCAAGGCACAGCAAGGCACAGCGAGGCACGATGTGGCACCGCGAGGCATGACAAGGCGCGATGGGCTACGGTCTGGAATCTGCAAAAAAGGGTAATTGCCGCTTGGGGCGCTGAACTGTGCAGGCGCGTCTGCCTCCAAGGGAAGTTTTTTGCCGTGGCTGGCTTGGGCACAATGCGGGCCAGTCTGTTCCCAAGAATCTGTTCACAAGGCCTGGCGCTGCGCTGGGCCTGTTTTTGATTTGATGAAAGCCTTTCCCATGAAGAAAACCGCAGTTTCCCTGGCGCTGGCCTTGTTGGCCCCCTGGGCCTGGGCCGATGGCCTGCAGGCGTTGGAGCGTTTTGTGCAGCAGGTGCAATCGGGCCAGGCCAGCTTCACGCAGACGGTGACGGCGCCGCCGCGCGATGGCGAGGCTGGGCGCGTGACGCGCTCGAGCGGCACGTTCGCCTTTGCGCGTCCGGCCGGGCAGTTCCGCTTTGATTACCTCAAGCCATTCCCGCAACAAATCGTCGGCGATGGCAAGACGCTGTGGATTTACGACCCCGATCTGGAGCAGGTCACGGCGCGCGATCAGCAGCGGGCGCTGAGCAGCACGCCGGCGGCCATCGTCTCCTCGGCCAGCACGCGCGCTGCGCTGGAGCGCGACTTCAAGCTGGAGAGCGCCCCGGATGCCGATGGCCTGCAATGGGTGCTGGCCACGCCCAAGGCCAGTGATGGCACGCTGCGCAGCGTGCGCATTGGCTTTGCCGGTGATGCCCTGGCGGCGCTGGAGATCGAGGACAACTTCGGCCAGCGCTCGGCCCTGCGTTTTGAGGGCTTTGAGAAGAACGTCGCTTTGCCGACCAAGCGCTTTGAGTTCACGCCGCCGCCAGGCGTGGACGTGGTGCGCGACCCAGCGCAGTGAAGCTGCGGCGCGGGCAGCCGCGCCTTTGCCTTGATTGGAGATAGAAAAAAGGCGTGCTTACCGGGATTGCCAGCGTTGCCGCGCCAAGCTGCTGCGGGCAAATTTGCTGCCTGCGGCGTGGATGCCCCAGATCAGCTCCACCAGGGCGCGGTTGTTGAGCAGCGGCTCGCCGCCGAGGATGAGCCAGTAGCCCACGCCGTCCACCCAGAACAGGGCCAGTGAGGTGTCGGGCATCAGCATGTCGATGCCTTGGTAGAAGGAGATGGCGCGGCCGCTGTTGTGCCAGCCGCGCTGCTGCTGGCGCTGCATGAAGTCGCTGAAATCGGCCGCGACGGCGCACAGGGTCTCGGCCTGGCGCTCGTCGTAGCCCACGCGCCCCAGGCAAAAGCCCTGGTCCGAGGCCAGCGCGGCGGTGCGCGTGCTGGACAGGCCGGCGATGGCGTGCGGCAGGTAGTGGTCGAGGTTGAGCGTGGGCGCGGGCAGGCTGCGCGGCAGCTCATCCACCCAGCCTTCGTACAGCGCGCGCGCCAGCACGGCGCGGTGCTCGGGCGATTGCGCCAGCCAGGCGCTGCGGCGCGGCGTTTGCTCGCCGTGCATCAGGCTTTGCAGGGCGGCGCAGGCTTCGTCAGGCTGGCGCAGCGCATGGCTGTGCAAGGCGCCTGCGGGAGTGAGCATCAAAAAGGCGTCGTCCATGGTGATCAGCCCTGGTGCGAGCCGTTGAAGGGATCAATGCCGTAGATCAGGGCCTTGACCAGGATGGCCATGTGCGCGCGGTTGCGCGCGTCGGTGTCCATGGCTGTGGGCGGCAGCCCCAGCTCCAGCAGCGTGCGCGAGAGGGTGTGGCGCACCTGCGGGCTGCGGCTTTCGCTGTGGGTGATGCCCACCACCAGAGAGGTTTTGTCGATGAAGGGGCGGAAGGCCTGGGTGTAGGTGCGCAGGTCGGCCACTGGGTCGGGGGCGCTGGCCTTGATCATCAGCACCAGGCCCAGCGCATTTTCGGTGAGGATGTCCCACATGAAGTCAAAGCGCTTTTGCCCGGGCGTGCCGTACAGGCGCACCTGATCGCCGCTGGCGAGCTTCATCAGGCCGTAGTCCATGGCCACGGTGGTGGTTTGCTTGAGCAGGCGCACCTCGTCGGAGGCATTGGCTTCGGTGCGAACGACCTCGATGTCCGACAGGGACTGGATGGCCGTGGTCTTGCCCGCGCCCACGGGGCCGGCGAAAACGAGCTTGTAGGTATTGGCCATGGCAGCAGGGTCAGAAGAGCTTGTCCAGCAAGGACTTGAAGAAGCCGCGCCGCGCCTTGGCGGCGCCGCTGGCGGGGGCTGGCGCTGTTGCCGGGGGCGCTGCTGCAGGTGTGGGCTTTGCCGTGGCAGCCTGATCGGGGCTTGGGGTGTCTTTGTGCTGGTGGGCGGGCGTGTCCAGCACCACTGCCAGGCCGCAGGCCACGCTCAACGTGATAAAGCGCAGCACGGCCTGTTCATGGCGGGGGAAAGCGCGCAACAGGTCATTCACGGATTGGGGGATGCGGGCACAGATGGCTGCCAGCTGCACGTCCAACGGATCGCTGCGCGTGAGGTGCGGGAAGTTGGGAAAGCTGCGCAGTTGCAGCGTGAAGTCGTCCTGCGCCTGCAGCGTCAGGCCGTCCAGCGATTCGCTGAGCAAATCCCAGGCCAGCACATCCAGCGGTCTTTGCATGCGCTCGAAAGACTGCCCAAAGAACTGCTGGACTGCGCTGGGCAACTCATCGGCGGGCAGGGATTGGCGCTGCACGCGTTGCAGCAGGCCGGGGGTGTGCACCATTTTTTGCAAGGTGGCCGCCGGAGCTGTCGTGGCCATCCAGCCCTGGCGCACATGCACCAGGCAAACGACTGGGCCAATGCGCCAGAGTTGCAGGCCTTCGCCCAGTGTGTCCTGCAGCGTTTGGCCGATAAAGTCTGCCAGCGCAACCCCCTTCAGGGCTGGCAGGGTGCGCAGCAGCTGGGCCCAGGCACCTGTGCGCAGGCCCATGGCTTGGGCGGACAAAGGCACGGCTGGCGGGGCCACGGACAGGCTTTCGGCTGCCCCTGTCTGGCTTGGCGGGGCTGCTGCGATGCTGCGGGCAGGCGCCTGGGCGCTGCGGGCCGGGTGACTGGCCGGGCGATTGGCCACTGGCTGTGGGGGTGTGGGGGCGATGGGATCGCGCGGCGGGTTCGGGGTTGGTCGAGCGCTTGGCGCTGGGGGCGGGGCGGGCTGCTGGGCGGCAGCGGGCTGGCGCGCGCTGCGCTCGGCGTGCAGGCGCTCGGCCAATTGCAGGGCGCGGCGCCAGGCGGGCATGGGCGCGGGCGCCGTGGCAGGAGCAGGCGCGGGGGAGGGCGCAGAGCGGGAAGGTGCAGAGCGCGACGGCATGGCCTCCGCGCGCGGCCTGTCAGCCGCTGCGTCGTCAGTGACGCGGGATTGAGTTGCTCCTGCGGACGAGGCAGATGGCGCTGATGCGGCGGCATGCACAGGCTGGCGGGCGCTGGGCTGGACTGCGGCAGGCGGGCGCTGCGCATCGGCGGCGTTGGCGTTTTTGATTTTCTGCAGGGCATCGCGCAGGGCGATGCTGCTGTAGGGCATGCTCAGGCAGGTGATGTGCTGGCCAGGCTGCAGCGGCAGCAGGGCGTCGAACCAGCCGCTGCCGCTGCCGCGCACCAACAGCACGGCAGAGCGGCCAGCCAAAAACTGCAGCAGCAGAACTTCGTTTTCGGGCGAATGCTTGCGCAGCCCCAGGCTGAACAGGTCGATGACGCAGTAGCGACAGGCTTTGGCCTGCGCAGTCTGCTCAGGGATGCTCAGCGAGAGGTCGCGGCGCAGGGTAATGCAGCGCTGGTCGCGCCAAGTCATGTTGATCATGATCTCGATGGCGGCGGCCTCGTGGTCGGTCAGCCCGGCCAGCAATACCCAGTTGTCGTTCATGCATCCATCCTTTGCTGCAGCGCCTGCATGGTGTGCTCCCATTGCGGGGACAGCGCGATGCTCTGGCGTTGCAATGCACGGCGCGCGAGCATGAAGGCCAGGGTGTCGTGCGAGCCCAGGCAGTGCGCCAGAAAGTCTTGCTCGGCTTCTGCATCGCCTGCCTGCAATGGGGCCAGCGCGTGCGCGGCAATGTTGCGCGAATCGTCCACCCCGCACAGCCAAGCCCGCTGCGGCACATCCAGTGAGGGGCTGGCCAGTATGCACCAGCGGGTGGCCAGCGGCGTGACGCGCGGCAGCGACCGGCCGCTTTGCGCCTGGGCGTGCAGCGCTTGCCAGGCGGGGGCGGGCAGGCGCTCGCGCACGGCCGGCTGGGCCAGCACCTCGCACAGTGCCTGGGGCGGGGCTTTGCAGCCGCACAGCATGTCCACCAAGGCCGCTTGCAGCGGCTCTGTACCCGGCAAGGCCAGGGCCATTTGGATGCGCTGGGCATGCAAGGCCAAGTCTGTTGGCGCTTGCAGCACCAGACGGCTGGCCTGACGCAAGCGGGCGCGGGCGGCATGATGGGCCTGCGGCGCGGCCAGGCCGGCGGGCGCCGTGGCGCCCTGGGCCTGGGCGGTCTGGGGCAGTCTGGCCGGGTGCTGTTGCGCGGTCATGGGGTGTGCCGCCGTTTCAGTCCAGCAGGGTGTCCATCAGGTCGATCATGAACTCTGCATCTTCCTCGCTCATGGCTTCAAAGCCGCCGCCCATGCCCAGCTCATCGAGCACGGGCTGACCATCGGGCGTGCCTTTCAGATCCAGCAACGCCGCGCTGATGCGCTGGGCCGCATCCGGCTCGATGCCGCCTTGCACCAGCAGCACATGGGTGATGTCGGCCAGTTTGCTTTCGATCAGTGGCTTGAGCTGCGAGCGCGTCAGGCGCGAGAGCGAGTGGTAGGCCTCGGCCAGGAAGAAACTGGCATCGACCTCGCCCTTGATGGCCAGGCGCGCGGCGGCCTGGTAGTTGTCCACCAGCTGCCATTGCACGTCGGCTTCTCCCAGGTCGGCCGGCTCCAGCAGGCGCAGTCCGATGAGCTTGACGTCCTTGTTGTCGGTCAGCGCGATGCGCGCGCCGGGCTGCAGGTCTTCCACGCTGTTCAGCGCCGACCCAGCGCTGGTGGCGATGACCATTTCATCGGATTTGCCCACGGGCCGCGCGATGGCGCGGTAGCCGGCCTCGCGCACCATCGAGGCGGCATCGAACGGGTTGGCATAGACCAGGTGCACCTGGCCCTGGGCGATGAGCTCGGCCTGCTCGGCCGCCGAGGCCGGGGTCAGCAGGTGCAGGTGCAGGCCCGACTTCTTCTGCAGCAGGGTGTTGAGCATGTGCCAGCCGGCAAAACGCTCGGGGGCGAAATCCGGTGCGATCAGCAGATTCAGTGTCATGACGCGCTCCCTTCGGCGGCCAGCCATTGCTGATACAAGGCGCTCATCTCAGCAATCTTCTTGCGAGATGGCTTGCGACGCACCGAGGTGTAGCCCACGATTTGCCCGTTGCGCACATTGGGCACGGCCGTGGCGTAGACCCAGTAGTGCGCGCCGTCCTTGCGCAGATTTTTCACGTAGCCGTGCCACTTTTTGCCAGCGGCGACGGTGTCCCACAAATCCTTGAAGGCCGCGCGGGGCATGTCCGGGTGGCGCAGCACGCAATGGGGCTGGCCGATGAGCTCCTCGCGCGTGTAGCCTGAGAGCTCGACGAAGGCCTCGTTGGCGTGGGTGATGATGCCTTGCAGGTCGGTTCGGGAGATGATCAGCCGCCCGTCCGGGTAGGGGATTTCACGCTGACTGACCTGCACGGTGCGGCTGCTGCCGTCATGAAAGTGCAGCGTATGCGTTTGCTGCGCGTCGTCAGCGGGTTGCATCGGGGGGAATGCCATTGGCCGGCCCTCCTTGCGTCAAACCAGCTTGGACAGCGCTTCGGCTGCGCGCTTGATGTCCAAAAACAGCAGGCCGAGCTTGGCGTTGTGCTTGGCCAGCACGGTCAGCACCGCTTCGGTGCCAGAGGAGCTCATGATGACGTAGCCGCGATCGCCCTGCAGCAGCACGCGCTCGAGCGTGCCGCGCGCCAGCTCGCGCACGGCGCGGTCACCCAACGACAGCAGCGCCGCCGACATCGCGCCCACGCGGTCCTCGTCCATGCCGTTGGGCAGGGCGGAGGCAATCATCAGCCCGTCGGTGGAGATCAGCGCGGAAGCCTCCACATCGGCCGAGGAGCCCTTGAGTTCTTCCAGCACCTGCTGGAGCATGTCGGTACGCATGGTCAGTCCCTTCTTTTTCAGATTGAATGCCCAGCGCCAAAACCTGCCTGCAGCGGCGCAGTCGCCCTGCGCCGCTGTGGCCAGGTGGCCATGGGCTCAAGAGATGCCCTGCAAGAATCCAGCAGCCAAGCAGGCGCTGGATTCTTGCAAGGCACCCCTGACAGCAATTGCTACATTTGAATACAAAATAGCACAAAAAGGAAGATTTCGCCTGAATTTGCTTGGATCGAAAGTCACATTCTTGCAGGGCTTTTAAAATTGTGATAGCGAGTTTATGCGATAGTGTCGTCAAAGCGAATCGCTGTTTGACCAGGCCCTGTTCACGCTGGCGAGGCTCGGCACGGCAAAGTGACGCTGGCTTTTGCCCAGCTTGATTTGCCAGTCTTATGGGTTGCTGGGTACGGTGGGCGGGCAAAGGCATCGTTTACAATTTTGTATCAATGTTTCCAATCGCCTGCCAGTCCAGCCCAATTGACGCTGCGGCGCAGCAATGGGTGATGGCGCCAGCGACGGCCAGATCAATTTTTCAAGGGAGTTGCCATGCTGTTCGGGAAGCTCTTGCCTCGTGAGGGCAATTTTTTTGCGCTGTTCAACCAGCACGCCGATTACGTCATGCGCGCGGCCCAGGCGCTGCTAGAGCTGGTGGACAACTACAGTGATCCGGCTGCGCGCGAGCGCCACAACCGCGCCATCGACGATGCCGAGCACGAGGCTGATGCGATCACCAACCAGGTCAACAGGGCCATTCACCAGACCTTCATCACCCCTATTGACCGTGAGCAGATCCACAGCCTGATCAATGCGCTGGACGATGTGGCCGATCTGATTCAAGACGTGGCTGAGGCGCTGGTGCTCTACGACGTGCAAAAGCTCACCCCAGCCATGCGCAATCTGGCGGAGCTGGACTTGCGCTGCTGCGAGCGCCTGCACAGCGCCATCGCCATGCTCGACAAGATTGCCGATGCCAGCGTGGCCGAGGCGGCCCTGAAAACCTGCGAGGAGATCGACCAGCTCGAAAGCGATGCCGACCGCGTGCTGCGCACGGCCATGAGCGCGCTGTTCCGCGAGGATCTTGACGACGTGCGCGAGCTCATCAAGCTCAAGGCCATCTATGAGTTGCTGGAGACCATCAGCGACCGCTGCGAGGACGTGGCCAACATCGTCGAAGGCATCGTGCTGGAAAACTCCTGAACATGCCTGGGCCTGGGATGCGCAAAGCCCAGCTGGCCTAGCGTGCGCCTTGGCTATGCCCTTAAACCCGTTTTGCAGGATTGAGCGATGGAAGTGATGGCAGTGACGCAGGCCGCCCTGTGGGTGGTGGTCTTGCTGGTGGTATTGGCCCTGGTGTTTGACTTCATGAATGGCTTTCACGATGCGGCCAACTCGATTGCCACCGTGGTTTCCACAGGCGTGCTCAAGCCCACGCACGCTGTGCTGTTTGCGGCTTTTTTCAACTTCATTGCCATCTTTGTTTTTCACCTGAGTGTGGCCGCCACCGTGGGCAAGGGCATTGTTGCGCCGCAGTTCGTCGATACCCATGTGGTTTTTGGCGCGCTGGTCGGGGCCATCAGCTGGAACTTGCTGACTTGGTATTACGGCATCCCCAGCAGCTCCTCGCATGCGCTGATCGGCGGCATTGTGGGCGCTGTCATCGCCAAGTCCGGCCCGGGCGCGCTGGAGCTGCTGGGCGTGGCCAAGGTGGTGCTGTTCATCTTCGTCTCGCCGCTGCTGGGCTACCTGCTGGGCTCGCTGATGATGGTGGCCGTGGCCTGGCTGTTTCGGCGCACCCGGCCCGGCCATGTGGACAAGTGGTTCCGCCGCCTGCAGTTGGTCTCGGCCGGCGCCTACAGCCTGGGCCATGGCGGCAACGATGCGCAAAAGACCATCGGCATCATCTGGCTGCTGCTCATTGGCACCGGCTACATGGGGCAGGAGGCCAGCGCCCCGCCGATGTGGGTGATCCTCTCGTGCTATGCGGCCATTGCGCTGGGCACCATGTTCGGCGGCTGGCGCATCGTTAAGACCATGGGCCAGAAGATCACCAAGCTCAAGCCCGTGGGCGGCTTTTGCGCCGAAACCGGCGGCGCGCTGACGCTGTTTCTGGCCACCATCATCGGTATTCCCGTCTCCACCACGCACACCATCACTGGCGCCATCGTGGGCGTGGGCTCCACCCAGCGCGCCAGCGCTGTGCGCTGGGGCGTGGCTGGCAACATCGTCTGGGCCTGGATCTTTACCATCCCGGCCAGCGCCTTTGTGGCTGCGCTGGCCTACTGGCTCAGCCTGTTGATTTACTGAAGCCTATGAATCGCCTGCCCCGAGCCATGATCTGCACGCAGGCGCTTTGAAACCACCGATCAGGATTGCCCCATGAGCATCAACCACGACACGCTGCACATCGTCGATCACCCGCTGGTGCAGCACAAACTCACGCTGATGCGCGTCAAGACCGCCAGCACCAGCAGCTTTCGCCGCCTGCTGCACGAGCTGAGCACGCTCATGGCCTATGAGGTCACGCGCGACATGCCAGTGCACATGGTGCAGATCGAAACCCCGCTGGAGACCATGCAGGCGCCGATGATCGACGGCAAGAAGCTGGTGCTGGTGTCGATCCTGCGCGCCGGCGGCGGCATCCTCGAAGGTGTGCTCGACGTCGTGCCTGGCGCGCGCGTGGGGCATATCGGCCTGTACCGCGACCCCAAGACGCTGCAGGCCGTGGAGTACTACTTCAAGATGCCTTCCGAGGTGGCCGAGCGCGACGTCATCCTGGTCGATCCCATGCTGGCCACCGGCAACTCGGTCGTGGCCGCCGTCGATCGCGTCAAATCGCTGGGGCCGCGCTCGATCAAGTTCCTGTGCCTGTTGGCCGCGCCCGAGGGGGTGCAGCTGCTGCAAAAGGCCCACCCGGACGTGCACATCTACACCGCCGCGCTGGATCGTGAGCTCAACGAGCACGGCTATATCCTGCCTGGCCTGGGCGACGCGGGCGACCGCATCTTCGGCACCAAGTAAGCGGCCGCACGCCACGCCAGCCGCGCATTGCGCCCCACGCGGCTGACTGGCCCAGCCAGGCCAGAGGGCGGCATGCATCGCGCCCGCCATTGCACAGGCTTGCACAGGCGCGATGGCAGGCGCTCAGGCTTTTCAAGCCTCCTGCCGGTGGCGCAAGGCAGGGAACAGGATCACGTCGCGGATGCTGGCGCTGTCGGTCAGCAGCATCATCAGCCGGTCGATGCCGATGCCGCAGCCGCCTGCGGGCGGCATGCCGTATTCCAGCGCACGAATGAAGTCGTGGTCGAAGTACATGGCCTCGTCATCGCCGCTGTCCTTGGCCTGCACCTGGGCGTTGAAGCGCGCGGCCTGATCCTGCGCGTCGTTCAGCTCAGAAAAGCCATTGGCCATTTCACGACCGGTGATATAGAGCTCAAAGCGCTCGGTCACTTCCGGGCGCTGGTCGTTGGCGCGCGCCAGCGGCGAGATCTCCGTGGGGTGCTCCATGATGAAAGTGGGCTGCCAGAGCTTGGCCTCGACCACTTCCTCGAACAGCAGCACCTGCAGGCCGGCCAGACTGCGGCGCTCGAGCTGCTGCTCCTGCGCGTCGATGCCCGCGCGCGCCAGCGCCTGCAACAGCCACTGGCGATCGTCCACGGCGCTGCCGCCTTCGCAATGCTGCATGATGGCCTCACGGATGGTCATGCGCGCAAAGGGTTGGGCCAGATCCACGGCCTGGCCTTGGTAGTTCAGCTTCAGGCTGCCTGTGGCCTGCAAGGCGGTGTGGCGGATCAGCGCCTCGGTGAAGTCCATCAGATCGCGGTAGTTCCAGTACGCGGCGTAGAACTCCATCATCGTGAACTCGGGGTTGTGGCGCACCGAGATGCCTTCGTTGCGGAAGTTGCGGTTGATCTCGAACACGCGCTCGAAACCGCCGACGATCAGGCGTTTGAGGTAGAGCTCGGGGGCGATGCGCAGGAACATGTCCTGCTCCAGCGCGTTGTGGTGCGTCACAAAGGGGCGCGCATTGGCGCCGCCGGGGATGGGATGCAGCATCGGCGTTTCCACTTCCAGAAAGCCATGCTCGACCATGAAGGCCCGCATACCGGAAATGGCCTGGCTGCGCTGCACGAAGCGCTGGCGCGTGCTGGCATCGCTGATGAGATCCACATAACGCTGGCGGTATTTGAGCTCCTGATCGGCCACACCGTGGAACTTATCGGGCAGGGGGCGCAGGCTTTTGGTGAGCATGCGCAGTTGATCGGCCTGGATGGACAGCTCGCCGGTCTTGGTTTTGAACAGCACCCCCTCGGCGGCAATGATGTCGCCCAGATCCCAGCGTTTGAACTGGGCATAAAGCTCCTCGCCCACGCCATCGCGCGTGATGTAGAGTTGGATGCGGCCTGTGGCGTCCTGGATGGTGGCAAAGCTGGCCTTGCCCATGACGCGCTTGAGCATCATGCGTCCGGCTACGCGCACGCGCTCGCCCTGGGCCTGAAGCTCCTCGGCCGTGCGCATGCCATGTGCATCCTGCAGCGGCTGGGCGCGGTGGCTGGGCTGGAAATCGTTGGGGAAGACCGGCGCGCCGCTGGCCTGGGCGGCCTCGCGCAGCTGCTGCAGCTTTTCGCGGCGCTCGGCCAATAGCTGGTTTTCATCGACCGCAGGGGCCGCATCGGCCTGGTGCGGAGCTTGGCTCGAAGAGGTGGGGGTGGACTCGGACATGCCAAAGGCCCGGCGTAGCGGGCAGTTGCAAAAAACCGCGCATTTTAGAACCTGTTGGCGGCCTGCACCGGCCTGCCAGGCCCAGCAGGGCACTGCCCGGCCCATGCCAGAATGGCCAGGCGCGATGCGGTGCATTGTTCGGTGGCAGGCAGGCCTGGGCGCTGCGTGCATGATTGACAAGAAAAAGGAGAAAACCTTGTTCAAACCAGCAATCTTGTGCGCTTGTGCCTGGCTGTGCGCCGGCGCAGCCTTGGCCGATGAGGCCCGCGGCACAACGCCGCCGGGGCAGGGCGGCGGCATGCAGGCCACGTTCACGCCGCCGCTGAGCCAGGCGCCAGCGGCGCTGCGGGCGCGGCTGCGCGATTGCGATCGGGCCTGCCCGCAGCTGCAACTGCGCTACGCGGCCACGCCGCAGGCGGCCATCAACCGCCGCATCAATGCCGAGATCAACCGGCAATTGCAGGCGCACCTGGGCGCGGCGGCCTTGCGCCAGGCCGGGCTCGACGAACATGGGATTGCGCGCGACTTTGCGCCGATCTGGGCGGCCTTTGATGAGGCCATGCCGGGCAACAGCAGCCTCTCGCTCGAGGTCAGGTACCTGGGCGCTTACCGTGGCTGGCAGCAATTTGAGCTGCAGTCAGGCCATTACTTCGAAGGCAAGGCCCACCCGGAATACGCGCAGTGCAGTTACGTGATCGATGACCAGGGCCAGGCCCTGGATGTGCAGGGTCTGCTGCAGCCAGGCCAACAAGCGGCTTTGCTGGCCTTGTTGGAGCAAGCGCGCCAGGGGGCCTTTGACGGCCCGGCGCAGCACTATGCGCAGCTGCGCGCGCAGTTTGCCACCTTCATCAGCCCCTGCTTTCACTTCTCCGAGGATGGCAGCGAGCTGGTGTTTCTTTACAGCCCCTATGAGCTGGGGCCTTTCACCGATGGGCTGCAGGAGCTGCGCCTGCCGCTGGACAGGCTGGACAAGATCCTGCGGCCGCAGTGGCTGGGGCCTATCCAGAATCGTTGATGACGCCCAAGCGTGCATCGCAAGATTGGCACACCCGCTCCGCTTCCATGCCTGATCCTGACCGTGCCCTGCTCGATTTCCCGCTCGAGCGCCTGTGGGCGCTCTTTCCCATGCGCCTTCAAGCGCACTGCGCTGCATGGCAGGCGTGGTACGCAGAAGAAAAAGCGCAACTGCAAACACTGCTTGGCGAAGACGCCCTGGCCATCCACCATATTGGCAGCACCGCCATTGCTGGCATCCGCGCCAAGCCCATTGTCGACATCCTTGTGGAAACGCCCGACCCGGCCGCCCTGCAGCGCGCTGCCAAGCGCCTCGATGAGAGTGGCTATCTGCCCATGTCGCGCAGCGATGGCCGTATCACCTTCAACAAAGGCTACACCCTGCAAGGCTACGCCGCGCGCGTTTTTCACATCCATCTGCGCCTTGCCGGCGACACTGACGAAGTGGCCTTCCGCGACCTGCTGCGCAGCCGCGCCGATCTCGCGCAAGCCTACGAGGCGCTGAAAATCCGCCTGCTCGCAGAACACGCGCCCGACCGCGATGCCTACACCGCAGGCAAAAGCGCTTTCATCAGTGCGAGCAAGGGTAAGGGCAGAGGCAAAGCATGTTAGTCACTGCGCGCCTCGGCGCTGCTGGGGGGCGCAGCGCTGGCATTGGTTTGAGCAGTGCTGGATGCAATACCGTCTGACGAGGCGGCGGGCGCTGGCGCGCTGGCAGCGGCCTCGGGCTGCAGGGGCGAGGCATCGCCGGGGGCGCTGGGCGGCTGCGGGGCGTTGCTGTCGGCCTGGGCCTGGGGCTGCTCTGGCGCTGGCAGCGGCGTGGCTGGGGTTTCGTCCGAGGCGCTGGGGGCCTGGGTTTCTGGCTCGCTGGGGGCGTTGCCGCTGGCGGCGGCGTCGCTGCGCGGGGTGGCCTCGGGCAAGGCCTGGTTCAGGGCGCGCAGCACATCGGTCTGGGTGATGATGCCCAGCAGGCGCTGGTTTTCGCCCACCACGGGCAGGTGGTAGAGCCCGCCCTGGCACAGCAGGCCCAGCAGCTCCAGCACGGGCTGCTCGCCATGGGCCACGGCCACCGAGGGCACCATGATGTCGCGCACGCGCTGCGGTGCGGTGGGTGTGGGTTCGGGCGCTGGTGGCTCGGGCGGGGCGGCCAGGGCTTTCCAGGGCAAGCGCATCCACTGACGCCAGCGGCTGCTCTGGGCTTGCTGACCGGCGCTGTCGGCAGCGGCGGCTTGGGTTGCAGCCTGTGCGGCAGGCTGCTGGTCTTGTAGGTCCATCCATTGCGCCAGGCCGACTGTGCCCAGCAAATGCCCGTCGGCATCGAGCACGGGCAGCTCGCGGTGGCGGTACTGGCGCATGTAGGCCTCGAATTCGTCGATGGCCATGTCGGCCTGCACGCTGTGCACCTGGGTGGTCATGACGTCGGCGCAGCGCAGCTCGCCAAAGGTGCGCTCGTAGGCTGCGCCACTGGCTTTTTGCAGCATCTTTGTCAGGTCGTTGCGGCTGATGGCCAGCAACTCGTTGTGCCGCGCCAGCACCTGGTCCACATCGGTTTGGGTGAGCAATTGCTTGCCCTGCGCGCTGGCTTCGTCTGGAGCGGCGGTGCTGATTTGCCGGTGGGGGTAGCGCCGCCCAGTGGCGTGGTTATAGGCAATGGCAATGGCAATGAGCAGCAGCAGGTTGAAACCGATCGGAAACAGCAGCACGCTCGGGGCGTGGATGTGTTGCAGTACGGCGTACAAGGCCAGCGAGGTGGCTGGCGGATGCACGGCGCGCAGATAAATCATGGCCACGATGGCCAGTGGCACGGCCAGGCAGGCGGCCAGCACGGTGTTGTGCCCCAACAGCCAGGAGCAGGCCATGCCCACGGCCGTGCACAGCAGGCTGCCCATCAGCACGGCCCAGGGCTGGGCCATGGGGCTGAAGGGCAGTGCGAACACCAGCAGCGCCGAGGAGGCCAGCGTCGCGCCATGCCAGAACAGCTCCAGCTGGCTTTGCGCCAGCCACTGCGCCAGCGTGGCGACAATGCCCACCGAGAGGGCGCAGCCGCCCATGATGCGCAAGCACTCCTTGAGGGCAATGCCCGTTGGGGCCGGGCGCAGGTCGAGCAGCAGTTGGTGCAGGCGATGGGTCAGGGAAGAGGGCGTGGACATGGCAGGGCGCGGTGCAAACAGGTTTTCAGCGCGAGGGCTGCCGGGCCTGGCTGCGCTGACCAAGGGGAGGCCTGCACACATTGCAGCGCCGCGTGCAACTGCGGATTCGGGCCGTTTGCTGCGGCTTGCGCCTTGCAGCCCAGCCCGAGCCTCAACGCCCGCGCTGCCGCTGGATGGATGTGGACTTCCCAAGGCGGCGATTGTGCCGCAAGGCATTCATCGCACAGGCCAGCCTGGCAGCGAAAAAGTGGCGTATCAGTGGCGCGCCTGCTCAGCCCTGCGTCTGTGCGGCAGGCTTGGGCAGCAGGGTGTAGGCGCTCACGCCCAAGGCCATCACCAGGGCGATGCAGACAAACACGGTGAAGAAGGGCTCGCGCCCGTGCGCCAGGGCCCAGCCGGCGGCGGCGCCGGTGAGGGTTTGCATGACCGCCACGCCCAGGAACATGGACATGGTGAACAAGGCCATGGCCCGGCCCGTCATGTGGCTGGGGTAGGCGGCGCGCACGTCGGCGTATTGCCATACGCCATAGCCGCCCAGCACGGCAATGCTCAGGATGGCGGCCACGGCCAGCCACAACTGCTGCGTGGCCGCCAGCAGCAGAAACAGCGCCACGATCAGCCAGGGCAGCCGCATCAGCAGCCAGCGTCGGCGCTGGTTGCTGCCAGGATCCAGGCGGCCAAACAGCGAGGGCGAGAACAGTGAGATGACCGACAGCGCCAGCGCGATGTTGCCGCTGAAGATCAAATCCTGGCCAAAGCGTTGGTCCAGGTAGGGGGCCAGCCACAGGCCGCGCAGCGCGATGAAGGCGGCATAGCCGACGAACACCAATGACAGGATGCCGGCGGTGTGCGGCATGCGCAGCAGCATGCCGTAGCCCTTGAGGGCCTGCCAGGGCGATTCGCGCTGGGCTGGGGCGCTGGTCGCGCTTTGGTGGGCGTTGGCGCTGGCCGGATCGCTGGCCGGGGCGCTGGGCTCGAACACGCGCCAGTAGATCAGCAGCCAGGCCAGCAGGCTCAGGCCGGCCAGCAGGCCAAAGCCGGTTTGCCAGCCAAAGCGCTCGACCAGCCAGGCCAGTGGCGTGCCGGTGAAGATCATGCCCAGGCTGCCCACGCCCAAGGCCAGGCCGGAGATGGCGGCAAAGCGATGCGCGGGAAAGTAGCGCGCAATGAAAACGGTGCAGACCAGAAAGGCCGGTGCGCAGCCCACGCCGATCAGCGCCTGGCCCAGCACCAGCTGCGCGGCCGAGCTGGCCAGGGCCGAGAGTGTGGCGCCGGCGATGGTCAGCGGGAAGGCCAGCAAGATGGTGCGGCGAATGCCGAACAGATCGATGCCGATGCCCATGAGCAGCTGCATGCCGCCAAAGGCGTAGTGGAAGGTGGCGGCAATCAGGCCCATGGTTTGCGGACTGAGCTGGAAATGCTCGGTCAACGGCACAGAGAGAATGCCCGCCAGCGTGCGGTAGGCCTGGCTGAGGGCGAAACCGCTGATCAGCGTCAGCAACATCAGCCAGGCGCTGCGCAGCGGCAGCTGGGGCAGGCCGGGCTGGGTGGCAGGCGTGGCGGCTGGCATGGCGGCAATCGGGCGGTGCAGGTGATGGCGGCGCTTATGGTTTGCGAGGGGCGGCCGTCACTGGCTGGTGCGCAGGCTCCACAGCTCGGGGAACAGCACCACGTCCAGCATCTTGCGCAGATAGCTCACGCCGCCGGTGCCGCCAGTGCCTCGGCGAAAGCCGATGACGCGCTCGACGGTGGTGACGTGGCGAAAGCGCCAGAGGCGGAAGGCGTCTTCCAGATCGACGAGTTTTTCGCCCAGCTGGTACAAGTCCCAGTACTGCTGCGGATTGCGGTAGACCTGCAGCCAGGCGGCTTCGACCTGCGCATCGGCGCTGTAGGGCTGGCGCCAGTCGCGCTGCAGGTGGCTGGCGGGCACGGTCAGGCCTTGCTTGGCCAGCAGCTGCAGGGCCAGGTCGTACAGCGAGGGCGCCTCGTAGGCGGCCTGCACCTGGGCCAGCAGGTCGGGGCGGTGTGCGTGCGGGCCGAGCATGGCGGCGTTCTTGTTGCCCAGGCGGAACTCGATGCAGCGGTATTGGTAGCTCTGGAAGCCGCTGGAATGCCCCAGGTAAGGGCGGATGGCGGTGTACTCGGGCGGCGTCATGGTCGAGAGCACATCCCAGGCGGCCACGAGCTGCTCCATGATGCGCGAGGCGCGCGCCAGTTTCTTGAAGGCGTTGGGCAGTTGGCCGATAGCCACGTCCTGCATGGCCGCGCCCAGCTCGTGCAGCATGAGTTTCATCCACAGCTCGCTGGTCTGGTGCTGGATGATGAACAGCAGCTCATCGTGCTCGGGCGAGAGCGGCTGCTGTGCGCTGAGGATGGTGTCCAGCTGCAGGTAGTCGCCATAGCTCATGTCGCGGCTGAAATCCAGCTGCGCGCCTTCCTGGTGGACGATGGCCTCGGCGCTGGCCGGGGCTGCGGCAGGCTGGCGGGGGGCGTGGGCGGTGCTCATGGTGTGGGGTCGTGGCAGTGGGGATGCAAAAGGCTTTGAACAGGCCAAGAGAGCCTGTTCAGAATCTCAGGTCACGGCCTGGCGCTGGTTGAAGCGCGGCTCGCGCCATTGGCCCGAGTCCAACACGTCGCGCAGCTGGGCCACGGCCTGCCAGACGTCCTCGAAGCCGACGTACAGCGGCGTGAAGCCAAAGCGCAGGATGTCCAGGTGCGGGCTGCCAGGGCCGCCGCCGGCGCGGAAGTCGCCGATCACGCCGCGCGCGATCAGCGCCTGCATGATGGCGTAGGCGCCACTGTCCTGGCCATCGGCGCCGGCGCCCCAGGGGCGCGTGAGGCTGACCTGCGAGCCGCGCCGCGCGTGCTCGCGCGGCGTGGCCAGGCCCAGCTGGTGGCCGGCGCATTCCTGCTCGACCAGGGCGATGAACAAGTCCGTCAGGGCCAGTGATTTCTTGCGCAGCGCGGCCATGCCGCCCAGCGCCTGGGCCTGGTCGAACACGTCCAGCCCGCATTGCAGCAGCGAGAGGCTGACGATGGGCTGGGTGCCGCACAAGTAGCGGGCAATGCCGCTGGCGGGGCGGTATTGCGGGTCGAACTGGAACGGTGCGGCGTGGCCAAACCAGCCCGACAGCGGCTGCCAGAAGCGGTCCGCATGGCGCGGGTTGACCCAGACAAAGGCCGGCGCGCCGGGCCCGCCGTTGAGGTATTTGTAGCTGCAGCCCACGGCGAAATCGGCCCCGCTGCCGCTCAAATCCACCGGCACGGCCCCGGCGCTGTGGCACAGGTCCCAGATGGTCAGCAGGCCCTTGGCCTGGGCGGCGGCGGTGATGGCGGCCATGTCGTGCATGGCGCCGGTGCGGTAGTTGACGTGCGTGAGCATCAGCACGGCCACGCCAGCGGCGCGCTCGGGTTGCAGCCAGGCGGGCAGTTCCTCCGGCTCGATCAGCGCCAGCTCGAAGCCCAGCTGCTGGCACAGCGACTGGGCGATGTACAGATCGGTGGGGAAGTTGCTGCGCTCGGAGACGATGGTCTTGGCCTGCGGGCGCTCGCTGCGGGCGATGTGCAGCGCCGCGTGCAATACCTTGTAGAGGTTGATGGAGGTCGTATCGGTGACCACCACTCCATCGGCGCCAGCGCCGATCAGCGGCGCCAGCTGCGCGCCCAGGCGCTGGGGCAGGTCGATCCAGCTGGCCGAGTTCCAGGCGCGGATCAGCTCCTGGCCCCATTCCTGGCCGACGACCTGCTGCGCGCGCGCCAGCGCGGCCTTGGGCTGCGCGCCCAGGGAGTTGCCGTCCAGGTAAATCACGCCCTCGGGCAGGTGAAAGTGCGCGCGCAGCGGCGCCAGCGGGTCTTGCGCGTCCAGCGCGCGGCAATCGGCTTGGGTGATGCGGGTGGGGGTGTGAGCGAGGGCGTTCATGGCAAGAGCGTTTTCAGTCAGGCACTCATTCTTGTGCTGCCGCTGCAGCGGCTGGCGCGCGGTGGCGGTAGTGCACTTGGTAGGCGATGGTCAGCGCCAGCAGGAAGGGCACGCCCACGAGCAAGGTCATGCGGAACTGCGGCACGAACAGCGTGGTCAGCAAGATGGCGAACATGAGCGCCGCGCCCAGCAGCGTGAGCCAGGGAAAGCCCCACATCTGAAACGGCAGCGCCGGCGCCTGGCTGCGCTGGCGCTGTCGACGGAAGAACCAGTGCGTGACGAACACCATGAACCAGGTGAACATGGCGCCGAACATGGAGATGGCCATCATCAGCAAGAAGGCCTGCTCGGGCTTCCAGAGGTTGAGCACCATGGCCACGGCAATGCCCATGCAGGAGATGGCCAGCGCTGCCAGCGGGATGCCGCGCGCATTGAGTCGCCCCATCGCAGCCGGGGCGTGGCCGGCGCGCGCCAGGCTGAACATCATGCGCGTGGTGATGTAGAGCTGGCTGTTCATGGCCGAGAGCGCGGCCACCAGCACGACGAAGTTCAGCACCGCCGCGGCGTGCGGGATGCCGATGATCTCCATGACCTTGACGAACGGGCTCTTGTCGGTGCCGGCGCTGCTCCAGGGCACGATGGCCAGCATCAGCGCCAGCGTCAGCAGGTAGAACACCACCAGGCGCAGCACGCTGGAGCGGAATGCGGTGCGGATGGCGCTTTGCGGGTCGCGCGCCTCGCCGGCGGCCACGGCGATCATCTCGATGCTCAGGTAGCTGAAGATGGAGATGATCACCGCCACCCACATGCCCCAGGCGCCCTTGGGGAAGAAGCCGCCGTGCGCGGTGTAGTTGTGCAGCCCGATCTCTGGGCGCTGCGCGCCGAACACCACCCAGCAGCCCACCAGGATGAAGGCCACGATGGCGATGACCTTGATGCTCGAGAGCGCGTACTCCATCGCGCCAAAGGCCTTGACGCTGGTGGCGTTGATGGCGATGAGCAACGCCGAGAACAGCAGCACCCACCACCACTGCGGCACATCCGGGAACCAATAGGCCATGTACAGGCCCACGGCCGTGACCTCTGTGCCCACGGCCAGCACCACCGCAGCCCAGTAGGCGTAGCGCACCAGAAAGCCCGCCAGCGGCGAGACGAAATGCTCGGCATAGGCGCCGAAGGAGCCGGCCGTGGGGTGCGCCACGGTCATCTCCGCCAGGCAGCCCATCAGCAGCAGCGCCACCAGCGCGCCAATGGCGTAGCTGAGGATGACGCTGGGGCCGGCAAAGCCGATGGCAAAGCCGCTGCCCAGAAACAGGCCGGTGCCGATGGCCCCGCCAATGGCGATCATGGCCATTTGGCCGGCGCTGAGGTGGCGCTGCAGGCCGGATTCACGCTCAATGATGTGGTTGAAGCTTTTCATGGTGCAAGCAAGATCAGGGGCAGGGACGATGGATGCGCGCTCAGGCCGCCGTGGCCTGGCGCACGGCGTGCTCCCAGGCCTGCATGGATTCGGTGGCGCGCTCGGCGCTCATGGTGGGCAGGAACTGGCGCTCGGCCTGCCAGAGGCTGGCCAGCTCGTCCGTGCCGGCGTACAACCCAGCGCCCAGCCCGGCCAGCCAGGCCGCGCCCAGGGCCGTGGTCTCCACCACCTGCGGGCGCAGCACCGGCACGCCCAGCAAGTCGGCCTGGAACTGCATCAGCAAGTCGTTGACGCAGGCGCCGCCGTCCACGCGCAGCGCCGTCACCGGCGCGGCGCCGGCGGCTTGGGCGTCGCGCTGCATGGCCTGCAGCAAGGCTGTGCTTTGGTAGGCGATGCTCTCCAGCGCGGCGCGGGCGATGTGGGCGATGCTGGTGCCGCGCGTGATGCCGGTGATGGTGCCGCGCGCATCGGGCTGCCAGTAGGGCGCGCCCAGGCCAGTGAAGGCCGGCACCAGCATCACGCCGCCGCTGTCGGGCACGGTGGCGGCCAGATCCTGCACCTGGCTGCTGTGGCTGATGGCTTTCAGGCCGTCGCGCAGCCATTGCACCACGGCGCCGCCGACGAACACGCTGCCTTCCAGCGCGAACTGCGGCGCGCCCGGCGCGGTTTGCGCGGCGCTGGTGGTCAGCAGGCCATTGCCCGAGAGCTGAAACTCCCCGCCGGTGTGCATCAGCATGAAGCAGCCCGTGCCGTAGGTGTTCTTGCTCATGCCGCTGTCAAAGCAGGCCTGGCCGAACAGCGCGGCCTGCTGATCGCCGGCCACGCCGCAAATGGGCATGGCCTGGCCCAGCCAGTCGGCATGCACCTGGCCGAAGGCGCTGGCCGAGGGCTGCACCGTCGGCAAGATGGCCGGCGGGATGCGCAGCAGCTCCAGCAGCTCTTGGTCCCACTGGTTGCGCTGCACATCAAACAGCATGGTGCGCGCGGCGTTGCTGACGTCGGTGACGTGCGCCGCGCCGCGCGTGAGGTTCCAGATCAGCCAGCTGTCCACGGTGCCGAAGGCCAGCTCGCCGCGCTCGGCCTGGGCGCGTGCGCCGGGGATGTTGTCCAGCAGCCATTGCAGCTTGGTGGCCGAAAAGTAGGCATCGACGCGCAGGCCGGTGCTGCGCTGGATGCGCGCCTCATGCCCGCCCTGGCGCAGCGCCGCGCAGGCCGGCTCGGCGCGCCGATCCTGCCAGACGATGGCATGGTGCAGCGGCTTGCCGCTGCTGCGATGCCACAGCACGGTGGTCTCGCGCTGGTTGGTGATGCCCATGGCGCGCACCTGGCGGGCTTGGATGCCTGCCTGTTTGAGCGCTTGGCGGGCCGTGGCCAGCTGGCTGTGCCAGATCTGCAGCGGGTCGTGCTCGACCCAGCCTGGGCGAGGGTAGATCTGCGGCAGCTCCTGCTGCGCCATGGCGTGGATGCGCCCTTGGGCGTCGAAGACGATGCTGCGCGAGCTGGAAGTGCCCTGGTCAAGGGCGAGAAGATAGGTCATGGCAAGGCGAGGCAAGGGCAGTAGAGGCGGGCAATGCAATGCGGCCGGGCAGGGCGCGGCCGATTATTGCTTGAGCGGAATGGGCGTGGCGTGGTCCACTGGCACGGCCGCGACGCTGTTTTGCGGCGATCCGTCAATCAGCCGATCCGAGTACGTCAGATACACCAGCGTGTTGCGCGGCGCATCCACCATGCGCACCACGCGCAGGCGCTTGAAGACCAGCGAGGTGCGCTCGCTGAACACCTGCTCTTGCTGGCGCAGCGGCTGGGCAAACTGCACTGGGCCGACCTGGTGGCAGCTGATGGAGGCCTCGGAGCGGTCCTCGGCTAGGCCCAGCGAGCCTTTGATGCCGCCGGTGCGCGCGCGCGAGACATAGCAGGTCACGCCCTGCACGGCCGGATCGTCGTAAGCCTCGACGATGATGTCGTGGTCGCGGCCGATGAGCTTGAAGGCTGTGTCAACCGTGCCAATGGTCGTTGGCCCCGCAGCCAGCGCCGCGCCCGCCGGCCATGCCAGGCAGGCGGCCAGCCAGGCCAGCCAGGCAGACAGCGCCTGGTGGCGCAGGCGCTTGAACTTCGCAGAGCGTGCAGGAGGCGAGGGGCAAAGGGCGGCAGAAAAAGGCAATGGCAAAGTCATGGCAATCGATGTGGATGGTGTGGCAGGTTCTATCTAACGACGGGGGCGATTGTGCGCCATGCCGTGGCCATTGCTGCCTCTGCTGGAGGTTAGTATCGGTGCGTCTGCACAGCCCTTGTTTGCCCCTTGCCCGTATCGCCCACCATGCTTGCCGCCCACTGCCCTGAAGCTGTCATGCCAACGCCGGCCCAAATTGCGCGCGATGCCTGCCTGGCAGAGGCGGCCGTGGCGGTGGTCATCCCCTGCTACAAGGTCAGCGCGCACATTTTGGAGGTGCTGCGGGCCATGCCTGCGGGGGTGCGCCACGTGCTGGTGGTGGATGACGCCTGCCCGCAAGGCAGCGGCCAACTGGTGCAGCAGCAGGTGCGCGATGCGCGCGTGCAGGTGCTGTTCCACGCCGAGAACCAGGGCGTGGGCGCGGCTGTGATGACCGGCTATGCGCGGGCGCTGGAGCTGGGGGCGCAGGTAGTGGTCAAGGTCGATGGCGATGGCCAGATGGACCCGGCGCTGATTCCCAAATTCGTGCAGCCCATCGTGCGCGGCCAGGCCGACTACACCAAGGGCAACCGCTTCTACCGCCCCGAGTCGTTGCGCGGCATGCCTGGCGTGCGCCTGCTGGGCAATCTGGCGCTGTCCTTTCTCACCAAGCTCAGCAGCGGATATTGGCCCAACATGGACCCGACCAATGGCTACACCGCCATCTCGGCCAAGGTGCTCAAGGCGCTGCCGCTGCAGCACATCGCTCGGCGCTATTTTTTTGAGACGGACATGCTGTTTCGCCTGGGCACGCTGCGCGCCGTAGTGCGCGACGTGCCCATGGATGCGGTGTATGCGCAAGAAGTCTCGAACCTGAAAATCCGCCAGGTGCTGCCGCAGTTCCTGCTGGGCAATCTCTCGCGCGCGCTCAAGCGCTATGCCTACAGCTATTGGGTGCGCGACTTCAACCTGGGCTCGCTCTACAGCGCCATGGCCTTGCTGCTGCTGGGCTTTGGTTTGCCCTTTGGCATCTACCACTGGCAGCACAGCATTGCCACCGATGTGCCGGCCAGCAGCGGCACGGTGATGCTGGCCGGCTTGACGGTGATGGTTGGCGTGCAATGCCTGATTGCCTTCTTGCACTACGACGTCAGCAACGTGCCCACGCAACCCATTGCCGATGCGCTGGAGTGAGCGCTCGCTGAGAATCTGTTCAAAGCCCCGGTGCGAGCTTCGGTCAAGACTTGCAACTGCCGCGTCGAAAGTGCTTGCAAGGTGTTCAGACCTTGTGCGTGCTTTCGCCTTGCATGTGCGACTTTTGCCTCGAAAAACCGCTTCGCAAACCCAATCTCAACAACCCCGACAAAGAAGCAAAGAAAAAAGCTCAAATTCAACCTTTAATTGACATTTGACTTGCTTGCTTCTGTTACAAACCCGACTGGGCTGTTCAGAGAAATGTGGGAGAGGCCGTCGGCGTGGCGTACCGCGACAAACCCCGAAAAAGAATCCGGCAGCCCAAGGCCAGGCGTAATGGCAAGGCGGTTGCGCTTTGCAATCTTTGTGTGCCCGCCGTGCCTGTCAGCCTGTTGAGGAGTGGATGGCTTGCAAGCAAAGCCAAAGGCTTGCAGCCGTACCGTCAAGAAGAAGAGGGTTTGTCATGACCATTGCATCATCCCCACCGCCGGAGAAAGAGGCGCAAGCCGCGCCTTCCGCGTCGCACAACCCACCCAATGCCGCAGCGGCACAGACCACGGCATTGCCACCGGCGCCACAGCCCCCATCCCAAACCCTGCCTTCGCTGGGCATGCTGCTGGGCCTGGGCTCTGCCGTGGCCTCGCACACCCTGCGCAGCTCCAGCGGCCTGGCTGCCATGGTGGCCTTTACGCTGGCCGCCTGCGGCGGTGGGGGCGACGATGCAGGCGCGCCCGCGCCGGGCATGCCGCCGGCGCCCGGGCCCAACCCTGGGCCGACGCCAGCGCCCGCCCCAGGCGCGCCGCAAAGCCCGCCCGTGGCCGGCCCGCCGCCAGATCCGAACCGCCCGCCCGCGCCCATTCCCCCGGCGCCCGCGCCTGTGCCCACGCCGCCGCCTTCGCCCACACCTTCGCCCGCGCCCGCACCAGCGCCGACCCCTGGCCCGGCCCCAGCCCCAGGCCCGGTGCCTTCGCCAGCGCCATCTCCGTCACCATCCGTGCTGCGGCCCCAGACGCCTGCCCAGGCGGCCTCGTTCATTCTGCGCTGCCAGCACTACGTGACGGAAAAGGACATCGAGGACGTGCTGCGCATGGGCTACGAGCCTTGGCTGGATGCGCAGCTGGCCGCGCCGCAAAAAGAAGTCACCGGCTGGCAGTGGAGCATCAACGAGAAGCTCAACACCCTGGAGACCATCAACTACCAGGATGTGCCCTACATGATGTGGTACATGCTGATGAACCCCATCGACGGGGTGCGCAAGCGGGTGGCGCTGGCCTTGTCGGAGATCTTCGTGGTTTCCACGGTCGAACTGCGGGGCGAGTCGTCCCAGTTCAAAGTGGCGGCGTATTGGGACTTGCTGATGCGCAATGCCTTTGGCAGCTACCGCACGCTGTTGACCGATGTTTCGCTCAGCCCGGCCATGGGCGTGTACCTGAGCAGCCGCGGCAACCGCCGCGCCAATCCGCGCACGGGCCGCATCCCCGATGAGAACTACGCGCGCGAGGTGATGCAGTTGTTCTCCATCGGCTTGTACGAGCTCAACCAGGACGGCAGCCTGAAGCTGGCAGGCGGCAAGCCGATTGAGACCTACACGCAGGAGACCGTGAGCAACATGGCGCGCGTCTTCACCGGCTGGGACTACGACATGACGGGCCACATAAAGGGCACGAACCCGCTGCGCGAGCGCAACCCCATGGCCCTCAGGCCTGAATTGCACTCGCCCGAGGACGTGACGCTGTTTGGCCAGACCATGGCCGGCTCCGAGCCGGCGCGGCGCAAGCTGGACTGGGCCTTGGACCTGCTGTTCAACCACCCCAACGTTGGGCCTTTCATCGGCCGTCAATTGATCCAGCGCCTGGTCACCAGCCACCCCAGCCCGCAGTATGTGGCGCGCGTGGCGGCGGCCTTTGCCAACAACGGCCGCGGCGAGCGCGGCGACATGAAGGCCGTGCTCAAGGCCATCTGGCTGGATCCGGAGGTCATGGCCGTCACGCAAGGGCAGGCGTTGCCCAATGACTTTGGCAAGCTGCGCGAGCCCATGCTGCGCATCGCCCAATGGGGCGCGACCTTCAAGGCGCGCAAGAAGGCCGGCTCGACATCGCGGCTGTCTTACCCATTGCCTCTTTTCATGCAGGAGATTGGTCAGCACCCGCTCAACAGCCCGTCGGTGTTCAATTTTTTCCGCCCTGGCTATGTGCCGCCGCAAACGGCCATGGCCGCACGGGGCATGACGGCGCCGGAGTTCCAGATCCTGGACGAATACACCGTGGCCAGCTACATCAATGTGATCTCGGAGCTGGTGCGCGATTTCAGGCAGGTGGTGGGCGATTACAGCCGCGAGATGCCCATGGCCGACGAACCCTCGCGTCTGGTCGCGCACCTGAACCTCATGCTCACGGGCGGCCAGCTCTCGCAGCGCAATTTCGAGCGCATCGTCCGGGCCACCGAGGCCATTGCCGTCAAGGATGAAGCAAGCCGCAAAAACCGCGTGCGCACAGCCATCTTCATGGTGATGTGCAGCCCCGAGTACATCGTGCAGAAATAAGAAAGGGTGTCAGTCATGGATGATTTCAACAAGACTTCGCGCCGTGCCTTTCTGCGTCGGCTGGGGCACCTGGGGGTGGCTGGCAGTGCTGCGCCCTGGGCCTTGAACCTGGCGGCCATCGGCGAGGCGGCCGCCTTCAATGCCCCCAACGGCGATTACAAGGCCCTGGTGTGCGTATTCCTGACCGGCGGCAACGACAACGGCAATACGCTGATTCGTGTTGATGCGGACGGCTATGCGTCCTACGAGACCATGCGCACGCAGGCGTTTGCCTTCCCACTGGCCGATCTGCGCGCCACCACATTGGCTGCCGACTCGGGGCAACCCAGCGGCCAGCGCTTTGCGCTGGCGCCGCAGCTGGGCGATCTGAAAAAGCTCTACGACCAGGGGGTAATGGCCATTCAGCAAAACGTCGGCCCGCTGATCGTGCCCACCACGCTGCCCGATTACATGGTGCGCAGGGTGCCGCTGCCACCCAAGCTGTTCTCGCACAACGACCAGGAGTCGATCTGGCAGGCCTCCCACCCCGAAGGGGCTGTCAAGGGCTGGGGCGGGGCGCTGGGTGATCTGGCGCTCTCCAGCGGCGCCACCAATGCCACCTTTGCCTGCATTTCGGCTGCGGGCAAGGCCGTGTTCCTCTCCGGCCAGGCGGCGCTGACTTACCGCGTCAGCATCGACGGCGCGGCGCAGGTCAGGGACTTGGTTGGCAGCCGCGCTGGCGGTTGCATGAACGTGCAGGAATGCACGGACATCTTGCGCGAAATGATCACCGAGACGCGCACGCACCTCCTCGAAGATGAGGTCAACCGCATGATGCGCCGCTCGATCGCCGCCAGCGACAAGATCGATGCCGCCTTACAGCAAAACAGCGTCGATGGGTTTGCCGGCATGCCCAATACCACCCTGGGCAAGCAATTGAAGATCGTGGCCCGCCTGATTGCTGGCAATACCTCTCTTGGCGTGCGCCGGCAGGTGTTTTTTGTCTCCTTGGGCGGCTTTGACCAGCACGTGGGCCTGGACACCACGCACCGCGACAAGCTCAAGGAAGTCAACGATGCGCTTTTCCAGTTCTACGAACAGATGCGCCAGCTGAACATGGCCGACAAGGTCACGGCCTTCACCGCTTCGGAGTTCGGGCGCTGCATGGTCACCAACGGCAATGGCTCCGACCACGGCTGGGCGGGCACGCACTTTGTCATCGGCGGTGCCGTCAAGGGCGGCAAGATCTATGGCACCACGCCCAGCTACCGCACCGACAAGGACTACAACCCGGACACCGGCCACGACGTGGGTCAGGGCCGCGCCATTCCCACCACCTCGGTGGACGAATACGCCGCCACCTTGGCGCGCTGGTTCGGCGTGACGGACTCGGAGATGCGCCTGGTCGTGCCCAATATCGGCAATTTCGCCAGCCCCAACCTGGGCTTTTTCCGGTGAAGACGCGCTGAAAAGCCGGTGTGATTTGGCCTCGGGCTGTGGCGTTCATTCCCAGAGCCCAGGCCGCCTTGCTGCCTGCCCAAGGCACTCAAGCTGCAAGGACGGATTGGCTGTCCTCAAGCCCGTAACGCGCGTGGGCGATGCGCATGACATGCAGCGCGGCTGCGGGCGTTGAATTGATAGTGAAAAGGCTGTTTGTTATGAAGATTGAATCAACTCAAACCGAGCAAGAGTCACGGCCTGAGCAGCCTGGCCAGTCGATGCCGCAACGCGAGTCTGCGGCGACTGCGGCGAACACGGCTCAGGCCGTGCCTGCGCCGCCTGCCGATGCCGCGCAGATTTCGCTGGGTAGCCTGCTGGGCCTGGGGTCTGCCCTCGCTGGATCGACGCTGCGCAGCTCCAGCGGGCTGGCTGCCATGGTGGCCTTTACGCTGGCCGCCTGCGGTGGCGGGGGCGACGATGCGGCCCCGCCCGCGCCAGGCATACCGCCTGCACCTGGCCCTAACCCTGGGCCAACGCCCGCGCCGGCGCCAGGCGGCTCTCCGCAAAACCCGCCGGTGGCCGGCCCACCGCCAGACCCGAACCGCCCGCCTGCGCCCATTCCCCCGGCCCCGGCGCCCACGCCTTCGCCAACCCCAGGCCCGGCACCCACGCCTGCGCCACAGCCTGCGCCGCCCGGCGCGACGCCATCGCCCACGCCGGCCCCAGGCCCAACGCCCGCGCCCAGTCCGACGCCGGCTCCCAGCCCAACACCGGCGCCTTCGCCCACGCCGTCACCATCCGTGCGGCGGCCCAAAACGCCCGAGCAGGCGGCCTCGTTCATCCTGCGCTGCCAGCATTTCGTGACGCCAAAGGACATTGAGGATATCCAGCGCATGGGCTATGAGCCCTGGCTGGATGCGCGGTTGGCTGCGCCGCAGCGCGAGATGACCGGCTGGCAATGGGCCATGCGCGAAGGCCTGAACACCGAGGAGCACATCAACACGCAGTACACGGGCTACATGTCGTGGTACCTGCTGATGAACCCCGTCGATGGCGTGCGCAAGCGGGTGGCGCTGGCCTTGTCGGAAATCCTCGTGGTGGCCAGCCGTGAGGTATTGATCGACTTTCCCACTTTTGCCATGGCGGCGTATTGGGACTTGCTGATGCGCAATGCCTTTGGCAACTACCGCACGTTGCTGGGCGAGATCTCGCTCAACCCCGCCATGGGCGCTTACCTGAGCAGCCGTGGCAACCGCCGTGCCAATCCGCGCACGGGCCGCATCCCCGATGAAAACTACGCGCGTGAGGTGATGCAGCTGTTCTCCATCGGCCTGTATGAGCTCAACCAGGACGGCAGCCTGAAGATGGCTGGCGGCAAGCCCATCGAGACCTACACGCAGGAGACCGTGACCAACATGGCGCGCATCTTCACCGGCTGGGACTACGACGAGCGTGGCCACGTGCGCGCCACGAACCCGCTGCGTGTGCGCAACCCCATGGCCCTCAAGCCCGACTGGCACGCCACCGAGGACGTGACGCTGTTTGGCCAGACCATGGCCGGCTCCGAGCCGGCGCGGCGCAAGCTGGACTGGGCCTTGGACCTGCTGTTCAACCACCCCAACGTCGGCCCCTTCATTGGTCGCCAGCTCATCCAACGTTTGGTCACCAGCAACCCCAGCGGGCAGTACGTGGCGCGCGTGGCGGCGGCCTTTGCCAACAATGGCCGCGGCGAGCGCGGCGACATGAAGGCCGTGATCAAGGCCGTGCTGTTGGACCCGGAAGTCATGGCCGCCACCGAGGGCCGGGCGCCCAACGACTTCGGCAAGCTGCGCGAGCCCATGCTGCGCATTGCTCAATGGGGCGCAACCTTCAAGGCGCGCAAAAGGGCCGATGCGCCCAACAAGGCCTCATTTCCCATGTACGACTTGACGGAATACGTAGGCCAGACGCCGCTCAACAGTATGTCGGTGTTCAACTTCTTCCGCCCTGGCTACATCCCGCCGCAAACGGCCATGGCGGCCAAGGGGGCCACAGCACCGGAATTCCAGATCCTTGATGAATACACGGTCGTGGGCTACATCAACACCATGAATGCCTTGCTGCGCAGCTGGCATCAGGTGGAGGGCGACTACCGCCATGAGCTGACGATGGTGGAGGACCCCTTGCGGCTGGTGCGCTACCTGAATCTGATACTGGCTGGCGGCCAGCTGTCGCAGCGTACGGTCGAGCGCATTGCCCAGGCGACCGAATCCGTCCGCATTGGAGGCAGCGATGAGTCACGCATGAACCGCGTGCGCGCAGCCATCTTCATGGTGATGTGCTGCCCCGAGTACATCGTGCAGAAATAACAAAGAAAAGGTATCAGCCATGGACGATTTCAATACCACCTCGCGCCGCGCCTTCCTGCGCCGTTTTGGGCAACTGGGCCTGGCCGGCGCGGCTGCGCCCTGGGCGATGAACCTGGCGACCATCAGCGAAGCTGCGGCCTTCAACGCCGGCAATGACTACAAGGCGCTGGTGTGCGTGTTCCTCTACGGCGGCAATGACAACGGCAACACGCTGGTCCGTGTGGACGACGCCGGCTATGCCTCGTATGCGCAGATGCGCGCGGGCTTTGCCACCCCGCGCGCCGATCTGGCTGCCACCACGCTGGCGGCCAGCGCAGGCCAGCCCAGCGGCCAACGCTTTGCTCTGGCGCCGCAGCTGAGCGGCCTGAAAAGGCTCTACGACCAGGGGGCGCTGGCCATCCAGCAAAACGTGGGCCCGCTGATCGTGCCCACCACGCTGGAGCAATACCACAGACGCTCGGTGCCACTGCCGCCCAAGCTGTTCTCGCACAACGACCAGCAATCGGTCTGGCAAAGCTCCCACGCCGAAGGCTCGGTCAAGGGCTGGGGTGGGGCCATGGGCGATCTGGCGCTCTCCAGTGGCGCAACCAATTCCACCTTTGCCTGCATCTCGGCTGCAGGCCAGGCGGTGTTCATCTCCGGCCAAAGCGCGCTGACCTACCGCATCAGCACCCAGGGCGCGGCGCGGGTGCGCGACTTCAACAACCAGACTGGCGGCTGCGCCAGAACCCAGCAGTGCGTGGACGTGCTGCGCGAGCTGGTGACCGAGGCGCGCCCGCACATGCTTGAAGAAGAGCTCAACCGCATGATGCGCCGCTCCATGGCCGCCAGCGACAAGGTCGATGCCATGCTGGCCATTGGCACGGAGGACAGGGTGTCTGACATTCCCGACACCAACCTGGGCAGGCAGCTGGCCATCGTGGCGCGGCTCATTGCCGGCAACAGCGCCATTGGCGTGCGCCGCCAGGTGTTCTTCGTCTCGATGACGGGCTTTGACGACCATGCACTGCTGGCTACGCGCCACCCGGAAAAGCTCACCGAGCTCAACGACGCGCTTGTGGGCTTTTACGAAAGCATGCGTAAGCTGAACATGGCCGACAAGGTCACGGCTTTCACCGCCTCGGAGTTCGGGCGCTGCATGGTCACCAATGGCAATGGCTCCGACCACGGCTGGGGCAGCACCCACATGGTCCTGGGCGCTGCGGTCAAGGGCGGCATTTACGGCAAGACACCGATCTACCGCGTCGATGCGGACTACGACCCCAGCACGGGCCTGGACGTGGGCCAGGGGCGCATGATCCCCACCGCCTCGGTGGACGAATACGCCGCCACGCTGGCGCGCTGGTTCGGGGTGAGCGATTCGGAGATGCGCTTGGTCGTGCCCAACATCGGCAACTTTGCCAGCAGCAACCTGGGGTTCTTGGGCTGAAGTCAGCGCCTTTCAAGCCCTTGTGGGCTTGAAGGGTTTGAGCATTGCGCCTGTGACCGGCGCCCTGCAGGCCGGGCCAGGCCGGGCCAGGCTGCGCAGGGGCGGTATGCTGGTGCGGTGTGACTGCCCGGCACCCAAGCCTTTGGGCCGCAGGCTGGGCCCGCTTAAGTCGCATTGCCTGTCCGTGGCCTGTGCCACGCCGATTCGTCATAAGGGGTTCAACGATGTCGAGTTCATCCTCTCGCCAGTTGGGTGATGCTCCAGGCCCGCTGCCTGCGCAAGCTGAGTCAGAGCAGGCCCTGGCACCCGCAACGCCAGCTGCGGCGCTGCAAGGCAAGCACTTGCTGGGCAGCCTGCTGGGCATTGGCGCGGCGCTGGGCTCGCCAGCGCTGCGCAGCGCTGGCAGCCTGTCCACCATGTTGGCTTTTACCCTGGCCGCCTGTGGCGGCGGGGGGGATGATGCAGCCCCGCCCGCGCCGGGCGTGCCGCCTGCGCCCGGCCCCAACCCCGGCCCAACACCGGCGCCCGCGCCGGGCGGTGCGCCGCAAAACCCGCCAGTGGCCGGCCCGCCGCCAGACCCGAACCGCCCGCCTGCGCCCATTCCGACCCCGGCACCCGCGCCCGTGCCCACACCGCCGCCGGCACCTACGCCATCGCCCACGCCATCGCCAACCCCCGGCCCTGCACCAACGCCCGCGCCACAGCCTGCGCCGCCTGGCCCTACGCCATCACCCACGCCGGCTCCAAGCCCAACACCGGCGCCCAGCCCGACACCCGCACCCAGCCCAACGCCAGCGCCATCCCCCACGCCAGCGCCGGCACCGACCCCAGCCCCAGGCCCGGCACCAGCGCCGGGTGTGCCCCGGCCACAAACGCCTGCCGAGGCGGCGGCCTTCATCCTGCGCGCGCAGTACTACGTCACCGAGCAGGACATTGCCGATGTCATGCGCCTGGGCTATGAGCCCTGGCTGGATGGCAAGCTGGGGGCCGCGCAGTCGGAGATGACGGGCTGGGACTGGCTGCTGCGTGAGAGGGCCAATCGCATGTCGGCCCTGTACTCGCATGAGTTTGCGACCCACATGATGTGGGCGCTGCTGATGAGCCCCGTCGATGGGTTGCGCAAGCGGGTGGCGCTGGCGCTGTCGGAGATTTTCGTCATCTCCAACGCCGGGCTGCCCATCGAATCGCCTTCGTTTGCCGTGGCCGCCTATTGGGACATGCTGATGCGCAATGCCTTGGGCAACTACCGCACGCTGTTGACCGACGTCTCGCTCAGCCCGGCCATGGGCGTGTACCTGAGCAGCCGCGGCAACCGCCGTGGCGATCCGCAAACCGGCCGCATTCCCGACGAAAACTACGCGCGCGAGGTGATGCAGCTGTTCTCCATCGGCCTGTATGAGCTCAATCAGGATGGCAGCCTGAAGATGGCAGGTGACAAGCCCATCGAGACCTACACGCAGGAGACCGTCACCAACCTGGCGCAGGTGTTCACCGGCTGGGATTTCGATCCGCGCAATCACGTCCAGGCCACGCGGCCGGAGAACGTGCGCAACCCCATGGCCGTCAAGCCCGAATGGCATTCGAGCGAGGACGTGCACATCTTCGGCCAGACCATTGCCGGGGCCACGCCGCCACGGCAAAAGCTCGACCGGGCGCTGGATGTGCTGTTTCAGCACCCCAACGTCGGCCCCTTCATTGGCCGGCAGCTGATCCAGCGGCTGGTCACCAGCCACCCCAGCAGGCAGTACGTGGCGCGCGTGGCCGCAGCCTTTGCCAACAATGGCGCGGGCGAGCGCGGCGACATGAAGGCCGTGCTCAAGGCCATCTTCCTTGACCCTGAGGCCATGGCTGCCGGGCAGGGCAGAGCAGGGCGCACCTTTGGCAAGCTGCGCGAGCCCATGCTGCGCGTGGCGCAATGGGGCGCGACCTTCAAGGCGCGCAAAAATCCCAAGGTCGCCGCTAGCGGCACGTTCCCGCTGTGGAGCCTGGCCGAAGATCTGGGGCAAAGCCCGTTCGACAGCGCCTCGGTGTTCAACTTCTTCCGGCCTGGCTTCGTGCCGCCTCACACCGAAATGGCCGCGCAAGGCATCACCGCGCCGGAGTTCCAGATCATGGACGAGTACACGGTGGTGCGCTACATCAACCTGATGACGGCGTTGGTGCGCGACTGGTATCCCGTGGCCGGGGTGTACACCGCAGAGTTGGCGCTGGCCACCAAACCGCAACAGCTGGTCGAGCGCATGAATCTGCTGCTGGCCGGCGGCCAGCTCTCGCCAGAGACGATGAACACCATCACCCAGGCCGTGCAAGCCGTGCCGCTGGACTGGGAGGAGGGCGACAAGAACCGGGTTTGCGCAGCCATCTTGCTGGTGATGAGCTGCCCTGAATACATTGTTCAGAAGTGAGAGGCCCAGTCATGGATGATTTCAACACCACTTCGCGGCGCGCTTTTCTGCAGCGCTTTGGCCAGTTGGGCCTGGCCGGTGTGGCCGCGCCCTGGGCAGTGAACCTGGCGGCCATGGGCGAGGCTGCGGCCTTCAATGCCGGCAATGACTACAAGGCGCTGGTGTGCGTTTTCCTCTACGGTGGCAACGACCACGGCAACACCTTGATCCGCGTGGACCAGGCCGGCTATGCCGCCTACGCCAAGATGCGCCAATCGCTGGCGCTGGAGCGCGCCAGCCTGGAGGCCAGCACGCTGGCGCCGGCCAGCGCGCAGGCCGAAGGCCGGCAGTTTGCCCTGGCGCCGCAGCTGGCCGGGCTGGGGAGGCTGTTCGATGCCGGGGCCCTGGCCATTCAACAAAACGTCGGCCCGCTGCTGCGGCCGATGAGCCTGCCGCAGTACAAGCAAGGGGCCATGCCGCTGCCGCCCAAGCTGTTCTCGCACAACGACCAGCAGTCCGTCTGGCAAAGCTCCAAGCCCGAAGGCTCGGTCAAGGGCTGGGGCGGCGCGCTGGGGGATCTGGCGCTGTCCAGCGGCGCAAGCAACGCCACCTTTGCCTGCATCAACGCATCGGGCAATGCGGTTTTTCTCTCGGGCGACAGCGCACTGGCCTATCGCATCGGCGTGGACGGCAGCGAGCAGCTGCGCGATTTCAACAACCTATGGGGCGCCTGCAGCAACAACGCCACCTGCATCAACGCCTTGCGCACGCTGATCACCCAATCGCGCCAGCACATGCTGGAAAACGAACTCAACCGCTTGATGAGTCGCTCGCTGCAGGCCAGCAATGTGGTCCAGAGTGCGCTGGCCACTGCGCCTGAGAGCCTGGCTGCGAGCATCCCCAAAAGCACGCTGGGCAAACAGCTGGCGATGGTGGCCAGGTTGATTGCCGGCCGCAACACCATTGGCGTGCGCCGCCAGGTGTTCCTCGTCTCCCTGGGGGGATTTGACAACCACAGCGACCTGCGCAAGCTGCACCCGCCGCTGCTGACCGAGCTTAACAACGCGCTGGTGGGCTTTTACGAGACCATGAAACAGCTCGGCCTGGGCCAGAGCGTGACAGCCTTCACAGCCTCGGAGTTTGGCCGCTGCATGGTGGCCAATGGCGATGGCTCCGACCATGGCTGGGGCGGAACGCACTTCATCATTGGCGATGCCGTCAAGGGCAAGGACTTGTACGGCAGCACACCCGTGTACGAGCAGGACGCCGAGTTTGACCCGGCCACGGGCCATGACATTGGCCAGGGGCGCTTGCTGCCCACCACCTCGGTGGACCAGTACGCAGCCACCCTGGCCAAATGGTTTGGCGTGCCCGATTCGGATTTGCCGCTGGTGGTGCCCAATATCGGCAGCTTCTCGCAACGCGATCTGGGCTTTTTCCGCTGAGGGCTTGTGCAAAATCCCGGTGCGAGTGGGCAACAAGTGGTTTGGGATGGGCCGCAAGGCTCAAAACAGGAGGTTTTTCATGAAGCACCACCAACAACTGATGCGCATCTGCGCGCTGTGCACGGCCGTGGCCCTGTCCGTCTCCGCCTGTGGCGGCGGCGATGGAGACGGGCCATTGCCCCCGCCACCGCCGCCCCCAGCGGGCTCGCCGTCGCCGGCCCCGGCGCCTGGAACACCGGGCGGGCCCATCACGCCCCCGGCACCAGGGCCAGCTCCGCAGCCGCCAGTGCCTCAACCACCGGCACCTCAACCACCGGCACCTCAACCGCCTGCGCCTGAGCCCCCTGCGCCGGCGCCGCAGCCACCAGCTCCGCAACCGCCCGCGCCTCAACCTCCCGCACCGGCTCCGCAGCCGCCCGCACCTCAACCGCCAGCGCCACAGCCGCCGGCACCTCAGCCCCCTGCACCTGCGCCGCAACCGCCTGCACCACCGCCTCCAGCCCCGCAACCGCCAGCGCCACAGCCGCCGGCGCCGGCTCCGCAGCCACCTGCACCTCAACCGCCTGCGCCGCAGCCGCCAGCTCCGGCCCCTGCGCCCGTTGCACAAAATCCATTCGACGCGCTGTACGCGCGCGACTTCCGTCTGCGCCCCTTGTCGCTCGATCCGATCGCGCCGGCGCCCAGGCCGCCGCGCGCCCAGGGGCTGGGCGATGCCTTTGTCGATCCAGCCTATGGCGTGCGCATTTACCGGGCCACAGCCTCCAGCGAGGCAGAGCCCGATGGCAACGGGCTGCGCCGTGTGCGCCATTTCTATAGCCGCCGTCAGGCCTTCAATGCCGACAACAGCCGCTATCTGGCCTGGGGCGGCAATGGCGCCTGGTATTTGTACGACGCCAAAACGTTCCAGAAAATCAAGAAGATCGGCGCTCTGGGCGGCGCGGCCGAGCCGATCTGGCACCCCAGCGATCCGCGCAAGCTGTTCATGACCTCCAACGGCGGGCGCATGGTCTGGTGGGTGCTGGACGTAGAGACCGAGAACAAGCAGGTGCTGTTCGACTTCACCGGCAAGACCCCCTGGCCAGAGGCCAGCGATTACTGGACCTACAACGAGGGTACGACCAGCGCCGATGGCCGCTATATGGGCTTGATGGCCACGCGCTACGACAGCGCCAGCCAGCGCGTCAAGGTCTATGGGCTGCTGACGCTGGATTTGGTGGAAAAGAAGATCGTTGGCACGCTCGATGCCGATCGCTTTCCTGTGCCGGGTGCGCGGCCCGATCACGTCAGCATTTCCGCCAGCGGCAAATATGTGGTGCCCTCATGGGGCAGCGCCTATGCCTATACGCGCGACTTCAGCCAGGTCAAGCTGCTGGCCAAGCACTCCGGGCATTCGGATCTGGCCTTTGGCCCGAATGGCGAGGACTTCTTCGTCTGGGCCGATGACGGCAGCGACCCGGCCACGCTGGGCCACGTGCAGGCCATCAACATCGACACCATGCAGCGCTTCCCGCTGCTGGACATTTATCCGGCGCGCGGCGAGTTCTACGCCCTGCACATCAGCGGGCAGGCCTTTGACAAGCCCGGCTGGGTGGTGATTTCCACCTACAAGGACGGCCGCAGGTACGAGGATCCGCCCGGCTCGGGCAATTACGTCACCGAGTTCCCCTCGCGCCACCGGCGCGCGCAGTACCAGAAGGTGATATTGGCAGAGCTCAAGCCCGGTGGCCGGGTGCTGAACGTGGCGCACATCCGCAACTCCAACAACTTCCACCAGCTGCCTGGCGCGCAGGCCTACTTCCTGGAGCCGCAGGCCAGCGCCGCGCGGGATTTGAGCCGCATCATCTTTGCCACCAACTTTGGCAGCGGGCAGCCCGAGAGCTACGTCATCGGTTTGCCCAGCTGGTTCGACAAGTAGGGTCTGCGTGTAGCGGGCAAAGGAAAAGGCGCCTTGCGGCGCCTTTTCGTCGGCTTGCTTCGATTGTGTTGCTTGTGGCTGCTGGCGCTGCTTGGGCGCTGCCGCCTGTTTGTCTCCTCGGCCTCTCATGCAGCGGGGCTTGGTGGTCAAAGGCTTTTGCCAAGGCCTGCGGGCCCGCGCTGTGAGTGGCTGCACTATAGAGGCGGCTGGCCAGCGGGGGTATTGGGGCTTTCCCTTTCGGGGCTTTCCCTGCCAGCGTGCAGGCAGGTAGCGGAGCTGCGTGCAGCCTTGGCAGGCTTTTGACAGCCGCTGGCTGCAGGGCTGGCATTTGCAGGGCACAATGCGGCGGTTTTTGCGCGTTGCGAGCCCCGTTGCCCCATCTCGCCCCCTTGTCCTTTCGTTCTTTGCTTCCTCGCTCTGCACCTGCTGTGACGCACCCCCAGCTCCATATCCAATCGACGGCTGAGCATCAGCCAGCCCAAGCCTTGCTGCAGGGCCGCTGGGGGGCTGCGGCATTGTCCGAGCGCCGCCGCACCAAGGCTTTGATCGGCCAGTTGCAGCGGGCGCAGCGCCAGGGCGTGGCGCACTGGGATCTGCGCGAAATGCAGGGCTTTGATTACGTCACGGCCCAATTGCTGTGGGACAGTTGGGGCCGGCAAATGCCTGCGCAGTTGCAGGCGCTGCCGCAGCAGCGCGCCATTCTGGAGCGTGTGGCTGAGCTCAGCGCCGTGCCCGCAGCGCCGGCGCAGGGCGAGGGCTGGCTGGCGGGCTTTGAGCACATCGGCCAAATCAGCCTGGGCGCTTGGGGCCATGCCGTGGGCATGGTGCAGCTGGTGGGGCAGTTGCTGCTCGATGGACTGCGCCTGCTGCGCCGGCCTTTGCGCGGGCCCTGGCACGATGTCTCGGCCCATTTGTTCCGCATGGGCGCCCAGGCCCTGCCGATCACGGCGCTGGTGGGCTTTTTGATCGGCGTGGTGATTGCTTACCTGCTGGCCTTGCAGCTGCGGCAGTTTGGCGCCGATGCCTTCATCGTCAACATCCTGGGCATCTCGCTGACGCGCGAGCTGGGCCCCTTGCTGGCGGCCATTTTGGTGGCCGGGCGTTCGGGCTCGGCCATCACGGCGCAGATCGGCGTGATGCGCGTCAATGAGGAGCTTGACGCCATGCGCGTGATGGGCATCTCGCACGGCTTCAGGCTGGTGTTGCCGCGCGCCATGGCGCTGGCGCTGGCCATGCCGCTGGTCAGCCTGTGGACGACCCTGGCGGCCCTGTTGGGCGGCATCTGGGCTTCGGATTTCTCGCTGGGCGTCTCGCCAGCCTATTTCTTCCAGACACTGCCCAGCGCCGTGCCCATTGCCAACCTGTGGCTGGGGCTGAGCAAATCGGTGGTGTTCGGCCTGGCGATCGCCCTGATCGGCTGCCACTGGGGCCTGTGGGTCAAGCCCAATACCGAAAGCCTGGGCAATGGCACGACGGCCTCGGTCGTCACGGCCATCACGGCGGTCATCGTCATCGATGCGGTGTTCGCCATCATCTTCCGCAACGTGGGGTTCTGATGGGCACGGGCATGCAAGCTGTCACCAAGGCCGACACCGACACCGACACCGGCGCTGGCGCCGACGCCAAGGCACTGGTGCAGATCGACAAGCTGTGGACGGTGTTCGGCCAGGGCGCCAATGCCTTTTCCGTGCATCAGGATCTGGATTTGCAGGTGCGGCGTGGCGAAATCCTGACCATCGTCGGCGGCTCGGGAACGGGCAAGACGGTGCTGCTGCGCCACATCCTGGGCCTGACGCGGCCGAGCAAGGGCACGGTGAAAATCGACGGCACGGCCGCAGCCGAGCTGCCCGCGCAGGGCGCCTCGGCGCGCATGGGGATGCTGTTCCAGCACGGGGCGCTGTTCTCGGCCTTCAGCGTACTGGACAACATCGCCTTCCCGCTGCGTGAGCAGGGCAGCCTGCCCGAGCAGGTGGTGCGCGATGCAGCGCTGGTCAAGCTGCAAATGGTGGGCCTCAAGCCCGAGCACGCCACGCGCATGCCTTCGGACCTCTCCGGCGGCATGATCAAGCGCGTGGCGCTGGCGCGCGCCCTCATCATGGATCCGCCGCTGCTGCTGCTGGACGAGCCCACGGCCGGGCTGGATCCGCGCGGCTCGGACGAGTTTTGCGAGCTGCTGCTGCGCCTGCACCAGGAGCTGGGCCTGACGGTGGTGATGGTCACGCACGACCTGGACACGCTCTACGCCCTGAGCACGCGCGTGGCTGTGCTGGCGGAAAAGCGCGTCATCATTGCCGGCACGCCGCAGCAGGTGGTGGCCTTCAAACACCCCTTCATCGAACAATTTTTTCTTGGCGAGCGCGGCCGCCGCGCCCTGGAGCCTGCGCCCGCCGGCGCGGCCGCAGGCGCTGACGCAGCCGCCAAGGCGTAGAAGACATCGTTATGGAAAACAAATCACATGCCATTGCCGCTGGGGTATTCGTGCTGGCGCTGCTGGCGCTGCTGGCCGGCCTGGCGCTGTGGCTTACGCGCGACCAGGGCAGCTACGAGACCTATGAGCTTTCCACTCCCCAGGCCGTCACCGGCCTGCAGCCCCAGGCGGCGGTGCGCTACAAGGGCGTGTCCGTGGGCAAGGTGGCCTACATCGGCTTTGACCGCGAGGTCGAAGGCAATGTGCTCATCCGCATCGAGGTGGACGAAAACGCCCCTGTGACGCAAAACACCTTTGCCTCTCTGGGCTACCAGGGCGTGACGGGCCTGGCCTACATCGACTTGGACGATGCGGTCACCCCCTTCGCTGCTGAGCCGCTGGTGTCCTCCAGAGGGTACAAACGCCTGCCCATGCGCCCCTCCAACCTGAGCCAGCTGGCGGCCATGGGGCCTGAAGTGATCGGCGACGTGCGCGAGACCATGGCGCGCATCAACAGCCTGCTCAGCGACGAGAACCAGCGCGTGCTGATTGGCACCATCGCCCAATTCGGCCAGGCCGCGCAGGGTACGACGCAGTTGCTGGCGCAATTGGAGAGCAGCTGGTCCAAAGACATCGGCCCCACGGTCGCCAGCCTGAGCCAGGGCATGGGCAGCAACATGCAGGCGCTGAACAAGACGGCCGCCAGCATCAACGCCATGAGCCAGGAGATCACCAAAGCCGTGGCCAGCCTGGGCCGCAAGGGCGGGGTGCTCGACCAGCTGGGGCAGTCCATGCAGTCCTTCGCTGGCGTGGCCGATGAGGTCAACAGCGCCACGTTGCCGCGCATTCTGCGCACGCTGGGCGAGGTCAGCGCGGCCATGCGCGAGATCAGCCTGCTGGCGCGCGAAGTGGCCGACAACCCCCAGGCCCTGATCTATGGCCCCAACATGGCCCAGCCAGGCCCGGGCGAGCAAGGCCACGTGGCGCCGCGCCGCCGTTGATGGCAGCCCGCCGCCTGGCGCAGCCTTAACACCGTGCGCAGCAAGCAGCCGCCGCGCGCGGTCTGTTTCCCCGCATTTCAAGCAGGATTGCAATCCATGACTTCTTCCACCATGCCCCTCCATGCACAGCCCCGCCGCCTGGGCCTGGCGGCGCTGGGCCTGGCCGCAGCGCTGCTGAGCGCCTGCGCCGCCTTGCCCACGCCGACGGCTGCGCCCGCGCTGTACGACTTCAGTGCGGCCACCGATCAGCAGGTCGATGGCGCCAAGGGCGCCGCCATGGCCGCCAGCGCGCAAGCGGCGCAATCTGGCACGCAACCGTCGGCCCCATCGGCTGCGCCATTGCTGCTGGGCAAAGTCAGCGCGCACGGCCTGCCGGCCAACAGCCAGGCGGTGCTCTACCGCTATGCCTATGCCGATGCCCAGCAGCTGCGCGCCTACCAGCAGGCGCGCTGGAGCCAGCCTGTGCCGCAGCTGCTGAGCCAGCAGCTGCGCCAGCAACTGGAGCTGCACCGCCCCGTGCTGGAGGATGGCTTCAGCCCGGCGCGCTTGCGTCAGGAGCAGCAAGCGCCGTTGGCTTTGCAGGTCGATGTGTTGCAGTTCGAGCAGGTCTTCACCAGCGAGACGCAAAGCCATGCACAGGTGCGCCTGCGCGCCACGCTGTGGGCGCCGCAGCCGCAGGGCGACCGCCTGCTGGGGCAACGCACCTTTGAATACCAGCGCCCGGCGCCCACGCCCGATGCGGCAGGCGGCGCCTGGGCGCTGGCACAGGCGGCGCAGGCGGCAGTGGCCGCCATCGACAGCTGGCTGAGTCAAATGCCGCAAACGCCCTGAGGGCGGCGGCAGGGGCCGCGCCTGCGTTGCCTGCCGCCGCTGGCTTGCTGCGCCCTGCGCCGTAGCGCGCAGCAAGGCAGGAGCGCCAAGGGGTGGTGAAGGGGGTGACAGGCTTGGCTTGGGCTGCGCAACGCGCTCGACAGAGCGCCGAGCGCCTTATTCCTAAGCCCCTTCCTTATTGCGCGGCAAACTGCAGCAGCGCCTCGTAGAACAGGTCCGAGCCATCGGCGCTGTTGCCGGGCTCCAGCCGCATGCGGCTCACAGCGTTGGATTCAGGCGCTTGCAGATGCTTTTCCGGCGCAATCGAGAAGTAATAGGGGCTGATGAAGTGCGCGCCAGCGTTGTAGTGCCCCGCCAGGGCCTGCGCGATGGCGCGGCGGTCCTTCCACTGCTGGGGGTGGAACTCGGGCACGCCATAGCCCGATGGGCCGGCCTGCAGCTGGCCGATCAGGGCCTGGGTCGGCGCCGACCAGACGCCGCCGCCGTAGAGGTTGAAGCCTGGCTTCCAGGGCAGGCCGGGCGCCACGCTGCGCTGCGTGGCAAACAAATTCGCATTCCAGCTGGAGTTGAGCTGCGGCAGGATCTGGTGTGAGAACAGCAGCTCGGGCGCAAAGCCAATCTCCACGGCCCAGTCGAACAAGGCCTGCATGTAGCGCAGCACCTGGGCCTGGCGGAATTCGTTCCAGTCGCGCGCCAGCGGGTTGTAGCCCAGCGGCAGGTCCCAGCTTGGGGCGTCGAGGTGAAAGCGCAGCGCCTGCGGCCCTTGGCCTTCGCTCACGCAGCGCGGCAGCTTGCCCTGCAGGCTGGTGAAGACGCGGTGCTGGTCGCGCCAGTCGAAGCGCGCGCCATCGCGCCCGAGGATGTTGACCACGCGCTCGTCCAGCAGGCATTCGCGCTGGCCGCGCACAGCGCTGACGCTGACCATGTGCCGTCCGGCGGGCAGGGCGTCAAAGGGCAGCTCCAGGCGAAAGCCGCTGGCCGGCGTGCCCACCTCATCGAGCTGGCGGTATACGTCCAGCCGGTTCAGGCCCTGCTGGGCCGGGCCGATGAGCTGGCCGTCCAGGTACACGCGCAGGGCCTGGGTTTTCTGCAGCGCGTCCCAGTACCAGCCGTGCACGGCCAGCTGGCCGTGGCTTTGGCCGTCGTAGTGCTGCAGGTAGGGCGTTTGCGGGTCGTTGCGGAAGTTGCCCGCAGGCGGCTCGATCTGATCGAAGTCCGTGTAGCCGGGCAGGGCGCTGCCGTTTTGAGCCTGCCTGCCCCAATAGGCGGCATTGAGCGCCGCAATGCTGCCGTAGCGCTGCTGCAGCCAGTGGCGAAAGGCCTGCACCGAGGCCGGGCTGTGGTCGGTGACGGCCGGGCGCTCGAACTCGCCCATGCCGTCGGCGAAGTTTTGGTAGAAGTGGTGCGTCTCCCCGCCCAGGAAGATGGCGACGATTTTCTGGCGGTGCTGCGGCGCCATGGCCGCCAGCATGGCATGCACCTGCTGCAGCGCCTGGCGCTTGTAGCGGTTGACGGCCAACTCGGGGTTGGGATCGAGCGTGTAGGGCACGATGGGGTAGCTGAAATAGTCCAGCGTGCGCGGCTGGCGATCGGCAAACAGGGCCAGGTTGGTCGCATCCTTGGCCAGCTCGGCCGGCAGCGGCCCCAGCGTGTCGAAGTGGGTCGAGGACAGGTACAGCGCCACGGGCCGATCGAGCTTTTCCACCAGCCGCAGCTCGCGCGCCAGCGGCGCGGGGTCAAACTGCCACTGGCCATCGGCCGCGCGCTGGAACTGGCTCAGCAGCTTGGTGGTGATGACGTAGCCGACCTGGATTTTCCCGGCTGCGCCGCCAGGCTCGATGCGTTCGAGCAACTCGCCCAGGCGCTGGGCATTGTCCAGGCCGTGGCGCGCGCAGTAGCGCTCCAGCGTGGCGTTGTCCACCACCTCGGGCGCGCCCTCGCCCTCGGCGCAATAGGCCAGGCCCTCGACCGTGAGCAGCAAATACATGGGCTGCTTGCGCGGCGCGCGCAGCAGCTCGCGCACGGGCTGCTGCAGCCGGGGCAGGGCCGCTTGTGGTTCGGCCTCGGGCCATTGCCTGGGCAGGCCCTGCAGGCCCCAAAACAGGCTGAGCGCAGACAGGGCGAGGGCAGCGGGGAGGGCAGCGCGCATGGTCGGAAAGCAGGTAAGGAAAGGTCGTGGGGCAAGCGGATTTGCGGCGGGCGCTCGCTGAGCGATGACGGCGGGGAGGCGGGGCAGTTCAGGGAAACAGGCGGCGCGTCGATGCTCAGCGCGCGCTGCTCTCCAGCGTGTAGGCCGCGTGCGAATCCTGCGCCAGCAGGCGCGTGAGCACCGGCAGGGCCTGCTGCAATTGCGGCTGCAGCGTGTAGGGCGGGTTGACGATCAGCACCCCGCTGCAGACCATGCCCGGGCGCTGGGCCTGCTGGCCGGGCAGGCGCAGGCCGCTGCCCTGGCCGCTGCGCACCGCCAGCGTGGCATGCAGCCAGGGCTTGCCGGCCTGCTGGGCCAGGGCCTTGAGCTTGCGCGGCAGGGCATGGGCCTCGGGGCGCGGGATGACCGGATACCAGACGATGTAGCAGCCGGTGGCGAATTTGCGCAGCGCCTGGCCCAGCCATTGCGCGGCCTGGGCGTAGTCGCTCTTCATCTCGTAGCTCGGGTCGCACAGCAGCAGCGCGCGCCGCGAAGGCGGCGGCAGCAGGCGCAGGCTGCCTTGCCAGCCGTCCTCGTGCCAGACGTGGCAGCGCGCCGCATGCGGGCCTTGCTGCAGATTGCCCTGCAGCGCGCGCATGTCGGCCGGTTGCAGCTCGAACACGTGCAGCTGGTCTTGCGCGCGCATGTGCTGCTGCAGCAACGCAGGCGAGCCTGGATACACCAGGCGCTGGCTGCCAGCGCCTGCAGCGGCTGCAGCGGTGTTGTGCGCCAGCACGGCCTGTACATAGCGCTGCAGTGCCTCGGGCCAGTCGGCTGCGCCTTCGCCAGCCTCGCCCTGCTGGTAGGCCCAGAGCAGCTTTTGGATGCCGTGCTGGCTTTCGCCGCTGGTCTGGGCAAAATCCCCATCGAGCCGGTACAGCCCGTTGCCGGCATGGGTGTCCAACAAGGCCAGCGCCGTGTCTTTCTGGAGAAGGTGGTCGAGCGCGGCCAGCAGCACGGTGTGCTTGAGCACATCGGCATGGTTGCCGGCATGGAAGGCGTGGCGGTAGCTGAACATGGGCGGCGATTATGGCAAAGAGCGGCCTGTTCCCAAGAGCAGGCCGAGCGTTTGGAAAGGGCAAGACGATGAGATGGCAGTGGAGATGGCAGGGTGTGCTGTGGCTGGCCCTGCTGGCTACCCAGGTGGGGCAGGGCCTGCAGGCACAGCCCGCGCCGCTGGCCAGCGGGCCGGCGCTGCAGCAGGGCAATGACGCCAACCGGCACTGGCAGGGCGCGCCACGCGCAAGCGCAGAGCGCAAACGGCAGCTGCGCCAGCAAAGGGCCAGTCAGCCATCGCAGCGCCAAGCCGGCAGCGCCCGGCGCAGCGGCCGGCAGAAAAACCAGCAGGCCTGCGACATGGCCCGGCGCAGCCTGCGCATCCAGCAAGACAGCGCCCGGCCCGACAAGGACAGGCTCCAGCGGCTGCGCCAGCAAGTGCGGAGCTATTGCTGAGAGCTGGCCGTGACAGCGGCGCTGTTCAGCCGGGCCTGCCGGGCCTGCGCCGCGATGGCTGCGGCGGGCAGATCCTTGAGGCGGTGGTCGCTCCAGACCTGGCGCCAGGCCTTGGCGCCAGGCTGCCCATTGCGCAGGCCAAGCATGTGACGCGCGATGTGCGGCGGCGAGACGCCTGCGGCCTGCTGGCGGGCCATGTAGCGCACCATCTCTTCTTCCACGGCGTCGCGCTGCAGTTCGCTGGGCGAGCGGCCGAACAGGGCGGCGTCCCATTGCGTGAGAAACCAGGGGTTGTGGTAGGCCTCGCGGCCGACCATCACGCCATCGAGGCGCTGGCCCTCAGCCCCCTGCAAATGCGCCTGCATTTGCGCCAGCGTGGCGATGCCGCCGTTGACGACGATGCCCAGCTGCGGGAAGTCGGCCTTGAGCTGGCGCACCACCTCGTAGCGCAGCGGCGGGATTTCGCGGTTTTCCTTCGGGCTCAGCCCTTTGAGCCAGGCATTGCGCGCGTGGACGATGAACACCCGGCAGCCGGCCTCGGCCACCTGGCCGACGAAATCGCGCAGCGGGCCATAGCTTTGCTGCTGATCCAGGCCGATGCGGTGCTTGACGGTCACGGGGATGCTGCAGGCATCGACTATGGCCTTGACGCAATCGCTCACCAAGGCCGGTTCGGCCATCAGGCAGGCGCCAAAGCTGCCGCGCTGCACCCGCTCGCTGGGGCAGCCGCAGTTGAGGTTGACCTCGTCGTAGCCGGCCGCTTGCGCCAGTTGCGCACAGCGCGCCAGATCGGCCGGCTCACTGCCGCCCAGCTGCAGCGCCAGCGGGTGCTCTTCTTCATTGAACTGCAAAAAACGCTGGCGCTGGCCGTGCAGGATGGCGCCGGTGTGCACCATCTCGGTATAGAGCCGCGCGTGCCGACTGAGCAGGCGATGGAAATACCGGCAGTGGCGGTCGGTCCAATCGAGCATCGGCGCCACGCAGGCCGTCCAATGGCTGTAAGTGATTGATTTTTCAGAGTCAGTCATGTGTTCCACAAGCCCTAAGGCCACGCTGAATCAGTCCCCGCAGTGCGGCGCACACCTGTGTGGGGATGGGATGCAAGGCGCAAATCGCAGCAATAGCCCCGCTATTGCGAGGCTTTGCTTGCGCAACAGACCGCCCCAGACAGGGATGCGCCGTGCGCGCGAGACTTGTTCAGCGCTGCCCTAACGTTCGTGAATCCTCGTGATAGCGCCCGGCTTCGTTGCGGCTTGCGCCTGGTATCCCATCCCCTGATCCGCAGTGCATATTGGGGCGTTGCGATTTGTGCAGAACTTACTTTGGACACGCTCTAAAGCGCCACCACCTCGAATGGCTGCTGCGGTTGCACGATCTGCGCCTGCTGCTCGATCAGCGGCAGGTCGCGCTGGCCATCCTGGGTGTGGCCCACCAGCGCGTACAGGCTGGCCGTGGCCTGTTGCAGCGCCTCGGGCAGTGGGCGTTGTTGCAGCAGGTGCGCCAGCAAAATGGCCGAGAACGCATCGCCCATGCCATTGGGCAGCGGCGTGCGCGCAATGATGGGCGTGTGCACGGCCCAGGCCTGCTGGGCGCGCACGGCCAGCGTGGCCAGTTGGCCCTTTTGGGCAATCTCAGGCGTGAGCAGGCTGGTGATGACCACTGTCTTGCCCGTGCCTGCAATGTGGCGGCGCGCCACCTCGACCGCGTGGGCGGTCGATTGCAGCGTCACTCCCATGAGCTGCTCGAACTCGAACTGGTTGGGCGTGATGATGTCCGCCGCCGCCAGGGTGTGGTCGCGGTGGTATTCGGCAATGCCTGGGCGCACGAACACGCCGCGTCCCACGTCGCCGAACACCGGATCGCACAGGTACAGCGCCGCCGGGTTGGCCTGGCGCACGCGCTGGGCAATGTCGATGATGGCATCGCCAATGCTGCTGTCGCCCATGTAGCCAGAGAGCACGGCAGAAATTTTCGGCAGCAGGCCGCGCTCCTCGATGCCCTGGAACACCTCGCGCAGGTGCGCCACATCGAACACCTGGCCACGGAATGCGCCATAGCCCGTGTGGTTGGAGAACTGCACCGTGTGCACAGGCAGGACTTCAATGCCCAGGCGCTGCATGGCAAACACCGCCGCCGAATTGCCGGCATGGCCGTAGGCGACGTGCGATTGGACGGAAAGGACGAGAGGTGCGCTCATGGTCGGTGAGAAGAAAGGGGCTGCAGAAAAAAAGAGCGCAAGTATGCCTGCAAGCCGTGGCGGCAGGCGGCTTGCCGGGCCAGAAAAGTGCCGCCCGGCCAGGTTGGATGGCGACATTGCGGGTTTTCACAAAGCAGGCGGAGAAAGCCCCGAACCTGCTCAAGCGCTTTTGCCCGCCCGAGCCAAGAGGTTGAGCGGGCAGCTTACGCGGCTTACAGCGCGCGCAGCGTGTACAGCCCTTCGCCCATGTGGCGTTGGGGGCCGAACACGGCCTGCATGGCCTGGGTTTCGGCCAGGCGCCAGCTTTCGAAGACGTGGCGCTGGGCGTCGGGCAGGTTTTCCACGTCGATGCCTTCGGCGCTGCCCGTGCCCTGGGCCTGCACGATGGCGACGAAGGCCTGGTAAGTGGGCAGCACCAGCGCCGCATCGCCCAGGGATTGGGCCAGTGCCTGGGCGAAGGCCTGTTGCGCCTGCTGGCGCTGGCGCGGCGGCAGCTCTTCGGGCAGCCAGAGTTCGATGGCAAAGGGCAGGGCGGTGTGGGGCATGGGGCAGGGGTGGCTGTGGCGGGCGGGCCGATTGTAGGCAGCGCATGGGCAGCAGCACATGGGCGCGTGCAGGCAGCGTGCTGGCCGCGCGCCTGGCTTGGCCAGCGGCCCTTGCGCTGACTTGGGTGCGCTGGTTTGGGCTCATTGGTTGTGGCGCACCGGTCAGCCAGGCTCCGAGAAGTTGATCGCGGCAGACGCTTTGTCGGCGCTGCAGGGCGCAAGGCGTGCGACACTTGCGGCGCTTTTTTTGACATACGGCATTGCGCATGGCTCGAAAGAAATCCCCCGAAAAATCCACCGCTGTTTTTGATGCACAGGCCCAGCCGCTGGCGCTGCCCAGTGGCGAACAAGGCAAGTTGCCAGTGCAGGCGTCGCAGCAGCCAGAACAGCCCAGGCCGGGCAAGGGCTCGAAAGCGGCCAAGCAGCGCAGCGATCGCAAGAAGACTGCCAAGGCCAGCAAGGCGGATAAGGCGGGCAAGGCCGCAAAGCAGGCCAAACCGCCCAAACCATCCAAGCAGGTCAGGCAAACCCAAAAGACCGGCGCCGCCGTGCCGCAGCCTGGCGCGCTGGTGCTGCGCCGCGCCGATGCCGACAGCCTCAGCGATGCGCTGCGCACGGCCCAGGCGTTGCAGGCCACGACGGGCTCGGCCTGGAGTTTGAACCGCAAGCAGATCGAGGCCGAGAGCGAGCTGATCGTGCACCTGGCGCGCCCCGATGGCATTGCCTGGCTGGATCGGGACGGCAGCATTCTGGATTTCAACGAGCGGGTGTTCGACTGGGCCGAGCGCGACGATGTGCCGCTGCTGGAGCGGCTGCGCTATCTGTGCATCGTCTCCTCCAACCTGGATGAGTTCTTCGAGGTGCGCGTGGCCGACCACTTGGAGGCCGCGCGCGATGGCGTGGAGGACGATGAGTTTTCCGTGCAGAGCTATGCGCGGCTGTCGCACAAGGCGCAGCAGCTGGTGCAGCGCCAGTACGCGCTCTACAACAAGGCGCTGCTGCCGGCGCTGCAGGAGCAGGGCATCCAGATCTTCTCGCACGGCAAGCGCAATGCCGGCCAGCGCCGCTGGGTCAAGGAGTATTTCGATCGTGAGGTGCGGCCGCTGCTGACGCCGGTGGCGCTCGATCCGGCGCACCCCTTCCCGCAGGTGGCCAACAAGACGCTGAATTTCATCGTGCGCCTCGATGGCGAGGACGCCTTTGGCAACCGCAACGAGATCGCCATCGTCAAAGTGCCGCGCGTGCTGTCGCGCTTTGTGCGCCTGCCCGATGCGCTGGCCGGGGGCAAGGGCAAGATCGGTGTGATCAGCCTATCGAGCATCATCCGCACGCACCTGCCCGAGCTGTTTCCGGGGCGCAAGGTGGTGGAGTTTTCGCAGTTTCGCGTCACGCGCCACTCGGATCTGGCCGTCACTGAGGGCGAGGTGCAGAACCTGCGCACGGCGCTGCGCAGGGGCCTGCAGCACCGGCACTTCGGCAAGGCCACGCGCATCGAGGTCTCGCACGGCTGCTCGGCGCCCATCGTGAATCTGCTGCTGGCCGAGTTCGAGCTGCCCGAGCAAGCGCTGTACCGCGTCGAGGGGCCGGTGAACCTGGTGCGCCTGAACCAGGTCATCGACCTGGTCGATGGCGAGCGCCCGGCGCTGCTGTTCCCGCGCTGGATTCCGCAGTGGCCGCGCTCGCTCAAGAACAGCGAGAACCTGTTTGCACGCATCCGCCAGAAGGACGTGCTGATCCACCAGCCATTCGAGAGCTTTGATGCCGTGGTGGAGTTTCTGCGCCAGGCCGTCAAGGATCCGGACGTGCTGGCCATCAAGCAGACTGTCTATCGCACTGGCGCGGACTCGGTGATGATGGAGCTGCTGCGCGAGGCCGTGCGCAAAGGCAAGGAAGTCACCGCCGTTGTTGAACTCAAGGCGCGCTTTGATGAGGAGAACAACATCAACTGGGCCGAGATGCTCGAAGCCATCGGCGTGCAGGTGGTCTATGGCATCGTCGGCTTGAAGACGCACGGCAAGATGCTGCTGGTCACGCGCCGCGAGGCGCGCGGCCTCAAGCGCTATGGGCATTTGTCCACGGGCAACTACAACCCGCGCACGGCAAAGCTCTATACCGATCTGAGCTATTTGACGGCCAACGACGCCATTACCGCCGACATGGATGCCGTCTTCACGCTGCTGGCCAGCCAGGTGGCATTGCCGCCGCTCAACCGCCTGCTGGTGGCGCCCTTCACGCTGCATGCCACGCTGATGGAGCACATCGCCCAGGCCCAGGCCGCGGCCCAGGCCGGCCAGCCGGCGCGCATCGTCGCCAAGATGAACGCGCTGACCGACTGGAAGCTGGCCGCCGCGCTGCACCAGGCGGCCCAGCACGGCGTGCAGATCGACCTGATCGTGCGCGCGGCCTGCGTGCTGCCGGCGCTGCACGCCACGCCTGCCGGCGGCGCCATCCGCATTCGATCCATCGTCGGGCGCTTTCTGGAGCACACGCGGGTGTTCTTCTTCCAAGCCGGCCAGCAAGAGCAGCTGTACCTGGCCAGCGCCGACTGGATGAACCGCAACATGGCGCGGCGCGTGGAGCTGGCCTGGCCGGTGCGCGACGCGGCGCTGCGCCAGCGCATCGTGGACGAATGCCTGGTGGCCTATCTGATGGACGACCAGGATGCCTGGGTGCTGCAGGAGGAGGGCCAGTACCGCCGCCTCGATGGCGACACCGTGGGCGTCAGCGCCCAGCAAATGCTGGCGCATTACTTCAGCACGGCCTCGGCCCTGCGCCCGCGCCCGCGCAGCGCCGGCTCCTCCTCTGCCGCGCAGCTGACGGCACGCACCAAAAGCGCCAAGAAGAAGTAGTGACATGCCAAAAGCCAGCGCCAGCATTGCCTGTCTGCGCTGGCGCGCCACGCATGGGCCAAAACAAAGCCCGGCTCGCGCTGGTGCGATACAAAGCCCGGCTCGCGCTGGTGCGATACGACATGCAGTAAGCTTCGCGCCGCGCGCGGCGCCCGCCAGCGTGCAGAGGTTTTTTCAGGCCGGCCTGGGCGGTTACGGCGCCTTGGGCTTTCATGCCCCACCCAATTTCCCCACCGAGTTTTCCTACGAGCAGGAGTGCCCTTATGGCAAAAACAGTCGATGACGTCATGGCAATGGTCGAAGAAAACGAAATCAAGTTCGTTGATTTCCGCTTCACCGACACCCGTGGCAAAGAGCAGCACGTCACCGTGCCGGTGTCCCATTTCGATGAAGACAAGTTCCACAGCGGCCATGCGTTTGACGGCTCCTCCATGCCCGGATGGAAAGGCGTCGAAGCCTCGGACATGCTGCTCATGCCCGACCCCGACACCGCCAACATCGACCCCTTCTTCCAGGAGCCCACGCTGTTTCTGACCTGCGACGTGGTGGACCCAGCCGACGGCACCCCCTACGAGCGCGACCCGCGCAGCATTGCCAAGCGCGCCGAGGCCTATCTGAAAGCCTCCGGCCTGGGCGACACCGCCTACTTCGGCCCCGAGCCGGAGTTCTTCCTCTTTGACGGCGTGCGCTGGGAAAACAGCCCCGGCAAGGCTGGCTTCGAGATCGAGGAGTACGAAGCGCCCTGGAACACCGGCGCGCGGCTCGAAGGCGGCAACCGCGGCCACCGTCCCACGGTCAAGGGCGGCTATTTTCCTGTGCCGCCGGTGGACAGCACGCAGGACATGCGCGCCGAGATGTCGTTGGTGCTTGAGTCACTGGGCATCCCCGTGGAGGTGTTTCACCACGAAGTGGCTGGCGCAGGCCAGAATGAAATCGGCACGAAGTTCAGCACCCTGGTTCAGCGCGCGGACTGGACGCAGCTGCAAAAGTACGTCATCCACAACGTGGCCAACCTCTACGGCAAAACGGCCACCTTCATGCCCAAGCCCATCGTGGGCGACAACGGCTCGGGCATGCACGTGCACCAATCGGTCTGGAAGGACGGCAAGAACCTCTTTGCCGGTGAGGGCTACGCGGGTCTGTCGGACTTTGCGCTGTACTACATCGGCGGCCTCATCAAGCACGCGCGCGCGCTCAACGCCATCACCAACCCCGGCACCAACAGCTACAAGCGCCTGGTGCCCGGCTTTGAGGCGCCGGTCAAGCTCGCCTACTCGGCCAAGAACCGCTCGGCCTCCATCCGCGTGCCCTTCGTCACCAACCCCAAGGCGCGCCGCGTGGAAGCGCGCTTTCCCGATCCGCTGATGAACCCCTACCTGGGCTTTGCCGCGCTGCTGATGGCCGGGCTGGACGGGGTGGAAAACAAAATCCACCCCGGCGAGGCGGCCACCAAAGACCTGTACCACCTGCCGCCCGAAGAAGACGCGCTGATTCCCACCGTCTGCCACAGCCTGGATCAGGCGCTCGAAGCGCTGGACGCTGACAGGGCCTTCCTCACCAAAGGCGGCGTATTCACCGACGCCATGCTGGACGCCTACATCGAGCTGAAGATGGGCGAAGTCACGCGCTTTCGCCAGGCCGTGCACCCGCTGGAATTCGAGATGTATTACTCGCTGTGAGCGCCTGTTGGTGATCTCTTGCTCACTCGCGCTGGGGCGCGTGCGGATTTTTAGATGTCTTGTATTCCAATGCGGTAAGCCTTGACGAAATCTGGCCAATCCCGGTGCATATCCAGGTCGATGTCGTCATCGACGCGCAGTTTGGCGGCCGCACGATCGAACAGCGCGATGCTCTTGGCCGGGTAGTTGTTGCGCGATGGATAAAGCACGCCGTCAAACAATGGCTGGCCGTTGCACCCTTGCAGGGCATGCACCTGGGCCGACAAGCGCTGTGTGTGTGCGTAGTCCCGGCAGGCCAGCTGCGCCAGATTCATGCCCAGGCCAGAGGCCATGAACCCCGGTGCTGTGAAATCGGCCAAGTGGATGTTGGCCATCACCTCGATGACGCGCACCATCCGCTGCCGAACCTCCTGCAGCGTGATGGCGCGGCTTGGAGCCTCAAGCCACAGGTGTTTGTGAAACACCGACTCCATCAGCGCAGTGGCCAGCTCAAAGCCCAGATAGAGCACGCCATAGCCTCGCGCCGGATCGTCGTAGCGGTTGGCTGCATTTCGGCCAAAGTGCAGGGGCGTGTGCCGATAGGCGGTGCGGCTTACATGCTGCAAGAGTTCACCGGCCTGGATCTGGAATGACGGCCAGTCATGCATGGGCGCGCCGCATCAACGTGCCTGAACGCCCAGGGCGTTGCACACGGCTTCGAGTACGGATTGGAGCGTCTCAGGCGTCACCGCTGCCACCGGCGAGCGCCCCCCCAGACCTTCCAGCGGTTCGGACAATGCGCGGTAGAGGCTCCAGTGATCAATGCCTGGGAGCTGCTCAAGCGCGGCCTGTGTCAATTGCTGCTTGACCGGATCAAGCTGCCAGTCAGGCAGTCTTTGGCGCTGCGGGCCCACTTTCAGCGTCAGCAGTTTGCGGGCGGCGATGTCCTTGTAGATTTGCTGGCGCGATTTGTCTGCAAGTTTGGCGAAATCAGCAGGGCTGAGGTTGTGCGGCTGCTTGAAAGTCTGCAGCAGCATGGCGCGGCCTCGTTGAATGTCGGTTTCACTCGGCGTCCAGCGCGTATCCGCGCGCAGCGCGGCTGCCTTGCTGACCAACGGTTGCGAAGCCGCGTCCACCGCAGGATTGGGCATAGACAGCTTTGCTGCGGCAAGACGCTCCTGGAAAAAGGCCTGCAATTGAGCCGCAAAGGCCTTGGCATCGCGGATTTCGATGCTGTTTGCAAAGCGCTGCACATCGCGCACCGTCACAGCTGGCAGATGTTCGCTCATGAATTCGATGGCTTTAGGCATACCGGACTCCCGACTGGGCATTCGATGATGAAGAATCTATTCTCCTTTGTCGCGTTTGTCAATTTTGACTCGTTTGGATTCCATGCCTGACTGTCAGAGCCCTCGCCTATGGCTGCATCGTGCAGCTGGCCCGCTCAACAGGTTCCAAAGCAATAAATGACACGGCTTTAAATGGCGCGGCTTTTCAAACCCGCCACTGCCTGGCGCCTTGCTGGGCGCGCCAGAGGGCGGCGTAGCGGCCATCTTTGGCCAGCAGTTGGGCGTGCGTGCCTGCCTCCAGGGCGCGGCCCTGGTCGATGACGATGATTTGCCCGGCCCCGGCGATGGTGGAGAGGCGGTGGGCGATGACGATCACGGTGCGCTCGCGCACCAGCGCCTCGATGGCGCGCTGCACGGCCAGTTCGCTTTCGGTATCGAGCGCGGCGGTGGGCTCGTCCAGCACGACGATGGGTGCATCTTTCAGCATCGCCCGGGCGATGCTGATGCGCTGGCGTTCGCCGCCCGAGAGGCTGGCGCCCATTTCGCCGATGCGGGTGTGCCAGCCCTGGGGCAGGCGTTCGATGAAGTCCAGGCACTGCGCGGCGCGGGCGGCCTGGCGCACTTCGTCCTCGCTGGCTTCGGGGCGGGCCATGCGGATGTTGGCCAGCACGCTGTCGTTGAACAGGTACACATCCTGAAAGACGACGGAAACCAGCCGCCCCAGCGCCTCGGGCGGGATGTGGCGCACGTCCACCCCGCCGATGCGCACCTGGCCGGCCTGCGGATCGGCATGGCGCATGAGCAGGCGGGTGATGGTGGTCTTGCCCCCGCCTGAGGGGCCGACCAGCGCCGTCATGCTGCGCGCGGGCAGGCGGGCGCAAAACCTTTGCAGCACGGGCGGGGCGCCGTCGGCGTAGGCGAAGTCCACGTTCTCAAAGGCAATGTCGAAGGCCGTGGGCTCCTGCGCGGGCGCGGCCTGCGGCAGCGGCGGCACGGCCAGCAGGGTGTGGATGCGCTCCAGCCCGGTTTCGATGAGTTCCACGATGGCCGTCATTGACACCACGGTCGAGAGCGGCTCGCCAAAGCGCGCCAGCATCACGGCCACGGCGGCCAGCACGGCCACGTCCATCTGCCCGCGCACGGCCCAGCTCACCCCCGCGGCCATGACCAGCAGTAGCGACAGCTCCACCACGCTGCTGATGATGAGGTTGGGCCGCAGCCCTTTTTTCTGCCCCAGCGCCTGCATGCGCTCCAGCCGCTCGAAGCTCTCTTGCAGGCGCGCGGCGCGCGCGCCGGTGCAGCGCGCCGCGCGCAGCACGGCCAGGCCCTGGGCGTACTCCAGCACGTCGCCGCTGCACTGCGCGTTGGCCTCGGCCAGCGCGCGCATGCCGCGCCCGAAGGCGGGCCGCCGCCAGCGGTACAGCGGTATCAGCGCCGGAAACACCAGCAGCAGGGCCAGGCCCAGCCGCCAGTCCCAGGCCAGCACGCCCAGCGCGGCGGCCAGCGGCGTCAGCGCCGACTGGGTGATGAGCGTGGCGATGGTGATGGTGTAGTTCAGCCCCTCGTCCACGTTGCCCAGCAGGGCCGCGCCCATTTCGCCCGCGCGTTTTTGCTGCAGTTGCAGCAGCGGCATGCGGCGCAACTGCTCGCCCGCCAGGCTGCGCAGGCGGTGCACGGCATCGGCCTGCTGGCCGCCGTAGTCGAACCACTGCGCCCGCCAGCGCAGCGCCAGCGCGGCCAGCGCCAGCGCCCCGAAGCCCAGCAGCCAGGGCAGCGCCGCCGCCAGCGCCTGCGCGCCCGCTGCGCGGCCCTGCGCCGCAGGCAGCAGCGCGCTGAAGATGGGCAGCATCAGCGCCAGCGCCAGCCCTTGCAGCACGGCGGCGGCGGCCAGCATCAGCAGGCTGCGCCGCAGCGCGTGCGCATGGGGCGCGGCGCTGTCGATGAGCAGCCGCCAGGTGGCGCGCCAAGACCGGGAGCGGGTGGGGGCGCGTGCAGGGGCGTTCATGCCTGCCCCCCTGGCAGGCGCCAGCCCTGCGCCTGCTCCCAGCTGTGCCACAGGCGGGCGTAGCGCCCGCCGCGCGCCAACAGCGCCTCGTGCCGCCCCTGCTCCAGCAGGCGGCCCTGGTCAAACACCAGGATCTGGTCGGCGTCCTGCACGGTGGCCAGGCGGTGCGCCACCAGCAGCACGGTCTTGCCCCGCATCAGGGCTGCGAGCGCCTGCACCAGCGCGGCCTCGTTCTCGGGATCGGCAAAGGCAGTGGCCTCGTCCAGCACCAGGATGGGGCGGCCCTGCAAGATGGCGCGGGCGATGGTGATGCGCTGGCGCTGGCCGCCCGAGAGCTGCACGCCGCGCTCGCCCGCCGGGCTGTCGTAGCCCTGCGGCAGCGCCATGATGAAGTCGTGCGCCTGCGCCGCGCGGGCGGCAGCCATCACCGCGTCCATGCTGGCCTCGGGGCAGCCCAGGCGGATGTTGTCGGCGATGCTGCCGGCAAAGAGAAAAGTGTCCTGAAACACGAAGGCCACCTGCTGCATCAGCGTGTCGGCCCGCATCTGGCGCACGTCCGCGCCGCCCACCAGCACGCGGCCCGCGCTCACGTCCCAAAAGCGCGGAATCAGCCGCGCCACCGTGCTTTTGCCCGCGCCCGACGGGCCCACCAGCGCCGTCACGCGGCCTGCCGGGGCCGTGAAGCTCACCCCTTGCAGCACGGGCGCGCCGCCTGCTTCGTAGCGGAAATGCACGTTGTCAAACACCACGCTGGCGTCCTGCGGCTGCGCCCCTGGCGCGGCCACTTCGGGCAGGGGCGGCTCGGCCAGCAGGCGCTGGATGCGGCCCACGCTGAGCTTGGCCTTTTCGATCAAGTGGTGCAGGCTCATCAGCGGCATCAGCGATTCGGCCAGCCCCGCGCCCAGCAGCAGCGCCGCCACCCACACATCGAATGTCAGCCTGCCGCCCGCCAGCAGCCACGCGCCCAGCCCCAGCAGCACCGCCAGCGTAGGCAGCATGGAGAGAATGGCGATCGAAAAGCGCGCCACGAAGCGCACGCTGGCGTACCACTGCAGCAGCACCTGCCGGTAGGCCGCCAGCGCCGCCTGGTAGCGCCCGAAGCTGGCGCTGCCCGTGTCAAAGGTGCGCACCACCGGCATGGCCTGCACGAACTCGACGATGGCCGCGGCCACCTGCTCGCGCGCGGCGTTGTAGCGCGCGCTCACCTCGCGGCTGCCGCCGACGACGAGCGCCATCAGCGCAAAACCCAGCGCGGGCACGGCCAGCGCCGCCAGCGCCAGCCGCCAGTCCAGCCACAGCAGGGCCGCCAGCGCCGCCAGCGGCGCGGCGCAGGCGCGCGCGAGCAGCGGCGTGGAATCGGCCACGAACACATGCAGCGCCTGCACGTCGTCGTGCATCACCTTGGCCACAGGCCCCGCGCCCAGCGCCTGCGCCCGCCCCAGCGGCAGCCGCGCCAGGTGCGCCGCCAGCTGCGTGCGCAGCAGCACCTCCAGCCGGAAGGCCGCGTGGTGCGACACGTCAAAGGCCAGCAGCCGCAGCACAAAGGCCGCCACCGTGCACAGCGCCAGCGCCAGCATGGGCGTCCAGGGCCACTGCCCCGGCGCCAGCAGCAGCGCGCGCAGCGCCAGCGCCAGACAGGCCAGCGCCCCCACGCCCAGCGCCGCCGAGGCGCAGGCCAGCGCCATGGCCAGCCCCACGCGCTCGCGCACCGGGGCCATGATGCGCCAGGGGCTGTCCCGCATGTCCTCGCTGCGCATGCGCATCACTCCGGCAGCCGCAGCCAGCACACGCCGCCGGGCAGATGGTTGACAAAAGGCGTGCGCTCCAGCAGCGGCACCAGCCAGCGCAGCGGCCCGCGCGGGAAACGGAAGCGCACGTGCTGCACCGCCACGGGCTGCCCCAGCCAGCGCGAGATGAGCGGCTGCAAGGCATCGCGGCGCACGCCCCAGGGCATGGGCGGCGTGCGATAGTGGGGCGTTTTCATCCAGCCCTGCGCGCTCAGCGAGCGCGCCGACAGGCGGGGGTGGAGGTGGTCGAACATCAGCCACTCGCCAGGAAAGCGCGTTGCCATTGCGCGCAGCAGCGCGGCCACGTCCTGCTCGCGCAGATACATCAGCAGGCCTTGCGCGCTGATGAACACGGCGCGCCCAGGCGGCACGGCGTCCATCCACGCCAAGTCCATCGCGCTGGCGGCGATGTGGCGGTGCTGTGCATCGGGGGCAATGAAGCGCTCGCGCAGGGCAATGGCCTCGGGCAGATCGACGCTCAGCCAAAGCGCGCGTGGCGCGTGCACGCGAAAGCGGTGCGTCTCCAGCCCCTCGCCCAGATTGACGATGACGCCATCGGGGTGCGCGGCCACAAAGGCGCGCATGCGCTCGTCGAACAGCTGCGAGCGCACGCCGTGCGAGGCCTCGGCGGGGCCGAAGCGACGCTCGTAGTCGTAGTCCAGCGCGCGGTAAATCTCCAGGCACTTGGGGTCGCGGATGCAGCCGTCGGGCCGCGCGGCTTCGCTGGCGCGGTTGTGCAGCGTCCACAGCGTGGTTTCGGGCACGTCGCGCAGGCCGGGCGGGATGGGGGCGGGTGCGGTGGCGTTCATGGCTTGGCTGGCTCCAGTGTTAGCGACTGGCTGCGCCGCCACAGCCAGGGGATAAGCAGGCACATGAGCGCGCCCACGCCTGCGGCCAGCGCCAGCAGGCCGGCGTAGCCCATGCGCCCGGCCAGCGGCAGGGCCAGGCCGCTGGCGGCGAAACCGGCGCAGGTGTACAGGCCGTATTGCATGGAAAAGTCGGTGGCCGGGGCGTGGACGCTGGCCTGGCCCATCATCAGCGCGGCGGCCAGCGCGCCCAGCGGCATGTACAGCGCCAGGTAGCCGATCACCCCCAGCATCACCCAGGTATCGCCCGCGCCCAGCAGCAGCGGCGCGGCCAGCAGCGCCACGGCCAGCACTTGCGCGGGCAGCATCCAGCGCAGCGCCCGCGCGGGCGAGGTGCGCCGCATCAGCCACCCCAGCGCCAGCATGACGGCCACGCTGGCCACGCTGGCGTAGATGTTGATGACGCGGCCAATCTTGCCCGCGCTCCAGCCCGCGTCCACCAGCATGGGCGTGAGCACGCCGTAGGCCATGCACACGCCCGCTTGCAGCAGGGCCAGAAACGCGGCCCAGGGCCAGCCGGTGTGCGGCTGGCGCCAGAAAGCCAGCAGCTGCCGCCAATGCGAGCGCATGCGCTGGCGGCCCTGCACGGGGTCGGGGCGGGCGTGAGGCGGCTCGCGGTAAGCCAGCGCCAGCGCCAGGGTCAGCAGGTTGAGCGACGTCAGGCAGAGCACGGCCCAGCGCCAGCCCAGCGATTCATACAGCAGCAGCACGCCGCCGCCGCCCAGGGCAAAGCCCAGCATGCCGCCGGCCATTTGCACGGCATTGCCCAGGCCGCGCTGGCCGGGTCCCAGCAGCCGGCACGACAGAGCATCGGCCGCCATGTCCTGGCAGGCCGTCAAAAAGGCAACCAGCACGCTGCCGGCCGCCAGTGCGTCCAGCGGCAGCGGCGCTGGCGCATCCATTGGCAAGGCGGACAGCCACAGCAGCGCGGCAATCAACAGCGCCTGCATCAGCGCCAGCCACACGCTGTAGTGCCCGCGCCGGCCAAAGCCCCAGCGGTCCATCAGCGGCGCCCACAGAAACTTCAGCCCGGTGAACAGCCCCAGGCTGTAGAGCCAGCCCATGTGCGCCAGCGGCACGCCCCGCTCGCGCAGGATGACCATCAGCGAGACGAAGAAAAAGCCATAGGCCATGTACTGGCTCAGGTAAACGCACACCAGCAGCGCCCATTCCAGCCCGCTCAAGGCGGGCTGCTGCGCAGCGCCAGGGGCTGCGGTTGTGGTTGTGGGGGCCTGCGGCGGCGCCGGGCTTGCGGGCGGGATTGACATGCCAATGCTCAATGGGGCTTGCCATCAGAACTAGAACTGGTGCGTCAGCCCGATGCCGAAGCTGCGCCCGCGCGCGGGCATGCCAGCGCTCAGGCCGGGGGCGATGTGGTGGCCGTAGAGGTCGTAGCGCTCGTTCAGCAGGTTGTCGCCCCACAGGTACAGCTCGGTGTTGCCGCTGATCACGCTCAGGCGCAGATCTACTTTGTTGTAGCTGTCCAGGTCAAAGCTGTTTTGCACATCGGCGGCGCGTTTGCCCACGTGGCGCAGCGTCAGGCGCGTGTTGAGCACGGGCGAGCGCAGGCTCCAGAAGGCAGGCAGCGCGCGCTGCCACTGCACGCCCAGCAAGGCCGACAGGCGCGGCACGTCAGGCAGGCGGTTGCCCGCGCGCACGTCGCCCGCCGGGGTGTTGGTGACCACGTCGCGGCGGATATCGCCATTGATCCAGCTCAGCGCACCGCTGAAAGTCAGCCCGCCTCCAGCGCGCCACTGCGCATCCAGCTCCAGCCCCTGGCTGCGGGCATCGGCGTTGATGTACTGGTTGGCCAGGGTGCTGGGGTTGAAGGCGATCAGGTGGTCGTTTTTGACGCGGCTGGCAAACAGCGCCGCGTTCAGGTGCAGGAGGCCGCCTGCCAGCTCGTTTTTGACGCCCAGCTCCAGCGTGTCCACCTTGCTGCTGAGGTAGGGCACGCCGTCGGCTGCCTGCGTGGCATATTCGTTGAAGCCGCCGGCCTTGGCGCCGCGCGCATAGGTCAGGTAGACGTTGGTTTGCGCGCTGGCGGCCCAGCCCAGGCCCAGGCGGCCGGTGGTCAGGCCATCGCTCAGGCTGCGGCTGTCGGATGCGTTGGCAAAGCCCCGCGGGCTGTAGAAGGCGTCGTAGTTTTTGCGCTCGCGCGTGTGGCGCAGGCCGGTGGTGAGCTTGAGCTGCTGGCCCAGCGGCCAGGTAGCTTCGCCATAAATGGCGCTGGCGCGGGTGTCCATGTTGTGGTCGAACAGGCCGCCAGGGTGGCTTTGCATGTAGCGGCGGCCGCTGTGGTAGTGGTTCAGGCCCGCGACCCAGAAGGTGCGGCTGCCCGGCAGCGAGGCAAGGCGCAGGTCGTGGTTCCAGTTCGTGCCGTCTTCCAGCACCCGCTGGGGCAACTCCATGTTCACGCCGAGCATGGGCAGGACGACTTCGCTGCCGGTCATGTTGATGACATCGCTGTCCGTGCGCTCATGGCTGCTGGCCGCCGTCAGCCGCGCCCAGGGCAGATCGTGCTGCAATTGCACGGCGTATTGGCCGATCTGGCGGCGGTTGTCGTCGATCAGCCCGTCGCGGCTCAGGCTCTGGCCCGGCGCATCGCCATAAGGGCGCAGCAGCATGGATCCCTGATAGCGCCGGGCGTCGTGGCCGCTGGCGCGCAGCACGACCTCGGTAGCGGCCTGCGGCTGCCACAGCAGGCTGGCGCGCCAGCTCAAGTCGCGCGGGTGCGAGACGGGCTTGCCCGTGTTCAGGTTCACGTAGTCGTAGTCCTGCGCGTTGTGGCGCAGGGCCAGACGGGCGGCGGCGCGCTGGCCCAGCGGCAGATTGAACGCGCCTTCGGCCAGATGCTGGTGGCCGCTGCCCGCTTCGGCGCGGGCGTGGCCGCCGGTGTGGCCCAGCACAGGACGGCGGGTACGGATATTGAGCGCGCCTGCGCTGCTGCTGCGGCCAAACAGGGCATTTTGCGGGCCTTTGAGCACTTCGACCTGTTCCACATCGAGCAAGCCCAGCGCTGCGTTGCCCACGCTGGTGGGAACGCCATCCACATCGACGACCACGGACGTGTCGTCCGGCCCTGACTGGTAAAGCGAGCCGATGCCGCGTATGCGCACGTTGGCGTTGCTGGCGCCGCCCCAGGTGTTGACCTCCACGCCCGGCGTGCCGCGCAGCAGATCCTCCAGATGATTGAGGCGGCGCTCCTCCAGCTCGACCTCGTCCATGACCTGCACCGTCAAAGGCAAGTCGCGCGCCTGCTCGGCGCTGCGGCGGGCCTGTACGGTGATGGCGGGCAGGGTGGTGATGCTCTCTGGATCGGCAGGGGCAGCCGGCGCCTGCCCCGCGGCAGGCAGCGCGGCGCAGGCCAGCAGGGCGGCGGCCAGAGAGGGGCAAACACGGCCCGGGGGCCAGGGCTGAAGAGGGGGCACGGCAGTCTCCTTGTCCCTTCACGAAGAAGGCGGGTGCAATGTTTGAATGCAAGTCATTTTTGTTGACTTGCCATCGCCAAAACGGGAAACGGCTGGCCCGGACGGGAAATTAATCAGGCGTCAGGATGTGCGCTCGCGCAGGCTGGATGGCAGGTGGCCGTGCGCCTGCGCAAAGGCGCGGGCAAAGCGGCTGGCGCTGGCATAGCCCACGTGGCGGGCCACCTCCTGCACGCTCAAGCGCCCTTCTTCCAGCAAGGCCGCGGCCTGCTGCATGCGCAACTGGCGCAGGTAAGCGGCCACGCCCAGGCCGGTGCGGGCCTTGAAGTCGCGCTTCAGATAGCACTCATTGGTGCCGATGCGTCGCGCCAGCGTGTGGATGGAAAGGGGCTGGGCGTATTCGGCGTGGATGATGTCCAGCGCCTCATCCACGGCGCGGCGCTGGCGCGCGTGCAAGGGGCTGTGCGCGTGCGCATCGGGCAGGGCCAGCCACTGCCCCAGCAGGCCCAGGGCCAGCCCTTCGAGCTGCAGGCTGTGCGCCAGGGTCATGCCCGGCGCGCTGCCTGGCCCGTTGCTGCCCTGCCAGGCCATGTGCAGGGCCAGCAGGCGGGCGGCGTCGCGCCGCATGGCCGCGTCCATGGGCAGGGCGTTGATGGGCTGCAAATCATTGCGGCGCCGCAGGCAATGCAGCAGGCGCTGCTCGGCCAAGTGCCCTTCGGGCTGGGCCAGCCAGTGCAGCAAGGCGGTATGCGGCAAGGCCAATGCCACGTAACGCACCGTGCCGGGGTGAACAAGCTGACCCCTCTGGCAATCGGCCACGCCGCAGCCCCAGTACATCGCGCCCTCGCCATCCATGTGCTCGCGCTGCCCGCTGCTGTCGCGCCAGCTCATGCCGCCAGCAATCGGGTAGAACAGGGTGAGGGCGCTGGCATCGGGCTGGTCTGCGGGCTTGAAACGAACCCCTTTGGGCGTCTGCATGTGAAAGCTGCACAACGCCAGGCCGCCGGGCATTTCCGCCAGGCCCGCGCAGCCGCGCATGGCGCTCTCGGCGAACACGCTGCGCGCCTCGCGCCGCCCGCCGGCCACGTCGCTGACCGGCAGCCAGCGCCCCAGATTGCGCTGCATGCAGTCAAACGGCAGCAAGGGCTCGCCGCCGCTGGCCGTGGCCGCAGCAGCGGAGGCAGACAAGGCATCAGGGGCGCACGACATGCGGCAAGGCTCCAATCCGGGGTGTCCCGACAGTCCGGCAACCCGGCAGGGCGGGCCTGCGGAATGCCGTATTGCAAATGACTTGCATTTTGCATCAAAGGGCTGCCCATCTCGTCTGCATCGTATGAACAGGTGTATGGATGCCGCACGTTAGAGCATTCCAATGGCTACGGGAGCACTTTCAGCGCCAGCAGTTTGCGGGCGCTGATGTCCTTGTAGATGCTGTTGTGAGGCAGCTTGAGAGCTTGCAGCAGCTTGACGCCAAAGCACAGAGCCTCAGCCATTGCCTGCGATCGCATCGCGCAGCCGCCAGCTCAGCGCGCAGACCAGGGCCAGCCAGGCTGTCAGTGCGCCCAGCATGGCGCCGTAGCCCAGGTGGTCGAGCAGCAGGCCAGCCAGCAGCGGCGCCAGCGAGCGGGCGCTGATGAACAGGCTGGACTGGATGCCGTAGTCCAGCGCCTGCAGCGGCGTGCGGGTGTGGCGCATCATCAGGCCGAACAGCAGCGCTGCGCTGGCGCCCATGGCCATGGCCAGCGTAGCGGCGGCGGCCAGCAGGGCCGGTTTGCCCAGGCCGCTGGCCACGGCAGTGCCCAGAGCGGCCATGGCCAGCAGGTTGAAGCCAGCAAACAGCGGCAGGGTGCGGCGCACGCCTATCCGGTGGGTCAGGTGTGCGCTGGTCAGGCTGGCCAGGGCGCTGAGCAGGCCGCCGGCCACGCCAACGCCCCAGGCGATGTGTTCTTCGGCAAAGCCTTGGTCGAGCATCAGGGGCTTGAGATACACCCAGCCAGCGCCCACGGCGGGGAAATAGCACAGCAGCAGCAGCGCCCAGGCCCGGCGCGGCTTGGGCTGGAAATAGGCCAGTACATTGGCTGGCACATTGGTCAGCCGAGCTTTTGGGCGTGCCGCTTCTGGGGGCTGCCCGGCGCCTTGGGGCGGTGGCGGGATGGCTGCCGTTGTGGCGCTCGTGTGCAGCGGCAGCAGAAGCAGGGCCAGGATGCCGACGAGCACGGCGATGGCCAATGTGGCAAAGGGCCAGAACCAGCCCAGCCGGGCGTGCAGCACCAGCATCAGACCGCCGCCTGCGATGGCGCCCAGCGAGGTGGCGGCCGAGCGGATGGCGCCCGCGCGGGTGTGCTCGGATGGCGGCAGGATGCGGATGGCCAGGGCGTTGATGGGCACGTCGGCCCAGGTGCCCAGCAGGTTGGCGAGCATGAGCAGTGCGAACAGGGTTTGGGGTGTGGTGTTGTGCAGCGGGTGCAGCGCCAGTGCCAGCAGCGCGGCGGCGTAGGCCAGGCCCAGCGCCAGGGCCCAGTTGCGGTAGTTGAGCGCGCCGTGCCTGCCAGCGCCACGCAAGTTAGCGTCACGCCCCAAGGGCCAAGGCAAGGGCCAGCGCTCGATGGGGGCGGCGAGGGCGAATTTCAGCATGGCGGGCAGGCCGGCCAGTTGCAGCAGGCCGATGTCGGTGCCGCTCCAGCCGTGCTGGCGCAGCACCAGCGGCAGGCCGATGAACAGATAGACGGTGGGCGCGGTCAGCGCCAGGTTGAGCCAGCCGATCAGCCCTTGCTGCGGCCACCAGTGGCGCGATGGCGTGTGCGTTTGCCGTGTGTGCATGGGATTTCAGCTCAGAGGGGCGCGGCCTGCATGTACCCAGACCGGGGCCATGGGCAAGGTAGCCAGGCCCAGGGTTTGGATTTCCGTCAGGCCCGCCTGCGCCATCAGGCGGGGGATTTCGCCTTCCTGCGGCAGGTATTGGCCGCGCAGGGCCAGGGGGCCATAGAAGGGCAGGGTTTGAGCCGCCAGTTCGGCGTGGCGGGTCTGCTCGGCATGGGCCAGCAGCAATAGGCCGCCGGGCTGGAGCGCGGCGCGGGCCTGACGCAGCAGGGCCAATGGGTCGCGCAGAAAGTGCAGCAGGGCCGAGCACCAGATCAGGCCGTAGCCTTCTTCCCCCGCCAACGCGGGAAAGTCTTCATTCAGATCGCAGGCCTGGGCGCGCAGGCGGGCGCTCAGGCCCGCAGCCTGGATGTTGTCCTCTGCCACAGCTGCCGCTTCGGCCTGGTCGCACACCGTGCCCTGCCAGCCGGGCAGGCGCTGCGCCAGGGCGATGGCAACCCAGCCTGGTCCGCCGCCCAGGTCGAGAAAGTGGCCGCGCTCGGGCAGCGCGTGCAGGGTGTCGAGCAAGGCCAGGGCGGCCGGCGCGGTGATGGCCTGCTGCTCTTGCGCGATGTGCTGGCGCGCGGCCTCGCCCCAGGTGGTCAAGGGCGCGGGCGTGGCAGCGGGGGCGTTGCCGCCGTGGCGCAGCAGCGCAGGCCATTGCGCGGCGAACTGGCGCAGAAAGCGCATGCGAAACAGCCAGGCCTGGGCGATGTTCTCGCCGCTGCCCTCGGTCAGCCAGCGCTGCGCCTGGGGCGAGGCTGCGTACAGCGGCGCGCCGGGGTGGGCGGAGCGCTCGTGCCGGGCCAGCCAGCCCATGCTCCACAAAAGCTCCAGCCACAGGGCCGTGGCCTTGGGGGCCAGCGCCAGGCGCTGAGCTACGGCGTCGGCTGGCAGGGGCTGGCGCAGCAGCGGCAGCAGACCCAGCTCCAGCGCCTGCTCCAGTGCGTTGGCCTGCATGGGGGCGGCGGCCATGGCCCATAGCGAGGGCAAGGGGTTGTGCAAAGGGGCATGCAAGGGCATCGCGCACCTCAATGCTGCCAGCTCAGGCGCAGGCCGATTTCGCGCGGCGGGCTGTAGACGGTGACAAAGCCGTTCTGATAGCCCACGGCGTCGTAGGCGGTGTTGCCGGCATTGCGCACGTGGGCGCTGATCTCCCAAGGCCCGCGCTGGTAGCCTGCGGCCAGGTTGAGCAGCACGTGGCCACGGCGCTGGTGGCGGTTGGCGGCATCCAGATAGACCTTGCCGCTGCCCGTCAGGCCGGCTTGGGCGTACCAGCCCTGAGGCGCGTCGTAGCGCAGGCTGGCATGGCCGCTCAGGCGCGGCGCAAAGGGATTGCGTTTGCCGCTGTAGTCGGCCGCGCCATCGACAAAGCGCGCAAAGCGCGTGCGGTTGGCGGCCAGCCCGGCCTTGAGTTGCCAGCCCCCGCCGAGCAAATAGTCCAGATCCCACTCCAGCCCTTGGGAGCGCGCGCTGGCGGCATTGGTCAGGTACATGAAGCCCGGCCTGGGCATTTGCATCACCTGCATGTCGCCGATGCGCATGTGGTAGAGCGCCAGCGTGTAGCGCAGGCGCTTGTCCAGCGCCCAGCCCTTGAGGCCGGTTTCGTAGGACCAGCTCGTCTCCGGCGCGAAGGGCGCGTGGTCGGTGGCCACCGACAAGGCATTGAAGCCGCCGCTGCGCACCCCTCGGCTGACGCTGGCATACCACTGCTGCTGGGGCTGCAATTGGTATTGCAGCGCCAGCTTGGGCGAGAGGTGGCGCCAGGACTGCCGCTGCGCGGCCTGGCCCTGCGGCGTGATGCGGGCGCGCTGCTGCTCGATGCGCGCACCGGCGGCCAGGCTCCAGCGCTCGCTCAAAGGCAGGCTCCAGTGCGTGAACCAGGCCAGCGTGCGCTTGTCCATCTGCGAGCGCGGCTGGTCGAGCTGGCCCATGCGCTGGCTGCGGTAGTGCAGGTGGTGGCGGTCTTGTCCAAGATAGAGGCCGCCCAGCCATTGGGCCTGACCCAGCCGCCCTTCCACCCGCAATTCCTGCGACAGCGTGCGCAGCCGGTTGTCGCGGCCGACGTGCAGTGCATCGGCCGGGCCGAAGTCCGTGTCCTGCTGCGTGTGGTCGGAAAAACGGCTCCAGGCCGTGATGGCATGCCAGCGCAGGCCAGCGCCCCCATCGTGCGTGGCGTGCAGCGACAGCGATTGCCCTTTGCTGCGGTTCCAGCCGGGCGTGCCCGAGGCCACCTGCGCGCGCGGCTGGCGCGGGCTGCCCCAGCGGTTGGCGCCGTCGTCGTAGTCCTGCCGCGCGTAGCGCAGCACAGCCTCGGTGTGGGCCGTGGGCGTCCAGCGCAGGCCCAGCTTCAGCTGGCTGTTTTGGCGTGCGTCGTCCCGCCCGCCCGTGTGCTGGTTGCGGATGAAGCCCTGCTGGCGCATGGCGCTGGCGGCGATGCTGGCGTAAAGCTGGCCCTCGACCACAGGCCGGCTGAGCGCGAACTGCGCGCGCCGCAAATTGCGGCTGCCCAGCTCGGCGGCCACGCGGGTGCGCGGCGTGCCATCGATGGGCTGGCTGTGGATGGCGATCACCCCGGCCTGGGCGTTGGCGCCGTACAGCGTCGATTGCGGGCCGCGCAGCACTTCGATGCGCGCCACATCCAGCAGCGCGTCCTCAAAGCCCTGCGCCGTGGGCGTGGGCACGCCATCGACCAGGAGCAGCGCCGAGGTGGCAAAGCTGTTGAAGTTGGCCGTCAGCCCGCGCAGCACTGGCGCATTCAGGCCCGTCTGGCCGAAGGGCTGGAAGGACAGGCCCGGCGCTCGCCCTTCGAGCTGGCTCAGGCTGTGCAGGTTGTCGGCCTGCACGTCCAGCGCATCGAGCACGACCACGCTGGCGGGCGTTTGCTCCAGCGCCTGCGGCGTTTTGTCGGCGGTGACGATGATGGCGGGCAACTGCGCCGGGGCGGCCGCGCCCTGTGCCAGGGCTGTGGCAGGCAAGGCCAGCGCCAGCGGCAGGGCGCTGGGCCAGCGGGAAAAACGGGTTCTCATGTCGTGCTCCGAAAGGCGTTTTTGTGCCTGGGCACTGTAAATTTTTTGTGAGAATTGCTCTCATTCAAAACATAGGCATTCCGGAGCAAGACATAGGCAATCCGGACTGTCAGGCTCCCGCGTGCCAAGGGGCAGGGGCCCAAAGCCACAAGCCAAGGACGACGCCATGCCAGAACCCGCCGCAACCGCCAGCGCCGCAAAGCCCATCGAAGACAACGCCATCACCAGCGCCGACGGCGCGGCCAGGGCGCGCGGCTGGCAGCGCCAGGCGCTGCCGCCACAGGCGGGCGAGTGCTACAGCGAGTTCCTGCCCGTGGCAGATGGGCTGACGCTGGCCTATTCGCACTACGCGCCCCGCCGCGATCTGGTGCAGCGCAGCGAGCAATCCCACGCCGGGCGCGTGCTGATCTTGACGCTGGGCCTGCAAGGGCATTCCTTCACCCTTGATGGCGCAGGCCAGCGCTTTGACTTCGCCAGCGGGCACAGCACCATCAGCGCCTTTGCCCGCGTGCAGGGGCAAAGGCATTTCCCCGCCGGGCAGACCACCCGCCAGTTGCGCCTGCTGGTGCAAGAGCGCGCCTTGCACCAGTACGGCTTGCAAGCCGCGCTGGCCGATATGGCGCAGGCAGAGCAGGCGCGGCTGCTGTTCTTTGGCCGCAGCGATGGCGCGGCCCAGCACCTGGCCCAGCGCCTGCTGCACCTGCGCGCGCAAAGCCGCGCATCCCAGGCGATGAACTCGGCCATGACTGCGCCCAGCCCTCTGCAGTGGCACATCGCCAGCCTCAGCCTGCTGGCCGAGCTGCTGCGGCATCTGCCAAGCGGCGCACCAGCCCAGGCCGATGCCACGGCCCCTGCGCGTCGCTTGCGCGGCAGTGAGCAAGACAGCCTGCTGCGCGCCCGCGAGTTGCTGATGCAGCAGTACGCCCAGCCGCTGAGCATCGGCTACCTGTGCACGGCCGTGGGTTTGAGCGAATGCCAGCTCAAGCGGGGCTTTCGGGCGCTGTTTGGCACCAGCGCCTACCGCATGCTGACCGCCATCCGCATGGAAAAAGCCCGGGAGCTGCTGGAGCAGGGGCTGTACGTCTCCACCGTCGCCTACCGCGTGGGCTACCAGCATCCCTCCAGCTTCAGCGCCGCCTTTGAGCGCTACTACGGCATGCCGCCCAAGAGCCTGATCGCAAAGTCGTCGCGCACGCGCGGCTCCAGCAGCGCCGCGCCGTTGCGGTAGCGCAGATTGCCGCTGGCGCCCAGGATGCGCGCCGGCGCGTGCAGCAGGGTCTGGAAGAAGCTGGCCGCATCGGCAAAGCGCCGGTGGCCGGCGAGGGCGTCCGTCTCCGACAGCAGCACGCAGCCGGCCAGCGGCCCTTGCGTGGGCAGGATCCAGTATTCGCGCTCCATGCCGCACTGGGCAAAGCACACGGCGCTGTGCAGCCAGTCGGGCAGGGCGCCTGGCTGCTCGGGCCAGCCGTGCTGGCGCGCCGCTTGCAGCATGCGGGCCTGTTGCTGGGCCCATTGCTCGATGGCAAAGAGCTGCAGCCCGACGGTATCGCCGTGGCAGAACAGGCGCGCGCCGTTGTGGCTGGCGTAGGCGGCCAGCAGACTGGTCAGCGGCGCGCCCCACAGGGCTTGGTAGAACTCCAGCAAATCCGGCTCGGGCGCGGGCTGGCTGTGGTGTTGCATGGGCAGCCAGGCGCTGGCGCCATCGGCCAATGCCTGCAGCGCCAGGCCTTGGTGCGCTTCGATGATGGCGTGCAGGGCTGGCGGCTGGCCGGGGCCATCGCCCTGCAGCCTCTGCGGGTGGGGTGGCGTTTGCAGCTGGGGGGCGTGGGCATCCGCGCCGCCAGTGGTGAGCGTAGCGTGGGCGCTGGCGGTGATGGCGGCGGGCAAGGGCAGCTGGGCCAATTCATCGCGCAGCAGCTGCGCCACGGTGTGGGCAAAGGCTTCGCCATGCAGGTCGATGGCGGCGTCGGTGCCGGCCCAGTCCTGGCCGTCGAAATGTTCCTGCTCGGTGGCCTGAGTGCTGAAGTGCAGGTCTTCGTGGCCGAGTTGGCTGAAGGTGATGGTCAGCGGCGGCTGGGCCTGGCCTTGCAATGCCTGGCTGAGGATGTCGGCCAGCATCTCCTGCCCGGCCAGCGCGGCCAGGGCCTGGATGCGCTGCAGCGCTGCGCGCTCGTGCGCCAGCCAGAGGGCGATGGACTGCCTGCCCAGGCAAAAGCGCAGCAAATCCCACCAGCCCTGCCAGGCCGGCTGCAGCGGCCCCTGGGCCTGCTGCGCCTGCAGCTGCTGATGCAGCTGGTCGAGCAGCCAGAAGGGGCTTTTGTGCGCGGCCTGCCGGGCCAACTGTTCGAGCAGCGGCTCGCCGACCGGCGTGGCAGGGCTTGAGGTGGGCGTGGGCGTCATGGCTCAGAACCTGTGCGAGATCTCGGGGCGAGTGGGCAAGAAATGGTTTGGGATGGGCCGCAAGGCGCAGAGTACAGCGGCTATGGCGAGGCTTTGCAACGCAAGCAGATCGCCCCGATCCGCGCGCTTGCCCGCCGTGCAGGGGTCTTGACGGGCGCTGACTCAGTGGCCGGGCTGGCCCAGCGCGGCAGAGATTTTGCTGGCGGTGGTCTGCAGCCTGGGCACCCAGCTTTCCTCCAGGCGGCCGCTGGGCGCGGAGATGGACAGGCCGGCCACCAGCTTGCCCTGGTCATCGTAGATGCCTGCGGCAATGCAGTTCACGCCCAGCTCCAGCTCCTCGCGGTCTTGCGCCAGACCGCTTTGGCGCACGCGGTGCAGCTCGCGCTCGAGCACGTCCAGCTTGGTGATGCTGTTGCGCGTATTGCCTGCCAGGCCGGTGCGTGCAGCGTAGGCGCGCACCCAGTGCGGCTCCTGCGCGGCCAGGAACAGCTTGCCGGTGGATGTCAGGTGCAGCGGCGCATGGCCGCCAATGGCGCGCACCACCTGCATGCCCGAGCGCTCGCTGAAAGCGCGCTCGATGTAGACGATCTCATCGCCCTGGTGGATGGACAGGTTGATGGCCTGCTGCGTGCTGCGGTGCAGCTCGCGCATCAGCGGCAAGGCCACGTCGCGCACGCTCAGCCGCGCCTTGACCAGATTGCCCAGCTCCAGCAGGCGCAGCCCCAGGCGGTAGCTGCCGGCCTCGGGCCGCTCCACCAGCCGCCCGATGACCAAATCGTTGAGGATGCGGTGCGCGGTCGAAGGGTGCAGCCCGGTGGCCTCGCTGATCTCTTTCAGGGAGATGGCCTGGGCGTGGCTGGCCAGAAAATCCAGGATGGCGTACATGCGCTCGAAGACCTGGATGCTGGGCGTTTGCCGTGGGGGTGTGTCGTGAAGGCGCATGGCAGAAAGTGGCGTGGCGGCAGGCACCTGCTCAAAAAACAATGCTCGGTGTGAAATGGGCAATCTTAGAGCCTGTGAAGCGCATCCAATCAGGCCAATCCATTACAGTCTGCCTCCAGCACAGCATCCAAGGCCTGAAATACAGATGAACTTCCCCAGATCTTTCGCGATGTTGAAACCTCGGGCTGAAGGCCAAGGGCGAGGACAACGGGCATGAGCACGGCCATTGAGCAACTCCTGCTGCAGCCTGAAGGCAAGACACTGGAGTTCAAGCGCGACCTGAGCTCACCGCGCAATGCGCTCAAGACACTGGTGGCATTCGCCAATTCGGCCGGTGGGCGTTTGGTGATTGGGGTGGATGACGCGCGCCAGGTGACGGGTGTGATCGAGCCGCTCGATGAGGAAGAGCGAATCTGCAATCTGATTGCAGACTCGATCGCTCCGCGTCTGGTGCCCCAGGTGGAGCTGGCCAGCATTGACGGGCGAACGGTGCTGGTGGTCGAGGTCTTTCCCAGCAACTCTCGTCCGCATTATTTGAAGTCACTGGGCCCGCAGCAGGGTGTGTATGTGCGGCTGGGCTCCAGCAGCCGCCAGGCGGGGCCAGAGCTGGTGGCTGAGTTGGGCCGAGCTGCGCAAGGCGTTGTATTCGACGAGTTGCCCATGCCCGAGTTGGGCCCGCAGGATCTGGATCTGCAAGCGGCGCAGCGCTGGTTCGGGCCTCGTCGCATATTGGATGAGAAGGCGTTGACGACGCTCAAGCTGCTGCGCCACGAGCAAGGCCGACTGGTGCCCACGCAAGGGGCAGTGCTGTTGTTCGGCAAAACACGTGCGCAGTACTTCCCCGATGCCTGGGTGCAGTGTGGTCGCTTTCGAGGCCGCGACAAGGTGGAAATTTTCGATCAAACGGAGATCCACGAACACTTGCCCGATGCGATGACGGCGATCGAGCTGTTTCTGAAAAAACATGCCTTCAAGAGCGCCCAGTTCGGGGCCATGCGCCGCAAGGACGTTTGGAGCATCCCGCTGGGCATGTTGCGCGAGGCCATCGTCAACGCGCTCGTGCACAGCGACTACTCCCAGCGGGGCACGCCCATCCGTGTGGCGTTCTTCGACGACCGCATCGACATCGAAAGTCCGGGCCTGCTGCTGCCGGGCATGACGGTGGAGGACATGAAAAACGGCGTCTCCCGGATTCGCAACCCAGTCATTGCTCGCGTGTTCCGTGAGTTGCAGCTGATCGAGCAATGGGGCAGTGGTGTGCGCCGCATCTTTGCCGATGCCGCCGAACAGGGCCTGCCCGAACCCGTCATCACCGAGATCGCAACGGGGCTGCGCCTGAGCATTTACCTGCGAGAGCCTATGCAGGTCGATCGCCAGAGCCCAGAGTCCCTGGGGGCCCAGTCAGAGGCCCAGTCAGAGGCCCAGTCAGATAGGGTATTGCAGTTGCTGACTGCCGGCCCCTCATCTGCCAATGCCTTGGCTCTGGGACTGGGCCTGAAGACCAAGACCGGGGCGCTCAAACGCACGATCAAGGCTTTGGTCGAGCAGGGCCTGATCGCCTACACGGTGCCGAACAAGCCCGACAGCCGCCTGCAGCAGTACCGTTTGACCGAAGCAGGCCGGAAAGCCTTGGCACGCCTGACCCCTGCCGCTTCATTGAAAGATGACCATGCGTGATACCCGAGAGTCCCGAGAGCCTGCTTCCCCTTGCCCTGAGGGCCTTGAGCCGCAACTGCTGCAGCTGCCGCCGCCCGGCGAGCGCGCGCCCGGTTGCGCGCTGTGCCAGGAAGGCGGCGGGCGCGTGGTGTTTGCCCACCCCTTGCTGCGTCTGGTGCACGCCCAGGAGCCGGGGCTGGAGGCCTTCTACCGCATCGTCTGGACGGCGCACGTGCGCGAATGGAGCGAGCTGCCCGCGTCGCAGCAGTGGCTGTGCATGCAGGCCGTGGCGGCGGTGGAGCGGGCCATGCGCGAGGTGATTGCGCCGCACAAGGTGAACCTGGCCTCGCTGGGCAATGTGGTGCCGCACCTGCACTGGCACATCATTGCCCGCTATGAGTGGGATGGGCATTTCCCCGCGCCGGTCTGGGCGCCGGCGCACACCGCGCCGCAGGATCTGCCGCCGCAGCGCCTGCAATGGCTGCGCGAGCGCCGTCCGGCGCTCGAAGCGGCCATGTGCGCTGGCTTGCAGGCGGTGTTGCTGCGCAGTTGAAAGTCTGTGCCGGCCAGCAGTGCTTGGCGCATGCACTGCAGACCGCCCGATCCGCTTCATTGCCCGCTGGGCAGCGATTTGGGAACTGGCCGTTGGCAGCTTTCAGGGCGAGAACAGCTGCGGCGCGATGGCGGCCGTGGCCTCGGGGCCGGTGAGCTCGGCGTGCAAAAAAGGCACTTGCAACGTGCGCAGCTGCGCGGCGTAGGGGGCCCAGAGCTGGGCCTGCAGATGCGGCTTGTGCTGGTGGTCGCGCCCGGCGCGTACGTGGGTGAGCAAGCCCTCGTAGCGGCGGTGCTGGTGCTGGCGGATGAGGCGGTTGGTGTCGGTGACTACGCGCACCACGCCGGCCAGCGCGGCATCGGGCAGGTGGCCCAGGGCGGTGTCGCCCTGGCGCAAAAAGGCAATGACTTTGTCCTGGGTGTCCAGCTCGGGGTGGCCTTCGGGGTCGTAGCCGGCCACGGCCAGCAGGGCGCGCAAGGCCTGAATGGGGCTGGGCTCGGGCTCGGCGCGCCAGGCGTCGGCAGGGTAGGCGTCCAAGAGCGCCAGCAGGCCGACGCTGCCGCCGTTGGCCTGCACGTGCACGGCCATGGCCTGGGCGATGATGCCGCCCACCGACCAGCCCAGCAGGTGCAGCGGCCCCTGGGGCTGGATCTGGCGCGCGCGCTGCACGTACTGCGCGGCCAGCGCGTCGATGCTGTGCGGCAGTGGTTGATCGGGCGCCAGCGCGGGCGATTGCAGCGCGTAGACGGCGCGCGGCCGGGCCTGGGCCGGCATGCCCGGCGTGCGCTGCGGGTGCGCCAGGGCGCGAGCCAGGTGCCGGTAGCCCCAGCCGATGCCGCCGGCGGGGTGGATGACGAACAGCGGCGCGGCGTCGCCGCCCAGGCTGCCGCTGGGCTGGGCCTGCCGAGGCGCCGGGGCTGTGGCTGCGGCTGCGGCAGTGGTTTCGGCCGTCTCGGCAGCGCTGGGCGTGGCCAGGGCGATCAGCGGCGCCAGGCCGTCGTCGAAGGACACGCGCTCGTCGTCGATCAGCGCCGCCAGGCCTTGCACGCTGGGCTGGGCGAAGACGCCGCCCAGCCCCGGGTTGCGCTGCCAGTGTTGCTGCACAGCCAGCAGCAGCTGCACGGCGCTCAGAGAATCGCCGCCCAGGCTGAAGAAGTCGCTGTCGGCGCCAATGTGCGCCAGCGGTTGCTGCAGGACCTCGGCAAATATCTGGGCCAGCTGGCGCTGCGTGGCGGTTTGCAGCGGCTGCGGCGCAACCCCCTGGCCAGGGCGGCCAAAGTCTGGCGCGGGCAGGGCGCGGCGGTCGAGCTTGCCGTTGGCCGTGACGGGCCAGCGTTGCAGCGCCACGGCGGTGCTCGGCACCATGTAGTCGGGCAGTTGGCTGGCCACGCAGCGCAGCAGCGCGGCGCTGTTGAGCGGGCTGTGCTCGGCCTTGGGCTGTACGTAAGCCACGAGTTTTTTATCGCCGCGCTCGTCCGTGTGGACGATGACGCTGGCGCGTTCGAGCATGCCGCTGCGCAGCAGGGTGGCGTCGATCTCGCCCAGTTCGATGCGCAGGCCGCGCAGCTTGATTTGCTGGTCGCTGCGGCCCAGGTATTCGAGTGCGCCGTCGGCGCGCCAGCGCGCCAGGTCGCCGCTTTTGTAGATGCGCTGGCCAGGGCGGTGCGGGTCAGGCACAAAGGCTGCGCCTGTGAGGTCCTCGCGCCCCAGATAGCCGCGCGCCAGTTGCACGCCGCCCAGGTACAGATCGCCGGCCACGCCCGGCGGCAGTGGGCGCAGCTGGGCGTCGAGCACGTACAGCCAGGTGTTCCAGACCGGGCGGCCAATGGGCACGGGCTGGGCGTTGTCGTCCGGCCCGGCGTCCCAGTAGCTCACGTCCACGGCGGCCTCGGTGGGGCCGTAGAGGTTGTGCAGCTGGCTGTGCAGCGTGGCGTGCAGGCGCTGGCGCAGCGAAGCGGGCAGCTCTTCGCCGCTGGTGAAGATGCGCCGCATCTGGATGCCGCGCGCTTGTGGCTCGGCCAGGAAGGCCGCCAGCATGGAGGGCACGAAGTGGCAGGTGCCGATGCGCTGCTGGCGGATGATGCGCGCCAGCCAGGCCGGGTCGCGGTGCGCCTCGGGCGGGGCGATGACCAGCGTGCCACCGCACAGCAGCGGCAGGAAGAACTCCCAGACGGAGACATCGAAGGTGGCCGGGGTTTTTTGCAGGATGCGGTCGCTGGCGTCGAAGCCGTAGTGCTGGCGCATCCATTCCAGCCGGTTGACGATGGCCTGGTGTTCGATCATCACGCCCTTGGGCTCGCCGGTGGAGCCGGAGGTGTAGATCACGTAGGCCAGGTGCTGGGGCTGGGGCGCGGGCAGCGGCTGGGCTGCATCGGGCGCGGCCGGCGCAGTGGGCCAGGCCGCTGGCGGCAGGCAAGGCAGCCCGGCGGGCAGGCGCGCGGCATCGGCCTGCAGCGCCAGGGCGCAAACGGGGCGGGCCAGCTGCAAGATGCGCGCCAGTCGCTCGCTGGGGTGTTGCAAATCCAGCGGCAGGTAGGCGCCGCCGGCGCGCAGCACGGCCACCAGGGCGATGAGCAGCTCCAGCGAGCGCGGCAGCGCCACGGCCACCAGGGCGTCGGGCCCCACGCCCTGGGCAACCAGCGCCTGGGCCAGGGCGCTGGTGCGCGCATCCAGCTCGGCGTAGCTCAGGCTTTGGCCTTCGTACTCCAAGGCCGTGGCCTGGGGGCTGCGCTGCATTTGCGCTTCGATCAATGCGGCCAGCGTGGTGTGCGGCACCGGGTGCGCGGTGGCATTGAAGTCGAACAGGCAGCGCTGGGCCTCGGCCTGGCTGGCCAGGCGCAGCTCGCCCAGGGTATTGGCCAGCCACGCCTGAGCGATGAACTCGGGCAGGCGCTGCAGGTGCGCCTGCAGTTGCTCTGGCGTGTAGAGATTGGGGTTGGCCTCCAGCTCCAGCTCCAGCGCCTGGCGGGCATCTCCGCGAAAGCCGATGGTCAGATCGTCGATGGGGCCGGTGCCCAGGATTTCCAGCTCCGTCTGCAGGCTTGGCAGGCGCACGGGCTGGTAAAAGGGTTGGACGTTGATCAGCGCGCCATACAGGCGGCGCTGCCCGCCCAGCAGACCCAGGTCGCGGCGCAACTGCTCGCTGCGGTAGCGGCCATGGCGGCGCGCCTGCAGTTGCGCGCGGGCCATGGTCTGCAGCCAGGGGGCCATGGCCTGCTCGTCACTGGCGGCCACGGGCAGGGGCAGCACATTCATCACCATGGCAGGCACGCGGGCGCTGGCGCTGCCCAGCCGTCCCATGAAGGGGATGCCCACCACGGTTTGCGCGGCTGCAGCCATGCGCTGGCAGTACAGCGCCACCAATGCCGTGAGCACGTCGGGCCAGGGGATGGCCTGCTGCTGGGCAAAGGCCAGCAGGGCCTCGCGCCAGGCCTGCGGCAGTGCGATGCTCAGGCGCAGGCAGTGGTGCGCGGCCTGGGCCTTGGCGTGCGGCTGGGCCGAGAGGCTGGCGACCTCGATCGCGGGCGTGAACAGCTCGCGCCAATAGGTCGCATCGGCCTGGCAGGGCGCGCTGTCCGGGTAGGCCAGAGCCTCGTCGATGACCGGTTGCAGCGGCCCCAGCGGGCGCGATGCAGCGGTGCTTGTGGCCGCATCGGGCCGGGTTTGGCGGGCCTGCAGCGCGGCGTCGTACAGCGCAGTGACGCGGCCTTCCCACAGCGCCATGCCGTAGCCATCGCACAACAAATGGTGGGCGCGCTGGTACCAGCAATAGCGTCCGGGGCCGAGTACGAACAGGCATTGGCGCGCCAGTCGATCGCGCGTGGGATCGAGCGGGCGGGCCATGTCGGCCTGCATGGCCTCTTGTGCGACCTGCTTGGCCTGCTCTGCGTGCTCTGCGCACTGGCTGGAGTCTGGCTGGGACTTTGAACAGGTTCTCAGGTCAATGATTTCCAGCTCGGGCACGTGCGCTGCATCCAGCCACTGCTGCACGCCCTGGCCATCTGCGCGCAGGCCAAAGCGCAGGCACAGCGCCTGGGCCTCGCGCGCGGCCTGGTTGGCCGCCTCTGCAAAGGCCGCTACGTCCAGCGAGCCTTGCAGCCACAGTGCATGGCCGGTGTTGAAGCTGGGGTTGCCAGGGTCGAGCTGCTGGGCATACCACAGCCCGGTTTGGGCGGGCGTCAGCGGCCAGGGACCACTGGATGCAATGTCGGCTTGCGCCGCATCGGAAGACGTCTGGGCGGACATGGCGCGGGGGCTTCAGTGGCCCATTTGCGCCAGGCGCTGCTGTACCACTTGCCACCAGCCGCGCAGCGTGGTGTGTTCGGCGATCTCGGAGAAATCCAGGCCAATGCCGGTTTCGTTCCAGGCCAGCAGCAGGTTGAGCACGCGCATGGAGTCCAGGCCCCAGTCAATCAGGTTGTCGTCCAGCGCGATGGCGTCTGGGCTTTCGTGCAGCATGCGGGCAATGTCGGCGCGCATGCGCTCCAGGGTGAGCAGTTCTTGGGGCATGGGAGAGGTAACAAGGCCTGTGCAGCGCTTGCCAGGCCGAAAACAAGGGACAATCCGCGATTGTGCCAGAGCCTGGGGAATGAAAATCGTTCTTGAAGCCTGCCCACTGGCACAGACGCTTGCCTCTGCCCTAGCCCCGCACAGCATCCACAGGCTTTGCACGACACACATACACGATCTATGAAACTCACCATCCTCGTAGGCACGGTCAGCGACACGGCCTGGTACGTGGCCCAGGCCGTGGAGCAGGCCCTGCGCAGTACGGCCGCCCCTGGCCAGGAGCTGGAGATCGAGCTGCTGCTGGCCGACGCGCAATGCACGGGCGAGCTGCTGGAGCAAATCAGCGCCCAAGGGCTGCTGCTGGTGTGCACCTCCACCCACGGCAGTGGCGAGGTGCCGGAGAACCTGCAGCCGCTGTACGCCGATCTGGACATGCGGCCACGCTACCTGGGGGCCTTGCGCTATGGCGTCATCGCGCTGGGCGATCAGTTTTACGGCGAGACCTTTGCCGCAGGCGGGCGTCTGTTTGATGCCCGCCTGCAGGACCTGGGCGCGCAGCGCATCGGTGAGCTGCTGGTGCTCGACGCCAGCGACCCGGCCGACCCCGAAGAACAGGCCGCCGCCTGGGCGCCGGGCTGGCTGCAGCAGGCCCGTGAGGCCTTTGGGGATGGTTTGGCTTGAGGAGCTGGGCACAAATCCGCAGAGGCACACGGCGCTGCGCCCCGGGCAGTTATTTCTTAACATCCCCGCATGGAGACCATCAAAAAAATCGCCATCCTTGCCGATGCGGCCAAATACGACGCTTCCTGCGCATCCAGTGGGGCAGGCAAACGCAATTCGGTCAAAAGCGGCGGCATCGGCAGCACCGAGGGCATGGGCATCTGCCACAGCTACACCCCGGACGGGCGCTGCGTCTCGCTGCTCAAGCTGCTGCTGACCAATTTCTGCATCTACGACTGCGCCTACTGCGTCAACCGTCTCTCCAGCAATGTGCCCAGGGCGCGTTTTGCCATCGATGAACTGGTGAAGCTGACGCTGGATTTCTACAAGCGCAACTACATCGAAGGGCTGTTTCTCTCCAGCGGCATCATCCGCTCGGGCGACTACACCATGGAGCAGATGATCGAGGTGGCGCGGCGGCTGCGCGAGCAGCATCGTTTTGCCGGTTACATCCATCTGAAGACCATTCCTGGATGCAGCGATGCGCTGCTGGCCGAGGCGGGGCGCTATGCCGATCGCCTCAGCGTCAACATTGAGCTGCCCACGGAGGCTGGCTTGGCTGAGCTGGCGCCGGAGAAAACCCATGCCGGCATCCACGAGGCCATGGGTGCCGTGAAGTGGCGCATCGACGAGGCGCGCGAGGCGCGCTCGCCCAAAGTGCGGGCCATGGCGGGCCGCCCGGCCGGGGTACGCGCGCCGCGTTTTGCCCCCGGCGGGCAGAGCACGCAGATGATCGTGGGCGCCGATGCGGCCAACGATGCGCAGATCCTGCGCACCAGCGCACGGCTGTATGGCGATTACCACCTGCGCCGGGTGTATTACTCGGCCTTCAGCCCGATCCCGGATGCCTCGCGCCGCCTGCCAGCCAAGGCGCCGCCCTTGCTGCGCGAGCACCGCCTGTACCAGGCCGATTGGCTGCTGCGCTTTTACCAGTACGAGGTCGAGGAAATCGCCGATGCCCGCAGCGATGGCATGCTCGATCTGGACATCGACCCCAAGCTGGCCTGGGCGCTGCGCCATCCCGAGCGCTTTCCGGTCGATCTGAACCGCGCGCCCAAGGAGATGCTGCTGCGTGTGCCTGGCCTGGGCGTGCGCAATGTGCAGCGCATCATCGCCAGCCGCCGCAGCGGCGCCTTGCGGCTGGCCGACATCGCACGGCTGCGTGCGCCGATGAAGAAAATGCTGCCCTTCATCCTGCTCCCCGACCACCACCCGCGACGCCAGCTCGATGATCCGGCCGCACTGCGGCAGTGGCTCACGCCCAAGCCACGGCAGGGGGATTTGTTCGCATGAGCCACTGGCAGGCACGGGTGACGCCGCCATGGTCGCTCGAAGCCTGGCGCGCCCAGGCCCGCCAGGCCTGGTGCGCGGCCATTGCGCCCGAGGCGCTGGACTGGCTGGCCGGCGATGAACGCACTTTGATCGCTGCTGCGGCAGTGGCCCAAGCGCCTGTGCAGCGGCCTGCGCCCCATGTGCCCAAGAATTTCCTGGCGCTGGCCATGCAGGTGCTTTGCCACCGCGATCCGCAGCGTTTTGCCCTGCTGTACCGGCTGTTGTGGCGGCTGGCCTCGGGCGAGCGTGGGCTGCTCGACAGAGTGACCGACCCGGATGTGCATCACGCAATGCGCCTGGCGCAGGCCGTGCGCCGCGATACGCACAAGATGAAAGCCTTCGTGCGTTTTCGCGAACTGCCCGGGCAGACCGATGCTTTTGTGGCCTGGTTCGAGCCCGAGCACTGGATCGTCGATCGCGTGGCGCCGTTTTTTGCCCGGCGCTTCACCGGCATGCGTTGGTGCCTGCTGACCCCGTACCGCAGCGCCGCCTGGGATGGCACGCAGCTGCAATACGGCCCCGGTGCGCAGCGCGAGGCCGCGCCCGGCGAGGATCCGGGCGAGGCGCTGTGGCAGACCTATTACGCACACATCTTCAACCCCGCGCGCCTGAACCCGCGCATGATGCGCCAGGAGATGCCGCAGAAATACTGGCATCTGTTGCCTGAGACGCAGCTCTTGCCCCAGCTGATGGGCGAGGCCGGCGCGCGGGTGCAGGCCATGACCGAGCGCGAATGGCAGCCGCCCAAGCGCCGCATTGGCAAGCCGCCAGCCTGATGGATGCCCTGCACGAATCGCCGCGCCCAGTGCATTTGCAGGCTCGGGCGGTTGAGCGCTGCAAGGCGCGGGCTATTCGATCACCAGGTCGTGCAGGCTGAAGCGGCCGGCCTGGCGGTCGGCGAAGAAGCGCTGCAGGGTCAGGCGCGTGGTGTGGAAGGCCAGCTCGTCCCAGGGGATTTCGTCTTCGGCGAACAGCTGCGCTTGCTGGGTTTCCGGGCCGGGGGCGACTTCGGGCCCGTGCATGGCGGCCTGGTAGAACAGGTGTACCTGGCCCACGCGAGGCACGCTGATGATAGAAAACAGTGGGCCCAGCGCGACTTCAATACCTGCTTCCTCGCGGGTTTCGCGCGCCGCGCCCTGGGCGGTGGTTTCGTCCAGCTCCATGAAGCCGGCCGGCAGCGTCCATTTGCCACGGCGCGGCTCGATATTGCGCAGGCACAGCAACACCTTACCCTGCCAGACGGGGATGGTGCCGACCACGTTCAGCGGATTCAGGTAGTGGATGGTGTGGCAGGCCGGGCAGACGGCGCGCACCCGGGTGTCGCCATCGTCGGGCACGCGGTGCTCTACAGGCTGGCCGCAGGCGCGGCAGAAGCGGATCAGGTGGCGCGGTGTCGTCATGGCGGTATTTAAAGCACCATCACGCGCAGCTCGGGCAGGCCGGCGATGCGCGCCTGCATCTGCTGGCCAGGCAGCACGGGGCCGACGCCGGCGGGCGTGCCGGTGAAGATCAGGTCGCCCGGTTGCAGCTCCCAGGCCTTGGAGAGGGTGGCGATGACTTCGGCCACGCTCCAGATCAGCTCGGCGGTGTTGCCGCTTTGGCGCAGCTGGCCGTCCACGTCCAGTTCGATGCTGGCCTGCTCGATGGCGCCGACCTGGGCCTTGGCCACGATGGGGCCGATGGGCGCGCTGTGCTCGAAGCCCTTGGCAATGGACCAGGCGCGGCCGGCTTTTTTCTGCTGCGCCTGCAGGTCGCGGCGCGTCATGTCCAGGCCCACGGCGTAGCCCCAGACGTGCTCCAGCGCCTGGGCCACGGGGATGTCGCGCCCGCCGCGGTGCAGGGCGGCGACCAGCTCGACCTCGTGGTGCAGATCTTCGGTCAGGCTGGGGTAGGGCATCTGGCCCACCAGGCCGCCTTCGGCCACGCTGAGGATGGCATCGGCGGGCTTGAGGAAGAAGAACGGCGGCTCGCGGCCGCTGGCGCCCATCTCCTGGGCGTGCTTGGCGTAATTCTGGCCCACGCAGTAGATGCGGTGCACGGGAAAGCGCTCGGCCTGGCCGAGGATGGCCACGCTGGGGATGGCCGGGGCGGGGAAGAGAAAGCTCATGGTGGCTTTGGGGCAGGGCAGGGACGAAAGGCTCAAAGCAGCCGGGGTGTGCAGGCCTTGGCCTGGGCCAGGGCTTGTTGCACGGCCGGGCGGGCGCTCATGCGCGCGTAGTGGGCGGCGACTTTGGGGAATTCCTCGATGGCCACGTCGTCGCTGGGCAGCCAGCCGGTGACGGTGTAAAGGTAGGCATCGGCCACGCTGTAGTCCTGCCCCAGCGCCCAGTCGCTGCCCTCTGGCAGGTAGTGCGCCTCGATGTAGGCAAAGGCCTCGCGCATGTTCTGCGGCACCTTGGCGCGCATGCTGTCGTGGGCGGCGGCATCGTCGCTCCAGCGCGCGCCGCGTCGGCCGTGGGCATGGGCCACGTGCACGGTGGAGGCCAGGTAGCTGTTGAACTCCTGCAGCCGGGCAAAGGCGAAGGCATCGCCCAGCGGCGCCAGACGCGCGGCGGGAAAGCACTGGGCTATGTAGGCCAGCAGCGCCGGGGTTTCGGTCAGCAGGCCTTGCTCGGTTTGCAGCGCGGGCACGCGGCCCTTGGGGTTGAGGGCCAGATAGGCAGCACTGCGCTGGGCTTGCTGGGTGAAGTCCAGTTGCACCAGCTCAAAGGGCGCGCCCGCCTCGAGCAAGGCGATGTGCGTGGCCTGGGCGCAGGTGCCAGGGGCGGAGTACAGGGTCAGGGTGCTCATGGGGGCTCCAGCAAGAATGGGGGCGGCAAGGCCGTGGGCGCGCGTTATTTTTGCGCGTTATTTTTCTGTATCCACCAGGCCTTTGACGAACCAGCGCTGCATCAGCACCACTACCAGCGCAGGCGGCAGCATGGCCAGAATGGCGGTGGCCATGACCACGTTCCACTGGTTGCCCGAATCGCCGCCAGCGATCATGCGCTTGATGCCAATGACCACGGGGTACATGTCTTCGGAGGTGGTCACCAGCAGGGGCCAGAGGTATTGGTTCCAGCCGTAGATGAACTGGATCACGAACAGCGCGGCAATGCTGGTCTTTGACAGCGGCAGCAGCACATCCTTGAAAAAGCGCATCGGCCCGGCGCCATCGACGCGGGCGGCTTCGACCAGCTCATCGGGCACGGTCAGGAAGAACTGGCGGAACAGGAAGGTGGCCGTGGCCGAGGCAATCAGCGGGATGGTCAGGCCGGCGTAGCTGTTGAGCATGCCCAGGTCGGAGATGACCTGGTAGGTCGGGCCAATGCGCACTTCCACCGGCAGCATCAGCGTGACGAAGATCAGCCAGAAGAACAGCCCCTTGAGCGGGAAGCGGAAATACACGATGGCAAAGGCCGAGAGCAGCGAGATGGCGATCTTGCCCACGGCGATGACCATGGCGGTGACGAAGCTGATCCACATCATGCGCGCTACCGGCGCGGTCGAGCCTGCGCCCTCGCCGCCGCCGAGCAGAGCGGTTTTGTAGGTTTCCCAGAAGTTGCTGCCGGGCAGCAGCGGCATGGGGGCTTGCACGATGTCTTGCGCCGTGTGGGTGGAGGCGACGAAGGCCAGATACAGCGGAAAGCCCACCACGGCAATGCCCAGCAGCATCACTGCATGGGCCAGGATGGTCAGCATCGGGCGGCGTTCAACGATGGTCAACATATCAGTACTGCACTTTTTTCTCGACGTAGCGGAACTGGATCACGGTCAGCGCGATGACGATGACCATCAGCACCACCGATTGCGCAGCCGAGCTGCCCATGTCCAGCGCCTTGAAGCCGTCGTAATAGACCTTGTAGACCAGGATGGCGGTTTCGCGCCCGGGGCCGCCCTCTGTGGTGGCGTCGACAATGGCGAAGGTGTCAAAGAAGGCATAGACCACATTGATCACCAACAGGAAGAAGGTGGTGGGCGAGAGCAGCGGGAACTGCACGGACAGAAAACGCTTGAGCGGGCCGGCGCCGTCGATGGCGGCCGCTTCGAGCAGCGATTTGGGGATGGCCTGCAGCCCGGCCAGGAAGAACAGGAAGTTGTAGGAGATTTGCTTCCAGACTGCGGCCATGACGATCAGCGCCATGGCGTGGTTGGCATTGAGCAGGTGGTTCCAGCGCATGCCGGCCTGCTCCAGCAGGTAGGCCACCACCCCCAGGCTGGGCGAGAACATGAACAGCCACAGCACGCCGGCCACGGCCGGCGCGACGGCGTAGGGCAGCAACAGCGCTGTTTTGTAAACCAGTGCGCCTTTGATGATGCGGTCGGCAAAAACGGCCAGCAGCAGCGACAGGCCGATGCCAGTGACGGCCACCAGCACCGAGAACACCGCCGTGATGCGGAACGAGGCCAGGTAGTTCGAATCATTGAACAGGCGGCGGAAGTTCTCCAGCCCAACCCATTCGCGTGAGAAGCCAAAGGCGTCCTCCATCTGGAAGGACTGCACCAGCGCCTGCCCGGCAGGCCAGAAGAAAAAAATCAAAATCACCGCCATCTGCGGCGCCAGCAGGACCCAGGGCAACCAGGTCGAGCGGAACAAAACCCGTTTTTCCATGCGAAGCGATCAAACGTTCAAAAAAACCCGCGCTGCTCATGGCGCGGGTATGGGGCAAAAGGTGCTTGCCGCAGCGGGCAAGGCGTGTGAGGCAATGCAGTCGATCAGGCGCTGGCGTCCTCCTCAGGCCAATCGCGGATATAGGCCTTGAGCAGCTTGTTCTCCAGGTTCTGGCTGTCGACCACGGTCTTGGCCACGTCGTAGAGGCTGATCACGCCCATCAGCATGCGGTTGTCGATCACCGGCATATAGCGGGCATGGCGGTCAAGCATCATGCGCCGCACTTCGTCCAGTGAAGTCTGTTGCGTGCAGCTCATGGGCGACTCGTCCATGTGCGCGCGCACCGTCACCTTCTCCAGCGCGCCACGGTGTTGCACCATGGCCAGGATGACCTCCCGGAAGGTCAGAATGCCGACCACCTCGCCGTGCTCGACCACTACCAGGGAGCCGATGTCGCGCTCGGCCATGGTCTCGACGGCAACGCTCAAGGCTTCATCGGCGCGCACGGTGTACAGGGTATTGCCTTTGACTCTGAGAATATCGCTGACTTTCATGCGCGGGGTCTCCTGGGTTTTGTCGTGCTGGGCGCTGCGGCCTGCCAAGCTGCGGCATGGGCGACAACAAGCGCCCGGCCTGCGCCAATCAGGCGTGGAATATAGCCCACAATAGCGCCCTCGCAGCCCAAGGACCGCCCTTGGCGGGCGCTTCTGGTGCGCTGCCCGCAAACCTTCCTTTGAACAGGTTCTTAACCAATAACAGGAGACCAACCCCATGGCTGGCTACAGCGATCCCGGCTTTGACACCCTGGCATTGCATGCAGGCGCCGCGCCCGATGCGAGCACTGGCGCGCGCGCCGTGCCTCTGCACCTGAGCACCTCGTTCGTCTTTGAATCTTCCGAGCACGCGGCCTCGCTGTTCAACATGGAGCGCGCCGGCCACGTCTATTCGCGCATCAGCAACCCCACCACGGCGGTGTTGGAGCAGCGCATGGCCGCGCTCGAAGGCGGCGCGGGCGCCATCGCCACGGCCAGCGGTCAGGCTGCGCTGCACCTGGCCATTGCCACGCTGATGGGCGCGGGCGGGCACATCGTGGCCAGCAGCGCCATCTACGGCGGCTCGCAAAACCTGCTGAATTACACGCTGCGCCGTTTTGGCATCGACACCACCTTCGTGCACCCGGGCGATCTGGACGCCTGGCGCGCCGCCATCCGCCCCAACACCCGGCTGCTGTTTGGCGAAACCGTGGGCAACCCCGGCCTGGACGTATTGGACGTGCCCGCCGTGGCCGAGATCGCCCGCGCCGCGCGCCTGCCGCTGCTGGTGGATTCGACCTTCACCACGCCGTATCTGATGCAGCCGCTGGCGCTGGGGGCCGATCTGGTTTACCACTCGGCCACCAAATTCCTCTGCGGCCACGGCACCGTGGTGGGCGGCGTGATCGTCGATGGCGGCGCTTTCGATTGGGATGGCAGCGGCCTGTTCCCTGAGCTGACCCAGCCCTACGAGGGCTTTCACGGCATGGTCTTCAGCGAGGAGGCCACCGCCGGCGCCTTCTTGCTGCGCGCGCGCCGCGAGGGCCTGCGCGACTTTGGCGCGGCGCTCAGCCCCCACAGCGCCTGGACGATTCTGCAAGGCATCGAAACCCTGTCGCTGCGCATGCAGCGCCACATCGCCAACACGGAAAAGGTGGTTCAGTTCCTGGCCAGCCACCCCATGGTCGAGCGCGTGGGCCACCCGCTGCTGGAGAGCCACCCCAGCCATGCGCTGGCGCAAAAGCTGCTGCCCCGTGGCGTGGCCTCGGTGTTCAGCTTCGACCTCAAAGGCAGCCGCGCCCAGGGCAAGGCGTTCGTCGATGCGCTCAAAATCTTCAGCCACCTGGCCAACGTGGGCGATTGCCGCTCGCTGGTCATCCACCCGGCCAGCACCACCCACTTCCGCATGGACGATGCCGCCCTGGCCGGCGCGGGCATCGCCCAGGGCACCATCCGCCTGTCCATCGGGCTGGAGGAGGCCGATGACCTGATCGACGACCTCAAGCGCGCCCTGAAAGCGGCGGAAAAAGCCGCTGCATAAGAAAAACCAGGACAAGGAGCGATACAAATGCAGATCTCCCTCAATGGCCACCCGCTCTATGCCTACACCGGCGGCACGGCCCACAAGCCGGGCCAGCCTTGGCTGATCCTGATCCACGGCGTGCTCAATGACCACAGCGTCTGGGCGCTGCAAAGCCGCTGGTTTGCACACCACGGCTGGAACGTGCTGGCCATCGACCTGCCCGGCCATGGCCGCAGCGCCACCAGCGAGGCGCCCGCCAGCGTGCAGCAAGCCGCCGACGCCATCGCCGCCCTGGTGCAAACGCTGGACGATGCGCCACTGGCGCTGGCCGGGCACAGCTTTGGCTCGCTGATCGCGCTGCAGGCTGCGGCCCAGCTGGGCGCGCGGGTGAGCAAACTGCTGCTGCTGGGCACGGCCGCGCCCATGCGCGTCTCGCCCGCGCTGCTGGAGCTGTCGCAGAACGCACCGGAGAAAGCCATGCACCTGGTCAACGTGTTCTCGCGCAGTACGCTGGCGCCGCCGCCCTCGGCGCTGGGGCCGGGCACCTGGCCCTACGGCATGGGCATGGCGCTGGGACGCCGCGTGCTGCGCAGCAACCCGCGCGAGAACATCTTCCACAAAGGCTTCGTGGCCTGCGACAGCTACGAAGGAGGGCCTGAGGCCATGGCCCAGGTCAAGGCCCAGGTGCTGATCCTCAGCGGCAGCCAGGACCAGATGACCCCGGCGCGCGCGGCCAAGCCCTTGGTGCAGGCCGCGCAGCAAGCGGGCGTGGCGCTGCAAACGGCCAGCATCGACGTGGGCCACAACCTGATGACCGAAGCGCCAGAGGCCACGCTGCAGGCCATGCGCAGCTTTCTGCAAGCGCCCTGAACCGGCCGTTGGTGCGCGCTTTCGGGCGCGCAGGCGCTGCCGCACCAGCGCCTGCGCTCTTCATCGATCGACCTGCTGCCAGCGCCCATTGACGAGCACTTCGTGGGGCACAAAGCGCGCCTTGTAGGCCATCTTGGGGCAAGCGGCAATCCAATAACCCAGGTACAGATAGGGCAGGCCCAGTTGGCGTGCCCACTGGATTTGCCAGAGGATGGCCCAGGTGCCCAGGCCCTTGGCGCTGGCCGCGTCGTAGAAGGTGTAAACGGCGGAGATGCCGTGCCCGAGCAGATCGACCACGCTGACCATGCGCAGTTGCGGCGGCTCTTGCCCGGACGGATCGATGCTGGAGAACTCCAGCAAGCGCGTGTGTACGTGGCTGCGCAGCAGGAACTGCTCATAGTCCGCCGGGCTGTCGTGTTCCATCTGGCCGTCGCCGTGGCGCTGCTGCAGATAGCGCTGGTAGAGCGCGAAGTGCTCGGGCTGCAGCAGCGGCGGCATGACGCGCACCGACAGCTGGCGGTGCTGCTGCCAGGTGCGGCGCTGGCTGCGATTGGGGCGGAACTGCGCCACGGGGATGCGCAGCGTCTGGCAGGCTTGGCAATGGTCGCAATGCGGGCGGTAGGTGAACAGACCGCTGCGGCGAAAGCCCTGGGCGATCAGCTGGTCGTACACCGGCGCGCCGACCAGCTCCCCCGGGCTGACGACCTGTGAGCGCGCCATCTGCCCAGGCAGATAGCTGCACGGGTAGGGTGCCGTGGCGTACAGCTGCAGGGCAGGGCGGCGCTGGTTCATCTGGCCCCTATTGAAGAAGATCGCGCTGAGGCCACTGCGGCAGCTGCGCCCAGAGCGCATCGCTGAACTGCCAGCGCGGCGCGGGCTGCTGCACCAGGGGCGCCAGTTGCTCCAGGAACTGCGCGCGGCGCATCTCGCGCGCGCCCAGCGAGGCCAGGTGGGCGGTGTTTTGCTGGCAGTCGATCATCGGCAGGCCGTGCGCGCGACACATGGCCACCAGCGCGGCCAGGGCGATTTTCGAGGCATCGCTGCGCAGCGCGAACATGGATTCGCCAAACACCGCCTGGCCGATGTTGACGAAGTACAGGCCACCGGCGAGCTCGCCGTCCAGCCAGGTCTCCACGCTGTGCACCAGCCCGGCCTGGTGCAGCCGCTCATAGGCCTGCTGCATCTGCGGCACGATCCAGGTGCCGCTCTGGCCGGGCCGCACCACATTGGCGCAGCAGCGCAGCACCGTGCCAAAGGCGCTGTCCACACGCACCTGCAGGCGCTGCGCGCGCAGCAGCCGGGCAATGCTTTTGCGCAGCGAGGTGTGCAGCCGAAAGTCCTGCACCTGCAGCACCATGCGCGGATCGGGCGACCACCACAGGATGGGCGGCGCGGAAAACCACGGGAAGATGCCCTGACGGTAGGCGGCCTGCAGCGTCTGGGGCTGCAAATCCCCGCCCACGGCCAGCGGGCCCAGCTCCTCACTGACCGAGCCATAGGCCGGGAAGGGATCGCCCGGCTGCAGAAAGGCAAAGGCTTGGCGCTGGGTCATAGAGAAAGAGGGCTGAACGGAATTGGGCAAGCGCCTGGGCCTGGCGGCGGGTGGCTCGGCGCTCAATAAGCCAGGTCGCGCAGCAGCAGCGACAGCTGTGGCACGTAGGTGATGATGGCCAGGCAGGCCAGCACCACGCCCACCAGCGGCAGCAGCGGGCGCACGATTTGCTCCAGCGAGACGCGAGCGATGGCGCAGGCGGCAAACAGGTTCACACCCATGGGCGGCGTGACCATGCCCAGCGCCAGGTTGACGATCATGATGATGCCGAAATGCACCGGATCGACGCCGAACTGCACTGCCACAGGCAGCAGCAGCGGCGCGAGCACGACGATGGAGGCCGAGGTCTCGATGAACATGCCAATCACGAACAGCGCCAGGTTGATGCCCAGCAGGAACAGGTATTTGCTCTCGAACAGGCCGCCCAGCCACTGGCCCAGCATGTCGGGCACGCCGGCGCGGTTGAGCAAAAAGCTGAACACGCCGGCGTTGGCGATGATGAACATGATCACGGCCGTGCCGGTGACTGCGCGGTGAAACACCGGCCCCAGCGCACGCAGGCCGATGCTGCGGTAGACGAACAAGCTGAGCACCAGCGCATAGACCACGGCCACGACCGAGGCCTCCGTAGGGGTGAATACGCCGCCGTAGATGCCGCCGAGGATGATGGTGGGCATCAGCAGCGCCAGCCAGGCGCGGCGCAGCGCGGCCCAGACGGGCATGCTGCCCTGGCCGTCGTTGCGGCCCAGGCCGGTGCGGCGGGCGTAGAACCAGGCGTAGGCAATCAGCGCCGCGCCCAGCAGCAGGCCGGGAAGGATGCCGGCGATGAAAACCTCGCCGGTGGAGGTTTCGGTGGAGACGGCGTACAGAATCATCGGCACCGAGGGCGGGATGATCACGCCCAGCTCCGCCGAGGTGGCCTGCAGCGAGGCGGCAAACGGCGCCGGGTAGCCGTGGCGCACCAGCGCAGGAATCAGGATGCTGCCCACGGCAAAGGTGGTGGCGACGCTGGAGCCGGCCACGGCGGCAAAGATCATGCAGGTCAGCACGCAGGTGATGGCCATGCCGCCTTGCACGCGGCCCACCAGGCTTTTGGCGAAGTCCACCAGCCGCTGCGAGATGCCGCCGGCCTCCATCAGATTGCCCGCCAGGATGAAGAACGGGATGGCCATCAGCGGGAATTTGTCCAGCGCGGCAAAGATTTGCTGCGGCATGACCAGCCAATTGACCCCGGCGTAAGCAATGCCGGTGATGCTGGACAACCCAATGGCCACTGCCACGGGCAGGGACAGGGCAAAGAAAATCAGCATCGTGACGATCATCAACTGCGACATGGCGCGCTTTCGGGATTGGAGGCTTGGGATATAGGGGATGCTTTGGAGGCGCTCAGAGCGGGGCGGGCTCGGCAGGCGTTGCGCTGGCCTGCGGCGCCATCAGCCAGTGCAGCAGCACCGCCAGGGCCGAGAGCGCTGCGCCCACCGGGATGGCCAGATACACCCAGGAGATGGAAATCTCCAGCCCGGCCAGGCTCTGAAAACGCACGCGGTAGGTGATTTGCGCGCCGATCCAGGCCAGAAACAGCAAAAAACCCACGCAGGTGGCGCCGATGAAGTGCTCCAGCCAGCGGCGCGCCGGGCCGCGCAGGCGGCTGTGCAGGAATTGCACGGCAATGGCCGTGCCGCTGCGAAAGGCCAGCGCCGTGCCCAGCATCACCACCCAGATGATGGCCGCGCGCGTGAGCACCTCGCTCCAGTCCAGCGGCGAATGCAGCACAAAGCGCGCCACGACCTGGAAAAATCCCATGGCCACGGCCAGCCAGAGCAGCAGCTGGGCCAGAAAAGAAACAAGACCGAATAGCGCGCGGTCAATGGCTTGAAGGGCAGGCATGGCAGCAGGGGATGCGGGCGTTGCGCAAGGCAAGCAGGGGTAGGGGGGCAGACGATGGGCTTGGCCGGGCACGCGCCCCAGCCTGTGTGCGGCAGCGGCGGGCCATGGCGCAGGCAGCGGTGGCCCGCGCCATGGCATCACGCACTATCACGCAAGCAATGGAGCGCTGCCCGACAGGACCAAGATTACTTGGTGTCGCGGATGCGCTGCAGCAAATCGGCGCCAAAGCGCTTGTTGTAGTCCTTGTAGGCCGGCTCCACGGCTTTCTCGAAGGCGCTGCGGTCCACCTCGGTGATTTGCATGCCCTCGTCCTTGAGCTGCTGCACGCCCGACTTCTCAATGTTGGAGACGAAATCGCGCATCGCCTGGCCCGCGTTTTCCGCTGCCTTCTTGAACAAGGCCTTGTCCGCATCGGAGAGCTTTTCATACACCGAAGGCGAGACGATGATCACCGCCGGCGCATAGACGTGGCCCGTCAGCGAGAGGTGCTTTTGCACCTGCGAGAGCTTGGCCGAGGTGATGACCGACAGCGGATTTTCCTGCCCGTCAATGGTGCCCTGTTGCAACGCGGTGGAAACCTCCGGCCAGGCCATGGGCGTGGGCAGGATGCCGATGGCGCGGAACGCGGCAATGTGCAGTTGATTTTCGGTGGTGCGGATCTTCAGGCCCTTGGCATCGGCCGGCGAGGCCACGGCGCGCACGTTGTTGGTCAGGTGGCGAAAGCCTTGCTCGCCCCAGGCCAGGGCCACCAGGCCGCGCTTGTTGAACTCGGCCAGCATCTCCTGGCCGATCGGGCCATCGAGCACCTTGCGGGCGTGCTCCAGATCGCGCAGCAAGAAGGGCACGTCGAACACTGCAGCGGCAGGCACGAAGTTCATGGTCGCGCCGGTGGAGAGCACGGCCATGTCGATGGTGCCCAGCTGCAGGCCCTCGATGACCTCGCGCTCGCCGCCCAATGCGCTGTTGGCGAACTGCTGGATCTTGTACTTGCCGCTGCTGCCTTCCTCCAGGGTCTTGGCAAAGGCATTGCCCGCTGCGCCGTAGTGCGATTGCTGCGAGAGCGCGTAGGCCATTTTGTAAGTGGTTTGCGCCAGTGCAGCGCCGGGCAGCACGCTGGCTGCAGCGGCAGCCGTGCCGATCAACGCGGGGGCCAGCCAGCGCAGCAGGGGGCGAAGTGTGGTGTGCATGATGGATCTCCAGAAAAACACCAGGGGGAAAAAGCGCATGGGCGCTGTGGCCAGTGCGCACGGCGCGCCGCAGCGCAAGCGATGAAGAGGCCACGCGAATCGCAGCATCGTGTGCGCCAGCGGATTCGGGGCAGCCTTGCAAAAAGGCGCGACTTTACTGCCGATTCATGCCCCCAGCAACGAAGCAAGCGGTGTTACCAAATGCCATTGGGCCCCTCAGTGCCGAAGCGCTTGGATACAGCCGCAACGCCATGCTTGCGCGACCGCGCCAGCTGGGCCGTTAGGCTGCGCCCATTCCGCTGGGGCTGTGTCGCAAAACCTGCGCAGCCCTTTTCCGCAGAGAGATTCAAGGCCCTGGCCTTGAATCGATTGGCAGAGTCATCTGCATCAGGAGGCAGTCATGCAACCCAAGGAAAAAGCCATCCAAGTCATCGCCGTCACCAGCCTGGCCTTTGGCCTGTCGGCCTGCGCGACCTGGGACAACATGAGCTCGCGCGAACGCAGCGCCGTGGGCGGCGCGGCCATCGGCGGCGTGGCCGGCGCAGCCATCAGCAATGGCGGCGTGCTGGGCACCGTAGGCGGCGCAGCCATTGGCGGCGTGGTCGGTGACCAACTCGGCCGCGACCGCCAGCGCCGCCGGCGCTGAGCGGGCCCGCCACAGCCTGCCAGAAGCCGAAAAGCCGGTGCGCGCAGTGGCCGCACACCGTCATTGCCTATTGCTCTATTGCCTGCTTTTTCAGATCTGATTCAGCCCCCGGCTGAACAGGGCGCAGCGCACGTCTGGCCGGATCGGCCTTGCCGCTGGCGGCCTACGCCCCCGCCGGCATGCGCCCGGTGCGCAGCGCATGGGCCCAGTCAGGGCGGGCATTGCGTTCGGCCTGGCGGGCGGCAGCTTCGTGGTCGTAAGGCACGGCATGCAGCGTCACGGCCCAGGCGCTGCCCGATGCGGCAGGCAGGCGCTCTGCCACGGCATAGCGGGCATGGGGCGAGCCGTTTTCGACCACATGCGGCTCTGGCCGTTCATCGTCATAGGCGGGCAGGCCTACGCTGCCGGGGTTGACGAGGGTCTGGCCGCGGGCTGTTTGCAGCACGCCGGGCAAATGGGTGTGGCCGCAGGCCACAAGGCGCGCGCGTTCGCCGCCCAGCCGCTCGTCGATCTCTTGCGCTGTGGCCAGGCACAGGCGGCCTGCCACTATGCTGTGCAAGAAGTAATGCCGATCGCTGCCAGGCGTGCCGTGGCAGAGCAAGACATCGGGCGCGGGGCGCAAGGTGGCGGGCAGTTGGCGCAGCCAGTCGAACACGGCCGGGCTGAGCTGTGCGTGCGCGTATGCGTCCGATGCGCCCATGCGCTCAGACGGCAGGCTGAGCAGTTGCCGCTCGTGATTACCCGCCAGCGTGGGCCAGCCTTGCTGCATGAGGCATTGCGCCGTCTCCAGCGGCCACAGGGGGCCGGAGAGGCTGTCGCCCAGATTCACCACCTGCGCGATGCCTTGCGCGCGCAAGCACGTCAGCACGGCTTGCAGCGCCGGCAAATTGCCGTGAATGTCGGAAAGCAGGGCGAACTTCATCGCAGGGCCATGCAGCGCCGTGCTCAATCGGCTTTGATCGTCTGGCGCAGCTGGCGCTTGAGCAGCTTGCCGCTGGGGTTCTTGGGCAGGCTGTCGGCAAAGACCACGCGTTTGGGCGTTTTGAAGTGCGCCATGTGGGCGTTGCAGAAGTCGATGACCTGCTGCTCGCTCAGCTCGGCGCCGTCCTTGCGCACCACCACGGCGGTGACGGCCTCCACCCATTTCGGGTCGGGCAGGCCGATCACGGCCACTTCGCTGACTTCAGGCATGCGGTAGATCATTTCCTCCACCTCGCGGCTGGCCACGTTTTCGCCGCCGGTCTTGATCATGTCCTTCTTGCGGTCGACGACGCTGATGTAGCCCTCCTCATCAATGGTGGCCAGATCGCCCGAGTGGAACCAGCCGCCCTCGAACGCGGCGGCGGTGCGCTCCTCGTCCTTGAAGTAGCCCAGCATCAGGTGCGGCGAGCGGTGCACGATCTCGCCCACTTCGCCCACGGCCACGTCCTGCATGTCGTCATCGACGACGCGGGTTTCCACATTCAGCACCGGGCGGCCGCAGGAGCCGGGTTTGCGCAACTGGTCCTCAGGGCCGAGGATGGTGGCCAGCGGCGCGATTTCGGTCTGGCCGTACAGGTTCCACAGCCGCACATCGGGCAGGCGGCGCGCCATTTCCTTCATCACCTCCACCGGCATGATGGAAGCGCCGTAATAGCCCTTGGCCAGCTTGGACAGGTCGGTCTGGTCAAACAGCGGCGAGCGCAGCAGCGCAATCCACACCGTAGGCGGGGCGAAGAAGCTGGTGATGCCGTGGCGCGCCATCATGGGCAGCAGGTTGTCGGGCGTGGGTTTGGCGGTGATGAGGTTGGTGCAACCCATGTAGATGGCCGGGCCGAGGAACACGTCCAGCTGCGCGCAGTGGTACAGCGGCAGCGCGTGCAACAGCACGTCATCCTCGGCAATGGCGGCGTTGACCACGCAGCTGACGTACTGCCACAGCACGGCATCGTGTGTGAGCATGGCGCCCTTGGGCAGGCTCTCCGTGCCGCTGGTGTAGACGATTTGCAGCAGCCCGTCGCTGCTGGGGCCGGCACCTTCGGGCAGGGGCGCGGTGCAGGCGGCCAGCTCGTCCAGCGTGGTCATGCCGGCCACAGGCTCGCCCGGCTCCTCGGCGGGCAGCCAGAGGAAATGCGCCACTTCCGTATCGAGCTTGGCCGCCGCCTGGGCCAGGCTGGCCAGGCCGCTGTCGGTGGCCAGCCAGCGCGCCTCGGCGTGGCGCAGGATGTAGGCCACCTCATCGGCGGTGAGCATGAAGTTGATGGGCACCAGCACCGCGCCCAGGCGCGCCAGCGCAAAGCGCAGCGCAGCAAAACCGTGTGAGTTGCGCGCCAGCACGGCCACCCTGTCGCCCGCGGCCACGCCGCGCTGCGCCAGGCCCGCGGCCACGCGCGTGACCAGCGCGTCGAACTCGGCATAGCTCCAGCGCACATCGCCGCAGATCACGGCGGTTTTCTCGGGCAGGCGCTGCGCGGTGCGGCGCAGCACATCGGCCACGCTTTGACGGCGCACGATGGGGGACAGGGTGGTCATGAATGGGATCTCCTTGGCAGTTTGAAATGTTTGGGCTCACGACAAAAGCTGGGGCTGCAGATCGCAGGCAGGTCATGCGTGTGATTGCGCACCAGACCTGGCGATTATGGCCACAGGCCCTGAACTGCCCGGCCAGAAAGCCCAAAAACGCTGCCGCCCGCTGCCAAGTGTGGCAGCGGGCGGCAGCGGAGCGCTCAGGAGCGGAAAAGAGAAATGAAGGGCGCGGTGCTTCAAGTCGCACTGCCATCATCGAGCATGCCGTGCATCTTGAGCTTTTTTCGCAAGGTATTGCGGTTGAGCCCCAGCCACAGCGCAGCGCGCGATTGGTTGTGGCCCGCGCGCGCCATGACCTCGCGCAGCACGGGCCTCTCGACCAGGTGAATCACCATGTCGTACACATTGCTGGGCTCTTGCCCATCGAGGTCTTTGAAGTACTGCTGCAGGCTGGCCTGCACGCTGGCTTCCAGAGGGGATTTCATATTGGGCGTGGTTAATAAGGCGGCGCCTGACCATGTAAGGCGGCGCCTGGCCATGCACAAAAAGTAGGCGTTGCGGCCAAGCGCACCGGTGCCTTGTGCTGAAAAAGACAAGGGGCCAGTTTTTACGGAGGCGGGACTATACCGCAGCTTGCCGCAGCCGCCGGCAAGGGCGGATGGGGCGCGTGCGCCTCGGCGTTGACACCGCTGGCCAAGCGCGCCGGGCGCTCAGTTTCTACCGCTATACTTGCCGCGCCAAATGAAGGGTGAAGGCCCTAGGGGTTGTTGAGATGGAGTGTTGCGGCGCTGTTTTCGGTCAAATGCTTGCAAGGTAACCAAGCTTGCGCGCATTTTCGCCTTGCATCTGCGGCTTTTGCCTCGAAAAAACGCTTTGCAAACGCCATCTCAACAACCCCTAGCGCGCTTTTCTTTGCTGGCTGCACCCGGCGCGCGCCGAGACTCCCCCATTCGATTGCCTCCGATTGCCAATACACCATGCAAACGCGCTTTCACAAGGTGGCGGTGCTGGGCAAGCACCAGATCACGCCCTCGCGCGACGCACGCCACGCCGCCCGCATCGTCGTTGAAGACGTGGTGCAGTTTTTGTTGCGCTACGGCTGCGATGTGGCGCTGGAGCAAGACTCGGCGCAGCACCTGGAAATCGAACACTACCCGCGCCTGAGCCCTGCGCAGATTGGCCAGCAGTGCGATTTGTGCATTGCCATCGGTGGCGATGGCACCATGCTGGGCATTGCGCGTGAGCTGGCCCCCTACGGCACGCCGCTGATCGGCATCAACCAGGGGCGGGTGGGGTTTGTCACCGATCTGCCGCTCAACCACTACAAAGACCAGCTCGGCCCCATGCTGCACGGCATCTACGAGCAGGATCAGCGCCCCTTGATTCACGCCTGGGTCGAGCGCGGCGGCCTGCGGGTTTTCGAGGGCGATGCCGTCAACGATGTGGTGATCTCGCGCGGCGCGCTCTCAGGCATGCTGGAGCTGCGCGTGGAGGTCAATGAGCAGTTCGTCTCCAACCAGCGCGCCGATGGGCTGATCATCGCCACGCCCACGGGCTCGACGGCCTATTCGCTGTCGGTGGGCGGGCCCATCGTGCATCCGGCCACCTCCGGCTGGGTGGTCGCGCCGATTGCGCCGCACAAGCTCTCGAACCGGCCCATCGTGCTGCCAGGCGATGCCGAAATCGCCGTCAAAGTGCTGGCCGGGCGCGACATGAGCGCCAAATTCGACATGCTGACCATGCCTGACCTGCTGGTGGGCGACTGCCTGCACGTGCGCCGCTCGGCGCACAGCGCCTGCTTTTTGCACCCCAAGGGCTGGAGCTATTTCGCCATGCTGCGCAACAAGTTGGGCTGGACCGAAGGGGGCAGCTGATGGCATTGCAACGCATGGCGCTGCGCGATTTCGTGCTGGTGCAGGCGCTGGAGCTGGAGTTGCAACCGGGCTTTACGGTGCTCAGCGGCGAGACCGGCGCGGGCAAGTCCATCCTGATCGATGCCATGCAGATCGCGCTGGGCGCACGCGCCGATGCTTCGCTGGTGCGCGAAGGCGCGCAGCGCGCCGAAGTGGTGGCCGAATTTGACCTGCCAACCCAGCCGGCACTGCTGGCCTGGCTGGACGAGCACGGCTTCGAGCCCGGCAGCTCGCTGCTGTTGCGCCGCACCGTGGATTTGCAGGGCAAGAGCCGCGCCTGGATCAATGGCTCGGCCGCCACGGCCAGCCAACTGCGCATCCTGGGCGAGGCGCTGGTGGACATCCACGGCCAGCATGCATGGCAAAGCCTGATGCGCCCGCACTCGGTGCGCGGCCTGCTCGACGCCTTTGCCGGCGCCGACGAAGCGCCCGTGCAAGCGGCCTGGGCGCAGTGGCGCCAGGCCCAGCAGGCGCTGCAAAAGGCGCAGGACAACCAGGCTCAATGGCAGCAAGAGCGCGAGCGCTTGCAGTGGCAGCTCGACAGCATCGAAAAACTGGCGCCAGGCCAAGGCGAATGGGAGCAGCTCAACCAGCAGCACACGCGCTTGACGCACATGCAAGACCTGCAGCAGGCCGCGGCCCAGGCCTGGCAGGCGCTGGAGGGCAGCGAGGCGGGGGGCGAGGGCGGCGCGCTGCCTGCGCTGGCCCAGGCCCTGCAGGCGCTGGAGCAGCACGGCCACATCGAGCCGCAATTTGCCCAATTGCAGGAGCAGTTGCAGCCACTGGCCGATCAGCTTCAGGACGCGGCACGCCAGCTGCGCGACTACGCCCAAGCCCAGGAGTGGGATGCGGCCGAGCTGGAGCAGCTCGACGCCCGCGTGGGCCAATGGCTGGCCCTGGCGCGCCGCCACCGTCAACCGCCTGAAGATTTGCCAGCGTTGTGGCAGCAATGGCAACAGGCCCTGCAGGCGCTGGATGCAGGCATCGACCTGCAGGCCCTGCAGGCCGCCGAGCAGCAGGCGCGCGAACACTTCATGGCGCTGGCGCGCGAGCTCTCGCAGCAGCGCCAGCAGGCCGCGCCGAGACTGGCCCAGGCCGTCACCGACAGCCTGCAAGAGCTGGGCATGGCCGGCAGCCGCTTTGGCATTGCCTTGCAAGCGCTGGAGCAGCCCCAGGCCCACGGCCTGGACGATGTGCAATTTCAGATCTCCAGCCATGACCAGGGCGCGCCGCGCGCGCTGGCCAAGGTGGCCTCCGGCGGGGAGCTCTCGCGCATCAGCCTGGCCATTGCCGTGCAAACCAGCCGCTTGGGCCAGGCCGGCACGCTGGTGTTCGACGAAGTGGACACGGGCATTGGCGGCGCCGTGGCGCACCGCGTGGGGGCGCTGCTGGCCCAGCTCGGGCGCGATCGCCAGGTGCTGGCCGTGACCCATCTGCCCCAGGTGGCTGCTTGCGCGCACCAGCACCTGCAGGTGCGCAAGCAGCGCCAGGGCGCAAGCATCAGCAGCAGCGTGCAGCCCGTGCAGGGCGCGCAGCGCGTGGCCGAGATTGCCCGCATGCTCGGCAGCGACGCGCCCAGCCAAGCCACGTTGGAGCACGCCACAGAGATGCTGCAGGCCGCAGCCCAGGCGCAGGCTGAAACGCCCGCGCAGCCCGCCGCCGCACGCGTGGGCCGCGCAGCGCATGCCAAGGCGGAGGCCGGCCGGGCCACTGGCAGCCGGCGGCGCTGAGGGCAATGGAAGCACAGACCCTGGCTGGAATTTCTGGAGCAAGACGCAATGCGTGAACTGGTGGTGATTACCGGAATGTCCGGTTCGGGCAAATCCGTGGCCTTGAGCGCCTTGGAGGACGCGGGCTATTACTGCATCGACAACCTGCCGCCCGAGCTGCTGCTGCCCAGCCTGACGCTGGAGCGCAACCAGCAGATCTCGCGCATGGCCATCGTCATTGACGTGCGCAGCGCAGCCTCGCTGCCGCTGGTGCCGCCCATTCTGCAGAACGTGCGCGACCAGGGCGTGAACGTGCGCGTGCTGTTCCTCGACGCCTCGACCGATGCGTTGGTGCGGCGCTTTTCAGAAACGCGCCGCAAGCACCCGCTGGCCGCCGATGCCGATGCGCACGGCGACGACGCGCTGGTGCAAATCATTCTGCGCGAGAGGGGGCTGATGGGGTCGCTGCGCGACATGTCGCTGGTCATCGACACCAGCCTGACCCGCTCGGCCGAGTTGCAAAGCCAGCTCAAGCAAATCCTGCGCCTGGGCCCGGGCCATCTGGTGCTGATCTTCCAGTCCTTCTCCTACAAGCGGGGCATCCCGCGCGATGCGGACTACGTGTTCGACGTGCGCATGCTGCCCAACCCGCACTACGACCCGGCGCTGCGCCCGCTGACCGGGCTGGACGCGCCCGTGGCCGAATTCCTCGCGCGCGAGCCGCTGGTGCATGTCATGCAGCACGACGTGACGGCCTTCTTGCACAAATGGCTGCCGCAGCACGCGCAAAACCACCGCAGCTACGTCAGCGTGGCCATCGGCTGCACGGGCGGCCAGCACCGCTCGGTCTATCTGGTCGAGCAGCTGGCCGAGCAATTCGCGCAGGAGGAATGGCAAACCCTGCGCCGCCACCGCGAGATCGAACGCCGCGCCAACGCCGCCGCGGGCCAGTCATGAGATCGCGCGCCAGCTTACGTGCCAGAAGTTTGGCGCGCCCCCACGGCGTTGTCAGTTGCCGCGCAGGCGCGCCAGCGCAGCCTCCACGCTCAGCCCCAGGCCCAGGATGCGCGCATCGGCCAGCGCTGGCCCGGCCAGCATCAGGCCCACGGGCGCGTCACCAGGCGCATGGCAGGGCAGCGACAGAGCGCAGCCATCCAGAAAATTGATCAGCGTGGGGTTGCGCAGCATCAGCAGATTGGTCTGGCCGTACAGCGCATCGTCGGCTTGCAGCGCGGCAATGGGCGGTGCAATGTGCGGTACGGTGGGCATCAGCAGCGCATCGAAGGGCGCCAGCCGCGCCTGCACCTGGGCAATCCAGCGCTGGCGAGCGGCGCGCAGCTCGATGTAATCGGCCGCGTCCATGCGCGCGCCCGCCTCGATGCGCACGCGCACGCGCGGGTCGTAGCCGCTGGCTTGCTCGGCCAGCAGGCGGCGGTGCCAGGCCCAGGCTTCGGCGCCGGCCAGGGTGCCGCGCGCATGCAGCGCGGCCAATTCGGCAAATTCGGGCACGGGCAGGCTGTGGATGCGCGCGCCGGCCTCGCGCAGGCAAGCCAGGGCGCGTTCGAAGGCGGCGGCCACGGCCTCATCCAGGTCATCGAGCGCCACTTGCGCGGGCACGGCCAGGCGCGCGCCGGCCAGCGGCAGCGGCGTGGGCATGGCCTGCGCACCGGCGCCAGCCAGCACGGCATCGGCCAGGGCGCAGCAGTGCACGCTGGCGGCCAGCGGACCGACGGAATCGAGTGAGGTGGACAGCGGCAGCGTGCCGGCCGTGGGCACGCGCCGCTGGGTGGGCTTGAAGCCCGTCAGCCCGCACAGCGCTGACGGAATGCGCACCGAGCCGCCGGTGTCCGAGCCAATGGCGAGCGCAGCCATGCCATCGGTGACAGAGACGGCTGCGCCGCTGGAAGACCCCCCAGGGATGCGCCCGGTGGCGCGGTCCCAGGGGTTTTTCGGCGTGCCGTAGTGCGGGTTCAGCCCCAGGCCGGAAAAGGCGAACTCCGTCATGTTGGTGCGCCCGACGATGACGGCGCCGGCGGCCAGCAGGCGCTCGATCACTGGCGCGTTGTGCGTGGCCACCGGGGCCTGGCGCAGCACGGCCGAGCCAGCCGTGGTGGCCTGGCCGGCCACGTCGAACAAGTCCTTGACCGACACGGGCACGCCCTCCAGCGGCGAGCGCACGATGCCGGCGGCGCGCAAGCCATCGCTGGCGCGCGCCAGCGCCAGCGCGCGCTCGCGGTCGATGCGGGTGAACACGCGCGCGCCTTCGCCGGCCGGATCTTCGGCGCGCGCCAGTGCGGCCTCGGCCAGTTGCAAGGCCGTGGTGCGGCCAGCGGCCAGCTCATCGGCCAGTGCGGCCAGCGTGGGGATGGGGCAGTTCATGGGCGTGACTGTCGAACCAAGTGAAATGTCGGGCCAGCTCAGGCCACCTCGGGCAACACATCGATGGCGTAGCTGTGTTCGATGCGGCGGTCGCGCAGCGGATCCAGCAAGGCCATGGAAAAGCGGCTGGCAGGGCGGATGCCGCCCAGGGCGGCCACGGTGCCACAGCTCATGCCCGTGCCCGGGGGCAGGGCCAGGGCGCCGCCGGTGTAACCGGCAATCAGTTCTTGCGGGCTGCGCAGGCTGGCCAGCGGGCCGTCTTGATACAGCACTTGGCTGCCGTTTTCAACGATGTGGGCCTGCAGGCGCAGGCTGTCCCAATGGCCGGCCACATCGGCCAGGCGCCATGCGCTGCGCGCCACAGGCTTGGGGCAGACCTGCTTGGAGAGCGCGACGCTGGCGGCCTCGAGCTTGCGATCGGTGTGGTCCGAGAGCAGGCTGACGAGCAGCTGCCCGTCAGCGGCCGCGAAGACGAAGGCCTCGACCTCGCCCGAGCTGTGCGGGCCGACCACTTGCACGCGGGCTTGCTGCGTCAGCTGCTGGGCCGAGACGCGGTAATACAGCGGCACCTTGGACGGGCGCGGCACGCCCAGCGCGACCAGCTCCTCGATGTGGTGTTCGATGGCGGCCAGATCGCGCCCGGCCCAGCCGGCAATGACCAGTTGGTCCAGTTCGACTTCGATCGGGCGGGTGCCTTCATCGGTATGGAGTTCGAAATGCAACAGCATGGCAGGAGATCATCCAAAAAGAGTGGGCAGCCACAGCGCCATCTGCGGGAATAGCGCCAGCAGGGCGACCATGGCAAACAGCGCCAGCACGAAGGGCAGGGCGCCGTAGATGACGGCTTGCATCGAGCCTTCGGGGCGCAGGCTTTGCACCACGAACAGGTTCAGACCCACTGGCGGCGTGATGAGCGCGGTCTCCACCAGCACGATGATGACGATGCCCAGCCAGACCGGATCGAAGCCCAGGGCCATCATCACCGGCGCGACGATGGGCACAGTGGTGATCATCATCGACAGGGTTTCCATGAAGCAGCCCAGCACGATATAGAACAGCACCAGCGCCAGCAGCATCCACATGGGCGAAAGCCCCAGGCCGGTGATGGCATCGGTCAGCGCCGTGGTCAGGCCGATGGCCGACATGATGAAGTTCAGAAAGGCCGCGGCAATGACGATGAGCATGATCATGGCCGTGGCGCGCATGGTGTTTTCCGAGGCCTCGCGCAGCATGGCCAGCGACATCCGCCCGGACAGCGCCGCCAGCAGCAGCGCGCCGGCCACGCCCAGCGCGGCAGCCTCGGTCGGGGTGGCCAAACCTGCGTAAATGCTGCCCACCACCAACAGGAAGATGCCCAAAGGCGGCAGCAGGTGAACCAAGCTGCGAATGCGCTGGCCCCAGCTGGCGCTGATGCGCTGGCCGCCCCAGCCGGGGCGCAGCAGGCAGGCGCCAACAATCACGGCCATGAACAGCAGCGCCATCAGCACGCCCGGGATGATGCCTGCCAGGTAGAGCTTGGGCACCGAGGTATTGGTCAACACGCCGTAGATCACCAGGTTGATCGAGGGCGGAATCAGAATGCCCAAAGTCCCCCCAGCCGCGATACTGCCCAGGAACAAGGGCTCGTGATAGCCGCGGCGGCGAATCTGCGGCAGGGCGACCGTACCCACCGTGGCGGCGGTGGCAACACTGGAGCCGGAGGTGGCCGAGAACAGTGTTGACGCGCCGATGTTGGCGTGCATCAGCCCGCCGGGCAGCCAGGACAGCCATAGCGCCATGGCATCGTACATGCGCTGGGCAAAGCCCGAGCGCAGCAGGATCTCGCCCAGCAGGATGAACAGCGGAATGGCCACCAGCAAAAATTCGTTGCTGGAGCTCCAGGCCATCTCGCCCATGGCGCGGGTCAGGGGCAGGGCGGAATACAGCGGATCGAGCACCAGCCCGAGCACGCCCAGCGCTGCCGCAACAGGAATGCTGATGCCGATCAGCACCAGCAGCAGGATCAAGGCGACGGCAATCATGGCTGCGGGCCTTTCTGCGCTGCGGCGGCAAGCTCGGCCTGCACCAGGCGCTCGCCAGCGGCGGCCTCTTCGCCGGCTTCCTCAACGGCGGACTTGATGCCGCAGACCGCACGCAGCAAAGCCAGATCACCCGTCACCAGCGCCAGCGAAGCACGCAGCAGCATCAGCGCCAGCACGATGACAAACCACAGCAGCCCAGCGGCCCACAGGGCCTGGGGCAGCACCAGCGGCGTGCCCAATGGCGTATTGGCGCTGGAGCGCATTTCGAACGAGGCCAGCGCCACCTGGGCGGCATACCAGCACAGCACCACGGCAAAGACGCTCAGCGCCACCAGAGAGAGCCAATCGGCCACGGCAGCCACGCGCAATGGCAGGCGCTGGTAGAGCACGTCAACGCGCACATTGGCCCTCTCCAGGGCTGTGAAGGCCAGGGCCCAGCTCACGCTGATGGCAAAGGCATAGCCAGACAGTTCATCGGCGCCGCCCATGCTCACGCCCAGCAAGCGCCGGGCCAGCACATCGGCGCAGATCAAGGCCACGCTCAGCAGCGTCAGCGCGCCGCCGACCCAGACTGCCGCCCGCGACAGGCGCCGCGCCCAGGCCAGCGCGCGGCCCAGCCAGGAAAAATCACCGGTGGTGTTCATGTGCGAAAGGCCAGGCGGTTATTTCTTCTCGGCGCTCAGGCCCAGCAGCTTGCCCACGGTGTCGTTGAAGTCACTGACACACTGGGCGTTGCAGCGTTGGGCCCATTTGGCGATGACCTGGCCGCGAATGTCCTTGAGCAAGGCCTGATCGGCCTCGGAGGGTTGAACCAGCACCATCTTGCCCTTCACGGGTTCGGTGCAAGCGTCTGCGCCGGTATTGCAGTCGTAGCCCTGCTGGGTCTGGCGACCGGCCGCATCCCAGATGCTGTTCACCAGGCCATTGATTTCAGTCTGCAGGAATTGCTGCACCTTGGGGTCGAGCTTGGCCCAGGCCTTGGCATTGACGGCGTGGATTTGCTGATTCCAGTTGATGGGCAACGCCACCAGGTGGGTGGACACCTCATACCACTTGGCCGAATAGCCCGATAGCGAGCCAGTGATGGCGCAGTCCACCACTTTGTTCTGCAGCGCCGGCACCACCTCGCCAAAGGCCATGGTCACGCTGGCGCCACCCAATGCTTCGATGAAATCGGCCTGCGTGCGGCTGGAGGTGCGCACTTTCTTGCCCTTGATGTCGGCCAGGCCGCTGATGGGCGCATTGCAGAACAGCACCTGGGCCGGATAGGTGGAAATGCCCAACAGCTTGACGTTGTTGCCCTGGCCGTAGAACTTGGCGTAAACCGGCTCGAATGCAGCAGTGACCTCGCGCGCCGTTTTCAGATCAGGGGCCAGGCCGGCCAGGTCGATGGCTTCGTTGATCGGGTTATCGCTGGCGAAATAAGCCAGCGTGGCCGTGCCAAACTCGACCACGCCGCTGCCCATCAGGCGCAGCATCTCTGGGCCCTTGAGGCCCATCTCGTTATAGCCCTTGATGTCCGCGGTGATGCGGCCGGCGCTTTTTTCAGGAATGCTCTTGCTCCAGAACGGCAGCTCGTAATCCTGGTAGGCCGACAGGTTGGACAGGCCACCGGTCACTTTCAAATGGGTCTTGGGCAGCTCTTGGGCCAAGGCAGGGGCGGCACTCAAAGCGGCAGCGGCGGCCAGCAGGGCAAAGGATTTCATGGCAGGTCTCCTGTTCGATGGAAAAAGCAAGGGCAGGGCGGGCGCAGCCTGGCTGGCAAGGCAGCCGCTTGGCAGCGAGAGCCTGCTCAAAATCTTTGCACGGCGGGCAAGAGCGCGGAGTTCGCTGGTCTGCGGCATGGCAAATGCCTTGCCGCCCAGCCTAAACCGCTTCTTGCCCATTCACACCGAGGTTTTGAACAGGCCTGAGTGCAAGGCGCGCGCCGTGCTCCCGAAGGCTGGCGGATTTCAGCCGAAATGCCTGTCGCTGTCCAATTCCATGTTTCGATGCTGATTAATCAAAAATTTGAATCAGTGGTCAACCCATTGGCCACCTGCACAGCCAGCCGCGCAATGGCTGCGGCCACATGGCTGTCGCTGCCGCGCCGCCATGATGCGGTGAATACCAGCTCCGGCAATGCCTGGCCCGTCACCTCAAGCAGTTGCAATTGCCCTTCGGCCAGTTCCCGCGCCAGGATCGCCGGGGCCACGACCCCCACGCCCATGCCGGCCTGCACCATGTGCACCGTGGTGCTGAGCGATGCCGAGCCATACATCTGCGGCGCTGGCACCCCCGCGCGAAGCAGCATCTGCCGCAAGGCCTGGTGTGGCTTGCTGCTGGCTGGGTAGGTGATGATGGGGTGCTCACCAATTCGCGCCAGCGGCACGGGCTCTGGCCCCAGTGTTTGCGCCATCCTGGGGCTGGCCACCCACGTCAGCGGGTACTGGCACAGTGGCAGGTTTTCCACCTGCGCGTCGTCCAACGGGCCCATCAAAAAGGCCAGGTCAACCTGCCGCGCCAACAGATGGGCACGCATCACAGCCGTGGTGTCCACCTCAATTTCCAGCAGCAAATTGGGAAAAGTGCTGTGCACCCGCTCCAGCAATGCGGGCAGCCAGGTTTGGACGATGGTTTCGGCCACGCCAAGGGTCAGCCGCCCGGCAATGCCATCTTGCTCACGCGCTGCGCGCAGCATGTCCTGGCGCAACTGCAACATGCGCTCGGCATGGGTGAGCAAGGCCTGGCCGCGCACCGTCAGCCGCACGCCGCGCGTATCACGATCAAACAAACGCACGCCCAGGGCTTCCTCAAGCTGCTGAATGCGCTGGGATATCGCTGGCTGGCTGGCATGCAGCTGCTCGGCAGCCGCGCGAAAGCCTCCCAGCGTGGCTACCCAATAAAAAGTCTCGATGCCGCGCAAGTCAATCATGGAGTGGAATCAGGTGTGGTTTGTAGTGACAGCGAAGCAAGGCGCTTGTGCTGCACACAGGGCAAGCAAGCATCCATGCGCCGTGCAAGCTGAATGCTTGAATGCTTCGCAGGATGGTCAGCAAAGCAGGCAATGCCGCCGAAAAATAACGGCAACGTGGACGGCAGACCGGGGTGCTGGCCTTGCACGGAGCTGGGATTCATCCATTTGATATTTGACATAATATACATCGTATCAAGTATCAGGCGGGAGGCTGAAATGTGCAGCAAGGTGTGTTTCGCGCCGGTCCCGCACTCTCGAGGATGCTGGCAGCAATTCAAGCCATTGCCGCCAGCCCGTCCTTGCACCCAAGCGGCCATGCGGATGCCTGCAGGCGCGCGTCTGGATTCAGGATCTCAGCCCCATTTGCTCAGCAGATCCTGCGGGCGGGTGCTGTCGTATTGCTCGAAGGGCTGGTGGATCCAAGGGTTGGTGGGCAGCTCCTCGGCAGAGTAATCGGCGCGGAATGTCGAAATGCCTTTGGTCCAGATCACGGCGCTGCGCAATTCGGTGATGGGCGGATAGTCCCGACGCAGCATCTCGACCACGGCGTGCAGCGTGTGGCCAGTGTCGGCCAGGTCATCGACCAGCAGCACCCGCCCCGAGAGCTCGCCCTTGGGCGTAGTGATGTATTTGGCCAGATCCAATTTGCCCTGGATGGTGCCTGCGCCAGCACGGTAAGAGCTGGTGGACATGATGGCCAGCGGCCGGTCGAAGATGCGGCTGATGATGTCGCCCGGACGCAGACCGCCGCGCGCCAGGCACAGCACGTTGTCGAACTCCCAGCCTGAGCGGTGGATTTGCAGCGCCAGCTTTTCGATCAGGTTGTGGTATTCGTGGTAGCTGACGTACAGGTGCTTGCCGTCTTCGGTGAGCATGGGGCGAGGTCTCCTGAGGGTGTTGGTGCTGGGAACTGAGGCTGTGGGGCGCTCAGCCCCGGTGCTCGAAGGGCCGGTGGCGCAGGATGGTGTGCTCGCGGTCGGGGCTGGTGGAGATCACGGCAATGGGGACGCCGCACAGGGCTTCGATGCGCTCCAGATAGCGACGTGCGTTCTCCGGCAGCTGGGCATAGTCGGTCACGCCGACGGTGGATTCGCTCCAGCCTGGCAGGCTTTCGTAGATGGGGCGGCAGGCGGCGATTTCGTCGGCTCCCAGCGGCAACAGATCGATGCGTCGGCCGTCCTCGAGTTCGTAGCCCACGCAGATTTGCAGCGTTTGCAGGCCGTCGAGCACATCGAGCTTGGTGATGCACAGCCCGCTCAGGCCATTGACTTGCGCGCTGCGTTTGAGCAACGCGGCATCGAACCAGCCACAGCGGCGCGCCCTGCCCGTGGTCACGCCCTTTTCGGCGCCTACGGTGCTCATGTGGTAGCCGGGGGTGCCTGGGGTCTGCCAGTCCAGCTCGGTGGGGAACGGTCCGCTGCCCACGCGGGTGCAATAGGCCTTGGTGATGCCCAGCACGTAATGCAGCAATGATGGCCCTACCCCTGCGCCTGCGGCAGCGTTGCCGGCCACGCAGTTGCTGGAAGTGACGAACGGGTAGGTACCGTGGTCGATGTCCAACAAGGTGCCTTGCGCGCCTTCGAACAGCAGGTTGTCGCCGCGTTGGTGCGCGGCGTTGAGCTCGGCCGAGACGTCGGCCACCATCGGCATCAGCCATTGGGCTTGACGCTGGACTTCCTGCAGGATGGGTTCGAGCAGCAGGCGCCCGTCCTTGACGAAGGGCTGCAACGCCTCAGGGGTTTGCACTTCGGGCGAGCGCAGATACTGCACCAGCACGTGGTTGTAGAGATCGAGCTGCTCTTTGAGCTTGTCGGCCAAACGTTCGGGATGGCGCAGATCCTGTACGCGCAGCGCCCGGCGCGCGACCTTGTCCTCATAGGCTGGGCCAATGCCGCGACCAGTGGTGCCGATCTTTTCGCTGCCGCCGCGCTCGCGGTGGTGTTCGCGCACGATGTCCAGATAGGCATGTTGCGGCAGGATCAGCGGGCAGGCCTCGCTGACGCGCAGGCGCTCGCGCACTGGCACGCCGGCGGCCTCCAGGCCGGCGACCTCCTCCATCAGTTTGGCCACGGACACCACCACGCCATTGCCGATGTAGCAGATCACGCCTGGGCGAAGAATGCCGCTGGGCACCAGATGCAGCGCGGTCTTGACGCCATTGACCACCAGCGTATGGCCCGCATTGTGGCCACCGTGAAAGCGCACCACACCTTGGGCGCTTTCGGTCAACCAGTCCACCAGCTTGCCTTTGCCTTCGTCACCCCATTGGGTGCCGACCACGACGACATTGCGCCCTGGGCGTGCTGTGGCGGGGGCGGCAGCGGAGCTTGCAAAACTTGCCTGTGTGTTCATACGGTTTCCTGTGGAGACGTCAAAAATCATTCAAAGGTTTGGCGGCTGCGCTGGCAGGCTGTGTGGGCCAGGTCATTAGTGCACGGCGCTTGCTGCGGCGCAGGGGCTGTGGCCGTGTACTCAGCGGGATGTTTCCAACAAGCCCTCTTGGGCGGCTGCGGGCTGTAGGGCGGCCTGATGCACCTGCCACTGCCCATTGCTCAGCCGCAATTCGCGGTCGCAGCGCAGCGCGTCGTCCGCAGCCTCGCTGCCGGGCAGGGTTTGCAGCACCACTTCGCCCTGGCTGCGCAGGCGGGTGATGGCGTTGCGCAACGCGGCATCGCCCTCTACCCAGGGGGCGCGGATGGCCATGGCCTGGGGGCCTTGGCTGGCCACGCGGGCCAGTTGCTTGACGTCCAGGCTGAAGCCTGCTGCCGGGCGGTTGCGCCCAAAAACGGCGCCGGCTTCATCGTAGCGGCCACCGCGCACCAGCGCATCGTTGCAACCGGGCACGTAGAGCGAGAAGCGCACGCCGCTGTAATAACCGTAGCCGCGCACGTCGGCCAGGTCGTAGCTCAAAGGCAGGGCCTGATCTTCGGCTTGCAATTGCTGCGTCAGCCACTGCAGGCCATCGAGCACCTTCAGCGCAGCGGGGAATGAGGCCAGCCGCTGCCTGGCCTGGGCCATGACGGGCCCGGGCTCGCCGTACAGGTCCAGCAAGGCGGCCAGGCCTTCGCGTTGGGCCTGGGGAAAATCGGCCGTGGCCACCTGCAGCGCGCTGGCATCCTTGGCGGCCAATGCGGTGTGCACAGCAGCCAAGGCATCCATGCTGGTCATCACGCCGGCCAGCAGGCTGCGCACAATGCGCACGTCGCCCAGCACCAGCACTGGCGCGGCAATGCCCGGCTGGCGCGTGCAGGCCAGGGCCAGTTGCACGATTTCCAGGTCGGCTTCGGGGCCTGCGTGGCCGTAGATTTCAGCGCCGAATTGCAGCAGTTCGCGCGAGGCCCCTGGGCGCTCGGGGCGGGCATGCAGTACCGGGCCGCAATAACACAGCCGCGCCACGCCCGGGCGGTTGAGCAGGTGGGCGTCGATGCGCGCCACCTGGGGCGTGCTGTCGGCGCGGATGCCCACGGTGCGGCCCGAGAGCTGATCCACACTTTTGACGATCTGCAGATCCAAGGCCTGGCCGCTGCCGGTCAGCAGCGACTCCAGGTATTCCATCAATGGCGGCACGATCAGCTCATAGCCGAAGCTGGCGGCCACGTCCAGCAAACTGCGCCGCAGCCCTTCCAGGTGGCGCGCTTCGCAAGGCAGGACATCGGCAATGTGGTCGGGCAGTACCCAGGCGGACATGGCAAAAGGCAAAGGGCTGGCGGGGGCCTGGCTCGCATGCAGACATGCGGGCGAGAGCGGGCACAGCGGGCGCGCTGTTCAGCAAAAAGGCCCCGGGGCCGATCCAAACCCCATGGGACCAATGAGCTGCTGTGCGCCCTGCTTTGCGCTGGCCTCCGCAGTTAAAAAGCGTATTCTACCGGCCCCGCGCCCTTGCCTAAGAACCAGTTCCAGCTTTCCTGCCCATGCCCCCTGCCCCATCGCCCCAGGCCGCCGGCCCCCTTGATGCCACTTGGCGCGCAGGCATGTCCTATGCCCTGCTGGCCTATGGCGTGTGGGGCTTTAGCGTCATGTATTGGAAGCTGTTGCCCTGGGTGCCCCATAGCCTGCTGATTGCGCAGCGCGTGCTGTGGTCTGTGGTGTTCCTGCTGCCGCTGCTGCTGTGGCTGGGCCAGTGGCCTGCCTTGCTGCGCCTGTTGCGCCAGCCTCGGGTGCTGGCCATGCTGGGCCTGAGCGGAGCCTTGATCACGGCCAACTGGCTGATCTTCGTCTGGGCCATTGCACAGGCGCGGGTGACCGAGGTCAGCCTGGCCTACTTCATCAACCCGCTGCTGAGTTTGCTCCTGGGCGTGCTGCTGCTGCGCGAGCGCCTGCGGCCTTTGCAATGGGCTGCCGTGCTGGTGGTGGCGCTGGGCGTGGGCTGGATGGCGCGTGGCCTGGGCCAGTGGCCATGGGTGTCGCTGTTCCTGGCCGCGAGCTTTGCGTTGTACGGGCTGCTGCGCAAATTCACGCCCGTCTCGGCCACCGTCGGGTTGGCTGTGGAAACGCTGCTGATGCTGCCATTTGCGCTGGTCTATATGGCTTGGTGTGCCTGGAGTCTGCCCGAGCCGATGTTCTGGCGCCACGGCTGGCCAGGGGCGCTGGCCATTGCCGCCTCGGGCATCGTCACCGCCTTGCCGCTGTTGTGGTTTGCCAATGCCGCGCAGCGCCTGCCGCTGTCCACCTTGGGGCTGGTGCAGTACCTGGCGCCGTCGATTCAGCTGGCCCTGGCGGTACTGCTCTATCACGAGGCCTTCACGCGCACGCACTGGGTGGCTTTCGCGCTGATCTGGCTGGGGCTGGCGATGTATGGAGCCGATGCGCTGCGCGCCACGCGGCGGCAGCGCTGCCCATGAGGCCGCGGCTCACAACGCCCTGGCGCGCGCAGTGTCAGCGCGCGGGTCCGGTGCTGGCGGGCAGGCAGCCCGTGACTTTGAAGTGGCTTTGAACAGGCGCTTACTCTGGCTGCTCGTGGGGCGGGCCTGCCCAATCGCCCTGCCCTGGCGCTGCTGGGCTGGTCTGGGCCGCTGCGCGCTGCGCCCTGGGCGCTTGCAGCAGCGCTGGCGTGGGCGTGGCCGGCGCAATCGGTGCGATCGGCGATTCCGTGGCGCTGGCGCTGCCCTGCAGGCGCTGCTGCGCCGCCTGTTGCAGCTGCTGGCTGACGGCCAGCAGGCGTGCATGGGCCTGCACGTCGGCGCTGGCAGCCTTGCTCTGCGCGTGCTGCGCTTCCCACTGCGCCAGCAGCGGTGGCACGGCGGCAGCCTCCTCGGCGGCCTGCTGCCAGCGGGCTTGCGCAAAATGCTCGGCAGCGCGCACGAATGCGTGATGGGCGGCCGCATCGTGTCGGTATTCGCGCCAGAGGCGGGCTTCGGCCGGCATGCGCCAGACCGATACCAGCGCGTAAAGCAGCAGCAAGCCCAGCATGAAGACCAGGGCCAGCAGCAGCAGCAGCAGGTTCAGCGACATGTCCACCCGGTAGGGGAACCAGAACAGCGTGACGGTGGCGCCATTGTTGCTCAGGAACAAAGCTGCCGCCACGGCGGAGGCAAACAGCATCAGCACCCACAGCGCGCTGCGCATCACTGCCGCCCCTGCGGATGGCTGGCTGCAGCCGGCGCAGCGGTAGCGTTGCCGCCCTCCTCCTCGCCTGCTGCATGGGCTGCGCCGCCCTGGCCGCCGGCCGGGCGCAGGGTATCTTGTGCGGCAGCGATGGCCAGCAGCGTGTCCGTGATGGCCGGCGGCTGCACGGCCTGGATGTGCTCCTGCAATTGCTGCAGGGTGCGCAGCGCCTGACGGGTACGCGGCGCGTCCAGATCGTAGTACTTGCGCAGCAAGGCCTGCACACCGGCCAGATCGGTGCGCGCCGAGGCACTTTGCCGGGCCAGCAGGGCCATGCGGGCATTCATCAGTTGCAGGCGCAGGTTTTCGCGCAGGAAGAAGGCCTGCTCCTGTGTCAGCAATGCCGCGTCCGGGTGCTCGATGCGCTGCACGCGCACCAGGCCGTGAAAGGCCTGGCGCAATCCGGCCCAGAAGCCGCCCTCGTCGTCTTGCGTTTCGGCATGCTGGGCTTCTTCCATTGCCGCCGGGGCCTCTGTTGCGTCAAGCCTTGTTTGCGGGGGCGGCGTTTGTGGCGGCTGTGCAGGCGCTGGCTCGGCTGGCGGCTGGGCTGGGGTGCTGGCCTGCGGGGCAATGGTGCTGCCGGGCAGCACGCCCAGGGCCTGGGCCTCGTGGTCGGAGATGGCCACGGGCGCGCGCACGGCCCGCTTGCGGTTGCCCCTGCCCACGGCGTTGCCCAGTGGCAGACTTTCCAGTTGCAGCAGCAGCGCATCCATGCGGCCGAGCAGACCGGCCGTGTCCGTCACGGCCGTGCTGCTCAGGCGCGCCAGGTCGCGGTCGATGGCGGCCACAATGGGCGTCAGGCGCGGCTGCTCGGCGCGCTGCAGGCGGTGGCTGGCATTGCGCAGCGCGGCGATGAGTGGATCGGCCAAGCCGGTCAGCTGGGCCTGTTGCTGCGCCAGCCGCAGCGAGGCCTCGATGTCGATCAGCATGGCCTCGTCGCGCGTGCGCGAGAGTTCGAAGGCCAGCTGCTCCAGGTGCGAGCGCTGCAGCGTGTATTCATTGATGCGCGCTTCGCTCAGGCTGGCGCGGGTGGCTGCCTGCTGCGCCAGGGCCTGAGCCTGCTGCGAGAGGCTGCGCGCCTCGATGGCCTCGGCCTGGGTGGCGGCCGATTGCTGGGCCAGGCGCTCCTGCAGGTGGTTCAGGCGCTTCCACTGCCCATGGGCCAGCCACAAGGCCAGCGCCGCCGTCAGCGACAGCAGCCAGATGCCCCAGGCCGGCAGCGTCAGGGGCTTGCGCCAGCGCGCCAGCAGCTGGGGCAATGGAGCAGCGGCTGGTGGCGGCGCGGGGGGCGGCGTTGGCGGGGCGTCCACGGCAAAAGGCTACAGCAGGTCAAAGGCGCGATTGTTCCACAGGCCGGCAGGGGGGCCGGCAAGCAGGCGCGTGGGGCCGTGGCTCAACCGCCACGGCGCATCATGTCGAAGAACTCGTGGTTGTTCTTGGTGGCCTTCATGTTCTTGAGCATCAGCTCCATGGATTCGATCTCGTCCATGTTGAACAGGAACTGGCGCAGGATGCGCGTTTTCTGCAGCACCTCGGGCGCCAGCAGCAGCTCCTCGCGGCGCGTGCCGCTCTTGGACAGCTCGATGGCCGGGAACACGCGCTTTTCGTACAGGCGGCGGCTGAGGTGGATTTCACTGTTGCCCGTGCCCTTGAACTCCTCAAAGATCACCTCGTCCATGCGGCTGCCCGTGTCCACCAGCGCGGTGGCGATGATGGTCAGGCTGCCGCCCTCCTCCACATTGCGCGCGGCGCCAAAAAAGCGCTTGGGCCGGTGCAGGGCATTGGCATCCACACCGCCGGAAAGAATCTTGCCGCTGGTGGGCACGACGTTGTTGTAGGCGCGCGCCAGGCGGGTGATGGAGTCCAGCAGGATCACCACGTCCTTTTTCAGCTCCACCAGGCGCTTGGCACGCTCGATCACCATCTCGGCCACGTGCACGTGGCGCGCGGCGGGTTCGTCGAAGGTCGAGGCGATGATCTCGCCCTTGACGGTGCGCTGCATCTCGGTCACTTCCTCGGGGCGCTCATCGACCAGCAGCACCATCAGGTGCACATCCGGGTTGTTGGCCGTGATGGCGTGGGCGATGTGCTGCATCATCATGGTCTTGCCACTTTTGGGCGGCGCGACGATCAGCGCGCGCTGGCCACGGCCCAGCGGGGCAACGATGTCGATGATGCGGCCGGTGATGTTCTCCTCGGCCTTGATGTCGCGCTCGAGCTTCATCTGCTGCTTGGGGAACAGCGGCGTGAGGTTCTCGAACATCACCTTGTGCTTGTTCTGTTCGGGCGGGCCGTCGTTGATGCGGTCGAGCTTGGTCAGCGCAAAGTAACGCTCGCCATCCTTGGGGATGCGCACCTCGCCCTCGATCATGTCGCCCGTGTGCAGGTTGAAGCGCCGCACCTGGCTGGGCGAGATGTAGATGTCGTCCGTGCTGGCGGTGAAGCTCGTGTCCGGGCTGCGCAAAAAGCCAAAGCCATCGGGCAGGATTTCCAGCACGCCATCGGCAAAGACCTGCTCACCCTCCTTGGCGCGTTTCTTGATGATGGCGAACATCAGCTCCTGCTTGCGCATACGGCCGGTGTTTTCGATGCCCAGGGCCTCGGCCTGCTTCAATACCTCGGACACATGCAGTGCCTTGAGCTCATTCAAGTGCATGAATACGGTCTCCAGAACTAAGAGAGTGTGTGGGGAATGGGGAAGATGTCGCTGCCGCGCATGCGCGCGATGCGGCCCAGGCCTGGGCTTGCCCGCCGTATTGGCGCGTTTGGCAAGACAGGAACAAATAAGCAAGGCGGCCAACGGGGCCGCAGGGGCTAATGAGGGAGCAAACGCAGCACGCCTGGCTGGCATATACAGGCGTGGCGCAGCGCCGGGGCAAGAGACTGCTCTGCGATGAGCAGTTGCTGCGCCTGACGCCATGGACTGGCGCGGCGCGTCAACAACGGCAGCCATTGCGCAAGCCAAGCCCTGCGGAGAAACAAGGCGGGCAGCACGCGGCGCACGCCGCCGTTTCTCGAAGCGCGCGAATTATGACAGCAAAAGCCAGCCGCCCGCCCGCCTGCGCCCGGCATGGCGCAAAAAATACTGCGCGCAGCCCTGTTCGGCAGGATTGGCTTCGCAGCAGGAGTCAGGCCGGCTTGGCGGCGCGGGCGCGCAATACGGTGGCGGTCAGGCCGCTGAGCACGATCAGCGCCATGCCCAGCCAGCCCCAGGCGCCGATGCGCTCGCTCTGGAACAGCAGCAGCCCGTACAGGGAGGCAAACACGATGCCTGAATACTGCAGGCTGGCCACCATCAGCGTGTTGCGCGCGCTCGATGCGGTGGAATAGGCATGGGTCATGCACAGCTGGCCCAGCGTGGCCAGCAGGCCGATGGGCAGCAGCCACAGCGCCGCTGGCGTGGCCAGGCTGTGCGCGCCCGTGGCGGCCATGACGGCGCCTCCGGCGAGCGTGCCGCCCAGCGCGAAATAAAACACCACGCGCGTCTCGGGCTCGCCCAGGCGGCCCAGCGCCGCCACCTGCATGTAGGCCAGCGCGGCCATCATGCCCGAGAGCAAGCCGACGATGGCCGCAAAGCTCTGCTCAGCGGCAAAGCTCGGGCGCAGCATCAGCACCACGCCGGCAAAGCCCACCAGAATCGTCAGCATCAAAGGCCCATGCAGCGGCGGCTTGCCGTGGCGCGCATCGGGGCGCCAGTGCAGCAGCGTGCCGGCCAGCACGAACACGCCGATCCAGACGCTGCTCATGTAATTGAGCGTCATGGCCGTGGCCAATGGCAGCTTGCCGATGGCGTAGAACCAGGCCCCCAGCGCCGCCACGCCGACGATGCTGCGCCAGACGTGCATGCCAGGGTACTGCGTGGCCAGGCCCACACCTTGCCGGCGAGCCAGCGCCGCCAACAGCAGCACGCCAATGGCGCTGCGGTAGAACACCATCTCCGCCGGTGAAAAATGTGCCGACGCATATTTGACGCACACCCCCATCGTCGCAAATAGGAACGCGCCCAAAACCATCCACAGTGCATGCATGCCCTACCCCTGCCATTCGCACGCAAGGCCAGCATGGCATGCGGCTTCATCGGGCTGCGGGCCATCTTTGCTCGGCCGCAGCGATTCAAAGCCTGTTCATGATCTTGGCGCAGGCCAGAGATCGTGAACAGGCTCTAAGAGCCTGTTCAAAATCTTTGCACGGCGGTCACGAGAGCGGATTTGGGCGCTCTGCTGCGTTGCAAAGCCTCGCCATAGCCCCAGCTATGGCTGCGTTTTGCGCCTTGCAGCCCATCCCAAACCGCTTCTTGCCCACTCGCGCCGAGATTTTGAACAGGCTCTAAGATTCTATGCTTTGCCCGCCGCCCCAGTCGCCCCATGCCCTCCCCCGCCGACATCGCGCATTACCAGCGCCCTGGCCTGCTGCAATTGCAGGAACTGCCACCCCTGTCGCTGTATCTGCACCTGCCCTGGTGCCTGCGCAAATGCCCTTATTGCGACTTCAACTCGCACGCCGTGCGCGGCGCGGCGCCGGGCGCGGGCCTGGGGGCGGAGCAAAAGCTGCGCTATCTGCAGGCGCTGGAGGCCGACCTGGATGCGGCGCTGCCGCTGGTCTGGGGGCGCAGCGTCATCAGCATCTTCATGGGCGGCGGCACGCCCAGCCTGTTCGATGCCGAGCACATCGACCGCCTGCTGGCCAGCGTGCGGGCGCGCCTGCGGCTGGTGCCCGGCTGTGAGATTACGCTGGAGGCCAACCCCGGCACCTTCGAGACCGACCGCTTTGCCGCCTACCGCGATGCGGGCGTGACGCGCCTGTCCATCGGCGTGCAAAGCTTTGGCGATGCGCAGCTGCACGCCCTGGGCCGCGTGCACAGCCGCGCCCAGGCCCTGGCGGCCGTGCAGGAAGCGCGCGAGGCCTTCGAGACCTTCAACCTCGATCTGATGTACGCCCTGCCCGGCCAGGATCTGGCGCTGCTGCGCGAGGACCTGGCCACGGCGCTGGCGCTGCAGCCGCCGCACCTGTCCGTCTATCACCTGAGCATCGAGCCCAACACCTTGTTTGCCAAGTACCCGCCGCGCCTGCCCGATGAGGACCTGGCCTACGACATGCTCGACCACATCACGGCCGGCACTGCGCAGGCTGGCCTTGAGCGCTACGAGGTCTCGGCCTATGCCCAGCCTGGCCATCAGTGCCGCCACAACCTGAACTATTGGCAATTTGGCGATTACCTGGGTCTGGGCGCGGGCGCGCACAGCAAGCTCAGCTTCGCGCACCACATCGTGCGCCAGGTGCGCGTGCGCGATCCGCAGCGCTACATGCAGGCCGCGCTGGCCAGCCAGGCCATCGCGCAGGAGCACGAGGTGGCCCGCCAGGATCTGCCCTTCGAGTTCATGCTCAATGCGCTGCGGCTGCGCTCGGGCTTTTTGCTCTCCGATTACCAGCGCCGCACCGGCATGCCGCTGTCGAGCATCGAGCCGGCCTTGCAGCAGGCGTTGCAGCGCGGCCTGCTGGAGCAGCCCGGCCCCGATCTGCTGCGTCCCACCGAGCGCGGCTTTGATTTCCTCAGCGATTTGCAGCAGCTGTTCATGCCCGGCTGAGCAGCGCGGGCCGATACACCTTGATACCACTCCGGCGCGGCCCACACCGTGACAATGCCGCCCATGAAAAGCACTCTGCCCCCCATCGCATCCTCCGCCCTGCCGGGCCTGTTGCCCGCCATGCTGCTGGCTGCGCTGCTGTTGACTGCGCTGCCAGTGGCGGCCCAGCCCGCCAGCGCCCAGCCCGCCAGCGCCCAGGCCGCAGCGCAGGCCACGCCGCCCCAGGCAAAGGCCGCCGCCGCCCCGCAGGATCTGGCCGAAGGCCAGCGGCTGGGCCAGTTCGTCAACCGCTATGGCTTTCGGCACTTGTACGTGCGGGTGCCCGCCGGGCTGGACGATGCCCGCATCATTGCGCTGGCGCAGCAGTGGCACCAGCGCGAGCCCGATGCCTGGCTGTGGCTGCTCGACGACGACAGCCAGTTCCAGCAGTTGCTGGACAGCCTGCCCAAGATCGAGCAAGGCGATCTCGGCGACTTTCCCGCCCAATGGTTCAAACAGCACGCCGTGGCCAATCTGGTGCTGATGCTTCACCCGGACCGCAGTCGGCGCTGGGCGCTCTACCGGGGCGCCCACCGGAGCGACAGCATGGCCGAGCTGCCCTGCATCCAGGGCAAGGGCGGTTGCAAGCCTTGAGCGTGTGATGCACTTTGCGCCCCCCCCAATCGCACTGCATTGGCGCAGGCCATGGCTTTGAACACGCTCTAAAATCGCGCCCTGTTTTCAACCGGCCATCGGGGTTGCGGAACGCGCCCCGCACCACCCAAGCGATCGAACCACCATGATTACGCTGGCCCTGTCCAAAGGGCGCATCTTCGATGAAACCCTGCCGCTGCTGGCCAGCGCAGGCATTGCTGTGCTCGATGACCCAGAGACATCGCGCAAGCTGATCCTGCCCTGCAACCGCGAAGGCTTGCGCGTGGTGCTGGTGCGCGCCAGCGACGTGCCCACCTACGTGCAGTTTGGCGGTGCCGACATTGGCGTGGCCGGCAAGGACGTGCTCATCGAGCACGGCGGCGAAGGCCTGTACCAGCCGCTGGATCTGCGCATTGCCCGCTGCCGCATGGGCGTGGCCGTGCCTGCCGGTTTTGACTACGCCAGCGCTGTGCGCCAGGGCGCGCGCCTGCGCGTGGCCACCAAGTACACCACCATCGCGCGCGAGTTTTTCGCCCGCAAGGGTGTGCACGTCGATCTGGTCAAGCTCTACGGCAGCATGGAATTGGCGCCGCTGACGGGCATGGCCGATGCCATCGTGGACTTGATCTCCACCGGCAGCACGCTGCGCGCCAACCAGCTCGTGGAAGTCGAGCAAATCATGGACATCAGCTCCCAGCTCATCGTCAACCAGGCCGCGCTGCGGCTCAAGCAAGCGCCGCTGCGGCAGTTGATCGAGGTCTTTGCCCAGGCCACCGCCGTACGCAGCGCGGCAGCGGCCTGAGGTTTGCACCCCTGGCCGCCGCCATCCACTCCAAGTCCCGCCGCTGAGCTGCGCCGCCCGCCGCCATACCGGATTGCCGCAGCGCCAGCGACCAAGTGTCCCAGCGCCTTCATTGCCCGCCCTTTTTGCCATGACCCTCAAAGCCAGCCCTCTGCGCCTGTCCACCCAGTCGCCCGATTTCGAGGCCCAGTTCCAGCAGCGCCTGCATTGGAGCGCCGATACCGACGCGGCCATCGAGCAGCGCGTGGCCGACATCCTGCAGGCTGTGCGCCAGGAGGGCGACGCCGCCGTGCTGCGCCTGAGCCAACAGCTCGACGGCCTGCAGGCAGCCAGCGTGGCCGAGCTGGAAATCCCCGCCAGTGAGCTGCAGGCCGCCTTCGATGGCCTGCCCCAAGCCCAGCGCCAGGCGCTGCAACAGGCCGCAGCGCGCATCCGCAGCTACCACGAGGCACAGAAAAAGGCCGCCGGCCAGAGCTGGAGCTACCGCGACGAGGACGGCAGCCTGCTGGGTCAGAAAGTCACGCCGCTGGATCGCGCCGGCATCTACGTGCCCGGCGGCAAGGCCGCCTACCCCTCCAGCGTGCTGATGAACGCCATTCCCGCACAGGTCGCTGGCGTGGGGCAAATCATCATGGTCGCCCCCACCCCCAGGGGCGAGAAAAACCCGCTGGTGCTGGCCGCAGCCCACGTGGCCGGCGTGCACCGGGTGTTCACCATCGGCGGCGCCCAGGCCATTGCCGCGCTGGCCTATGGCACGCAGACCGTGCCCAAGGTGGACAAAATCACCGGCCCTGGAAACGCCTACGTGGCCAGCGCCAAGAAGCACGTCTTCGGCCAGGTGGGCATCGACATGATTGCCGGGCCCAGCGAAATCCTGGTGCTGGCCGATGGCAGCACCCCGCCGGACTGGGTGGCCATGGATTTGTTCTCCCAGGCCGAGCACGATGAGCTGGCGCAAAGCATTCTGCTGTGCCCGGATGCGGCCTACATCGACGCCGTGCAGCAGGCCATCGACCGCCTGCTGCCCACGCTGCCGCGCGCGGCCATCATCGCCCAGAGCCTGAACGGCCGTGGCGCAATGATCCAGACCCGCGACATGGACGAGGCCTGCGCCATCAGCAACCGCATCGCACCCGAACACCTGGAAATCTCCAGCCGCGAGCCCCAGCGCTGGGAGCCGCTGCTGCGCCACGCCGGCGCCATCTTCCTGGGCGCCTACACCAGCGAATCGCTGGGCGATTACTGCGCCGGCCCCAACCACGTGCTGCCCACCAGCGGCACGGCGCGCTTTTCCTCGCCGCTGTCGGTCATGGATTTCCAAAAGCGCAGCTCGCTGATCGAAGTCAGCCCGGCCGGCGCGCGTCATCTCGGCGCCATCGCCCAGGTGCTGGCCGAAGGCGAAGGCCTGCAAGCCCACGCCCAGGCCGCGGCCATGCGCATGCAGGCGGGCGACTGAGCAGATTGCCTCGGGCGCAAGCGCGGTGCGCGCTGCAGGCCGATTGGGTCTGGGCGCGCCCGGCTGCTGCCCCGTCGTATTTCACTCGGCTCTCGCAACCCGCCCACGGCCCTTTTCTTTCTGCTGCCATGTCTGCCGCACCCACTCTGGCTTCGGCCACGCCCGCCATCGCTTCGCGCCTGCCCCAGGTGGGCACCACCATCTTCAGCGTCATGTCCGCGCTGGCGGGCGAGCACCAGGCCATCAACCTGGGCCAGGGCTTTCCCGACTTTGGCTGCGACCCGCGCCTGCCCGAAGCCGTCAGCGCCGCCATGCAGCAGGGCCACAACCAGTACCCGCCCATGGCCGGCGTGCCCGCGCTGCGTCAGGCCATCGCCGCCAAGACCGAGGCGCTGTACGGCCGCGCCTATTGCGCCGAGCGCGAGATCACCGTCACCGCCGGGGCCACGCAGGCCATCTTCACCGCGCTGCTGTGCTGCGCCGGGCCGGGCGACGAGGTGATCGTGCTCGAACCCTGCTACGACAGCTACCTGCCCGGCATCGCCCTGGCCGGCGCCACGGCCGTGCGCGTGCCGCTGATGCTTGGCAGCTTCCGGCCCGACTTCGACAAGATCGCCGCCGCCATCGGCCCCAAAACCCGCGCGCTCATCATCAACACCCCGCACAACCCCAGCGCCACCGTGTGGTCACGCCAGGACATGCTGCGCCTGCAGGAGCTGCTGGCGCCCACCAGCGTCCTGCTCATCAGCGACGAGGTGTACGAGCACATGGTCTACGCCCCGCTGCGCCACGAAAGCGCCGCGCGCTACCCCGGTCTGGCCGCGCGCGCCTTCATCGTCAGCAGCTTTGGCAAGACCTTCCACGTCACGGGCTGGAAGGTGGGCTACGTGGCCGCCCCTGCCGCGCTCAGCGCCGAGTTCCGCAAGGTGCACCAGTTCAACGTGTTCACCGTCAACACCCCCATGCAGCACGGCCTGGCCGCCTACATGCAAGATGCCGCGCCCTACCTGGGGCTGCCGGCCTTCTACCAGGCCAAGCGCGACCTGTTCCGTGAAGGTCTGGCGCAGACCAAGTTCAAGCTCTTGCCCTGCGAAGGCAGCTACTTCCAGTGCGTAGGCATTGAAGAGCTCACCGTGCCCGAGCGCGACCTGCCGGAAGACCAGTTCTGCCAATGGCTCACGCGCGAGATCGGCGTGGCCGCCATCCCGCTGTCGGCCTTCTATGGCGACGGGTTTGACCAGAAGGTCATCCGCTTTTGCTTTGCCAAGCAGGATGAGACGCTGCGCGCCGCATTGCAGCGACTGGCGCGGCTGTAGCGGCGCGCCGCCCCGTTCAAAGCGTGTTCAAGGGGGGCGATCATCAAGGAGCGATCAAGGCGCATCCTCGCCTTCAGGCTGCTGGCCGCCAGCGCGGCCCAGCGTGGCCAGGGCCGCGGCCATGTCGCCGCGCGCTGCGCGCTGCGTGAAATAGTCGGCCGTCTTCAGCGCCGCCAGCTTTTCGGCCACCGCGCTGACGATGAACTGGTTCAGCGTGCTGCCGTCCTCGCGGGCGACTTGTTCGGCGCCGGCTTTCAAGGAGCGCGGCAGGCGCAGGGCATAGTTGCTGGGGGTTCCCATTTCAATCTCCTTCGATGATTTGCCGGGGTGAGACAAGCGCCAGGCCAAAGTGCCGGGCTTGGGGAAGATAGTCGCGCTGGTTAAAGGTCACGATGCCCACGGGCCGGCCCCAGCGCTGGGCATTGACGGCCAGCTCCAGCACCATGTCGTCGTGCGGATCGCGCAATTGGGGCCTCCATAGGAAGTGAATCTCCACGGTTTGCACGACACCGGCCAGCACATCCAGCACATTGCACACCGCTGATGCAGACAGCTCAGCCGCAGCCAGATGTTCGGGCCGCAACAGAACGGCTTCGTACTCCATGAACACCGGCACGCTGCACGCCACGCGCAAGCGGCCCAGCAGCGTGCGCCGCAGCAGCTCTGCAGAAAACCCCGCCGGGCTGCGCAATGCGGCCACAAGCACATTGGTATCCAGCACGTACAGCATCATATCGCCTGCAATATATTGCAGTGGCTGCGTGATGGCAAGCAACAGCCCTGCGCTTTCCAGAGCGATGCCCACGCCTGCCCCAGTCAGGGGCAAACCCCCAGGCAATAGCCGCTGGGCAACAGGTAGATGCTGTTGTGCCCCACATCGCCTTCGGGCAAAGGCACGCCCTCGGGCACATAGAAGTGGGCCGAATAGCCGCCGTACATGCCGCTAGGAAAGCGCATGGCTTGCAGGATGCGGTAGTGGTCTTGGACGGGGGCATCTGGCTGGTTGCGCAGATAGGCGCGCTGGCCACGCTGCTGCCGGTTGGCCGCGTATTCACGCTCGGTGACCTGGCGCACGATGCCGCGCTGCAGCAATTGCGCCATGCCGCCCTGGCCCGAGTGCAGCTCATCGCTGCCTTTTTGCAGGCTGGCGATGTGGCCGTGCGATATCCACCGGGCGCTGGGCTCGCCGATGAGCACTTCGCCCGTGCGGTCGCTGCTGAACTTCTGCGCCTGGCTGGCAAAAGGCGGCAGGCCCTGGGGGCGGTGGCTTTTGCAGCGCGGTTCGTCGTGGGAGGTGGTGAGCACGGGCACTTGCTCATCGGTGCCGATGGGGTATTGGCGGTGGTAGCCGCTGGCCCAGACGGCGGCGATGCGCGTCTGCGGGCTGCGCGAGATCTGCCAGATGGCGGGGTAGTAGCTGGTCAGCAGCAGCACGACGGGCTTTTCCGGCTGATTGATGCGCGCCTGCACGTGGTAGACCACGCCGCCGCCGCTGTCGTCGCCCTTGAGCTGGATGCCCTGCAAGCGCTTGCCCTGGCCGATGCGGGCGGGCTGGTCGATGTGCAGCACCGTGAAGTCCGGCGGCAGCGCCGCCATCCACTCCTGGCAAGGGGCGTCGCTTTGCGCGCTGCGCTCCTTGTAGATGCGCTGCTGCTCGTCGGCGCTGGCCTGGTTGCGGGCGTACCACTGCTGGCCTTGCACGATGCGATCCATGGCCTCGGGCGTGACGCTGCGGCAGGCCGCGCCGGGGCGCAAGGGCGCATCGGTGTAGCACTGGTCCCTGGTCGCTTTCTCCAGCGCCAGGCGCCGGCCGGCAAAGCGTGCTGGCGCCTGGGCAGTAAAGCGCAGCGTCACGCCCGCTTGGTTGCGCGCTTGCGCCGCGCTTTGAAAGACCGGGGCCAACAAGGCGGGCTGCAGCGGCTGGCCCGACGGTGGCGGCGCGCCCATTGGCCCGCTGGCCCCGCGCTGGTAAGCCTTGGCTTCGCGAATGGCCTGGGCCATGATTTGGGCATCGCTGGCCCCCTCGCCGCCCCCTTGCGCCAGGGCTGGCCAGGCAGTTGCCAGGCCTATCAACGCAATGAGCCAGGCCGCCTGGGCTGCGCTGGCGGCATTGGCCGTCGTGAATGCTGGTGCGTGCATGTTGCGTCCTCCTCCCTCGTAATAACGCCATGTGCTGGCTGCGCCGCTGGCCCCTTCTTTGGGGGCTTGAGCGCTCAGCGCTTCTGCGGCGGCAAGTCCGTGCAGCTGCCGTGCGCCACCTCGGCGGCCATGCCGATGCTCTCGCCCAGCGTGGGGTGGGGGTGGATGGTCTTGCCGATGTCGATGGCGTCCGCGCCCATTTCGATGGCCAGGGCGATTTCGCCAATCATGTCGCCCGCGTGCGTGCCGACGATGCCGCCGCCCACGATCTGGTGGGTGGCTTCGTCAAACAGCAGTTTGGTAAAGCCTTCGTCGCGGCCGTTGGCGATGGCGCGGCCGGAGGCGCTCCAGGGGAACAGGCCTTTTTTCACCTTCACGCCCTGGGCCTTGGCCTGGTCTTCGGTCAGGCCGACCCAGGCGACTTCGGGGTCGGTGTAGGCCACGCTGGGGATGACGCGGGCGTTGAAGGCGGCGCGGGCCAGCTTTTCGTCGCCCTTGAGCTCACCAGCGATGACTTCGGCTGCCACGTGCGCCTCGTGCACGGCCTTGTGCGCCAGCATGGGCTGGCCCACGATGTCGCCAATGGCGAAGATGTGCGGCGCGTTGGTGCGCATTTGCACGTCCACGGGGATGAAGCCGCGCTCGGTGACGGCCACGCCGGCGTTTTCGGCGCCGATTTTCTTGCCGTTGGGGCTGCGGCCCACGGCTTGCAGCACCAGGTCGTAGGTTTGCGGCGGCGGCGCGCCTTCGCCCTCGAAGGTGACTTCGATGCCCGCGTCGGTGGCGCGGGCGGCCACAGTTTTTGTGCCCAGCATGATGTGGTCAAAGCGCGGGGCGTTCATCTTCTGCCAGACCTTGACCAGATCGCGGTCGGCGCCTTGCATCAAGCCGTCCATCATTTCCACCACGTCAAGGCGCGCGCCCAGGGTGCTGTAGACGGTGCCCATCTCCAGCCCGATGATGCCGCCGCCCAGCACCAGCATGCGTTTGGGCACGCCCTTGAGGGCCAGCGCGCCGGTGGAATCGACCACGCGTGGGTCTTCGGGCATGAAGGGCAGGCGCACGGCCTGGCTGCCCGCGGCGATGATGGCGCGCTGGAATTGCACGACTTGCTTGGCGCCGGTTTTCTCTTGCCCGCTGCCGCTGGTTTCTTCCACCTGCACATGGTTGGCGCCGACGAAGCTGCCATAGCCGCGCAGCACTTTCACCTTGCGCATTTTGGCCATCGCCCCCAGGCCGCCGGTGAGCTTGGCGATGACTTTTTCCTTGTGGGCGCGCAGTTTGCCGATGTCGAGCTTGGGCGCGCCGTAGTTCACGCCCAGCGCGGCCAGGTGGCCCACTTCGTCCATCACGGCGGCCACGTGCAGCAGCGCCTTCGACGGGATGCAGCCCACGTTCAGGCACACGCCGCCCAGCGTGGCGTAGCGCTCGATGAGCACCACGTTCAGGCCCAGATCGGCGGCGCGGAAGGCCGCGCTGTAGCCGCCGGGGCCGCCGCCGAGCACGAGCACGTCGCATTGCACATCGGCGCTGCCTTGGTAGCTGGCGGCTTGGGGCGCGGGTTGGGGCGCGGGTTGGGGTGAGGGCGCGGCCACCGCCGCTGGGGTGGAGGCGCTTGCCCCCACCCTACCCTCCCCCAGCGGGGGAGGGTTCGCCGCAGCACTGGCCTCGCTGGCCTCCAGCGTCAGGATGACCGTGCCTTGACTGACCTTGTCGCCCAGCTTGACCTTCAATTCCTTCACCACGCCCGCGTGGCTGCTGGGGATTTCCATGCTGGCCTTGTCGCTCTCCACGGTGATGAGCGACTGCTCCACCTTCACCGTGTCGCCCGGCTGCACCAGCAGTTCGATGACGGCCACGTCGGCAAAGTCGCCGATGTCGGGCACTTGGATGTCGATGGTGGACATGGAAAGTCTCCTGTTTTTGTTCAATTCAAAGTTGGGCAGGCAGCGGCGCGGGCAGAACTTGCACGGCGTGCACGGGCAGACTCACGCCCAGCCGCGCCAGCATGTCTTGCAGGCCCGCCAGCGGGTAGGCGGGCGAGGCGGTGGCCAGGCAGACCACGCGGCCCACGCCATCAGCGCCATCAGCGCCATCAGCAGGGCCAGCGTGCGCCGCCGCGCCCTCCGGCGGCGGGGCGGGCAGGCGCGCGGCCAGCTCGTCCACCACGGTCTGCGCCGGGTCCAGAAAGGCCAGGCCGGGCGCGGCCTGCTCGAAAAAGGGGCGCAGCCAGGGCAGATGGGTGGACGAGAGCGTGCACACGTCCAGCCCCGGCTGCTGCTGGCGCAGCGCCTGCATGAAGTCGCTGACCAGCGCTTGCGTGCCGGCCGGGTCGGACAGGAAAGCGCCGCTTTCCACCAGCTCGACCAGGGGCGAGGCATTGACCACCCGCACCGGGCGGCCCTGGGCCTGGCGCGCCACGTAGTCGATGATTTGCGGGCTGCCCGCCAGCGAGGCCACGCCCAGCAGCGCCACCTGACCGCTGCGCGAGCGCGCCAGCGCCTCGCGCACGGGCGGCAGCACGCCCAGCACGGGCACGGGGCTGCGCGGGCGCACGGCGTCCAGCACCATGACGGAGGGCGCGTTGGAGGCCAGCACCACCGCCGCCGCGCCCCAGCGCGCCAGGGCGGCGATGGCCGCTTCCACGGCATGGGCCAGCTCAGCAGGCGTTTTGCCGCCATAGGGGAAGCTGGCGCGGTCGGCCAGGTAAATCACGTCCTGCCACGGGCAGCGCTGCTGGATGAGCCGCACCAGCGCGTAGCTGCCAATGCCTGCGTCGAACACGCCCACGGGAGCGCGCAGGCCGCGCAGGGCCTCTTGCACAGCCTGCACAGCCAGCGCGGCCGGCGCATCAGGCATGTCAGGCACGCCAGACGCGGCTGGTGCGGCCGTGGCGGCAGCGGCAGAAACCAAGCTCACAGCATGACCCGGCGGAAGTCCGCCAGCACCTGGGCCAGATAGGCGTTGAAGCGCGCAGCCGCCGCCCCGTCAATGACGCGGTGGTCGTAGCTCAAGGACAGCGGCAGCATCAGGCGGGGCTTGAATTTCTCGCCGTTCCAGCGCGGGCGCATTTCGCTGCGGCATACGCCGAGGATGGCCACTTCGGGCGCGTTGATGATGGGCGTGAAGTAGGTGCCGCCAATGCCGCCCAGGCTGCTGATGGTGAAGGTCGCGCCCTGCATGTCAGCCGGGCTGGCCTTGCCGTCGCGGGCTTTTTTACTGAGTTCGGCCAGCTCCTGGCTGATTTGCATCACGCCCTTGGCGTCGGCCTGCTTGATGACGGGCACGACCAGGCCATTGGGGGTGTCGGCGGCGAAGCCAATGTTCCAGTACTGCTTGTAGACCAGGTTGTCGCCGTCCAGGCTGGCGTTGAATTCGGGGAATTTCTTCAGCGCCGCCACGCAGGCTTTGATGAGGAAGGCGAGCATGGTGACTTTGACGCCGCTCTTTTCGTTTTCCTTGTTGAGCTGCACGCGCAGGGCTTCGAGCTCGGTGATGTCGGCATCGTCGTGGTTGGTGACGTGGGGGATCATCACCCAGTTGCGCGCCAGGTTGGCGCCGCTGATCTTCTTGATGCGTGACAGCGGCTTGGCCTCGACGGGGCCGAACTTGGCGAAGTCCACCTTGGGCCAGGGCAGCAGATCCAGCCCGGCGCCGCCAACACCTGCACTGCTGGCGGGCGCGCGGGCGGCCTGGGCCTGGGTTTGCAGGCTGCCGGCCATGACGGCCTGGGTGAATTGCTGCACGTCCTGCTGCGTGATGCGGCCCTTGGGGCCGCTGCCCTTGACCTCGGCCAGCGGCACGCCCAGCTCGCGCGCGAACTTGCGCACGCTGGGGCTGGCGTGGGGCAGGCCCAGCGGGGGTTTGGTGGGGTCGTGGGCGGGGGCGGCGGTGCCAGCGTTGGCGACCGCCCTGCCCTCTCCTGCCTGGGCGGGAGAGGGGGAAGAAGCGGATGCAGCGGCGGCAGAGGCCGCAGCGGGCGCGGGCGCAGATTCACGCTCAACGCCAGACGCCGAACGCTGAACCGGCGGCGCAGCCGCCTCCAGCACGGCGATCACGTCGCCCATGTTGAGCTTGTCGCCCAGCTTGACCTTCATCTCCTTGACCACGCCCGCATGGCTGCTGGGGATTTCCATGCTGGCCTTGTCGCTCTCCACGGTGATGAGCGATTGCTCCACCTTCACCGTGTCGCCCGGCTGCACGAACACCTCGATCACGGCCACGTCCTTGAAGTCGCCAATGTCGGGCACGCGCACTTCGACCGGGCCGCTGGCGGCGGGGGCTGCCGCTGCCGGTGCTGGTTCCGCCGGCGCGGCGCTTGCTTCGTTTTTGATAGCTGCTTGCGCTGGCGCAGCGGGCGCTGGGGCCGTTTTTTCTTCCGCCCCTTCGGCCTCCAGCAGCAGCACGACGGCGCCTTCGCTGACCTTGTCGCCCAGCTTGACTTTCAGCTCCTTGACCACGCCAGCGTGGCTGCTGGGGATTTCCATACTGGCCTTGTCGCTCTCCACGGTGATCAGGCTTTGCTCGGCCTTCACCGCGTCGCCGGGCTGCACCAACAGCTCGATGACGGCCACGTCCGAGAAGTCGCCAATGTCGGGGACCTTGACTTCAACCAATGCCATGTGTTGTCTCCTTCCTGGCCGCCTCAGGCGTGCAGCGGGTTGATCTTGTCGGCCTGGATGCCGTATTTGGCGATGGCCTCGGCCACGCGCGCGGCGGGCAGCTTGCCCTCGTCGGCCAGGGCCTTGAGCGCGGCCAGCACGATGTAGTGGCGGTCCACCTCGAAGTGCTCGCGCAGCTTGCGGCGGAAGTCGCTGCGGCCAAAGCCGTCAGTGCCCAGCACGGTGTAGCTGCGGGCCGCGCCTTGCTCGTTTTTGGGCATGAAGGGGCGGATTTGCTCGGCGTAGTTCTTCATGTAGTCGGTGGCGGCGATCACCGGCCCCTCGTGCCCGGCCAGCTGCTGCGCCACGAAGGGCTGGCGCGGCGTCTCGGTGGGGTGCAGCAGGTTCCAGCGCGCGCAGTCCTGGCCGTCGCGCGCCAGTTCGTTGAAGCTGGGGCAGCTCCACACGTCGGCGGCAATGCCCCAGTCCTGCGCCAGCAGGGCCTGGGCGGCGATGCTCTCGCGCAAGATGGTGCCGCTGCCCAGCAGCTGCACGCGCTGCACGGGCGCCTGCGCGCCGCGCTGGCACAGGTACATGCCGCGGATGATCTGCTCCTCGGTGCCGGGCGTGAGGCCGGGCATGGCGTAGTTTTCGTTGAGCAGGGTCAGGTAATAGAACACGTTGTCCTGCTTTTCCACCATGCGCTTGAGGCCGTGGTGCAGGATGACGGCCACTTCGTGCGCGAAGGTGGGGTCGTAGCTGATGCAGTTGGGGATGGTGCCGGCCAGGATGTGGCTGTGCCCGTCCTCGTGCTGCAGGCCCTCGCCGTTGAGCGTGGTGCGCCCGCTGGTGCCGCCCAGCAAGAAGCCGCGCGCCTGCATGTCGCCCGCGGCCCAGGCCAGATCGCCCACGCGCTGGAAGCCGAACATGGAATAGAACACGTAAAACGGCATCATGATGCGGTTGGACGTGCTGTAGCTGGTGGCCGCCGCAATCCAGCTGGCCATGCCGCCGGCTTCGTTGATGCCTTCTTGCAGGATCTGGCCGTCGGTGGCTTCCTTGTAGTACATCACCTGGTCTTTATCGACCGGGGTGTACTGCTGGCCGCGCGGGTTGTAGATGCCGATCTGGCGGAACAGCCCTTCCATGCCGAAGGTGCGCGCCTCGTCCACCAAAATGGGCACCACGCGCGGGCCAAAGGCCTTGTCGCGCAGCAGCTGCGTGAGAAAGCGCACGAAGGCCTGGGTAGTGCTGATCTCGCGGCCCTCGGCCGTGGGCTCCAGCACGGCCTTGAAGGTCTCCAGGCTGGGGATGGTGAAGCTCTCGTCGGCCTTGGTGCGGCGCTTGGGCAGGTAGCCGCCCAGGGCCTGGCGGCGCTCGTGCAGGTACTTCATCTCCGGCGTGTCGTCGGCCGGCTTGTAGTAGGGCAGCTTGTCCAGCTCGCTGTCGGGCACGGGGATGCCGAAGCGGTCGCGGATGTAGCGCACGTCCTCGTCGCTGAGCTTCTTGGTCTGGTGCACGGTGTTCTTGCCCTCGCCGGCCTTGCCCATGCCGTAGCCCTTCACCGTCTTGACCAGCAGCACCGTGGGCTGGCCCTTGTGGTGGTGCGCGGCGTGGAAGGCCGCGTACACCTTGCTCGGCTCGTGGCCGCCGCGGCGCAGCTCCCAGATCTCATCGTCGCTCATGTGCTCGACCAGCTTGGCCGTCTCCGGGTACTTGCCAAAGAAGTGCTTGCGCACGTAGGCGCCGTCGTTGGCCTTCAGCGCCTGGTAGTCGCCGTCCAGCGTCTCCATCATCAGCTGCTTGAGCTTGCCGCTCTTGTCGCGCGCCAGCAGCTCGTCCCAGCCCTTGCCCCAGATCAGCTTGATTACGTTCCAGCCGCTGCCGCGGAACTCGCCCTCCAGCTCCTGGATGATCTTGCCGTTGCCGCGCACCGGGCCGTCCAGGCGCTGCAGGTTGCAGTTGATGACGAAGATCAGGTTGTCCAGGTTTTCGCGCGCGGCCAGGCCAATGGCGCCCAGGCTCTCGGGCTCGTCCATCTCGCCATCGCCCATGAAGGCCCAGACCTTGCGCCCCTCGGTGTTGGCGATGCCGCGCGCCTGCAAGTACTTCAGAAAGCGCGCCTGGTAAATGGCCATCAGCGGCCCCAGGCCCATGCTGACGGTGGGGAACTGCCAGAACTCGGGCATCAGCTTGGGGTGCGGGTAGCTGGACAGGCCCTTGCCATCGACCTCCTGGCGGAAGCTGTCCATCTGCGCCTCGGTGATGCGCCCTTCCAGATAGGCGCGCGCGTAAATGCCCGGCGCGCTGTGGCCCTGGATGTAGAGGCAGTCGCCGCCGTGGTACTCGCTCTCGGCGTGCCAAAAGTGGTTGAAACCCGCGCCCAGCATGGAGGCCAGCGAGGCGAACGAGCCAATGTGCCCGCCCAGATCGCCCCCGTCGTCGGGGTTGAGGCGGTTGGCGCGCACCACCATGGCCATGGCGTTCCAGCGCATGTAGGCGCGCAGGCGCTTTTCAAGGGCGATGTTGCCGGGGCAGCGCGCCTCCTGCTCAGGCTCGATGGTGTTGACGTAGCCGGTAGTGGCGGAAAACGGCAGGTCGATGCTGTGCTGGCGCGCGTGCTCCAGCAGCTCCTCGATCAGAAAGTGCGCCCGCTCGGCGCCCTCGCGGTCGATCACGGCGGACAGCGCATCCAGCCACTCGCGGGTTTCCTGGGCGTCGGTGTCCACGGCGTCCGTGGCCGCCAGTGCCTTGCCCGTCATGCTTGTCTGATCGCTCATATCGTCCAGTCTCCATTTCATGAAATCACGATGCTTTGCAGCACACCGCTGGAAATCTACCCGAGTCCACCGGGCTCAGCAGCCAGAAAGGCAGCGGCAATACCTAGGGGAAACGCGGAATCTTTACCTGCCACCGGCCCGCCCGCCTTCATACAAAGCGAGCGGGCGGGGCGCCCATCACAGGGGTGGCAACAGGGGTGGCAGCGGCTGAAGTGTCGCACGTTTGCCGGGAGGGTTTTTCAAATTGAGACAGTGTTTTTCGCATCAAGAAAATTAAAGCGGATTTCTGCGGCCGCAAAGGCTTCTTGAGAGGTTTGGCCAGGCCATTGCAACGGGCCGGCACAATAAGCCCCCTTTTCTTTGACGACTTGGGCATGGGCATTTCCCCCTTGCCCGCCCTGCGCATGCCCGAAACCGCCTCCCCGCTGCACAACCCCATCCGCGCTGCCAATGGCAAGAAAACGCCCACTTGGCTGCGCCTGGAGCGGCTCAGCGTGCTGATTCCGCTGCTGTCCGTGGTGCTGTTTGTTCTCGTCATGGCTGGGGCGTATGGCTTCCTGCGCAGTGAGGAGCAGGCCCGTGAGAAGCAACTGCTGCAGCAGCACACACAGTTTCTGCTGCTGCGCTTGAACGAGCAGCTGCTCTCGCGGCAGGATCAAATCCAGCGTCTGGTGTTGGACATGCTCTCGCCCAACTCCAACACTGGCTTTGACCAGGGCGCACGCACGCTCATCGGGCGTGACCGGGCGCTGTACGCGCTGACCTGGTTCGATGCCAGCCAGCGCGTTGTCAGCAGCCACCATTCGGCCATGGTCCCCAGCAGCCTGCGCCGCAATCTGGGGCAAGTGGTGCATGGCATCGCGCCCGAGGATGCGCTGCAAAGCCATTGGCGCAGCGTAGCCGGGCAAGAGCAGCAAAGCCAGGAAGTCCATCCGGCCGTGCTGCAGTTTTTCATCCCCATCGCAATCAACGGCCACCCGCTTGGGGCGGTGATGGCGGAGTACGCGCCGCACCTGCTGCTCAATGCCGCGTTGAACGAGGCGCGCCTGACCAATGGCCTGGCTGTGTCATTGCTCGATGCGCAAGGCCAGCTCATTGCTGGCGCAGCGCCGGCACAAGCTGCTGATGCCAAAGCCAGCTTCGCTTGGGATCCTGCTCAGCAGGCCCCGACGCAACTGGCCGTGCCTGTGCAGGCGCTGGGAGGGCAATGGCGCCTGAATGTGGCTCTGTATCGCTCCGACCGGGACATGACCACGCGCGCGCTGTCGCTGCTGCTGCTGCTGCTGGGTTTGAGCACAGTGGGCATGCTGTGGATGAACTGGCGCTTGAGCCGCAGGCGCTTGCAAACGCAGCGCCATCTACGCCAGGAGTACAACTTCCGCCTGGCAATCGAAAACGCCTTGACCACCGGCATCCGCGCACTGGACATGCAGGGCACGACGACCTATACCAACGCGGCCTTCAGCCGCATGGTGGGCTGGAGCCAGGACGAAATGGTGGGCATGAAGGCGCCCTTCCCCTACTGGCCGCGCCAGGATCGGGAGATTTTGCAGCAGCGCTTCCAGGCCGAGCTCGATGGCAGGCACTATCCGGGTGGTTTGCAGCTGAGGATGCGGCGCAAGAATGGCACCTCGTTCGATGCCCGGGTTTTTTTGACGCCGCTGCGCGACGAGAGCGGCACGCAGGTCGGTTGGCTGACCACCATCAACGACATCACCGAACCCAACCGCATCCGCCAGCAGCTGGCCACCGCACACGAGCGCTTCACGCTGGTGCTCGAATCGCTCGATGCCTCCATCAGCATCACCCCGCTGGGCAGCAAAGAGCTGCTGTTTGCCAACCGCCTTTACCGCCAATGGTTTGGCACGCACAGTGCCGGGCATTTGCAAATGCTGGCCCAAGCTGGCGAGCGCAGCTCCAGCCAAGCTCAGCAAGGCAGCGCGGAGGGCCAAAGCGATGCGGAGCCCGAGGATTTGCTGATGGGCCTGCCGGCGGACATGCTCACCAGCGCCAGCTCCGAGCGCGCCGAAATTTACGTCGAATCCTTGGGCAAATGGCTGGAGGTGCGCTCTCGCTACCTCGAATGGGTCGATGGCCGACTGGCGCAGATGCTGATTGCCACGGACATCAGCAAGCGCAAGCAGGCCGAGGAACAGGCCTCACGTCAGATACAGAAAATGGAAAGCGTCAACCGCCTGATGACCATGGGGGAGATGGCCTCCAGCGTGGCGCACGAGCTCAACCAACCCTTGGCAGCCATCAGCAACTACGTGGGCGGCATGATTGCGCGCATTCAGAGCAATTCCATCGAAAAGGAGCAGCTGCTGCTGCCGCTGGAGAAGACCGCCCACCAGGCTGTGCGCGCTGGGCAAGTCATCCACCGCATTCGCTCCTTCGTGCAACGCAGCCAGTCGCAGCGCGAGCCCTGCCAGGCCCAGCGCCTGGTTGGCGAGGCCGTCGAGCTGGCCAACATCGAAATCCGCCGGCGCAATGTGCGTCTGAGCGTGCAAACCGAAGCCCATTTGCCGCCACTGCATGCCGATGCCATCCTGATTGAGCAGGTGCTGATCAACCTGTTGAAAAATGCCGCCGAGGCCATTGATGGCGCTGATCTGCCGCCGCAGCGGCGCGGCATCGAGCTGATCGTGCACCGCGACGGTACAGGCCTGCGGTTTCGCATTGCAGACCAAGGCCCCGGCTTGCCCGAAGAAGTCTTGCAGCACCTCTTTGATGCGTTTTATTCCACCAAGCAAGATGGCATGGGCATCGGCCTGAATCTGTGCCGCAGCATCATCGAATCCCACCAAGGAAAAATGCAAGTGCGCAACCTCTACAATGACGCCCTGGTAACAGGCTGTGAATTTTCCTTCTGGCTGCCGGCCGCGCAGAACCCACATGCGCCCGAGGCTGGACCAGCCGATCCCATTTTGGGCTGAAGGACGGCGCAGCCCTGAGCCCAAGCCCCCGCACAGGCCCCGCTGTGGCCTGCCCCAGCGTCCCGTACAAGCAGGGGGGCTGCGGCAATGCACCCCCACACCATGACAGGACGATGGCATGACGATTGGCAATAAAAAAGGCACGGTTTATATCGTGGATGACGATGAGGCCATCCGCGACTCTCTGCAGTGGCTGCTGGAGGGGCGCGACTTCCATGTGCGCTGCTTTGACAGCGCCGAATCCTTTCTGAGCCACTACGACCCGCGCGAGGTCGCCTGCCTGATCACTGACATCCGCATGGGCGGCATGTCCGGGCTGGAACTGCAGGAATCGCTGGTCGAGCGCTGCCCTGCCCTGCCCGTGGCCATCATCACTGGCCACGGCGACGTGCCCATGGCCGTGGAAACCATGAAAAAAGGCGCGGTCGATTTCATCCAAAAACCTTTTGAAGAGCAAGCCATCACCGGCTTGGTGGCGCGCATGCTCGAACAGGCCCAAAGCAGCTTTGCCAACCAGCAGCAAGCGGCCACGCGCGAAGCCCTGCTCGCCAAGCTGACGGCGCGCGAATCCCAAGTGCTCGAGCGCATCGTCGCCGGGCGCCTGAACAAGCAAATTGCCGATGACCTGAACATCAGCATCAAGACGGTGGAAGCGCACCGCGCCAACATCATGGAAAAGCTCGGCGCCAACACCGTGGCCGATCTGCTCAAGGTGGCCCTGGGCGGCCCAGTGGCCTGAAAACAGGCGATGAGAGCCTGTGCAAAACGGGTTCTGAAACTTTTTTTCTGCGGACTTTCCGCCCCCTCCCTTCGTGACGACTTGACACCATGCCCGCCCAACTCATCGACGGCCTTGCCCTTTCGAAAAAACTGCGACAGCAAATCGCCCAGCAAGCCCAGGCCCTGACCGACCAGGGCCTGCGCCCCGGGCTGGCCGTGGTGCTGGTGGGCGAGGACCCGGCCTCGCAGGTCTACGTACGCAACAAGATCAAGGCCTGTGAGGAAACAGGCATCCACTCCGTGCTGCAAAAGCTGCCGGCCCAGACCAGCCAGGAAGAGCTGCTTGGGCACATCGCAACGCTCAATGCGGATACCAGCATTCACGGCATCCTGGTACAGCTGCCCCTGCCCAAGCATCTGGATGCCGATGCCGTGATCGAAGCCATTGCCCCGGAAAAGGACGTCGATGGCTTTCACGTCGCCAGCGCCGGCGCGTTGATGACCGGCCTGCCAGGCGGCTTCTGGCCCTGTACGCCGCACGGCTGCCTGCAAATGCTGGACGCCATCGACTATGAGCTGCGCGGCAAGCACGCCGTGGTCGTCGGGCGCAGCAACATCGTTGGCAAGCCCATGGCCATGATGCTGCTGGCGCGCAGCGCCACCGTCACCGTCTGCCACAGCGCCACAGCCGATCTAGGGGCCATCACGCGCCAGGCGGATGTACTGGTTGCGGCCGTAGGCAAGGAAAAGCTGATCACGCGCGAGATGGTCAAGCCCGGGGCCGTGGTCATCGACGTGGGCATGAACCGCAACGCTCAGGGCAAACTCTGCGGCGATGTGGACTTTGAGCAAGTGCAGCAAGTGGCCTCCTGGATTACCCCTGTGCCCGGTGGCGTCGGCCCCATGACCATCACCATGCTGCTGGCCAACACCATCGAATCGGCCCAACGCGCTCTAAGCGCCTGATCGGACGCATTTTTCCAACCCTCTTGTCTTGTCCAGCACAGTCTGCCGCAGGGCCTCTTCAAGGGGGGCTTGGTTTAGAATCGATGCCGAAAATGCGCGTCGTCAGCCAGATAAGGCGCTGCAATTGGCGTCAGGGCCGCATCGCCCCATGCCTTGGCCTGTACAGACCCACGGCATGCAGCATTGGCAGCCGGTGATTCCAATCAATGAGAGAGTGTCGTCATGAAAAAATCCAGCGTGATCGCTTTGGTGCTCGCAGTCCTGGGGACTGCCGCCTTCGCGCAAGAGCGCGTCTACCGCTGCGGCAATGAGTACACCAATGCCTCGGGCGCATCCAAGCGCCAGGGGTGCAGGCTTGTCGAGGGTGGCAATGTCACCGTCATCCAAAGCTCTGGAAGGGCTCCGGCAGCGCGGCGCAGCACATCCTCATCCTCCTCAGGCGGCAGTCAACGACAAAGCAGCGCCCCCGCACCGGTCAATGCGCCCAGGGTCGATCAATCCACGCAGCGCAACCGCGATGCCGATGCCCGCACCATCCTGGAAGCCGAATTGCGCAAATCCAAAGAGCGTCTGGCCACGCTGGAGGCTGAATACAACAACGGCGCTCCTGTGCGCACGGCGTTGGAGTTGCGCAACCCCCAGGGCTACATTGAGCGCACGGCAGAACTCAAGGCAAATATCGAGCGCGTGCAGGCTGACATCGAGGGCATTCAGCGCGAGATCAGTCGTCTGCGCTGAGACCGCTGGCCACCAACCTAAGGACCTTTGAGCTGCGCCGCCTATCCGGCGGCGCAGGCATTTCGCAGCATCATCTCTTACCCCAACACTCCCAAGGAGCATCGCGCAATGACCCGCATGGTTCAGTGCATCAAGCTGGGCACCCAAGCCCCCGGTCTGGACTTCCCCCCCTACCCTGGGGAACTTGGCCAACGCATTTTCAACAACGTCAGCAAGGAGGCCTGGGACGCCTGGCTGCGCCACCAGACCATGCTGGTCAATGAAAACCGCCTGAACCTGGCCGATGCACGCGCACGCCAGTACCTGGCGCGCCAGATGGAGCAGCACTTTTTCGGAACGGGCGCCGATCAGGCGGCTGGCTACGTTCCGCCGAGCAGCTCCGCTACTTGAGCACTATTTTCAAAGTCTTTGCATGGCCTTGCCCGGCTCGTCTGCGGCACGGCCATTTTCTTTTCCTTTGCTCTCCAAACCCATGGCACTGACCCTCGCCTCTTGGAATGTGAATTCACTCAATGTGCGCCTGCCACAGGTACAGCAGTGGCTTCAGGCCAATCCGGTGGATGTGCTGGGCATGCAAGAGCTCAAGCTGACCGACGAGCGCTTTCCCCACGCGCAGTTGCAGGAATCGGGCTACTGCGCCACGGTGCTGGGCCAGCCCACATACAACGGTGTGGCGCTGCTGCACCGCAGCCCGGCGCATGAAGTGGTGCGCAATCTGCCGGGTCTGGACGATCCACAGTCGCGCGTCATCAGCGCCAGCGTGGACTCGGAATGGGGCCAGCTGCGGGTTATCAATGCCTATTTCGTCAATGGCCAGGAGCCTGGCAGCGAGAAGTTTGCCTACAAGATGCACTGGCTGGCGCACCTCAAGCAGTTCGTGCAGGCGCAGCTGCAGCAATACGAGTATCTGGTGTTGATGGGCGACTTCAACATCACTGCGCAGGACTGCGACTCCTGGGATCCGGAAGGCTTGCGCGGCAGCATTCATCACACGCAGCAGGAGCGCCAGGCCTTTCAGGATTTGCTGGATATGGGCCTGGTGGATGCCTTCCGCTGCTTTGAGCAGCCCGAGAAAAGCTTCTCGTGGTGGGATTACCGCATGCTGGGTTTTCAGAAAAACCGTGGGCTGCGCATCGACTACATCCTCGTCAGCACTGCGCTGCGCCCAAAGCTGCAGCGCTGCTGGATTGACCGCACTCCGCGCAAGTGGCCAAAGCCCAGCGACCATGCGCCTGTCTTGATCGAGCTGGGGGAGGCCAAAACGCAGGCCGGGGCATAGGGGCGCCGTCCTTCCTGCGTCAAGCCCAAAGCTTGTTCAAAGGCCTTTCGGGCACTCAGCGGCAGGCTCTTTTATTCGTTCAGAGCCGTAAAGTGCCCCTGCTGGTACAGCTGCACCAGGCGGCGGTAGGTCATGGTTTGGTTGCTGCCATCGGCAGACGTGAACATCATCAGCCCCCGCTCGGGGTTGGCCCAGGTCAGCTGGGTGCGCAATGGCTGCCCTGTCTCGCCGATCATGTACCACTGGCCCACCCGCATTTGCTGCAAGGCGTCGGGCAGCTGGCCTGTGCCTTCAGCTGGTAGCGCCTCAGACGATGGGGCTTGTTGGTCTGCCATGTGCTCATGCGTCAACTTGGGCAGGGTGCCGCCATGGGATTGAGCCGCGGCGGAGGCTCCTGCTGGGGCAGCAGCAGCTGCCGCTGCCAAGGCTTGCTGGTGCAGCTTTTTGATCTTGGCAATGACCGATTCGGCCTGATTGCGATCAACCCCCACACTCAGCAAACCCACATGCAGCTTTTGGTGCATTTCGGCAATGGAGTGCAGCAAACCTGGTTCGGCCTGCTGCAAATACTGCTTTTGCACACTGGTGAGCAGCAGCGGCACCAGAGCCGCATAGCCCTTGGGATCTTTGGCCAGCAGGGTTTGTACATCCAGGCCAGCTCCCTGCTGCGGCTCCTGTCGCAAAATCGCACGCACGATGACCTTGGCCCAGGGCCCTGCAATGAACTTCTGCACCCAAGGGTCGGCAGCAGCAAAAAATGGCAAAGCCTGGGCCCGTGTCACAACGGCATCGAACAAGGCCTGAGCCTGGGGTGAGGGTGCAGGCTTTGCTGCGACTGGTTGGCCTGAGTGATGCGTGCGCGCTGCAGCCTGCGATGCCTGCGCCGTCGTCACAGCTGCTGTTCCCATCTCGCCCGCTTGCAACTGGGCGTAGGCCAGTTTGAAAGGCTCTGCCGAGCGGGCTTGCGCCAGGCGACCGGTGGCGCTGATGCTGGCCACTCGGCGCAGAAAATCCTGGCATCCAGGGCTATCCACATGGGGGAACTGTTTGGCAACTGCCTGGACTTTGCTCAAGAACAAGCGCGCCGGATGATGGGCATCACGCAGGAACGCCGGGTCGTTTTGTACCAGGCGACGCAGGCAGGGCTGCAGCTGCGCCACGATTTCCTTCAAAGGCTGCAGGTGGGCCACGTCCCTCACCACGGCAAGCAGCAAATCCTGCAGGCTGCTGAGCTTGCCTTCGCTCACCTCGCCCCCCATTGACACTGTTGTCGATGTTGGGCTTGGGGCTTGCTGGGGCGGCATGGGGCGCGCCGAACTCTGCGGTGGAGCTGGCGGAGCAACAGCGTTGGAGTCGGCGCGCTCTTGTGCCCCCGCCTGAAGCAACTTTTTGCTTTTGAGCATGTAGTGCGCAGCATCCGCCCCCAGGCCTTCGAGTAGCTCCTCTCTGGTGAGCAACCGCTCTGCAGCCGGATCGATGGCGTTGACCTGCAAATAGGACACATCACCAAAGCCAGTGGTCATGGCGCCAAAGCCTGTGGCCCGTTTTTGCACCGACTCAATGCCTGCCTCGGACATTTGATTGGTCAGCAGGAAATAGGTGCGGTTGAGCACCGGCGCCAACGCGGCGGCAAAGCTTTTCAGGATCAAAACCCTGACGATTTCCTCTCCTTCGCTGGCTTCGAGCATTTTCTGCATGGCATGCAGGTAGTTCTCCGGCCGCAGAGGGTTGCGGTTGCTGCGGATGTAGTCGTAGCCCCGCGCCGCGCTGACCAGGCCATCCAAGCGCTCCAGAGCGTTTTCCACCGCCGCTTCCAAAGTGCGGTGTACATGCATCAGGTCAGATTTGGACTGGATCGAAAACGTGGTGTGCAGGTCAATATCCCCAAGACCTGAGATGACTTCATCATCTTGGCTGTAAGGATCGAACTCCAGCACCTCCGAGAAGGCTTGCAACAAATAGCCCGGGTAGGCCTGCACCCATTGCTCATGATGCAAATCCATCCAGCGCAATGCCTTGGAAATCAGCTGTGGATTGGCAGGGCCAGCGCCGCCCTCCTGATTTTGGGCCACCCGCGCACCAGTGTCGCGCAGCACCCGGCGAATCAGACCCGAGCTCTCGCGCAAAGCTGCAACCACCCCGTTTCTGAATATTGGCCAGTTGGCCTGGTTTTGCACCATGGGTCATTCCTCCTCTACGTCGGCATGGGTCTGTGCCTGTCCATGCCATGCTGCCGACTCGCTGGCCGCCCCCGGCAGCCGCCTCACTCAGCGTCTGGCGCGGGCCCTTTGCTTTCGTCCGAAGTCGACGAGAACCAAGAGCCCGGCGCAACAAAGGCGCACGCCGGTTATTTCAGCGCCTTGAAGCGCACCCGCTTGGGCTGTGCAGCTTCTTCACCCAGACGCTTTTTCTTGTCAGCTTCGTATTCTTGGTAGTTTCCGTCGAAGAATACCCACTGGCTGTCGCCCTCAGCAGCCAAAATGTGCGTGGCAATGCGGTCAAGGAACCAGCGGTCGTGGCTGATGACCAACACCGTGCCCGCGTATTCGAGCAAGGCGTCTTCGAGCGCGCGCAGCGTTTCTACGTCCAAATCGTTCGAAGGTTCGTCCAGCAGCAGCACATTGCCACCAGTCAGCAAGGTCTTGGCCAAGTGCAGGCGACCGCGCTCCCCGCCGGAGAGGTTGCCGACCTTTTTCTGCTGGTCGCCGCCATTGAAGTTGAAGCGGCCGGCATAGGCCCGGCTGGGCATCTGGAATTTGCCCACAGTGATGATGTCCAGCCCGCCAGAGATGTCCTCCCAGACGGTTTTGTCGTTGGCCAGGTCATCGCGCGCTTGGTCCACATAGGCCATTTGCACGGTCGGCCCAATCTCCACCGTACCGCTGTCGGGCTGTTCGCGCCCGGCAATGAGCTTGAACAGCGTGGACTTGCCCGCGCCGTTGGGGCCAATGATGCCCACGATGGCGCCAGCCGGGATGTTGAAGCTGAGGTTGTCGATCAGCAGGCGGTCGCCAAAGGACTTGCTCACGTTCTTGAACTCGATCACCTTGGTGCCCAGGCGCTCGGCCACAGGGATAAAGATCTCCTGCGTCTCGTTGCGCTTTTGGTATTCGTAGTCCGACAGCTCCTCGAAGCGAGCAATGCGAGCCTTGCTCTTGGCCTGGCGGCCCTTGGCGTTCTGCCGCACCCACTCCAGCTCTTTCTTCAGCGCCTTGGCGCGGGCTTCCTCGCCCTTTTGCTCGGCCTCCAGGCGCGCCTGTTTTTGCGTCAGCCATTCGCTGTAGTTGCCCTTGTAGGGGATGCCATGGCCACGGTCGAGCTCCAGGATCCACTCGGCCGCGTTGTCGAGGAAATAACGGTCGTGCGTAATGGCCACGACAGTGCCCGGAAAGCGCTGCAGGAACTGCTCCAGCCAATCCACGCTTTCGGCATCCAGGTGGTTGGTCGGCTCATCGAGCAGCAGCATGTCGGGCTTGGACAGCAGCAGACGGCACAGCGCCACGCGGCGCTTTTCCCCGCCCGAGAGGTGGCCAATGACAGCATCCCAAGGGGGTAAGCGCAAGGCATCGGCGGCAATTTCCAGCTGGTGCTCAGAGTCCGTGCCTGCCGCGGCAATGATGCCCTCCAGGCGCGCCTGCTCGGCGGCCAGCGCATCGAAATCCGCATCGGGCTCGGCATAGGCGGTATACACCTTTTCCAGCTCGGCGCGCGCGGCCAGCACTTCGCCCATGGCCTCCTCCACGCATTCGCGCACGGTTTGCTCAGGGTTGAGCTGAGGCTCCTGCGGCAGATAGCCGATTTTCAGGCCCGGCATGGGGATGGCTTCGCCCTCGATCTCCTTGTCCAGCCCGGCCATGATCTTCAGCAGGCTGGACTTGCCCGAACCGTTCAGGCCCAGTACGCCAATCTTCGCCCCCGGAAAAAAACTCAGGGAAATGTCTTTGAGAATCTGCCGCTTGGGCGGAACCGTCTTGCTCACACGGTTCATCGAATACACATACTGTGCCATTGAAAAATCAATTCCTAAAAAAACAAACGCCACGCGGGCTGGCCGTGGGCATGGGATCGGCCCACTTCGGGTACAGGGCCCATTGCAGGGAAGATTTCATACGGATACATAAAAATCCGCACAGCGGCGCTACTTATGAGAGAATGCGCGCGTTTTGGATTGCAGTCGACCAAAACCACAGACCCTCGTTGCGTTGCCCCGGCTGGCTGGACCGCGCTTTCCACAGCCGCACAATTCTAATCAACAACGCCTACCGCCCTGTACTGCGCAGCCCAGCAGCCCTTGCTGGCTGCGGGCAATAACCCAACCCCGAGCACCCTTGAGTGCCCTTTGCTGTGACATTTGAATCCTTGACGCTGTCGGCCGACATCATCGCGGCCGTGACAGAGTTGGGCTACACCCAGCCCACTCCCATTCAAGCCCAATCCATTCCTCTGATTCTTGCCGGGCACGACCTGCTCGCAGGCGCCCAGACCGGCACTGGCAAGACAGCCGCCTTCACCCTGCCCTTGCTTGAGCGCCTGCGCCAGGCCCCGGCGCCCGCAGGCCAGGCCCGAGCCATCCGCGCCCTGATCCTCACCCCCACCCGTGAGCTGGCCGCGCAGATCGAAGACAACATCCGCGCCTACAGCAAGTACTTGGACATCCAGTCCACCGTGATTTTTGGCGGAGTTGGCATGACGCCGCAGATCCAGCGCATCCAAAAGGGCGTGGACATTTTGGTGGCCACGCCCGGCCGCCTGCTGGACTTGCATGCCCAGGGCCATGTGGATTTGAGCGGGGTGCAGTACCTCGTGCTTGACGAAGCCGACCGCATGCTCGACATGGGCTTCATCCACGACGTGCGCAAGGTGCTGGCGCTGTTGCCGGCGCAAAAGCAATCGCTGCTGTTCTCAGCCACGTTCAGCAATGAGATCAAACAGCTGGCGCAGGGCTTGCTGCGCAATCCGCAGCACATTCAGGTCACGCCGCCCAACACCACCGTGCAGCGCATCAGCCAGGTGATTTGCCCTGTTGGGCGCCAGCAGAAAAAGGCCGCCCTGCTGCACATCATTACCTCGCGCGACTGGAGCCAGGTGCTGGTCTTCACCCGCACCAAGTTCGGCGCCAACCATGTGGCCGAATTCCTCAACAAGAATGGCGTTTCCGCCATGGCATTGCATGGCAACAAGAGCCAGTCGGCGCGTACGCAGGCGCTGTCGCGCTTCAAGTCCGGCGAGCTGCGCGTGCTGGTGGCCACAGACATCGCCGCGCGCGGCATCGACATCGACGAGCTGCCGCACGTCGTCAACTACGAAATCCCCAACGTACCTGAGGACTACGTGCACCGCATCGGACGCACGGGCCGCGCAGGCAACGAGGGCCATGCCGTCAGCCTGGTTTGCCTCGACGAAGAAGGCTTCATGATGGAGATTGAGCGCTTCACCAAGCAGGAGATCCCCGTCGAGCCCATGCCCGAGTTCGGCCCCGCAGAAGGCGAAGTGGCAGAGCCCATCGCAATGGGACGCCAAACCCTTTGGGGCGGAGCCGGCAAGCCACCCAGCCGCGAAGTCATGCAGGCCGCCGCCAAGGCCGCACGGCGCGAAATGCTCGAGCGCATCAGCGCCAAGAAGAACACCGCCCCCAGCCGCAAGAAAGCACAGCCTGCAGCCGAGCCATCGGGCCCATCGCAAGATCCGCACGAGCAGCAAGCGCAAAGCAATGCAGATGCGGAGCACAGCGCGCCTACATCCCAGCGCCCGCTGGATGCCAACGGCAAGCCCATCAAGCGGCGCAACCGCTTCCGCGCTGGAGGTCGCAGCAATCGCCCAGCGCGCAGTACGCCGGCCACCAAAGATGAGGCCGCAGGGGCAACGAACGCTCCAACGCGGGCCCGTGCGCCGTCCAACAAATCGCAGCGCAGCGCCAATAAGCCGCGAGGTACGGGCAACGCCTCGGGCCAACAGCGCTCGCCGCGAGATCCTATGCTGCGCGCCGATGCGCACCTGGGCACGCAGGCGGGAATGTCTCTGGCCCCAGCCTATCGCGGTGACAGCGGTCGCCAACCAGACCCTATGCGCACTAGCGTGGACAGCATGGCCGAACGCACACGCCGCCGCAGTGGCAATGCCGGCAACCGCAACAAATCCGGGCACAAAGGTGGTATATCGCCGTTGCAGCACAGCGGCTTGGCTATTGGCGGGCGCCGACGTCCCTGAAAGTCACATGGCGCGCAGGCCCAAAAGCGTGCCGCCTGTTGCCTGCTGTGCTGAGTGCCCGTTTACGATTTTGCTGCGGGCGCTCAATCATGGGATGAGGCCCTTGTCTTTATGTCCACCCAGCAAAGCCTGTTCTTGATCGTCGTGCTCATCGTCGCCAGCGGCTTTTTCTCGATGGCGGAAATTGCCCTGGCAGCCTCGCGGCGCATTCGCCTGCGCCAGTTGGCCGCAGATGGCGACCAGCGCGCGCCCAAGGTATTGCAGATGCAGGAGCAGCCGGGCGACTACTTTACCGTCGTGCAGGTGGCGCAGAACGGCATTGCCATCCTCGGCGGCATCATCGGCGAAGGTGCTTTCAGCCCCTTCATCAGCAGCGTGCTGGCGCATTGGCTGGATAGCAACCATGCCAGCACATTGGGGTTTTGGATTTCATTCCTGTTGATCACGTCGCTGTTCATTCTGTTTTCCGACATCCTGCCCAAGCGCCTGAGCATGGTTGAGCCCGAACGCGTGGCCATGCGGGTTTACCGGCCCATGCTGCTGGTGATCACGCTGCTCAAGCCCTTGGTGTGGTTCTACAGCAAGATCAGCGATTTGGTCTTCAAGGTATTGGGCTTGCCCATGTTGCGTGACGAGCGCATCACCTCCGAGGACATTCTGGCCATGACCGAGGCCGGCACCCAGGCCGGGGTACTTGCCCAGAACGAGCAGCGCGTCATCGCCAATCTCTTCGACCTGGACAACCGCCTAGTGACCAGCGCTATGACGGCCCGGGATCGCATTGCATTTTTCCTGCAAAACGACAGCGATGCGCTGATCCGGGCCCGAATCGGGGCTGAGCCCTACTCCACCTATCCGGTGTGCGACCGCGACATCGACCACGTGATCGGCTATGTCGATGCCCAGGATCTGCTGCAGCGAGCGCTGAACAACCAGCCCATTTCCTTGAGCGATGACAGCTTGCTGCAAAAGGCGCTGGTGATTCCCGACCGGCTGTCGCTGGCCGAAACTCTGGAGCAGTTCCGCCAGGCTGGCGAAGATTTTGCCGTGGTGGTCAACGAATACAGCCTGGTGGTGGGCGTGGTCACCCTCAACGATGTCATGAGCACAGTCATGGGCGACCTGATCGGGCCAGACGATGAGGAGCTGATCGTGCAGCGCGACGAACACTCGTGGCTCATCGATGGCATCACACCCATTGAGGATGTGGTCCATGCGCTGCATATCGCTGAATTCCCGCACTTCGAGGACTACGACACCATGGCGGGCTTTTTGATGGTGATGCTGCGCCGCATCCCGCGCCGCACGGACTCGGTCAACTGGGGCGGCTACAAGTTCGAAGTCATGGACGTGGACAGCTACCGCATCGATCAGGTGTTGGTCACCCGCTTGTGCGCAGAAGGCATGGAGCCCAAGGACCAGGAAGCCGCCAACCTGAGCGCGCCAGCGCACTGATGGGCACAAGCACATTTTCGATGGGATGGCGCGGGCCAAGGCAGGCCAAGAAAAAGCAGCGGCCTTAAGCCGCTGCAAACTCCCACCAAGAAAATGTGTCGTGCTTCTCTCAACCCTGGACCTCAAGAATATCGCAATCGCGGGAAAATTTCACCCTGCCGCAGCAGTCTCAGTCTTTGTTGCCGGTGACTGGCTGTGCCGATCCTCAAACTCCCATTGGCGCTGGGCGGCAAACACTGCATTGGGGTAGGTGGCTCGTCCCCTGCTGCCGTTGTAGCGCCCAAGGGCCATGAACAGATTGCCTTTTTCAATGTCCAGGTAGTGGCGCATGATGACATTGCCAAAGCGCAGATTGGTCTGCATGTGAAACAGCTTGGCAGGATCGCCATCGCCAATCACACGCGTCCAAAACGGCATGATCTGCATGTAGCCCAAAGCACCAGCGTGTGAAACCACATGCTTGCGAAAGCCGCTCTCTACCTGGATCAGACCCAGAATCATCGCCGTGTCAAGGCCGGCGCGTTTGCTTTCGTACCAAACCGTTTGAAGGAACTCGTGGCGCACCGCCACGCTGGGCATGCGCCGCGCCAGCTTGTCGCTGGTAGCCGTCAGCCAGCGAAGATAGGCCAGACGGCTGGCAGTGTCCGCGAACACGGGCTCTGGCGGGGTGGCATTGGCAATGGCCGCCTGCAATGCCGAGCGCACGGAATCGACCAAGGGCTCTTCCAGTTGCTGGGCCACTGTCTCTTGCCATGGCCACAAAGACGCGGCCGGCGCTGCCAAGACCCCTGTACCCAGGCTGAGCAGGCGCCGCCGGGTGATGTGGGCCGCTTGGCTTGCTGGCAGATGGGTCCTCTCCTCTGCCCTGTCTGCCGCATCATGTTTGTGCTTGCTGTTGTTCGTCACCATCGTCGAGAAAGTCTTGCGCGCCGCCGTGCCTCATGAAAAAGCGGCTGGCGCCAGTTGCTGCCCCTTCTCCAGCAGCACCACACGAGGGACAGCGCACAGGACTTGAGGCAGGTTTCTACAACACGCCACGATCTTGCAGAAAGGCCGTAACGTTACCCAATGTTACCCTTTCTGCGTTGGTTTGGCGACGGTGCTGGTATTCAACCTGACCTTCTTTCAAATTCCGTTCCGAAATCACGACACGGTGCGGCACGCCAATCAGCTCCCAGTCGGCAAACATGGCGCCGGGGCGTTCGCCACGATCGTCCAGGATCACGTCTACGCCGCTGGCCAGCAGCTCGGCGTGCAGTTGCTCTGCCGCCTCTCGCACGGCCTCGCTGCGGTCCATGCCGATCGGGCAGATCACGAGCGTGAAGGGCGCGATGGCGTCGGGCCAGATGATGCCGCGCTCATCATGGTTCTGTTCGATGGCTGCCGCAGGCAAGCGCGAGATGCCAATGCCATAGCAGCCCATTTCAAAGCAGCGTGGCTTGCCGTCCTCATCCAGGAAGGTGGCCCCCATGGCTTGGCTGTATTTGGTGCCCAGATAAAAGATGTGCCCCACCTCAATGCCGCGCTCGACCGCCAGCACCCCTTTGCCATCGGGCGACAAATCCCCAGCCACGACGTTGCGCAGATCAGCCACCTGCTCGGGCTCGGGCAAATCGCGGCCCCAGTTCACACCGGTGTAATGGAAGTCGGGCTCGTTGGCGCCGCAGATCCAATCGCCCATGACAGCCACCTCGCGATCGGCCACGATCTTCACAGCGCGAGCACCTTCGCGGTCCAGGCCGACGGGGCCCAGATAGCCGGGTTTGCTGCCAAAGTGCGCTGCGATTTCGGCCTCGCTGGCAAAGCGAAAGCCTGCATCCAGGCCAGGCACCTTGCCGACCTTGATCTCATTCATGTCATGGTCACCGCGCAGCAGCAACAGCCAGATCTGCGTGCCAACCGCAGCGCCCTGCTCATCGAGCTCATCGGTGGCCAGCACCAGCGATTTGACCGTGCGCTGCAACGGCACGCCCAGCAGTTGGGCCACTTCGGCGCAGGTGCTCTTGCCGGGCGTGGGCGTTTTTTGCAGCGCGGCGCTGGCGGCCGCGCGCGGCTGCTGGGGCGCCAGGGCCTCGGCCTTTTCCAGATTGGCGGCGTAGTCGCTCTCGGGCGCGTAGATGATGGCGTCTTCGCCCGTGGCAGCGATGACCTGGAATTCCTCGCTCAAATCCCCGCCAATGGCGCCGCTGTCAGCCGCCACAGCGCGGTAGCGCAGGCCAAAGCGATCAAAGATGCTGCGGTACGCCTGGCGCATGCTTTCGTAGCTGCGCTGCGCGCCCGCCACATCCTTGTCGAAGCTGTAGGCATCCTTCATGATGAATTCGCGCCCGCGCATCAGCCCAAAGCGTGGCCTGCGCTCATCACGGAACTTGGTCTGGATCTGGTAGAAGTTCACCGGCAGCTGCTTGTAGCTGCGCAGCTCATTGCGCGCCACATCGGTGACGACTTCTTCACTGGTGGGTTGAATGACGAAGTCCCGCCCATGGCGGTCGAGCACGCGCAGCAACTCCGGCCCCATTTTTTCGAAGCGTCCAGTCTCTTGCCAGAGCTCGCCGGGCTGCACCATGGGCATGCTCATCTCCACGGCTCCTGCGCGGTTCATCTCTTCACGCACAATGGCCTGCACCTTGTGCAGCACGCGTAAGCCCATGGGCATGTAGGTGTAGATCCCTGCACTGACGCGCCGGATCAGCCCAGCACGCATCATGAGCTGATGGCTGATGACTTCGGCGTCGGCGGGCGCTTCTTTGTAGGTGGAAATAAAAAACGTCGATGCTTTCATCGCAGATGCTCTTGGGGCCGGGCACACTGCTTGCCGCTGCCCATGCTTGGCAGGCCGCTGGGAGCAGGGGCTTCCGCAAACAGCCAACCGAGCGCGTGTTCGGGTATGCGCCGATTGCGCCAGCGGGCGCGCAAGGCATAATACGGCCCAGTTACAAAAAAGGTGCAATTATGCTGGACAGGGAAGGTTTCAGACCGAACGTCGGCATCATATTGCTCAACCAGAAAAACCAGGTTTTCTGGGGCAAGCGAATCAAGACGCACAGTTGGCAATTCCCTCAAGGGGGGATTGATCGTGGTGAAAAACCCGAGCAGGCCATGTATCGGGAACTGCATGAAGAAGTCGGCCTGCATCCCCATCATGTGCGCATCATTGCCCGTACCCGTGACTGGTTGCGCTATGAGGTGCCCGATCGCTTTATTCGCCGCGACGCTCGTGGTCATTACAGAGGCCAAAAGCAGATTTGGTATTTGCTGCAATTGCTGGGCAATGACTGGGATCTGAACTTGCGCGCCACCGATCACCCAGAGTTCGATGCTTGGCGCTGGAACGATTACTGGGTGCCATTGGACGTGGTTGTGGAGTTCAAGCGCGGCGTTTATGAAATGGCCTTGACGGAGCTCTCTCGCTTTGTGCCGCGCTACGACGCGCGCAACCGCTATTTGCGCAACGGAGCGCGCAGTCAACGCAGCGGCGTCAATGCAGGCCGTGACGAGCGTCAACGCAATGCTGCTGGCATGCAAGCGGCCCCTCTGCCGCGGCCTGTTGCGCCGCGCATGGCCCACATGCTCGTGGGCGCCAATGCACCTTTACCGCCAGGCGCCAGCTTTGATCCTGACCCCTCGCGCAGCAGTTGAACGCTTCGCAGGCCTTCGCGCCGACGCGCATGCGCCAAGCGAACCTGAGTGCTTGGCGCCGATCAGATCGCTCGCAATGACAAAGCCATGCGGCCTCATAAATTGAGTACGATCGCTGCCCAGTTGGTTGGCAAAAAAATCAGGCCCGAGCGGCCTGCAAAGCAGCCAAGCCTGGGGAGTGACATCACTGGCTTGGTTGTGCGCTGCGCTTTCACTGCTCATCTCAAAGCGCTTTTTGCGCACTCGCCCCCTGGTGAATAGGCTCTAAAAGTCGTGATCCCGTTCTGAATCGTGAACATGCGTCGCCCCGCACCTGCCTCGCCGCCTGCAGGCCCTCGCCTTTCTACCCATGGCGCAGACTCAGGCAGTTTCGGCCAGCACATGCACGAATGGTGGCTGTTGTGGTGGAGCAATCTGTACCTGGGCAGCTCCATGCTGGTGCTGCTGTGCCGCCCAGGCCGGCATTGGTGGCGAATCTGGCAAGTCGTTACAGCACAGGTCTATGCCCGCTTGCGCTGGTCATTGCTGGGCTTTTTGCTCATTGCCTATATTCTGGGCAGTGTGGCAACGCAAATCACGCAGCAAACCCTGCACAGTTTTGGCCTGGCCCATTTCACCCCCAGTCTGATGGTGCGCATTCTGTTGGTGGAGGTTGTGCCTCTGGCTGCTGCTTTGGTGGCCGCCATCAAGTTGACAATTCCCTTGGGGGCCGAGCTGGCCATGTTGCGGCACCGCAAGCACCTAGCGCGATTGGAGGCAGCAGGCATTGATGCCTTGCAGACCGAGCTTCTTCCCCGCTTGTTGATGGGGGTGTATGCCTCCATCATGTTCGCGGCCATAGGCAGTGCCACAGTCATGGTCACGCTGTATCTCAATATCTATGGGTATACGCTGGCGGGCTTGGAGGTGTTTACACACGCCTTCGGGCGCACCATGACGCCGCTGTTCACCTTCATCTTTGCGGCCAAGGCCGTGGCGTTTGGCTACATCGTGGCTTTGATCCCGCTGACGGCAGCCTTTACCGATCCCCGCTACGGCCTGCGGCGCGATTCGGAGCTGGCCACGCTGGCGCGCATGCTCGCCCTGCTCATTCTGGTGGAAGTGTTATCCTTGGTCGCCAATTACTACTGAGCGCCCTGCAAGCCCTGTATCGGGCGCTCAAATCCATATGCTCTGCCTGACCGGGCCTTTCTGCCCCCACCGTTTTGTGCCTGTGCGACCCTGCCCTGACAGCATTTGTTCATGAGCCAAGCGCCGCACCAGCCCCCTGCCCCGTCTGCCCCCAATACTCAGCCCGGGGCGCCAGCCGATGGCCAAAGCAAACAGCGCGCCACGCAGCAGCCCACCGCTCCCAGCCCATCGCTGGGTCTGGCGCCGCTGGCGCCCGTGCCGCATCTGCATTTCAAGTCGATTCTGCTGATGCTCATCACCATCGCGCTGAGCATTGGCGCCCTGGGGTATCTGCTGTATGCGCGTGGCGCATTTGAGAACAAGCAGATTCTGATACTCACCGCAGATGACTCAGAAGGTGTCTCGCTGGGGATGGATTTGACCTTCTCTGGCTTTCCCATCGGCAGGGTCAGGCGCATCGAGCTGGCCGACGATGGCAGCGTGCGCATCCAGATTGAAGTGCCTGAAAAAAACGCCCATCGCCTGCGCGAGTCCAGCATCTTTACCATGGTGCGCAATATTCTGGGTGTCACAAGCCTCAAGGCCTACACCAGCGATTGGGACGACCCGCCCCTGCCCGACCGGGCCGTCAGGCCTGTGCTCTATGGTGACGCGTCGGCGGAAATCCCCCAGCTCATGGCCTCGGTGCGCAACCTGGTCAACAACCTCACCGGCCTGACCGCCAGCGACTCAGACCTGGCGCAAAGCATGGCCCGCATCAATGAGCTGGGCGGCAGCCTCAGCCAGGCGGCCAGCCAGGGCGGGGCTCTCAAGATTCTGCTGGGCGAGGGCCAGGAGCTGCAGCAGCTGCAAAAAGCCCTTACCCAAATCAACACCTTGCTGCAATCGCTCAACCGCACAGTCAACCATGCAGACAGCCAAGTGTTCGGGCAACGTGGTCTGCTGCGCGATGCCCAAAGCGCCACTCAGCAGCTGACACAATTGCTGCAAGCCAGCCGCCAAAGCCTCAAGCAGATTGACGCCATCCTGGGTGACACCAAAACCATCACTGGTCACGTGAGCAGCAACACGCAGGATCTGCAAACACTGCGCGCCAGCATCGAGAGCAATTTGCGACAAATCGATGCCTTGATGGGCCAGCTGCAAAACACCTGGCCGTTCGCCAAAGAGCATCAAATGACCTTGCCATGAGTTTTCGCACTCCTTTTTTTCCCTCCAGCAGCGCATCCAACCAAGGCACGGCCTGCCAGCGTGAAAATGGCAATGACCGAGACGCCAACAGCAGCAGCCCATGGCCTGCCATGGCACGCGCTTGCGCAGCACTGTTGCTGTCCTCCGTCCCACTGGTCGTGACGCATCAGGCCCTGGCGGCCGGTACAGCGCCTGCCACCACGCAGCAGCGCATACGCATACCGCCTGCGGCCCATTTGCAATTCGATGCCAAAGGCAAGATCAGCGGCTTTTCCTACAGTGCCAGCGCCCAGCTGCATTGGCAGCACGATGGGCACAGCTACCGGGCAGAGCAAAGCATCAAAGCGCCACTGATGGGCACGCGCTCGCAAGTCAGCAGCGGGCGCATCCAGGCCGGGCATTTGCAGCCCCTGCAATTCACAGACTCGGCACGCAAAAAACGCAACCTGCGCTTCGACCCAGCCACGGGCAAAGTCACCGTAGTGGCCAGTGGGCAGACTGAAAGCGTTCCCCCAGATGCCCAGGATCGCCTGAGCGTATTCTTCCAACTGGCCGCTCGCGTTGCCGCCGATCCCGGTCTGCGTGTCAAGGGCCAGCGCATTGCCATCTGGACTGTGGCCAGCAACAAACAGGAAAGCTGGGTCTTCGAGGTCGATGGTCAGCAATCCCTGCCCCTGCCTGCAGGCACGCTGCCCAGCATCAAGCTGCGCCGCCTGCCACGCAAGGCCGACGACCAGCAGGCCGAAATCTGGCTGGCCGCATCCACAGGTTATTTGCCCGTGCGCATTCTGTTGCAAGACGATGGCGACGCCGTTGACTTACAAATGAAGCGCTACACCCCCACCAAAGCCCAGCAGTAAGAGCCTGCTCGCGCTGAGCCTTTGAACAGGCCTTAACGTGTTTGAAACCGACCAGCGCTCCATGCGACGCTGCCTGCCATAGGGTGGCGCTTGCGTATGCCAGCGAGGCCGCTGCGGGCGCATCAATATCAGTGATAGCCCTGATGCCAAAGCCCCTGACAGGGCCCTTGCAAGAATCTTTTTTCAGTTACGATTGCCGCCGCTTGGCAGCCAGCGCCATGGCCCCGGTGGGCCTGGATCTCGATGGCTGCCTTCGTCTGAATGACGCACTGTCCCCATCCATTCCCCCGAGGAGATTGCATGAACCGCATTCCCATGATCGCGCGCGGCGCTGGCCGCCGTCAGTTGCTGCAGGCCGCTGCCGCAGCCCTGCTGGGCCTGAGCGCCCTGACCAGCACCAGCGTATATGCGCAAGCCAAGTCCGTGGCCGTCACAGCCATCGTCGAACATCCGGCGCTCGACGCCGTGCGCGATGGGATCAAGGAGGAACTTGAAGCCAGCGGCTTCAAGGGCGACAAGCTCAAGTGGCAATACCAAAGTGCGCAAGGCAACCCCGGCACCGCTGCGCAGATCGCACGCAACTACATCGGCCAGACCCCGGATGTGATCGTGGCCATTGCCACGCCATCGGCCCAGGCCGTGGTCGCTGCCAGCAAGAGCATCCCCACTGTGTATTCGGCAGTCACCGATCCAGTGGCAGCGCAGTTGGTCAAGAACATGGAGCCCAGCGGCACCAACGTCACCGGTGTGTCTGACGCCCTGGCGCTGGAAGACCAGGTCAACCTGATCAAGAAAATTCTGCCCAACGTCAAGCGCATCGGCATGGTCTACAACCCCGGCGAGGCCAATTCCGTCGTGGTGGTCAACGAGCTCAAGCGCATCCTGCCCCCGATGGGCATCGAGCTGGTCGAGGCCACAGCCCCGCGCACCGTGGACATCACGGCTGCAGCCCGCAATTTGGTGGGCAAGGTGGACGTGATCTACACCAACACCGACAACAACGTGGTCTCGGCCTACGAGTCGCTGGTCAAAGTGGCCACCGATGCCAAGCTGCCCCTGGTTGCATCGGACACCGACAGCGTCAAGCGCGGCGCCATCGCTGCCCTGGGCGTGGACTACCGCGATCTGGGCCGTCAGACCGGCAAGATCGTTGTGCGCATCCTCAATGGCGAAAAGCCTGGCGCCATCGCTTCCGAGCGCAGCACCAATCTGGAGCTTTACGTCAACCCCAAGGCCGCTGCGGCTCAGGGCGTGACTTTGTCGCAGGAGCTGATTCAGTCCGCCAAAGAGGTGGTTGAATAAGCCCCCACATGGCCTTGCGCTTCCGGCGCGCTGGCCATGAATAACCGCAGCAGGGCAGGCTTTTGGGCCTGCCCTGCTGATGTTCAGGCCGCTGCCCACGCAAGCTGTAAGCAGGCCCACACCGCCTGCATGCACACCAGGGCCTGACCAACACCAAAAAACGTTTGCTGCGATGACTTTCTACTCATTCATGGGGGCGCTGGAAATCGGCCTGATCTTCGGCCTGGTTGCCCTGGGGGTGCTGATCTCCTTTCGCATTCTGAATTTCCCTGACCTGACGGTCGATGGCTCATTCCCATTGGGGGGCGCCGTCGCAGCCACACTGATCTCCACAGGCAAAGATCCTTTCCTGGCCACCTTCATTGCCACCTTGGCTGGCGCGTTGTCTGGCTTTGCCACCGGCTGGCTCAATGTGCGCCTGAAAATCATGGATTTGCTGGCGGGCATTTTGATGATGACCGCGCTGTATTCCATCAATCTGCGCATCATGGGCAAACCCAATGTGCCGCTGATTCTGGAGCCCACGGTGTTCACCGTACTGATGCCTGGCATCTGGGCCGACTACATCGAAAAGCCGCTGATTCTGTTGGTCGTGGTGCTGATCGCCAAATTCATCCTGGATTGGTATTTCGCCTCCGAGCGCGGCCTGGCCATGCGCGCCACGGGCGCCAATCCGCGCATGGCCAGCGCCCAAGGGGTAGCCACCAGCTGGGCCAAACTCGTGGGCCTGGCCATCTCCAACGCGCTGGTCGCTTTGGGCGGCGCGCTGTTTGCACAAAGCCAGGGCGGCTCGGACATTTCCATGGGCATCGGCACCATCGTGATTGGCCTGGCCGCCGTCATCATTGGCGAAAGCGTGCTGCCTTCGCGGCGCATTTTGTGGGCCACGCTGGCCGTGATCATTGGCGCCGTGCTCTACCGCTTCTTCATTGCGCTGGCGCTCAACAGCAGCTGGATTGGCTTGCAATCTCAGGACTTGAACCTGATTGCCTCCGTACTGGTCATCTTGGTGCTGGTGTTCCCGCTGCTCAAGCGCCGCCTCAAATCGCTGGCCCAATAAGCACAGCCCCCTAGGAGTTGCTCCATGCTCAAAGCCACTGATTTGCGCATCACCTTCAACCCCGGAACGCCTATTGAAAACCCGGCGCTGCGCGGTGCCAGCCTGGAAATCCCCACTGGTCAGTTCGTGTCCGTGATCGGCTCCAACGGCGCAGGCAAGTCCACATTTCTCAACGCCATCTCCGGCGACCTGATCATGGATTCGGGGCGCATCGAGATCGATGGCGTCGACGTCACGAAGAAACAGGCCTGGCAGCGCGCAGACCTGGTGGCGCGGGTGTTCCAGGATCCCATGGCCGGCACCTGCGAGGCCCTGACCATTGAGGAAAACATGGCCCTGGCCATGGCGCGCGGGCGCAAGCGCCGCTTTGGCTTTGCGCTGAACAAACAAAACCGCGAGCTGTTCCGCGAAAAGCTCGCCATCCTGAACCTGGGCCTGGAAAAACGCCTGACGGATCGCATCGGCCTGCTCTCTGGCGGCCAGCGCCAGGCCGTCAGCTTGCTGATGGCATCGCTGCAGCCCTCGCGCATCCTGTTGCTGGACGAACACACGGCCGCGCTCGATCCGAAGACAGCGGCCTTCGTGATGGATTTGACAGCCCGCATCATCGAAGACAACCAGCTCACAGCCATGATGGTCACGCACAGCATGCGCCAGGCATTGGATTACGGCAGCCGCACAGTCATGCTGCACCAGGGCAAGGTTGTGCTGGACGTCAGCGGCAGCGAGCGTGCAGGCATGGACGTGCCCGATTTGCTGCAGATGTTCGAGCGTACCCGGGGCGAAAAACTGGCCGACGACGCCCTGCTGCTGAGTTGATGCCTTTCCCGGCTTGCTCTTGAGCAAGCCACAAGTCCACTTGTGCAAAGGGCGCCCGGCAATTGCCCTTCGGGCGGCTGCAGATCGCATACAATCGCCGCCGACGGGCCTTCCCGCATGGTGAAGCAGCCAACCGGGTCAGGTGGGGAACCAAGCAGCCCTAACTGTGTAGCCAGTGCCGGGGTCAGGCTCGTCACCTTCTTCTCTCTTGCCGCCGTCTGCTGGCAACTCCTGCCTTGGCCAGCGGCATTGGCACAGCACATGCCAAGGGCCATCTGCCCATCCGATCTGTCGCGCAGTGCCCCGGCCCGCCCCCCTCCCATCCCTGATACTGACTCGCCCAGCGACGCAGAACGCGGCTTGGGCAGCGCAGTTTGCTGCCCTGGGCATTGATTGCATTGCCTTGCCGCTGATCCACATCCAGTTCCTTGACGACGCCACCAGCGTGCAACGCCGCCTCAGCGCGCTGGCAAAACTGGATCAATGGGCCGCCATCATGCACGTCAGCCCCAACGCCGTGCAGGGCTTCTGGGATGCCCAGGCCATGCAACTCTGGCGGCAGCTGCTGGCCACTGGCGCCAACCTGCCGCGCCTGTGGGCGCCCGGGCCGGGGACGGCCCAAGCCCTTCAGGCCCAGGGCTTTGCGCTTGAATGGCTCGACCAGCCGGCAGCCGATGCCGAGCAATTCGATTCCGAAGCGCTGTGGCAACAAGTGCAAACGCAGATCTCTCCCGGCGCCCAGGTGCTGATTCTGCGCGGCAGCCGCGCCGTTGCAGGCACTGCAATCCCGGCAGCCCCTCGCCAAGTGCAGGACGAAGGCCATGGGCGCGACTGGCTGGCGCGCCAACTGCAGCAACGCGACGCACAACTGCATTTCCTGCCCGTCTACCGGCGCAGCCCGCCCACCTGGGACGCCGGGCAACGCGACCTTGCAATGGGCGCTGCCGCAGCGCGGCGCATCTGGCTGCTGAGTAGTTCGGAAGGCGTGCAACACCTGCCGCAGCTGCTGCCCGGGCAAGGCGAGGCCTTCTGGCGCGCGCAATCGGCCATTGTCACGCACCCGCGCATCGCCCAAGCGGCGCAGCGCATTGGCTTTGGCCAAATCCATGCCAGCGCCCCCACTGTGCAGGCCATCGCCCTGTGTCTGCAAGGCTTGGAACGATAAGGCTCAGAAAAGCAAAAAGCCAGTGCCTTTGCGGACACTGGCTTTTCTCAGTGTGCCCAGTCAGGGCATCACTGAAGCATGAGGGCTTGGGCCCTGTTGGCCTGTTTACTGAATACGGGCAATCTGACCGTTTTGCACCTGGACGCGATCATTGATGCGCAGGCCACCCGGATCGCTGACGTCGTACATGCGGTACTGGCCGTTATCCACGCGGATGGTGATGCGGTAACCGTAAACCTGCCCTTGCGCGCCGCCATTGTTCATGCGGCCTTCAATGGCGTTGCCCGCCACGGCGCCGCCAACGGCGCCAGCAATGGTGGCTGCCGTGCGGCCGCTGCCGCCACCAACGTGGTTGGCGGCCAAGCCGCCGACGACGGCACCGAGCAGAATGCCCGCGCCAGTGCTGCCACGGTGGGTGTTTTGCAGTGCCTGGATGTCGGTCACGTAGCCGTACTCCAGCATGTTGGCCGGGGCTCGGCTGGGTGCGGTGCCCACGTGGCCACCGCCGCCGCGGTAAGGGTCGGCAGGATACAGCGGCGTGCTTTGGCAGGCCGCCAGGGTCAGGGCCAGCGCGGTGGTCGAGGCCAGATAGGCGATGCGCGATGAGGACATGATTTCCTCCCTTTCTTCAGGACTGTTGAGAGTTCAATCGCTGGATGCAGCTCGTGCCACCAAAGGGCGGCAGCTGCACGGCGGCGCCATCGTAGCGCCGCTGCCTAGTGGCCACAGTACGCTAAGTGTAAAAGCCGGTAAACGTCTGGTGAATTGCTACTGGCTCTGCCACCCAGAAAAATCCCTGCACATCCAACCTGACCTTTCACGCCAGCAGGGTTTGACGCGCAGGCCATGGCGGTTTTTGTGCAGGCATCTGAGCAGCAGCACACAACGGGCAACTTGCAAGAGCCAGGTTTGAGCAGGTATTCAGGCCTCAACCAGAATGCGCAGCATGCGGCGCAGCGGCTCGGCTGCGCCCCACAGCAGCTGGTCGCCGATGGTGAAGGCGCCCAGGTACTGCGGGCCCATGGCCAGCTTGCGCACGCGCCCGACAGGGATGCGCATGGTGCCGGTGACAGAGACTGGCGTGAGCTCTGCCAGGGTGGCCTCCTTGGTGTTGGGCACCAGCTTCACCCAGGGGTTGTCGGCAGCAATCATGGCCTCGATCTCATCGAGCGGCACGTCCTTTTTCAGCTTGAAGGTCAGCGCCTGGCTGTGGCAGCGCATGGCGCCGATGCGCACGCAAAAGCCGTCGACCGGGATGGCCGGCGTGCCAAAGCCTTCACCCATACCCAGGATTTTGTTGGTCTCGGCCATGCCTTTCCATTCCTCGCGGCTGACGCCGTTGCCCAAGTCGGCGTCGATCCATGGGATCAGCGAGCCGCCCAGTGGCGCCAGGAAATGGGCCGTCTCTGCCTCGCTCAGGCCGCGCTGCTTGGCAATGATCTTGCGGTCGATCTCCAAGATGGCGCTGTGCGGATCGGCCAGCAGATCGCGCACCTCGGCGTGCAGCGTGCCGAACTGCGTCAGCAGCTCGCGCATGTGCTGCGCGCCGCCGCCCGATGCGGCCTGGTAGGTCTGGGTGCTCATCCATTCGACCAGCCCGGCCTTGTACAGCGCGCCAACGCCCATGAGCATGCAGCTGACGGTGCAGTTGCCGCCTACCCAGGTCTTGCCGCCCTTGCTCAAGGCGTTCTGGATCACCGGCAGGTTGACCGGGTCGAGCACGATGACCGATTCACTCTCCATGCGCAGCGTCGATGCGGCATCGATCCAGTGCCCATTCCAACCGGCAGCGCGCAACTTGGGATAGACCGCCTTGGTGTAATCGCCGCCCTGGGCGGTCAGGATGATGTCGCAGCGCTTGAGCGCCTCGATGTCGTAGGCGTCCTGCAGGCGTGTTTCGTTTTTGGCCTGGGCCGGGGCCTGGCCGCCGGCGTTGGAGGTCGAGAAAAACACCGGTTCGATGCAGTCGAAATCGCCCTCGGCCTGCATGCGTTCGAGCAGCACGGAGCCGACCATGCCGCGCCAGCCGACCAAACCTGTACGTTGTGCCATGTGGATAACCCTTCTTTCAATGGAGATTGCAGAAATATCGGAACTCTCTGCCCCGGCTCGTCTGGCCGGCTTGAAAGACGGGCGCGACGAACCAGAGCTGCTTCAGCCCTTCGTCGTCTTGGTGATGATCACCGCCACAGCAGCGCAAGCTGCCGGTGCAGGGCGCACAGGCAGCGCACATGCCAACGCCAGGCCCTGGGCCTGGCGTGGTGCGCAATCGGAAAAGCGGTGCTGCAGCATGATGGCGCGCAGTATAGCGAGTTTGCGCCGCTGCCAGCCTGTAGCGCCTGGCAGCACGCAGCCGCACTCATGGGGCACGATCTACAATCGCCGCCCTATGGCAAAACAAGCACCTTCCGCCCCGATGGCCGCCAGCAGCGGCAATGGCTACTCCGAGAGCTCGATCAAGGTCCTCAAAGGTCTGGAGCCGGTCAAGCAGCGCCCGGGCATGTACACCCGCACCGACAACCCGCTGCACATCATCCAGGAGGTGCTGGACAACGCTGCCGATGAGGCCCTGGCTGGCCACGGCAAGAAAATCCGTTTTACCCTGCACGTGGATGGCTCGGTCAGCGTCGAGGACGAGGGGCGCGGCATTCCCTTCGGCCTGCACCCGGAAGAAAACGCGCCGGTGGTGGAGCTGGTCTTCACGCGCCTGCACGCGGGCGGCAAGTTCGACAAGGACTCGGGCGGCGCCTACAGTTTCTCCGGCGGCCTGCACGGCGTGGGCGTGTCCGTCACCAATGCGCTGGCCACGCGCCTGGAGGTGGACATTCACCGCGATGGCCAGGTGGCGCGGCTGGTGTTCGGCAACGGCGGCGAGGTGATCGAGCCGCTGACGGTGCGCAAGGCCCAGCCCGGCGAGCGTCGCCAGGGCACTACGGTGCGCGTCTGGCCTGATGCGCGCTACTTCGAATCCAAGGCCTTGCCCATGCCCGAGCTGCTGCACCTGCTGCGCAGCAAGGCGGTGCTGATGCCCGGCGTGGCCGTGACGCTGCGCAACGAAAAAACCGGCCAGCAGCAAAGCTGGCAGTACAAGGGCGGCCTGGCCGACTACCTGAGCCAGGCGCTGCCGGCCGAGCCGGTCATCCCGCTGTTCGAAGGCCAGGGCTATGCCGACCGGCACAGCGACAGCTTTGTCGTGGGCGAAGGCGCCGCCTGGTGCGTGGCCTTCACCGAGGAAGGCCAGCCGCTGCGCGAGAGCTACGTCAACCTCATCCCCACCACGGCCGGCGGCACGCATGACAACGGCCTGCGCGACGGGCTGTTCCAGGCCGTCAAGAGCTTCATCGACATGCACGCGCTGCTGCCCAAGGGCGTCAAGCTCATGCCCGAGGACGTGTTCTCGCGCGCCAGCTACGTGCTCTCGGCCAAGATCCTCGATCCGCAATTCCAGGGCCAGATCAAGGAAAAGCTCAACTCCCGCGATGCCGTGCGCCTGGTCTCGGGCTACGTCAAACCCGCCATGGAGCTGTGGCTGAACCAGCACGTGGACTACGGCCGCCGCATTGCCGAGCTGGCCATCCGCGCCGCGCAAACGCGCCAGCGCGCTGGGCAAAAGGTGGAAAAGCGCAAAGGCTCGGGCGTGGCTGTGCTGCCGGGCAAGCTCACCGATTGCGAAAGCCGCGACCTGGCCTACAACGAGGTCTTTCTTGTCGAGGGCGACTCAGCCGGCGGCAGCGCCAAGATGGGCCGCGACAAGGAAACCCAGGCCGTGCTGCCGCTGCGCGGCAAAGTGCTCAACACCTGGGAGGTGGACCGCGAACGCCTGTTTGCCAACACCGAAGTGCACGACATCGCCGTGGCCATCGGCGTCGATCCGCACGGGCCGGGCGATGAGGTCGACCTCTCCGGCCTGCGCTACGGCAAGATCTGCATCCTGAGCGACGCCGACGTGGACGGCGCGCACATCCAGGTGCTGCTGCTGACGCTGTTCTTCCGCCACTTCCCCAAGCTGATCGAAGCCGGGCACGTTTTTGTGGCCCAGCCGCCGCTCTACAGCGTTGCCGTGCCGGCGCGAGGCAAAAAGCCCGCCGCCAAGCTCTACGTGCTCAGCGAGCAAGAGCTGCAGCGCGCATTGGACAAGCTGCGCAAAGACGGCGTGCGCGAAGGCGCCTGGAGCATTGGCCGCTTCAAAGGCCTGGGCGAGATGAACGCCGAACAGCTTTGGGAAACCACCCTCAACCCCGACACCCGCCGCCTGCTGCCCGTGCAGCTGGGCCACTTCAGCTTTGCCCAGACCGAGGGCTTTTTCACCCAACTCATGGGCAAGGGCGAGGCCGGCGCGCGCCGTGAGCTGATGGAGCTGCACGGCGACGCCGTGGACATTGACGTGTGACGGCGCCCGCCATGACGGACTGGCTCTCCCTCTTGCTGCTGCTGGCCGTGCTCGGCTGGGTGCTGTGCCTGCGCTACCAGCGTCAGCGCATCGCCTTTCTGGGCCAACACCTGGCAGGGCTGAAGATCGAACACCACATGGGCCTGCTCACCCAGGGCTATCTGCGCGCCATCCATGAGGACGACCCGCAGCGCCAAGCGCAAATCTGGGACACCTTCGCCCACAGCGAGCGCAGCGTGGCCGAGCACATCGAGCGCCTCAGCGCCGCCATCGCCCAGGCCCCGGCAGAGCGCACCCGCATCGGCCGCTGGGCCCTGTGCCTGCCCTATGTGGAGCAGCTGCTGCCATCGGCCACGCGCGACTTCAAGGCCCTGCTGCGCCTGCATGCCCAGGGCGTGCGCGCGGTGGTGGACAACACCCAGGGCCTGCCGCCCAAGGCCCGCGCCTATCAGCTGATGGCTGAGCTGCTGCTGTTGCAGCACAGCTGCCACTGGTTCTGCAAATCGCGCCTGGTGGCCGACGCACGCCTGCAGGCGCGCCACCAAGTCACGCACCAGAAAGTGCTGGATTCGGTCTCTGACGCCACCGCCCAAGCCTACCGCCAATGGCTTCAAAGCTAAGAGCCTGCTCAAAGAAAGATTTGCACAAATCGCCACGGCTGAGTGTGTGCCGTGGCTTGGCATGACATGCAAGGCGCGAGCTGCAGCAACGGCTGCAGTCATTGAGCGCGCGAGTCATGCTGTGGGCTCCCAAGCCCGCAGCATGACGGTATCGCGAGGATTCTGAAGCGTGATGGGGTGACTCAAGCCTCAGCGCCGCCGTGCCGTGCGCACGCCGGGCACCTGGGCGACGGCCGCGAGCACGCCTTGCAGACGGGTGGCGCTGTGCACTTCGACGGTGAAGACCATCGTGGCGGTGTTGTTCTTGTGGCTGCGCGTTTGCACGCCGATGACGTTGGTGCGCTCACGCGTGAGCACGTCGGAGATGTCGCGCAGCAGGCCCTGGCGGTCCTGGGCCTGCACGTGGATTTCCATCGGGTACAGGGCCTTGCCGCTCGCGTCGGCGCCGCCAGCGGCGCCTGCGCTGTCGCGCCATTGCACTTCGATCAGGCGCTCGGGCGAGGTATTGCGCATTTTCTGAAAGTTGCTGCAGCTGCTGCGGTGGATGGCCACGCCCTTGCCGCGCGTGACGAAGCCGCCGATCTCGTCGGGCGGCGCTGGCATGCAGCATTTGGCCAGGTGCGTCATCAGTGAGTCCATGCCCACCACCAGCACCTTGCCGCTGCCGCCGCTGCGCGGCTTGCGCAGCACCACGGTGTCGCTGCTGGCCTGGCCCGGCTCCTCGCCCGGCGCGGGGCGCAGCAGGGCTTCGAGCGTGCGCAGCGAGAACTCGTCCTTGCCCACGACTTCGAAAAAGGCGTCGGCGGATTTGAAGCCCAGCTGTTCGGCGATCGACTCGAGCTTGAGCGCCGTCTTGCCTTCGCGCTGCAGGATTTTCTCCACCACCTCGCGCCCTTTGGCGATGGTCTGCTGCTGCAGCTGGGCGTTGAACCAGGCGCGCACCTTGCTGCGCGCACGGTTGCTGCTCAGATAGCCCAGCTCAGGGTTGAGCCAGTCGCGCGAGGGGCCGCCGTCCTTGGCGGCGACAATCTCCACCGTCTGGCCGTTTTGCAGCGGCGTGTTCAGCGCCACCATGGCGCCATCGACCTTGGCGCCGCGGCAGCGGTGCCCCAGGCTGGTGTGCACGGTGTAGGCAAAATCCAGCGGCGTGCCGCCCTTGGGCAGCTCGACGATGGAGGCATTGGGCGTGAGCACGTAGATGCGGTCGTCGAACAGGCCCAGCGCGCGCACTTCGTCGCTGTCGGCAAATTCGCGCTCCCAGGCCAACAGCTGGCGCAGCACGGCGATCTTGGCGTCGTACTCGCCACTGGCGGACACGCCGGCATAGCCCTTGGTGCCTGCCTCCTTGTAGGCCCAATGCGCGGCCACGCCGGTCTCGGCGTGCTCATGCATGGCCTGGGTGCGGATCTGGATTTCCACCGCCCGGCCCTGCGAATCGCGCACCACGGTATGCAGCGATTGGTAGCCGTTGGGCTTGGGCTTGGCGATGTAGTCGTCGAACTCGGCCTCGATGGGCGTGAAGTGCGTGTGAATCCAGCCCAGGGCCTCATAGCACTCGGGCACGCTGGGCACGATGATGCGCATGGCGCGCAGGTCAAAGAGCTGCTCGAAGGCCAGCGACTTGCCGCGCATCTTCTTGACGATGCTGTAGATGTGCTTGGGCCGCCCCTGCACGACGGCCTGCACGCCCCTCTGCTGGAGCTGGCTGCGCACCTCATCGCACAGCTGCTGCATGTACTGCTCGCGCTCGCGCCGCTTGGCCGCGAGCTTGCCGGCCACTTCGTGGTAGGTTTCGGGCTCCAGAAAGCGGAAGGCCAGATCCTCGATTTCCCACTTGAACTGCCAGATGCCCAGCCGGTTGGCCAGCGGCGCAAACACGTACAGGCTTTCATCGGCCAGCAGCGGGTCGATGGGCACCTTGCTGCTGGCGTGGTAGCGCAGCGTCTGCAGGCGCGAGGCCAGGCGGATGAGCACTACGCGCAGATCGCGCGAGAATGCCAGCAGCATCTTGCGCACCGTCTCGGTGTGCTCGATCTTGGCCTCGCCCTGCTTGCGCGCGCCCGATCCGCTGCGCGCCTGGCCCTGCACCTGCATGAGCTTGGAGGTCTCCACCGCCAGCGCCGCATAGGTTTCGCCAAAGCGGCGTGCAATGGCCTCCTGTGGCTGGTGCAGGTGGAACGAGGCATAGATCAGGTAGGTGGCAGCCTGCATGGCCTCGGAGCCACCGATCCCCTGCAGCAGCGCGGCCACCGCATCGGCGTGCGCCAGCACCCCTTCGCCATTGCGCAGCACTTCGCCGGCCAGCAGCGGCTGGGCAAAGGCGCGCGCGCGCGCCAGCATGTCCGTCTGGCTGGGCAGCATGGCTGCTGCCGCGCTCAGCAGCAACGGCGGCGCCGGGGCAGCGGCGCCGAGCCCGTCCAGGGGCAGCGTAGGGGTCTCTGCAAGGGGGGAGTTCATAGCAAACCGTGAAGTCCGGGGCGTGCGCCGCGTGCCGCGTCGGGCGCAATGTGCGCACTATAGGACAAGCTGCGCGCGCATAGGCGCATAGGCGCAAAGGCGCATGGCGCTGGTTCAGGCCTCGCCCAGCAGGAATTGCTCGACCACGGCCAGCTGTTCGGGCTGCACCAGCGTGGGCGCATGCCCCACGCCTTCGAACTGCACCAGCTGCGCCTGCGGGCCGCGCCGGGTCATGGCCTGGGCGGTGGCGGCGCTGAGCAGATCGGACTGCGCGCCGCGCAGCAGCAGCGTGGGCAAGCGCAGCGCATCGTACAGGCTCCAAAGCACCTGCTCGCCTGCACTGGCCGCCTCCTGAGTGAAGGATTGGTAGGGCTGCGCAATGGCCGGGTCGTAGTGCAGGGCCAGCCCGCCTGCGCCATCGCTGCGCAGCATCGGCGCCGACAGCGCCAGCCACTGCGCGTCGCTGTGCGGGCCAAAGCCCACGGCAATGCGCCGCAGGTACTCTGCCCCTTGCTGCAGGTCGGCAAAGCGCAGCGGCTGGCCCAGGTAGCTGCCGATGCGCTGCAGCGCCTGCCATTCGATGCTCGGCCCCACGTCGTTGAGCACCAGCCGCCCCAGCGGCAGCGGCAGGCTTGGCTGGGTCAACAGCCCCAGGCCGATCAGCCCACCCATGCTGGTGCCGACCCAATCCATGCGGGCGATGGGCTGGCCCTGCGCCTGGGCCTGTTGTGCCAGCTCGGCCAGCAGCGCCAGCATGTCGCCCACATAGGTGGGGATCTGGTAGCCGTGGGCATCGGCCAGCCAATCGCTGCGCCCGCGCCCGACCACGTCCGGGCAGATCACGCGCGCCTTGCGCCGCAGGCGCTGCGCCAGCACGTCGAAGTCGCGGCCATTGCGCGTCAGCCCATGCACGCAGACGATGAGGTGGGCATTGCCCGCATCATCGGCTGCGGGCCAATCCCAGTAGGCCATGCGATGACTTTGCGCATCGCCTGCGCCGTGCGGCCCGGCCTTGCTGGCGCCTGGGCACTGCACGTGGCGCAACTGCGCTGGCGGTGGCGCATCGGCGGCCCAGGCCGCGCGGGCGGTGCCAGTTGAGTGCTCATGCTGCAATTCGGACATGCCTTTTCCCTCCAGTCCAGGGCCTTGCACAGGCTTTCGGGCAGGCCGCAGCAGCACAGCCGGCAAAGCTGCGAGAATGCGGCCTGCAAAGATTTTCCATGCCACGGCCCCGCACCAGACGGGGCCGCTTCGCGCACATCCTAATTGAAATCCGCAACCTGAAATCTGCAACCGATACGGAGGCTTGTCATGCATCTCAAAGGAAAAACCGCACTTGTCACCGGCTCCACCAGCGGCATTGGCCTGGGCATTGCTCAGGTGCTGGCCGCACAGGGCGCCAACATCCTGGTCAACGGCTTTGGCGATGCCGACGCGCCGCGCCGCGCCATCGAGCAGGCCGGCCAGGCGCACGGCATCCGCACCGCCTACCACGGCGCAGACCTGAGCAAGGTGGGCGAGATCGAGGATTTGATGGCTTACGCGCAAAAGGAATTCGGCCGCGTGGACGTGCTCGTCAACAACGCCGGCATCCAGCACACCGCCCGCATCGAGGACTTCCCGCCCGAGCGCTGGGACGCCATCATCGCCATCAACCTCAGCAGCGTGTTCCATACCACGCGGCTGGCGCTGCCGGCCATGCTCCAGGCCAACTGGGGGCGCATCATCAACATTGCCTCGGTGCATGGCCTGGTGGCCTCGGTGGAGAAATCGGCCTACGTGGCGGCCAAGCATGGCGTGGTTGGACTGACCAAGGTGACTGCGCTGGAGACGGCCACCACTGGCGTGACGGCCAATGCCATCTGCCCCGGCTGGGTGCTGACGCCGCTGGTGCAAAAGCAGATCGACGACCTGGCAAAGAACAACGGCATCAGCACCGATCAGGCCCAGGCCCAGCTGCTGGGCGCCAAGGAGCCCTCGCTGCGCTTTACCACGCCAGAGGAACTCGGCGAGCTGGCTGCCTTTTTCTGCTCGCCCGCCGGCGACAACGTTCGCGGTGTGGCCTGGAACATGGACGGCGGCTGGGTAGCCCAATAACCGGCTGCGCAAAGTCTCAGCGCCCTGCGGATCACATACTGTGACCGCTGCCACCATGCAATCCATCCGTGGCCAGCCCTGCCCTGGGTGCTGGCCCGCATCTTTTTCCTTCACTGTTTTCTGCCCTACCCAACACCATGACCCAAGCCTTGCAAACCCTGATCGAAAACGCCTGGGAAGAGCGCGCTGCGTTCTCCCCCTCCTCCGCACCGGCCGATGTGCGCCAGGCCGTCGAGGACGTGCTGACCCAGCTCGACAGCGGCGCCTTGCGCGTGGCCTCGCGCAATGGTGTGGGCGACTGGACGGTGCACCAGTGGGTGAAAAAAGCCGTGCTGCTGTCTTTTCGCCTCAACGACAACAACCTGATGCAGGCCGGCGACCTGGGCTTTTACGACAAAGTGCCCACCAAGTTCTCGGGCATGTCGGCGCAGCAACTGGCCGCCACCGGGGTGCGCGTGGTGCCGCCGGCCGTGGCGCGACGCGGCAGCTTCATTGCCAAGGGCGCGATCCTGATGCCCTCCTACGTCAACATCGGCGCCTACGTCGATGAAGGCACCATGGTCGATACCTGGGCCACCGTAGGCTCCTGCGCACAGGTGGGCAAGAACGTGCACCTCTCCGGCGGCGTGGGCCTGGGCGGCGTGCTCGAGCCTCTGCAGGCCAATCCGACCATCATCGAGGACAACTGCTTCATTGGCGCACGCTCGGAAATCGTCGAGGGCGTGATCGTGGAGGAAAACTCCGTCATCTCCATGGGCGTGTACATCGGCCAAAGCACGCCAATCTACGACCGCACCACCGGCGAGGTCAGCTACGGTCGCATTCCCGCCGGCTCCGTGGTCATCAGCGGCTCGCTGCCCAAGGATGGCGGACGCTACAGCCTGTATGCGGCCATCATCGTCAAGCGCGTGGACGCACAGACCCGCGCCAAGACCAGCCTCAACGACCTGCTGCGCGATTGAAGCCTCGGCCCAAGCCTCTCACCCTTATCAGCGGCGGCCTTCGGGCCGCTTCTTTCATGCAGCTTGGGGCCGCATCTGGGCGGCCTCCAAGCCGCTGTTTCACAGCAAGAATTCATCACAGAAAATGCCTCGAAGTGTCTGATCTCATTGGGGTAATCCCCAGTCAAGTTGCATAACAACAACACTTTGAATCGCTCTGTGCGGGCAAATGCAAATAATGCTTAAGCATCGTGCAGCGCCGCCCGTACACTCGGCAGCGTCGATGCATTGCCAGGCCTACCACAGGCACAGCGCAACAGACGAACACAGCCCCGGCCTGCCTACCCCATGCAGCCGGGCATTGTTTCAATCTTTGGGACTCCCGCCATGAAAACCTCACACCTGTCCATCGCCCTGATCCCCCTGCTGGCCTTTGGCGCTGCCCATGCGCAAAGCAGCGTCACGCTCTATGGCCGCATCAACACCACCGTGGAACACCAGAAGTTCCAGGGTGAAGACGCCACCACCGGCCTGCACAGCAACTCGTCGTACATCGGCTTTCGCGGTGTGGAAGACCTGGGCGGCGGTTTGAAAGCCGGCTTCGTTTTCGAACAAAAAGTGGACTCCACCACTGGCGCGGCCACCGACGGCTTTGCCCGCCAGTCCGAGCTGTACCTGGGCGGCAACTTCGGCAAGCTGCGCCTGGGCAACTACAACTCCACGGTCTACAGCAACACCGCTGATTACATCAGCATGCACAACCACGACACCGGCTCGTCTGCCGATGCCTTGTATGCCTACATCGTGCCCAATACCGCCAAAGTCGGCTACGTGACGCCGGAGCTGGGCGGCTTCTCGCTGGAGCTGGGCTATGGCTTTGAAGACAACCACAACGGCAAGTCGCCCTACGACCTGAGCGTGAGCTACAAATTCGGCAATTTCGACCTGGCCGGCGGCTTTGCCAAGCACGACAAGGCCGAGGCCTACACGCTGCGCGCCCTGTACGCCACCGACACCATCGCACTGGGCGGCTACGTGCAGTTTGACGAGAACGGCCATGGTGCGAACCTGGGCGACCGTCTCTCGGCACGTCTGGCTGCGGCCTACTTCGCCGGCGCATCGGAATTCCATGCCAACGTGGGCTGGGCCGATGAGTACGACAACGTGGCCAAGAGCGGCGCAACCCAATTCACGCTGGGCTACAACTACAACCTGAGCAAGCGCACCAAGCTGTACGGCTTCTACACCCGCATCGACAACGAGCGCAACGCCAACTACGGCGGCGCACCGGCCGCAGGCAAGGACTTCAGCTCCTTCGCTCTGGGTGTGCGTCACCTGTTCTGATTCACGCACAGCATTGACCGGCTTGCATGCCCGAAGCCCTGCCCAGCCGGCAGGGCTTTTTTTGTGGCCTGTCGCTCAGGGGCCCTAGCTGCCCAGCTGCTCGAACAGGCGCTGGTACAGCGCATAGCGGCTCGCGGCAATGGCCGGCAGGTCCCGGGGCGCGGCCTCTGGCGTAGGCGACTGCCCTACCACAGTGTCGTCATCGGGATGCGGCGCATCGTCCTCGGCCACGGCGGCGCGCACCACGCAGCCGGGTTCATGGCGATGGCTGCAATTGTGAAAGCGGCAGCCAGTGGCGTGGCGCGCAATATCGGGCATCCAGCGCGGCAAGTCCTGCCGGCGGATGTGGTTCAGGCCAAACTCCTGAAAGCCGGGCGAATCCAGCACCGCAGTGCCGCTGGCGCGGTCCAGCCAGTACCAGGTCGTCACCGTCGTGGTGTGGCGGCCGCTGTTGAGGGCGCGGGAGATTTCTGCCGTCTGCGCTGCCGCATCGGGAATCAGGCGGTTAATCAACGTGCTCTTGCCCACCCCGGAAGGGCCCAATACCAGGGTGGCCCTGCCCTGCAGGCGCTGGCGCAGCTGGGCAAAGTCGCTGCCGCCGTGCTCGGCATCCAATTGCAGGCGCAGCACCGGGTACAGCGGCTGGGCTGGCGCACCCGGTTCTTCTTGCGGCCAAAGTTGGCGATAGGCGCGCAGGCGCTGCCACGCGCGCTCGAACGGGGGCTGCACATCCTGCTTGTTCAGGCCGATGAGCACCTCAATGCCTGCGGCCTGCGCCGCCACCAGGGATTTGGCCAATTGCTCCTCGGAGAACACCGGCTCGGCCGCCAGCAACACCAGTATCTGGTCGATGTTGGCGGCGAAAGCCTTGGTGCGCACTGCATCCTGGCGATAGAACAGGTTGCGCCGGGGTTCGATGGCCTCAATGCTGCCCTCCTCGTCCAGGCCGGTGGGCGCTGCCAGCCACTGCACGCGGTCGCCCACCACGGCCTGGCTTTTCTTGCCGCGCGGATGGCAGATGCGCCGCGAGCCATCGCTGGCCTCAACCACATAGTGGCGACCATGGCCCGTCACTACCAGGCCGTGCTGCAAGTCAGTTCCGGGGCGAGTCATAGTCATGACTGCACCTGCTGCCCCATGCGGGCCAGACGCTCGCTGGCCGGCGGGTGCGAATAATGAAAGCGCGCATACAGCGGGTCGGGCGTGAGCGTGGCGGCGTTGTCCTCGTACAGCTTGAGCAGGGCCGCGGCCAGATGCTGTGCGCTGCTGTGGCGTTCGGCATAGGCATCGGCCTCGAACTCATGGCGGCGCGAGAGCTGTGCCCACAGCGGCTGCAATAGCCCGCCCAGCACGCCCGCGACAATGGAAAACAGCAGCAGCGCCAATGCGTTGTGGGCCTGCGGCAGCAGGCCGCCCTGGGCATCGAGCTGCGGCGTCACGCCCAGGGCCGTGAAGAATGCCGGCTGCTGCAGCAGCCAGCCCAGCGCAGCAAAGCCCAGGACGCTGAGCAAGGCAAACAACGCCAGGCGCTTGGCGATATGCCGGTGCTTGAAGTGCCCCAGCTCGTGGGCCAGCACGGCCTCGATCTCGCCATGGTCCAGCTTGCGCAGCAAGGTGTCGAAAAACACCACCCGCTTGGCGCTGCCCAGGCCGGTGAAGTAGGCATTGGCATGGGCGCTGCGGCGGCTGCCATCCATGACGAACAGGCCCTGCGCCTTGAAACCGCTGGCCTGCATCAGCGCGCGGATGCGCTCCTCCAGCGCCTGGTCCGCCAGCGGCTCGAAGCGGTTGAACAGCGGCGCAATCCAGGTCGGATACAGCCACAGCATGAGCAGGTTGAAGCCCATCCACAGCGCCCAGGCCCACAGCCACCACAGGCCGCCTGCGGCCTGCATCAGCCACAGCAGCGCCGCCAGCAGCGGCACGCCCAGCAACAGCCCCAGCAATACCGCGCGCAGCGCATCGGCCAGCCACAGGGCCCAGCTCATTTGGTTGAAGCCGTGGCGCTGCTCGATGACGAAAGTTTTGTACAGACCCAAGGGCAGGCTCAGCAGCGCGGAGATGGCGCCAAACGCCAGCATCAGGGCCAGTTGCTGGCCCAGGCCAGGCCCCATCCAGCGCAGCAGCGCCTGGTTGAGCGCATCCAACCCGCCGCCCAGCGTCCAGATCAGCACCACCAGGGCGGACAGCGCACTCTCCCACATGCCCAGCCGCACCGTGTCGGCCGTGTAATCGGCGGCGCGCTGGTGCGCCGCCAGCGTGATGCGCTGCGCGAATGCCGTCGGCACCTGAGCGCGGTGGCGCAGCACATGGCGGCGCTGGCGCCGGGCCAGCCACAGCTCCAGCGCCGTCTGCAACAGCAGCGCGGCCACGAAGGCCTGCGCCAACCCAGCCAGCGGCAGCGCCCCAGGGGCGGGGGCGAAAGCACTCCAGTCAGACATCGTGGCCTCCGGCAAAAAGCAAAGCGGGCATTGGCCCATTGCCGGCGCTCTGGCTCAGATCGCCCTGCGCGCAAGCCTGGGAAATGGCGATGATCACGGCCGGGGGCTGCACGGCTGTCAGGCTGTGCCGCTCTTTCTTGAGCTTGCCAGCGCCGCTTTGGTGGATGGAGATGGTGGTCATGGTGTTGCCTGTCCCTGTTCTCAAAAACAAACCGCCGCGCGTTGCCGGGCGGCGGTCTTGTTGCGGGGTTGCGCGGGCATTATGCCGCCAATGGCAGCACCACGCCCTACAGCCCCAGCCGGCGCTCAAGCCATGCCTTGCAACGCTGGGCAAGGCGCCCAATGCTGGCCACACGCCCCAGACGCCAGGCCAGCGCCAAGCCCGCGAGCGCGCCAGCGAAGGACACGAGCGCCGCAGCGGACACCGGCCGGTATGCGGACCACACGGCATGCACCTCCATCACCTGTATGCCCCAGTGCGCCAACACCCATTGCACAGTCAGCATCGGCAGCCCGATCCAGGCGAGCAAGGTCAGAGCGCCCCACAAAAAGTGGAGCAGAAAAGCCGCAAAGCTGTCTTGCCCGAACCCGCGCAGCAACCGCTCGCACGCCCAGGTGCTGAGCGGCCACAGCACCAGGCCCAGCGGTCCCATCGCCAGGCCACTGAGCAAGCCGATGATCAGCTCCTGAGCGACGGGCGAATGCATGGGCGGGCGTGCTTTTCAGCGCCGCGGCGCTGTTTCGCGCGCCTCAGGCGCCCAGTAGCGCGTGCATTTCCTGCACCGAGATCACGTCCAGATCGGAAAGCGCTTTCATGCCCTCCACGGCCGCCTCGGCGCCGTAGATGGTGGTGAAGATGGTCACGCGCCCTTGCAGCGCGCTGGTGCGGATGGAGCGGCTGTCGGCAATGGCGTTGCGGCGTTCTTCCACGGTGTTGATGATCATGGCGATCTCGCCGTTCTTGATCATGTCCACGATGTGCGGGCGGCCTTCGGCGACCTTGTTGACGACTTTCACGGCCAGGCCTTCGGCCTCGATGGCTGCGGCCGTGCCGCGCGTGGCCACCAGCTCGAAGCCCATGGCCAGCAGATCGCGGGCGATGGCCACGGCGCGCGGCTTGTCGCTGTCGCGCACCGTCAGGAACACAGTGCCGCTGGCGGGCAGGCGCTCACCCGCCCCCATCTGGGCCTTGGTATAGGCCTCGCCAAAGGTCTTGCCCACGCCCATGACTTCGCCGGTGGATTTCATCTCGGGGCCGAGGATGGTGTCCACACCGGGGAACTTGACGAAGGGGAACACCGCTTCCTTGACGCTGAAGTACGGCGGCGTGACCTCCCCGCCCACGCCCTGCTCGGCCAGGCTCTGGCCGGCCATGCAGCGCGCGGCGATCTTGGCCAGCGGCAGGCCGGTGGCCTTGCCGACGAAGGGCACGGTGCGGCTGGCGCGGGGGTTGACTTCCAGCACGTAGATCACGTCTTTCTTCTGGCCGCCTTCTTCCTTTTCCTGGATGGCGAACTGCACGTTCATCAGGCCCACCACGTTCAGCCCCTCGGCCATGGCGCGGGTCTGGCGCTTGAGCTCCTCGATGGTCTCGGCGCTGAGGTAGTACGGCGGCAGCGAGCAGGCCGAGTCGCCCGAGTGCACGCCGGCCTGCTCGATGTGCTCCATCACACCACCGATGAGCACCTGGCCTGTGGCATCGCGCACCGCGTCCACATCGCATTCAATGGCGTTGGACAGGAAACTGTCGAGCAGCACGGGCGAGTCGTTGCTGACCTGCACTGCTTCGCGCATGTAGCGTTCCAGCCCGGCTTGCTCATGCACGATTTCCATCGCACGGCCGCCCAGCACGTAGCTGGGGCGCACCACCAGCGGATAGCCCAGCTCGGCGGCTTTTTCCAGCGCCTCGGCCTCGGTGCGGGCCGTGGCGTTGGGCGGCTGGCGCAGGCCCAGCTGGTGCAGCAGTTGCTGGAAGCGCTCGCGGTCTTCTGCCGCGTCAATCATGTCGGGCGTGGTGCCGATGATGGGCACGCCGGCTTTCTCCAGGCCCAGCGCCAGTTTCAGCGGTGTCTGGCCGCCGTACTGCACGATGACGCCGGCAGGCTTTTCCTTGTCCACGATTTCCAGCACGTCCTCCAGCGTCAGCGGCTCGAAGTACAGGCGGTCGCTGGTGTCGTAGTCGGTGGAAACGGTTTCGGGGTTGCAGTTGACCATGATGGTTTCGTAACCATCCTCGCGCATGGCCAGCGCGGCGTGCACGCAGCAGTAGTCGAACTCGATGCCCTGGCCGATGCGGTTGGGGCCGCCGCCGAGCACCATGATTTTTTTCTTGTCGGTGGGCTGGGCCTCGCACTCCTCGTCGTAGCTGGAGTACATGTAGGCGGTGTTGGTGGCGAACTCGGCCGCACAGGTGTCCACCCGCTTGTACACGGGGCGCACGCCCAGCGCGTGGCGGCGCGCGCGCACGGCGTGCTCGTCGGTGTGCAGCAGCTTGGCCAGGCGGCGGTCGGAAAAGCCTTTTTGCTTGAGCGCGCGCAGCGTGGCCTCATCCAGCGCGGCCAAGGCCTGCTCGCCCTTTTCAGCATAGAACTTGTCCAGATCCAGCTCGATGCGCACGATTTGCTCGATCTGCACCAGAAACCACTTGTCGATCTTGGTGATGGCATGCACCTCGTCCAGCGACCAGCCCGCGGCAAAGGCATCGCCTACGAACCAGATACGCGATGGGCCTGGCTCGCCCAGCTCGCGCTCGAGGATTTCGCGATCCTGCGTTTTTTCATTCATGCCATCCACGCCCACTTCCAGGCCGCGCAGGGCTTTCTGGAAGGACTCCTGGAAAGTGCGGCCCATGGCCATGACCTCGCCCACGGACTTCATCTGCGTGGTCAGACGGTCGTCGGCCTGGGGGAATTTCTCGAACGCAAAGCGCGGCACCTTGGTGACCACGTAGTCGATGCTGGGCTCGAAGCTGGCCGGCGTGGCGCCGCCAGTGATGTCGTTCTTCAGCTCGTCCAGCGTATAGCCCACGGCCAGCTTGGCCGCGACCTTGGCGATGGGAAAGCCTGTGGCCTTGGAGGCCAGCGCCGAGGAACGGCTCACGCGCGGGTTCATCTCGATCACGATCATGCGCCCGTCTTTGGGGTTGACCGCGAACTGCACGTTGGAGCCACCCGTATCCACGCCAATCTCGCGCAGCACTGCCAGACTGGCGTTGCGCATGAGCTGGTATTCCTTGTCGGTCAGCGTCTGCGCTGGCGCCACGGTGATGGAGTCGCCCGTGTGCACGCCCATGGGATCCAGGTTCTCGATGGAGCAAACGATGATGGCGTTGTCAGCCTTGTCGCGCACCACCTCCATCTCGTATTCCTTCCAGCCCAGCAGCGATTCCTCGATCAGCAGCTCGTTGGTGGGCGATGCCTCCAGGCCGCGCTTGGCGATGGTCTCGAACTCCTCGGCGTTGTAGGCCACGCCGCCGCCCGTGCCGCCCAGCGTGAAGCTGGGGCGGATGATGGTCGGGAAACCCACCGTCTTTTGCACCTCCCAGGCCTCGGCCATGCTGTGGGCGATGCCGCTGCGCGCACTGCCCAGGCCGATGCGCGTCATGGCGTCCTTGAACTTCTGGCGATCCTCGGCCTTGTCGATGGCCTCGGGCTTGGCGCCGATCAGCTCGACCTTGTATTTGTTGAGCACGCCGTTGCGCCACAAGTCCAGCGCGCAATTGAGCGCCGTCTGCCCGCCCATGGTGGGCAAGATGGCGTCAGGGCGCTCCTTGGCGATGATTTTTTCCACCGTCTGCCAGTTGATCGGCTCGATGTAGGTCACATCCGCCGTGGCCGGGTCGGTCATGATGGTGGCCGGGTTGCTGTTGATGAGGATGACCCGGTAGCCTTCTTCGCGCAGCGCCTTGCAGGCCTGCACGCCGGAGTAGTCGAACTCGCACGCCTGCCCAATGACGATGGGGCCGGCGCCGATGATGAGAATGGATTGGATGTCGGTACGTTTGGGCATAACTCGGGGGACTCAATAGAGACAAAACGGCAGGCTAAGTCAGGGCCGGGGCATGGCAGTGTGTCTGCAGGCACAGAAAAGGCGGTTGTTGAAACCGCCCGCCGCTGCGGCCAGGCCCAGGCCATGCGACCCGTACAGTGCCTGGCACTTGCCATCGCTCTGTGTTGCAGGCCACATCAGGCAGCGCCGCTGATGGTGCGCGATTGGATGTGCGCCAGCAGCTTTTCCAGGCGCTCGGGCTGCACTTTCTTCTGCATCAGCTGCAGCATGCCCTCGCCTTCGGCGATGGGGCGCAGCACGTCGACCTCGGCCGGGTAGAAATTCACATCCCAGTCGAGCAACTCCTGCTCGAACTCTTCATCGCTCCAGTTCTTGCCCTTGGCAATGAAGATCACCAGCGGCATGGCCTTCTTCTCGATGAAGGCCTTTTTGTAGGGCTTTTGCGCCCAACGCTCGGAAAACCACTCGCGCGCGCCGGGCTCCAGCGTCAGCATGCGCTTGGCGATGGCCTTTTCCAGGGCCGTGGCAGGAAAGCTGAAGAGTTTCATGGATCAGATGCTCGAATCAAGTCGTGGATGAAAGGCCAGCACCGCAGCCTTTGCTGCCAGCCCGCACTCACGCAGCCTGGCGGCGCATGAGCTGGATGAAATGGTCGAAAAGATAGGCGATGTCGTGCGGGCCGGGCAAGGCCTCCGGGTGGCCTTGGAAGCAGAACGCGGGCTTGTCGGCATGGGCCAGGCCCTGCACCGTGCCATCGAACAGGCTGGTGTGCGTCACCCGCACCGTGGCCGGCAACGACTGGGCATCGACGGCAAAGCCGTGGTTCTGGCTGGTGATGCTCACGCGGCCGTTGTCGTGGTCCTTGACCGGGTGGTTGCCGCCATGGTGGCCGAACTTCATCTTGTAGGTCTTGCCGCCCAGCGCCAGCGCCATGATTTGGTGACCCAGGCAAATGCCAAAGGTCGGCAGACCGCTGTCGATCGCGCGGCGCGCGGCCTCGATGGCGTAATCGCAGGGTTCAGGATCGCCAGGCCCGTTGGAGAGGAACACGCCATTGGGCTGCATGGCCAGCACTTCATCAAACGGGGTCTTGGCCGGCACCACCGTCACCCGACAGCCCTTGTCGGCCAGGATGCGCAAGATGTTGCGCTTGACGCCAAAGTCGTAGGCCACCACATGCAGCTTGGGTTCGGTCTGTTGACCGTAGCCCTGACCCAGCACCCAGGATGTCTGCATCCACTCGTAAGGTTTGTCGGTGCTCACGCGCTGCGCCAGATCCAGGCCACTCATGGACGGCGCGGCCTGGGCCTGCTGCCGGGCCTTGGCGATCACCTCCGGCGAGGCCTGCTCGCCAGCGGGCAAAGCCATGATGCAGCCATTTTGCGCACCGTTTTCACGCAGATGGCGCGTGAGCTTGCGCGTGTCGATGTTGGCGATGGCCACCACGCCACGGCGACGCAGGAACTCCTGCAGCGACTGCGTGCTGCGGAAGTTGCTGGCCAGCAAGGGCAAATCCTTGATCACCAGGCCGGCCACGAAGGTCTGGGTGGACTCGTCGTCCTCGTCATTGGCGCCGCAGTTGCCGATGTGGGGGTAGGTCAGCGTCACGATCTGCTGACAGTAGCTCGGGTCGGTGAGGATTTCCTGATAGCCCGTCATCGAGGTGTTGAACACCACCTCACCGACCGTGGAGCCCTCGGCCCCGATGGCATTGCCCGTGAACACCGTGCCGTCGGCCAGCACCAAAAGCGCAATGGGGAAATCCCCCTGCTGTAGAGACAAAAGCACGCAATCACCTCAAAAAGGATTCGTCAGGCCCCGCCCTGCCTGTGCATTTTTCGATCTGGCAGCAGCGCGCAAAAATGGCCGCTGGCAAGGCGCAGGCCAAGCCCAGCGAGGCCCGCCGCAAGCGCTTTCAGGTGACCAACGGGCCAGATCAGAACGGGTGAGATAAACCGGTTGAGTATAACTGAAGGCCCTGCCCCCCAATGCCCGGCCAGACAGGTCTGCCGGGTTGGTTCAACAGGCATCACCCGGCTGCTGCAGCCATTGGCAAAGCTGCAACAGATCGGCCGCTTGCGGCGGCAGCGGCCCGGCTTCGGCAGGCCAGGTCTTACCTTCACGATTGAGCCAGAACGCCTGCATGCCGGCATTGCGGGCCCCGGCCACGTCCAGCAGCGGATCATCGCCCACGTGCAGCACGGCCTGCGGTGGCAGCCCAAGGCGCTGCGCGCCCAGCCTGAAGATGCGTGCATCGGGCTTGGCATGGCCAGCCTCGCGCGCCGGCAGGCTGGCGGTAAAGCAGCGGCCGATGGGCATGGCCAGCACATCGGCATTGCCATTGCTCAGCGCCAGCAGCGGGTAGCGCGCCGCCAGCCAGTCCAGCGCCTGGGCCACCTCGGCAAACGGCTGCACCCGCTGGCGCGCGGCAAAAAAGACCTCGAAGGCCTGCTGCGCGCGCTGCGGCGCGGCCTGCTCGCCGGCGGCCTGCATGGCCAGGGCAATGGTTTGCAGGCGCAGAAACGACAAATCGTGCGCCCGCTGCGGATGGGCGGCCTCGACCTGCGCGCGCCAGGCCCGCGCCGCGCCCGGCTCGGCCCAAAGCCGCGCCGCCGCCGGGGTGTGCGTCTGCATCCAGGCCAGCAAATCAGCCTCGGCCTGCGCAATGGCCGGCCAGACGGGCCAGAGCGTATCGTCCAAATCCAGCGAAATGGCCTGAATGCGCGCCGATGGCGCAGCTTGGCGTTCTTTTTGATCTGCATGGCATGTGGTCATGCGCGAAAGCATAGGGCATCGCGCTGCCCCGATGCGCAAGCAGCTCGACACCAGGCACGCACGATTCATACAGCCCCATGCCACACCGAGCCGATAATCGCGCCCCATGAATCCGCGCCTTCAATCCCTGCACCCTTATCCGTTCGAGCGCCTGCGCCAGTTGTTTGCCGGTGTTGCGCCCAATGCGGCGCTGGCGCCCATCAGCCTGGGCATTGGCGAGCCGCGCCATGCCACGCCGCAGCTGGTGCTCGATGCCTATGCCCAGGCCCTGCACGACCCGGGCCTGGCCAACTACCCGGCCACGGCGGGCACGCCGGCGCTGCGCCAGGCCTGCGCGCAGTGGTTGCAGCGCCGCTATGGCGTGCAGGCCGATGCCGAGCGCGAGGTGCTGCCGGTCAACGGCTCGCGCGAGGCGCTGTTTGCGCTCACCCAGGCCGTCGTCGATCCGGGCGATGCGCAGGCCATCGTCGTCTGCCCCAACCCCTTCTACCAAATCTACGAGGGCGCGGCGCTGCTCGCTGGCGCGCAGCCGTATTACGTCAACAGCGATCCAGCGCGCAATTTCGCCGTGGATTGGGATGCCGTGCCCGAGGCCGTCTGGCAACGCACGCAGTTGGTGTTCACCTGCTCGCCGGGCAACCCCACCGGCGCGGTGATGCCGCTGGCCGAGTGGGACAAGCTGTTTACGCTGAGCGAGCGGCACGGTTTCGTTATCGCCAGCGATGAGTGCTACAGCGAAATCTATTTCCAGGATGAAGCGCCGCTGGGCGCGCTGCAGGCGGCGCGCCAGCTCGGGCGCGACTGGCAGCGCCTGGTCATGCTCACCAGCCTGTCCAAGCGCAGCAATGTGCCGGGCATGCGCAGCGGCTTCGTGGCCGGCGATGCGGGCATCCTGCAGCAGTTCTTGCTCTACCGCACCTACCACGGCTGCGCCATGGCCCCGCCGGTGCAGGCCGCCAGCATCGCCGCCTGGGGCGATGAGACGCACGTGGCGCACAACCGCCAGCTCTACCGCGAGAAGTTCGCCCAGGTCACGCCCGTGCTGCAGCCCGTGCTGGACGTGCGCCTGCCCGATGCGGGCTTTTACCTGTGGGCCGGCATCCCGCCTCAGCTGGGCCTGAGCGATATGCAGTTTGCCCGTGCGCTGTATGAACAGCAGGCCGTCACCGTGCTGCCCGGCAGCTATCTGGCGCGCGAGGCCGCGGGCATCAACCCCGGCGCAGGCCGCGTGCGCATGGCGCTGGTGGCCGAGACCGCCGAGTGCCTGGAGGCCGCCGGGCGCATCGCCGCCTTTGTGCGCAGCCTGCAGAACTGATCTGATGCCCTGCCTGATGCCCCTGTGTTGAACGGGCCCTGAAACCGCCCGTTGCCTTTACTGCCTTTACCATTGGCGGCTTTTGCTTTTGTTTTGTAGTGGCAGCGCCCGGCGGCATCCAGGTCGCCACGCGCGCCGCCGCAACAGTCCAGCCCGTTTTCCCTCCGTGCGCCTCAATTCCATCAAGCTCGCCGGCTTCAAGTCCTTTGCCGAGCCGACCAACTTCCTGCTGCCAGGCCAGATGGTGGGCGTGGTCGGCCCCAATGGCTGCGGCAAGTCCAACATCATGGATGCGGTGCGCTGGGTGCTGGGCGAATCCAAGGCCAGCGAGCTGCGCGGCGAGTCCATGCAGGACGTGATCTTCAGCGGCACGCACACACGCAAGCCTGCCAGCCGCTCCAGCGTGGAGCTGGTGTTCGACAACGCCGACCACCGCGCAGGCGGGCAGTGGAACCAATTTGGCGAAATCGCCGTCAAGCGCGTGCTCACGCGCGAGGGCGCCAGCAGCTACTACATCAACAACCAGCAGGTGCGTCGCAAGGACGTGCAGGACGTGTTTCTGGGCACCGGCCTGGGCCCGCGCGCCTACGCCATCATCGGCCAGGGCACGATCAGCCGCATCATCGAATCCAAGCCCGAGGAGCTGCGTCTGTTCCTGGAGGAAGCGGCCGGCGTCTCCAAATACAAAGAGCGCCGCAAGGAGACCGAGGCGCGCCTGAAGGACACGCGCGAAAACCTCACCCGCATTGAAGACATCCTGCGCGAGCTGGGCAGCCAGCTGGGCAAGCTGCAGGCCCAGGCCGAGGTCGCCGCGCAGTACACCCAGCTGCAAGAGCGCGTCACCCAGGCGCAGCAGCAACTGTGGCTGCTGCGCCAGCAAAAGGCCGAGCAGGAACTGGCCCAGGCCCAGGCCGCCGGCCAGCAGGCCATGGATGAGCTGCAGCAGCACACCGGCGAGATCGAAATCGCCGCTGCGCAACTGGAGCAGGCGCGCGAGCAGCACTACGCCGCCGGCGAGCAGGTCAACAGCGCCCAGGGCGCGCTCTATGAAGCCTCGGCCGAGGTCGGAAAGCTCGAAGCCGAAATCCGCTTCGTGCTCGAAGGCAAGCAGCGCGCCGAACAGCGCATTGGCACGTTGCAGCAGCAGATGGCGCAGTGGCAGCACAGCTCCAACCAATCCAGCGAGCACCTGAGCGCGCTCGAAGGCGACGACGCCAGCGCGCTGGAACGCAGCGAAATCCTTGCCGCCCAGCTCGACGAGCACAGCGCCCAGCTGCCCGAGCTGGAGCAGGCCTGGCGCCAGGCGCGCGAGCAGGCCGAGCAGGCGCGCCAGCAGGCCCAGCACGTGCAGCAGCAGCTGCAGGTGTTGGCCGCCGAGCAGCGCGGCCTGGCCGAGCGCCAGCAGCAGCAGCAGGCCCGCATGGAGCGCATCGAGCAAGAGCGCCGCGGCCTGCAGCCCATCGACGAGCAGCAGCTGGCCCAGCAACAGCAGGCGCTGGAGCTGGCGCGCGAGGAGGCCGAGCTGGCCCAGGCCGCCTGGGCCGAGTTGGAGGACAGCCTGCCCGAGCTGGACAACCAGCGCCGCCAAGCGCAAAACGCGCTGCAGGCCAGCGCCGGCAAGCTCGCCAGCCTGGAGGCGCGGCTGCAGGCGCTGCGCGCCCTGCAAGACAAGGTGCAGGCCGAAGGCAAGCTCGCCCCCTGGCTGGCCGAGCACGGGCTGGAGCAGTTCGAGCCGCTGTGGCGCCAGCTGCACGTGGACAGCGGCTGGGAGCAGGCCGTCGAAGCCGCGCTGCGCGAGCGCATGGCCGCCCTGCCCGTCTCCGACCTGGAGCGCATCCGCGGCTTTGCCAGCGCCGAGCGCCGCCCACCCGTCAAGCTGGTGTTCTACGCCAGCGGCCCTGACCACACACCCGCCGCGCCCGCCGCCACACCGGCCGCCGCCCCCAACCCGGCCATGACCCTGCCACCGCTGAGCGAGAAAATCCGCTGCGACAACCCGCAGCTGCAGGCCGTGCTGGCCGACTGGCTACAGGGCTGCTACAGCGCCGCCCACCTGGACGACGCGCTGGCCGCCCGCAGCCTGCTGCGCTCGGGCGAGCAAATCCTGCTGGCCCAGGGCCACAGCGTCACCGGCCACAGCCTGGGCTTTTACGCCGAAGACAGCGAGCAGGCCGGCCTGCTGGCGCGCGCCCAGGAGATCGAGGCCCTGCAGGCCGACTGCCAGGCGCAAGAGGCCACCGTGCAGGCGCAGCGCAGCGCCCAGGCCCAGGCCGAGAGTGCCTACCAAGAGGCCGCCGCCGCACTGCAGCAGCGCCGCAGCGCCGCCGATCAGGCGCAAAAACAGGCCCACCAGCTGCAGGTCGAAGTCATGCGGCTGAGCCAGCAGGCCGAGCAGCTGCGCGCCGCGCACGCTCGGCTGGAGGACGATTGGCAGGAGCTGCAGCAAGGCCAGGAGGAATTGCAGGCGCGCAGCATCGAGACCGAAGCACGCTTTGAGGAGCTCGACGCCCAACTGGCCGAGGCCCAGGCCCTGCAATTCACGCAGGATGAGGCCGTGGACGCGGCCGAACGCCAACTGGGCCAGGCGCGCGAGCAGCTGCGTCAACTCGAGCGCCAGCTGCAAGAGTCGCAGTTCGGCCAGCAAAGCATCCAGCACCGCCGCCAAGAGCTGCAGCGCAGCCTGGCCACCGCCGATCAGCAGCTGCAGGCCCTGCAGCAGGAGCTCGAACAGGCGCAGATCGAACAGGCGCGCTTTGCCGAGACTGGCGCACTCGACGGCCTGGAGCAGGCTCAGGCCGTCAAGCTCGACTGCGAGCAGCGCCTGCAGCAAGCGCGCCAGCACTACGACGAAATGGGCCGTCAGCTGCGCGCCTCCGACGAGGCCCGCATGCACAAAGAGCGCGCGCTGGAGCCGCTGCGCCAGCGCATCACCGAGCTGCGCCTGAAAGAGCAGGCCGCGCAACTGGCCTGGCAGCAATTCGAAGAGCTGCTGACCGAGGCCGAGAGCGACAAACAGGCCGTGGCCCACAGCATCGCCCAGGGCAAGGTGCGTCTAGAAGGCCTGCAAGGCGAGATCGAGCGCATGCAGCGCCAGATGGAGGCCTTGGGCCCCGTCAACCTGGCTGCGCTGCAGGAGCTGGGCCAGGCCAATGAGCGCAAAACCTACCTGGACGCGCAGGCCAGCGACCTGCAAGAGGCCATGGCCACGCTGGAAGAAGCGATTCGCACCATCGACGCCGAAACCCGCGAGCTGCTGCAAAGCACCTTCGACACCGTCAACCAGCACTTTGGCGCCATGTTCCCCGAGCTGTTCGGCGGTGGCCAGGCCAAGCTCATCATGACGGGCGAGGAAATCCTCGACTCAGGCGTGCAGGTCATGGCCCAGCCGCCGGGCAAGCGCAACCAGACCATCCATCTGCTCTCAGGCGGCGAAAAGGCCTTGACGGCCATTGCCCTGGTGTTTGCCATCTTCCAGCTCAACCCTGCGCCCTTCTGCCTGCTCGACGAGGTGGACGCGCCGCTGGACGATGCCAACACCGAGCGCTATGCGCGCCTGGTCAAGCGCATGAGCGCGCACACCCAGTTCCTCTACATCAGCCACAACAAGATCGCCATGGAAATGGCCGAGCAGCTCATCGGCGTGACCATGCAAGAGCGCGGCGTCTCGCGCATCGTGGCCGTGGACATGCAGGAGGCGCTGAGCATGGCCGATGCCTGAAGCCTTGCCTGAGAGAGGGCCTGATCACGGGCCTGATCACGCTCTGCGCAAGACGGGAGAGATGGCCGAGCGCCTGCACACGGACAGGCGCTGATCGAGGGATCAGAAGGCGCAGGCCACCGCCCCGAGCAGGGCTTGGCGCAGCAGGCTCAGGCCGCGCGCTCGACGCGCAGACCGCTTTCGGCGTCGAAGAAATGCAGGCGCCCGGCGCGGGGCTGCACGTACAACGTCTGGCCCGGCTCGGGCACGAAATGGCCTTCCTCGATGCGCACGATCAGGCTTTCGTCCTGCAAGCGGGCGTAAATCAGGCGCTCGGCGCCCAGCAACTCCACCGATTCGACCACCACGGGCCAGCCCTGGCCAGGCTCGACCAGATCCAGATGTTCGGGGCGGATGCCGGTCATCAAGCCATCCGGGCTGCCGGGGGCGTGCTTGAGCAGGTTCATCGGCGGCGAGCCGATGAAGCTGGCCACGAAGGTCGTCGCTGGCGTGTGGTAGACCTCCTCGGGCGTGCCAAATTGCTCCATGTGCCCGCCGCTGAGCACGATCATGCGCTGCGCCAGCGTCATGGCCTCGACCTGATCGTGCGTGACGAACAGCGAGGTGATGCCCAGCTCGCGGTGCAGCTTCTGAATTTCCAGCCGGGTCTGCGCGCGCAGCTTGGCGTCCAGGTTGGACAGCGGCTCATCGAAGAGGAACACCTGCGGCTGGCGCACGATGGCGCGGCCCATGGCCACGCGCTGGCGCTGCCCGCCCGAGAGCTCGCGCGGCTTGCGCTCGAGCAAATGCCCCAGCTCCAGGATTTGCGCGGCCTTGTCCACGCGGCGCTTGATTTCATCGGCCGGGGTCTTGGCGATCTTCAGGCCGTAGGCCATGTTTTCGAACACGCTCATGTGCGGGTACAGCGCGTAGTTCTGGAACACCATGGCAATGTCGCGCCGCGCCGGCTCCAGGTCATTGACGACCTGCCCTCCAATGAGGATCTCGCCGCCGGAGATTTCCTCCAGCCCGGCCACCATGCGCAGCAGCGTGGACTTGCCGCAGCCCGAGGGGCCAACGATCACGATGAACTCGCCATCGGCAATCTCTGCGTTGATGCCGTGAATGACCTGATTGACCTTGGCACCACGGCCGTAGCGTTTGATGACGTTGCGCAGGGAAATGGATGCCATGGGAGAAGGGGCAAAAAAGAGAAAAAACGGAACACGCGCCAGGCGCAGCGCAAAAAAATACCCGCACAAGGGCTTGTGCGGGCTCTCTGGCCCGGGCGGGGCCGTACTATACCCAAACTCACCCCCTGCTTTGCCCTGCCCGCCCCACAGAACACCACATGCACACCGACAGCACCTCTCCGACCATTGCCTTTCTGGGTACCGGCCTGATGGGCCAGCCCATGGCGCAGCGCCTGCTGGATGCGGGTTATGCGCTGCACGTCTGGAACCGCACCGCCAGCAAGACCGAGGCCCTGTGCCAGGCTGGCGCGCACGGCCACGCCAGCGCCGCGCAGGCCGTGGCGGCGGCCGACATCACCATCGCCATGCTCGAGAGCGGCGCCATCAGCCGCGAGGTGCTGCAGGCGCACGGCGTGGCGCAGGCGCTGCGACCTGGCAGCCTGTTCATCGACATGGGCTCGATGCAACCGCGCGAGGCGCGCGAGCACGCCGCGCTGCTGCAGGCGCGCGGCGTGCTCGCGCTGGATGCGCCTGTCTCGGGCGGCACCGTGGGCGCCCAGGCCGGTACCCTGGCCATCATGGTCGGCGGGCCGGCCGAGGTCTTCGAACGCGCCCAGGTGCAGGCCCTGCTGGCCGTGCTGGGCCGCGCCACCCGCGTGGGCGAGGCTGGCAGCGGCCAGCTGGCCAAGCTGGTCAACCAGATGATCGTGGGCATCACCATCGGCGCCGTGGCCGAGGGCCTGCTGCTGGCCGAAAAAGGCGGCGCCGACCCGGCCAAAGTGCGCGAGGCCATGGCTGGCGGCTTTGCCCAAAGCCGCATCCTGGAGCTGCACGGCCAGCGCATGGTGGCGCACGATTTTGCGCCGCGCGGGCGCATGAGCGTGCAACTCAAAGACTTGCGCAATGTGCTGGTCAGCAGCGCCGAGCTGGGCTTTGAAGCCCCCATCACCGCGCTGCTGGCGCAGCTCTACCAACAGGCGCTCGATGGCGGGCTGGGCCCGCTGGACCACAGCGCGCTGTTTTTGCAGCTGGCGCAGCGCAACCACATGCACACTGGCCTGGCCCAGGCCCAGCTGGCCTCGGCGCAGGCCCAGTCGGACGATGGCCTGGCAACAGCCCCGGCACCGGCCGCAGCGCCTGCGCCATGACGCCCCCTGCCCGCCTGCCAGCCCCCCGCCACGCCTGGGGCCACGCCCTGCGCCATTGGCCTGCGCGGCTGCTCGCCCTTCCTCTGCGGCTGCGGTGCCTGCTTTGCCTGGCCTGGCTGCTGCTGCCCATCGGCCCGGCCCAGGCTGCCGGCGCGCTGGCCACGCCGGCGCAGTGCATCGTCACCCGCGTCTCCGATGGCGATTCGCTGCAGGCGCGCTGCCAGCACGGCGCGCGCGCGCAACGGCTCAAGCTGCGCCTGCGCGCCATCGACGCGCCCGAGCTGCGCCAGCCCTACGGCCAAGCCGCCAGGCAGGCGCTGCTCGCGCTGTGCCTGCACCAGCGCGTGCAACTGCCCGCGCGCGCGCAACGCGACCGCTATGGCCGCACCCTGGTCGATCTACACTGCGGCGGCGTGCCCGTGGCCGAGCGCCTGGTCGCGCAAGGCCTGGCCTGGGTGCACCGTGCCACGGCGCGCGACTACCCGCGCCTGCTGCGCCTGCAGCAACAGGCGCAGCGCAGCGGCAAGGGCCTGTGGACGCAGCGCGAGCCCACGCCCCCCTGGGCCTGGCGGCACGCGCACCCTCAACCGCCACGGCGGTCGCAATGATTTTTCTAAAAGGAGAGCTTGCAATGACAACGACACAAAAAGTGGCCCTGATCACCGCCGGCGGCAGCGGCATGGGCGCGGCCGCCGCGCGGCGTCTGGCCGCCGATGGCTTTGCCGTGGGCATCCTCTCCTCCTCCGGCAAGGGCGAGGCGCTGGCGCGCGAACTCGGCGGCGTGGGCGTGACCGGCTCCAACCAATCGCCCCAAGACCTGCAGCGCCTGGTGGCCCTGGCCGAGCAGCGCTGGGGCCGCGTGGACGTGCTGGTCAACAGCGCCGGCCACGGCCCGCGCGCGCCGGTGCTCGAGCTCCGCGACGAGGACTGGCACCGCGGCATGGACACCTATTTGCTCAACGTCGTGCGCCCGACGCGCCTGGTCGTGCCGTTGATGCAGCGCCAGGGTGGCGGCGCCATCATCAACATCTCCACCGCCTGGGCCTTCGAGCCCAGCGCGATGTTCCCCACCTCGGCCGTATTCCGCGCTGGGTTGGCCAGCTTCACCAAGCTGTTTGCAGACCAGTTCGCCGCCGACAACATCCGCATGAACAACATCCTGCCCGGCTGGATCGACAGCCTGCCAGCCACCGAGGAGCGCCGCCAGAGCGTGCCGCTGCAGCGCTACGGCAAGAGCGAGGAAATCGCTGCCACAGTAGCCTTTCTCGCCTCGGATGGCGCGGCCTACATCACCGGCCAAAACCTGCGCGTGGACGGCGGCCTGAGCCGCTCTGTCTAAGAACCCGTTCCAAGTCTTCGCACACCTGCCCCTTCATGCCCGCCTACTCCTTCGAAGCCATCGACGAACTGGGCCAGCCGCGCAAAGGTACGCTGGAGGCCGACTCCGCGCGCAGCGCGCGCTCGCAACTGCGCACGCAGGGCCTGGTGCCGCTGCGCGTCGATGCCGTGGCTGCCAGCGCCCCGGCGCAGGCCGCCGCAGGCGGCGGCTGGCTGCGGCGGCGCGTCTTCAACGCCGCCGCGCTGGCTATCTGGACGCGCCAACTCGCCGGCCTGGTCTCCTCCGGCCTGACGCTGGAGCGCGCCCTGGCCATGCTGGCCGAGGAAGCCGAAGACCTGCGCCAGCAGCACCTGGTGGCCAGCCTGCGCGCCGAGGTCAACGCCGGCAGCAGCTTCGCCCGCGCCCTGGCCGCCTGGCCGCAGGAATTCTCCGAGGTTTATGTGGCCGTGGTCGGCGCCGGCGAGCAAAGCGGCGAGCTGGCGCTGGTGCTCGAGCGCCTGGCCGACGAGCTGGAAAACCGCCAGGCCCTGCAAGCCCAGATCACCGGCGCGGCGCTGTATCCGGCCATCGTCACCGTGGTGGGCGTCGTCATAGTCATCTTCCTGCTCAGCTACGTCGTGCCACAAGTTGCCAGCGTCTTTGCCGGCGGCCGGCGCAGCCTGCCGCTGCTGACGGAAATCCTCATGGGCATCAGCGCCTTCTTGCGCGCCTACGGCCTGTGGCTGCTGGCTGCGCTGGCGCTGGCGACCTGGCTGTTCGGACGTTGGCTGCGCATCCCCTCACAGCGCGAGAAATTCGACGCCGCCTGGCTGAAGCTGCCCATACTGGGCCGACTGGCCGCGCAATTCAATGCAGCGCGCTTTGCCTCCACACTGGCCATGCTCAGCGGCGCCGGCGTGCCCATCCTCAAGGCCCTGCAAGCGGCCGCGCAAACCGTGGGCAACCGCAGCATGCGCCGCGACGCGCTGGAGGCCCTGGCCCTGGTGCGCGAAGGCGCGCCGCTGGCGGCCGCGCTGGCACAGAAAAAACGCTATCCGGCGCTGCTGTCCATGTTCGCGCGCCTGGGCGAGCAAACCGGCCAGCTGCCGCTGATGCTCGAACGCGCCGCCCGCCAGCTACAAAGCCAGGTGCAGCGCCGCGCCGTGCGCCTGGCCACCATGCTCGAGCCGCTGCTCATCGTGGCCATGGGCCTGGCCGTGATGGTCATCGTGCTGGCCGTTTTGTTGCCCATCATCCAGATGAACACCTGGGTGCGCTAAAGCGCCGCCATGCCCTGTCCCTCCTCCCCATTCATCCCTATCGCGCCGCCCGGCCTGCACACGCTGCAGCTGGACGATGGCGGCACGCTGGCGCTGCTGCGCCCCGATTGGCCGGCCCCGCCCTGGGTTCGGGCACTGTTCACCACCCGCCAGGGCGGTTGCAGCCCCGCGCCCTGGGATGGCTGGAACCTGGGCGACCACGTGGGCGATGCGCCTGCGCGGGTGGCCGCCAACCGCGCGCTGCTGCAGCGCGCCATGACGGCGCTGGACGCGCGCGCGCCGCAGCCGGTGTTCGTACAACAGGTGCATGGCTGCGATGTCTTGCCGCTCGATGCCCTGTTGCGCGATGGCCTGCCGCCTGCCGGGGCTGGCTGCAACGGGCCGGACTGTGATGCGGCAGTTGGCCAGCGGCCCGCGCCGTTGGTGGCCGATGCCGCGCTGGCCAGCCAACCTGGCCTGGCCTGCACCATGTTGGTGGCCGATTGCCTGCCCGTACTGCTGGCCCATCGGCAGGCCCGCGTCGTGGCGGCCATCCACGCCGGCTGGCGCGGCCTGGCTGGCCACAATGGCCAGGGCGTGCTGGAGCACAGCCTGGCGCAGTTTGCCCAGGCTGTGCAGCGGCGCTGCGGCCTGCCTGCGGCGCAGGCTGCGCGCGACACGCTGGCCTGGCTGGGCCCGTGCATCGGCCCCGCGGCCTTCGAGGTCGGCAACGAGGTGCGCCAGGCATTTCTGGCCGGCCTGCCCGCCAGCGCCCATGCGGCTGCAGCCCGCTACTTTGCCGCCCCTTCGCCCGCCCTGCCGTCCGCCCCTTCTGCGGCGCAGGCCAGCCCCGCCCCCGGCACTGCCGATCCGATGCGCTGGTACGCCAACTTGCAGGCGCTGGCGAGGCAGCGCCTGCAGGCGCTGGGCGTGGAGGCGATCTACGGCAACGATGGCAGCGCGCCCTGGTGCACGCTGAGCAATGCGCAGTGGTTCTTCTCCCATCGACGAGATGCGCGCCGCCTGGGCAGCAGCGGCCGCATGGCCGCCTGCATTTGGATCGACGAGGCCCAGCCCCTGACGCAGTGATGGCCCGGGCGCTTGGCCGATAATCGCCCTCTTTTTTTCCGTCGCCCCCCTGCCCTGCCATGCTGCAATTTCAGCTTCTCGCCACCGATGCCTCCAGCCACGCGCGCCGTGGCGCGCTCACGCTCAACCACGGCGTGGTGCAAACGCCCATCTTCATGCCCGTGGGCACCTATGGCACCGTCAAGGGCGTGATGCCCCGCAGCCTGCATGAAATGGGCGCGCAAATCATCCTGGGCAACACCTTTCACCTGTGGATGCGCCCCGGGCTGGATGTGATGCGCTCCTTTGGCGGGTTGCACGCTTTTGAGCAATGGCACAAGCCCATCCTGACCGACAGCGGCGGCTTTCAGGTCTGGAGCCTGGGCGAGATGCGCAAGATCACCGAGGAAGGCGTGCACTTTGCCAGCCCCGTCAATGGCGACAAGCTGTTCATGTCGCCCGAGATCAGCATGCAAATCCAGACAGCGCTGAACTCGGACATCGTCATGCAGCTCGACGAATGCACGCCCTACGAAACCAAGGGCCACATCACCACCGAGGCCGAGGCGCGCAAATCCATGGAGATGAGCCTGCGCTGGGCGCGCCGCAGCCAGGAAGAATTCGCCCGCCTGAACAACCCCAATGCGCTGTTTGGCATCGTGCAAGGCGGCATGTTCGAGCACCTGCGCCAGGAATCGCTGGAGCAACTGGTGGCGATGGACTTTCCCGGCTACGCCGTCGGCGGCGTCAGCGTGGGCGAGCCCAAGGAAGAGATGCGCCGCATCATGGCCCACACGCCGCACCGCCTGCCCGCACACAAGCCGCGCTATCTGATGGGCGTGGGCACGCCCGAGGATTTGGTCGAGGGCGTGGCCTGCGGCGTGGACATGTTCGACTGCGTCATGCCCACGCGCAACGCGCGCAACGGCACCATCTTCACCCGCTATGGCGATTTGAAGATCCGCAACGCGCGCCACAAGGCCGACCACCAACCGCTGGACCCTTCCTGCACCTGCCACGCCTGCGCAGGCAGCAGCGGCGTGAGCTGGGAAAACGGCGGGCGCGAAGGCTTCTCGCGTGCCTACCTGCACCACCTGGACCGCTGCGGCGAAATGCTCGGCCCCATGCTCACCACCATCCACAACCTGCACTACTACTTGAACCTGATGCGCGAAGTGCGCGAGGCGCTGGAACAGGGCCGCTTTGCCGCCTTCCGCCAGCAATTTGCTGCCGATCGCGCGCGGGGGGTGTAAGCATCGCCATGCTGCTCTCGGGTCTGTGCTGCGCGCTTTACCTCACGGCGCTGCTGCTGTTTGCCGCCCTGCACCGACTGGATCGGTCTGTGCATTGGCTACATGACCCGGTCAGCCAGTACATCAGAGGCCCATACGCCACGCTGTTTCGCTGGTACGGCCACATTGGCACGGCCGCGGCGCTGCTGCTGACCATCGAGCTGTTTCACGCCAGCGCGCCCATTTTTGCGCCCAAGGTTGTGATCAGCATGGCTTTGCTGGTCGTGCTGCGCGTCGGCGTGGTGCTGATTCCCACCGATCCCAAACACGCGCCTGCCACGGCCAAGGGGCGATTGCATCTGGCCCTGGCCATCGCCACATTCGCGGCGGCCTACACGGCCATTGCCAGCGCCACGCCAGCGTTTGCGCTGGATGCTGCAACGCCTCTCGTCCTGAGCCTGATTGCCATGCGCTACCTGGCGCTGGCCTCGCTCAGCGCCGTGGTTCTCACTATGCTGCCCGGCCTGAAAGCGTTTTTCGGCCTGGCCGAGCGGGCCTTTCTTGCCAGCACACAGCTCTGGTTTCTTGGGTGCAGCCTGTGGTTTACCGTAACACGCATGGGCTGAGTGGCACAGCACGCAAAAAAACTGGCTGGCAATCAAAATGCCGTCTGAATGAAAAACCCCGCAACAAGCTGCGGGGTTTTTCATTCAGACGGCTTCAAATCAGAAATCAGCCTAATCAGTACCGAGTGATCACGGCCATGCCGAAATCCGGGTTGACGCTGGCCATGCTCTGGTTGTTCACGAAGCGGACGCGGCCATTGTTGGCAAGGACTTTCTCGATGATTTCATCGACGATGTCCTCATAAGCGTTGTTGTCCTTGGAGGGGGCAGCCAATTGCGCCGACTCCAACAGCTTGAGCTGGCGGCCATCCTCGCTGACTTCTGCGGGGATGCTCAAATCCTCCTCGACCACCAGCACCTCGACACGGCCATCGATCGCTGCCTGCCAGACTTCATTCAGGCCGCCGACGAACAGATGGTTGCTCTTGGCGCTTTCCAGCTCGGTGAAGATTTTCTGGCGCTCTTCATCCAGGGCTTCCTTGATTTGCGGCCAGATTTTCTTGGCCAGCTGATGCGCATCCTCATCGTGGTGGCCGCTGTGGATGTAGAGCATGACGTCATCGCTGTTGCGCGCGCCGTCACGGAAATGGCCGATATTGCGATCCACACCCACGACCACAACCGGAGCGGGCGTGTCTTTCTGGGCTGCTGCAATGGCTTCCCCGACCTCGCGCATGCTGTCGGTCACGATTTGATCGCGCACATGGCTGATGTCCTGGCTGGGGTTGGCGTTTGCCACGCTGCCCTTCAAGCTGAACGGGAAGCCATAATCATTGATCTCGTTGAGATAATCCTTGCGGCCAATAAAGAGGCGTGTGCCGTTCTCGCTCAAAACCACCAGCAGATAAAGCGGGCTGCGATTCATGGCATACACCAGATCGCGGGTCAGGAAGTTATCCTCAATGCTCACCCGCTCAGGCAGGCGGAAAGGCAGCTTGAATGACTGGCTGTATTCAGCACTAGCAAAAATCACCAGTCCATCCAGATTGTGCTCATGATCGACCTCGTCTGCCATGCGCCGAATAGCGTCTGCAATGTCCATGGTTTCGCGCTTGCCAAATTTAGACTCCAATTGTTCGATGGCTTCGCTCACCAAGTTTTTCAAACGAATGGGATCCTTGTCGTTATCGGGCGAGGTGCGATAAGTAGGCAGCGTGATAGTCACGCTGGGGTCGGATCTCTTGGACTGGATCTCTTTGATAGTATTCAGGTTCACAAAATTCCTTTCGGGATCAATAATGAAAGCAAATGCTCAAATGGATTACAAAGAACATCCACCTAAAAAAACGGTGAGAGATAAAAAATGAAATCCACTTATGCCTTGCAGCATAGCAGAAAAAATAAAATTCGTCAAGAAAGCCCTCTAAAACCCAACCAATGCATTCATTGTTATATGAGAAATCAATGCCCCATACCCCAATATCTGCAAATCAAATTTTCGGCAGGGAGAGGGGGGATTTCCTCAAAATCCTTTTTCGACCCACACGAATCGCAGCCCATTGAGTTTTGCTTATTTTTTACACAGCCTTTGTAGAACCCGCCATGCCAGGCCATTGCTTCCTCACACGCTCCGCTCTGCGTGGCCTTGCGGCAAAAGCCTGTGGCTTTGGCATCGCAGGCATGTGGCCGAGACGGCGTGCGGTGAGGCTTTGCAGCGCCGCAGCACACAATCGCAACACGCTCTAACCCTTTTGGGTTCCGCCCAACGTACAAAGGGATGTAGCCTGACTGCGTGCGCCACTCTTGTGCAGCCCTGTTTGGCTGCAGGATTTGTTATTCCCCCCTTCTTGATGGAAAGGAGCCTCCCATGTCCCGTTTTCGCACCCATGTCCATTGCCACGCAAAGCCACGGCCCCAGGCCCGTGGTGGCTTGCAGCTCTTGCGCCCGCGCCATGGGCTGCCAGGGCTGGGGCTGTTGGCGCTGGCCAGCCTGCTGGCGGCCTGTTCCGGCAGCCCCGGTGGACATTCGGCATCCAGCCCCCAGCGCGAGTCGGCGCCGCAGCCGCCCGCCCCATTGGCCGCCCCGGCTCCTGAGTACGCATCGGCCATAGATGCCGCCACGACCACCAGGTCCATGGCCCAGCAATCGGTCACGCTCTACGCCACTGGCATGCAGCCCATGCCCGATGTCGTGCGGCCCAGGCAGGAGCGAGAACGCTATGACGAGGTCAAGGACAATCCGGTCAAACGGACGGCGCAGGAAAGCGTCTCCACCCTCAGCCTGGATGTGGACACCGGCGCTTACGCCAACATGCGCCGCTTCATCCAAGCTGGCCGCCTGCCGCCCAAGGACGCTGTGCGCGTGGAAGAGCTGATCAACTACTTCCCGTTCGATTACCCGCAGGCCAGCGGCGCGCACCCGTTCTCCGTCACCACCGAGCTGGCGGCCGCGCCCTGGAACCCTCAGCACCAATTGCTCAAGATCGGCGTGAAGGCTGTGGAGGCACAGGCCAGCGCCATGCCGCCGGCCAACCTGGTGTTTCTGGTCGATGTCTCGGGCTCGATGAACTCTGCCGACAAGCTGCCGCTGGTGCAGGCCAGCCTGCGCCTGCTGGTCGAGCGGCTGCGCCCGCAAGACAAGGTCTCGCTGGTGGTCTATGCCGGGCGCACGGCGGTGGAGCTCGAGCCCACCAGCGGCAAAGACAAGCAAAAGATTCTTGCCGCCATCGAACGGCTGCAGGCCGGCGGCTCCACCGCGGGCGAGGCCGCGCTGCGCCTGGCCTACCAGCAGGCGCGCGCCGGCTTCATCCAGGGCGGCATCAACCGCATCCTGCTGGCCACCGATGGCGACTTCAACGTCGGCATCAGCGATGTGCGCCAGATCCGCGACATGGTCGAGCGCGAGCGCAAATCCGGCGTCTCGCTGACCACGCTGGGCTTTGGCACGGGCAACTACAACGAGGCCCTGATGCAGCAAATCGCCCAGGTGGGCAATGGCAATTACAGCTACATCGACAGCCTGCAGGAGGCGCGCAAGGTGCTCGATGAGGAGCTCTCGGCCACCTTCAACACCGTGGCCGCCGACGTCAAGCTGCAGTTGGAGTTCAACCCCGCCACCGTGGCCGAATGGCGCCTAATCGGCTATGAAAACCGCGTGCTGGCAGAAGCAGACTTCCGCAACGACGCGGTCGATGCGGTCGAGATCGGCGCGGGCAAGAGCGTCACCGCGCTCTACGAGATCACGCCCGTGGGCCAGCCCACGCTGCACGTGCCGCGCCGCTACGGCCAGCAAAATGCAGCCCAGCCGCCGGCAGGCGATGCGGCCAAGCGCAACGAGCTGGGGGAGCTGCGCATCCGCTACAAGAAGCCGGGCCAGGCCAGCGCCACTGAGCTGAGCCAGCCCATTGCTGCGGCTGCCAGCGGCCAGCCCAGCGCCGAATGGCAGTTTGCCGCCGCCGTGGCTGGCTATGGCCAGCTGCTGCGCGGCAGCCCCTTCCTGGGCCAGTGGGGCTATGGCGACGCCAAGCGCCTGGCCCAGCAAGGCCTGGGCAAGGATCCGCAAGGCTACCGCCGCAGCTTCATCGAGCTGATCGACCTGGCCGCCAGCCTCTCGCCCAAGCCTTGAGGCTGTACTCGCAGCGGCCTCAGGCCGGCGCATACGCGAGCCTTGGCAAAACAGGGCTCGCTCAATCGCCCTGGCCGGCCTGCTCGATCAGCACGATGGCGCACTCCTGCTCAGCGTGGGGCTGATGCTCCACGCCCTTGGGCATCACAAAGAGCTCGCCGGCGCGGATGCGCACTGGCGCTGCATCCTTGAAGCGAATGCCCATTTCGCCGCTGAGCACCAGCACGGCCTTGTCGCTGTGCGCATGGCTGTGCCATTCAAAGTCGCCCACAAAACGCACGAAGCGCAGGCCGAAATCGCCACGGTTCAGGATGAGCGGCTTCCAGTGCTCGTGCAGCTGCGCCAAGGTTTCTTGCAAAGAAATGGGGGCGTCAAAGGGTGCGTCAATGGGGGCGTGCATGGCTGCCATTCCTTGGGATGTCTTGCCGCTCAAAAATCCACTGTGGCCGAGAGCTGGAAGCTGCGCGGCGCGCCCAGGGCCAGACTGGTGTAGTGGGGCTTGGCCCAATAGGTCTTGTTGGCGGCGTTGGCCACGCTGGCGCGCAACGTCAGCGGGTAGCTGGCCAGGCGCGTGGCGTAGCGTGCGCCCAGGTCGAAGACGGTGCGGCCGGGAATGGACAGTGCATTGTCGGCGCTGAGGTATTGGCGCGATGCGTAGTTTGCGTGGGCGCTGAGCGTCAGCCCCGGCAGCGCCGGCACATCCCACTCCGCGCCCAGCTTGGCCTGCCATTTGGAGAGGCCCGTGGCCTGCCTGCCCTGGTGCGCGGCTGCGGCGGCCTTGAGCACCTCGGCCTGTGCGTGGGCAATGCCACCCATCAGGCGCCAGCCCTGGGCCGGCGCGCCGAAAAAGCCCCATTCCACGCCGCGGTTGCGCTGCAGCCCCCCGAACGAGAAAACATTGCTGACGGGATCGACGTAGCCGCTGGGGCGCTCGATCTGGTAAAGGCTCAGCGTGTGGGCCCATTCGCCCTGGTCGAACTTGAAGCCCAGCTCTTTTTGCGTGCTCTTGTAAGGCGCAAAGACCTCACCGGCGTTGGCGGCCGTGGCCGGCGCGGTGGCGCCCTGGCTCAGCCCCTGCGCGTAGTTGGCGTACACGGACAGGCGCTGCGTGGCTTTGAGCAGCACGGCCGCCACGGGCGTGGTCGCGGCCTGGTCGTAGCGCGGGCCCAGGGCCGCGCCCGTGGCGGCGTTGAAGCGCTCTGCGACGACTTGTTGACGGCGCAGCCCCAGGGTCAGCTGCACCCGATCGCCCATGAAGGACAGGGTATCGGCCAGGCCCAGGCTGCGCAGCTGCGTTTGCGTGCGGCTCAAGGCCTGCAGTGGGCGCGGCAGGGCCGGGCCCCAGGCGGGGTGATGGATGTTGCTCGTCCAGCTCTCGCGCAAGCGAAAGCCATCGAGCGCGATGCGCTCGTCAAAATGGTTGAGGTGCAGCGCGAACTGGTGCCCCACGCTGCCAGTGCGCAGCTGGCCCTTCAGGCCCGCCTCAGCCGTCTTGCGGGTGATGGTTTCGTCCACGCCGCCAAAAGTCAGGCGCATGCTGCCTGCCGCATCGAGCACCGTGGGCAGGCCCATCATCGTCTCCAGCCCGCTGGTGCTGCGCCCGGCTGCGGCCCAGGCGGTCAGTCGCTCGCTCACATCGAATTCACCGCGCAGCGTGGCGCCGCGCGCGCTGGCCTCGTAAAAGGCCCAGGGCGGGTTCCACGATACCGTGGCCCGCGGCGGCTGGGGCACGGCCAGGCCCGGCGCCAGCGTCAGGCCGCGCGTCATGCCGTTGAGGCGGTCGCTCGTGCGGTAGAAATCGGCAAACACGCGCGCACGCGGGCCGCGCCAGTCCAGCGCCAGCGCGCCCAGGTGGGCTTGCTTCTTTTGCGTATCGACGGCGGTCTCGCCGCTGCGGGCCATGGCGTTGAGGCGCACGCCCCACTGCTGACTGGCGCCAAAGCGCCGCCCCAGATCCAGGTGGGCGCGTCCATGCGCATCCGACTCCAGGCCGGCCGTCAGCCGCGTCAGCGGCGCGCTGCCCGCGCGCTTGGACACCAGGTTGACGGCGCCGCCCACCGAACCTTTGGGCGGCATGCCGCCCAGCATGGCCGCAGGCCCCTTGAGCACCTCGATGCGCTCGAAGCGCTCGGCCAGATTGCGGTAGCTCGAGCCCATGCCAGCGAGGCCATCGACACTGACATCGCCCGCATCCATGGCAAAACCCCGGATGAAGTAGCTCTCCAGATGCTCACCGGCAATGCCGCTGAGGGAAACGGCCGGATCATTCCTGGCAATCACGCCCTGCACGTCGGCAAGGGCTTGCTCGGCAATGAACTGCTCGGTGTAGCCGATGGTGGCAAACGGCGTTTCCATGAAATCCCTCTCGCCCAGCAAGCCCATGCGGCCGCCGCTGCTCACCTGGCCGCCGGCGTAGGGCGCGCTGGCCAGCCCGGCCTGACCAGTCACCGTCACGGCAGGCAGCGTCTTGTCCTGTGGCTGTGACGCTGCTGCAGCCTCAGCCTGTGGGGCCTGGGGCAGCGCCTGGGCCGCCTGGGCAATAGCCGGCGCCCAGACTCCCATACCGCTGCAAACGCCCAACCCCACAGCCAGCCATTGGCGCACAGCCGCCGCGCGGCCACCGCAAGGCGGGCTTGCATGGCCACAAGGCGACCTGGCCTGGGTTGCGCGCACGGCTGCTGGAGTGGTGGATGGGGGCTGGCCTCGGGTCATGCCGGATTCCTTTCAATTGGTACTTGGGGGGAGATGGGGCAACCTTGGGCGGCTTTGCCATCAGCGCAGCCAAGTGGTAGCGGGCGGTGTCGGGTCGTGTCGGGTGGTTCGCCCATACACTCTTTTGATCTGTGACACGAATTAGTTTCATAACTATAAACTAATTCGGCGCGCACACCGCCCAGATGACAGGCCAAATACCAGCCAAGAGCGCCGCGCGCCCGACCGAGAGGATTTGCCATGAAGAAAATGCCGCCGCCAGCCCCCTGCTCTGCCCCAGCGCCCGCTGCCGCGCCGCGCGGCCGCCCGCCCAGCATCACGCGCGCGCGCATTGCCGAGGCCGGGGTGACCATCGGCCTGCCGCACATCACCTTCACGGGGGTGGCCGCTGCGCTGGGGGTCAGCCACATGGCGCTGTACAAGCACGTGCCCAGCCTGGCAGCGCTCAAACAATTGGTGGCTGAGGAAATCTTTACCCGCTGGCAGTTGCCCGAAGTCGATGAGCAACGGCGACAAGGGCTGCGCGACTACCTGCTGGCCTTCAGCAGCGCCGCGCGTGCGTTCGTCCGTGCGCATCCTGGGCTGACGCCCTATGTGCTGCGCCGCCAGGCCGCCACCCCGGCCATGCTGGACAAGATCGAGGCCCACCACCGGCACATCGCACGCATCTACGATCTACGCCCGGCGCAGGCGCGCTGGCTGCTGAGCACCGTGGCCTTTCATTGCATCGCCGTCTCCGACACGGTCTACAGCCTGGCCTGCCCCTCGGCCCAGCCCGACGAAGAGCCGGAGGATCTGGCCAGCGCCGCCGCGTGCGCCGCCCAGCAGTCCGAGATGGAGGCCGAGCTCGAACAAGGCATGCAGGCGCTGATCGTTGGCGCGCTGGCGCTGTTGGAGGAGAAAAGGGATTAGGACCTGGTCAGCCACCTGCCAGCGGCACGCAGCCGCTGTGGCACGCAGCCGCTGTGGCACGCAGCCCATGGCCCCACCGCTCATTCGGCGGCGGTTTCCTCTTCCTCCGGCTTGGGCTTGGCCTCTTTCTTGAGCGGCGTGATGTCCAGCTGCACTTCGTCCTTGACGCCGCCCTGGCCATCGTCCACCTGCTTGAGGCCGATGACCACGCGCCCGCCATCGGCCAGGCCGCCGAACAGCAGCTCGTCGGCCAGCGACTTGCGGATCGTGTCCTGGATCAGGCGCTGCATGGGGCGCGCGCCCATCAGCGGATCGAAGCCTTTCTTGGCCAGGTACTTGCGCAACTCGTCGGTGAAGCTGGCCTCGACCTTCTTCTCAGCCAGCTGGCTTTCCAGTTGCAGCAGGAACTTATCGACCACACGCAGGATGATCTGCTCATCGAGCGGCTTGAAGCTGACGATGGCGTCGAGCCGGTTGCGGAACTCGGGCGTGAACATGCGCTTGATGTCGCCCATTTCGTCGCCGGCCTGGCGCGGGTTGGTGAAGCCGATGCTGGCCTTGTTCATGGTCTCGGCGCCGGCGTTGGTCGTCATGATGATGATGACGTTGCGGAAATCGGCCTTGCGACCGTTGTTGTCCGTCAGCGTGCCGTGGTCCATCACCTGCAGCAGGATGTTGTAGATGCTGGGGTGGGCCTTCTCGATTTCGTCGAGCAGCAGCACGGCGTGCGGCTTCTTGGTCACGGCCTCGGTGAGCAGACCGCCCTGGTCAAAGCCGACGTAGCCCGGCGGCGCGCCGATGAGGCGGCTGACGGCGTGCGGCTCCATGTATTCGGACATGTCAAAGCGGATCAGCTCAATGCCCATGATGTAGGCCAACTGGCGCGCAGCCTCGGTCTTGCCCACGCCGGTGGGGCCGGAGAACAGGAAAGCGCCAATGGGCTTGTCGGGCTTGCCCAGGCCCGAGCGTGCCATCTTGATGGCGCTGGCCAGGGCCTCCAGCGCGCCGTCCTGGCCGAACACCACGCTCTTGAGGTCGCGCTCCAGGGTCTTGAGCTTGCTGCGGTCGTCCTGCGAGACGGCCGCCGGCGGGATGCGGGCGATCTTGGCAACGATGTCCTCGATCTCGGCCTTGCCGATGGTCTTGCGGCGCTTGGAGGGCGCGAGAATGCGCTGCGCCGCGCCAGCCTCGTCGATCACGTCGATGGCCTTGTCGGGCAGCTGGCGGTCGTTGATGTAGCGCGCCGAGAGCTCGGCCGCGGCCTGCAGGGCGGCATTGGCGTATTTGACGCTATGGTGCTCTTCGAAGCGGCTCTTGAGGCCCTTGAGGATGTCCACTGTCTCGGCCACGCTGGGCTCGACCACGTCGATCTTCTGAAAGCGCCGCGACAGCGCCGCGTCCTTCTCGAAGATGCCACGGTACTCGGTGAAAGTGGTTGCGCCGATGCACTTGAGTTGGCCGCTGGAGAGCGCCGGTTTGAGCAGGTTGGAGGCATCCAGCGTACCGCCCGAGGCCGCGCCGGCGCCGATCAGCGTGTGGATTTCGTCGATGAACAGCACCGCATCGGGCTTTTCGCGCAGGCTTTTGAGCACGCCCTTGAGGCGCTGCTCGAAGTCGCCACGGTACTTGGTGCCTGCCAGCAGCGCGCCCATGTCCAACGCGTACACCGTGGCGTTTTCCAGCACCTCGGGCACATCCTTTTGCGTGATGCGCCAGGCCAGGCCCTCGGCAATGGCGGTCTTGCCCACGCCAGCCTCGCCCACCAGCAGCGGGTTGTTCTTGCGGCGACGGCACAGCACCTGGATGGTGCGCTCGACCTCCTGTTGACGCCCGATCAGCGGATCGATGCGGCCTTGGGCTGCGGCCTGGTTCAGATTGACGGTGTACTGCTCCAGCGGGCTGAGTTTCTCACCGCGCTCGCCGCCAGGCTGCTGGCCTTCTTCCTGCCCGCCCATGGCGTCGGCGCTGCCGGCCTTGTCGCCGGCCTCGTCCTTGCGGATGCCATGCGCAATGAAATTCACCACGTCCAGCCGAGTGATGTTCTGCAGCTGCAGGAAATAGGCCGCATGAGAATCCTTCTCGCCAAAGATGGCCACCAGCACATTGGCGCCCACAACCTCCTTCTTGCCGTTGCCGGTGGACTGCACGTGCATGATGGCGCGCTGCACGACGCGTTGAAAACCCAGCGTGGGCTGGGTATCGACCTCATCGCTGCCGCCCACTTGAGGCATGTTGTCGTCGATAAACCCCGTCAGTGCACTGCGCAACTCCTCGATATTGGCCTTGCAGGCGCGCAGCACCTCGGCGGCGCTGGGGTTGTCCAGCAGGGCCAGCAGCAAATGCTCAACGGTGACGAATTCATGGCGCTTTTCCCGCGCCTCGACAAAAGCCTTTTGCAAGCTGACTTCCAGTTCCTGGGCAATCATTGATACGAACTCCTTGTGCTTGCGAAAAATAAGATACCGGGCAGGTGCGGCCGCCCTGAAAAAAATCAATAGGCCATTGATCGACCATTGACACAGCCAATCGAGTCAAGCACCGCCGGCCACTCACCGCTTTGAGCCCAGCGGGCGCGCCGCATGGTGAAGCATTTGCTGCATGGCGTCAACGGCGCGTTTTCCATTGGCCAATGCCCTAGGCCCTTCGGTGCCGATCGGCCTTTGCTGTTGAGCTTATGAGGCCAGCGGCTCACTCAAGCATTGCAGCGGGTGACCCGCGCTGGCAGCGGCGCCCATGACCTGATCGACCTTGGTCTCGGCGATCTCATGGGGATACACCCCGCAGACGCCACGACCTTCGAGGTGGATCTTGAGCATGATCTGCGTGGCCATATCCCGGTTCTTGCCAAAAAACTCCTGCAGCACGGCAATGACAAACTCCATCGGCGTGAAATCGTCATTGATCATCACTACCTGGTAGAGCGGCGGTTGCTTGGGCCGGTGCAGTTGGCGCTCCACCACCGCAGTTTCTTCTTCCTGCAACGGCAATACCGTGGGCGGCGCCGGGGGCTTGATGGGCTGGTTGGAGGCTTCTGGAACATTCATGGCGCTGGATTCTAGAGCGTGTTCATGACTTCGGCGCGAGTGGGCCAAAGCGGTTGGGGCTGGTTGCAAGGCGCCAAGGCACAATCAAGGCAGGCATGCCCCGCCACGCTTGCCATGTACAAGTTTTTACGCCCGCAGTGCAGTGCATGCCGCGCAACTGCCGCTACGATGCCGGCCCAGCAAGATCACACCACTGCACGTTTTCTGCCATGCATCTGAAACACACGCTCACTCTGTTGCGCCGTGCCAATGCTGCGGCGCTGGCCTTGGCACTGGCGCTGCCCACCGCGCTGCAAGCCCAGGCGCCACAGGCGTCGGGCCAGCCGCAGCTGGACCTGCCGCGGCTGACGCTGTCGATCAACATGTTTCGCATCGATGCCCAGGTGGCCAGCACCCCTGCGCAACGGCAGATTGGTTTGATGTTCCGCCCGAGCATGCCGCAGCACGAAGGCATGCTGTTCGTCTTCGAGCAAGCTGGCGTGCAGTGCTTCTGGATGAAAAACACACTGCTTCCGTTAACGGCGGCTTTCCTGGCCGACGACGGTACGGTGGTCAACTTGGCTGACATGCAGCCCTTGAGCACCGAGCAGCACTGCTCGGCACAGCCGGTCCGCTATGTTCTTGAGATGAACCAGGGTTGGTTTGCCCAGCGCGGCATTGCAGCGGGCATGCGCCTGCGTGGCCAGCCTTTCGAGACAGCCAGCACACGCAAAGCCCAGCAGCCCTGATGCCCTGCGCGCCCCAAGCCCTCTGTTGAAAATGCACCGCCGCATCTAGAATCAACGGCTTGCAAAAAGCGCATCAAGAATCCGCCGGGGCGCGCCCGATGGGCTCGTCCTTGGCACCATCCAGCGCCAGCACCCACACCGCCAGCCTTCACCGCCACCGCCGTGATCCTGTACGAATACCCTTTCAACGAGCGCATCCGGACTTACCTGCGTCTGGAATACCTTTTGCTGCGCCTGCAGGAGCTGCTCAATCGCTCCGACGTCACCGACCACCAGTACGCCCTGCAGACCATTTTCGAGGCCATCGAGGTCGCCTCGCGCACGGATCTGAAAACCGACATGCTCAAGGATCTGGAGCGCCAGCGCGCCGCGCTGCAGATCTATAAGGACTACCCCGACATCGACCACGGCGTGCTCGACCGCATCTTTACCCGCATCGATTACTGCGCCAAGAACCTCACCACCATGCCTGGCAAACCCGGCCAAATCATTGCCGACAACGAGTGGCTCAACACCGTGCGCAGCCGCATGGGCATCCCGGGTGGCACCTGTAATTTCGATCTGCCATTGCTCCACCATTGGAAACACCGCCCATCGGCCACCCGCCTGCGCGATCTGGAAACCTGGGCCAACAGCCTCACGCCCGTGGCCGACACCGTATTCCTGCTGCTCAAGCTGGTGCGCGACACCGGCACGGCGCACCGCGTGGCCGTCACCAGGGGGCAATTCCAGCAGAACCTGCCCCCCACGCGGGGCTTTCAGCTGCTGCGCCTGTGGGTCGATCCGCGCGACGACGTCACGCCCGAAATCAGCGCCAACCGTCTGCTGGTCTCCGTGCGCTTCATGGAGCCCAATCTGGAAGGCAAGCCCACGCCCGCACACAAGGATTTGTCGCTGGAAGTGGCCATTTGCGGCCTGTAACCGCCCCCAGGCCGTCCGCCCCCACATTCGCCTTGCCATGAGCCACTCATCCCCACCAGCAGATCAGCCCAAAGCCAACGATCAGCCTGCCAACGCTGGCCCCATCGTGGCCTGCCCCCAATGCCAGCAACCCACACACTTTGCGCCCAGCAACCCTTGGCGGCCTTTTTGCAGCGAGCGCTGCCAGCGCATCGACATGGGGGCCTGGGCCAGCGAGCAGTTTCGCATTGCCGGCAAGCCCGGCGATCCCCAAAGAAGCGAGCAGGACTGAAGCGCCCTACCCTGCAGCCGCCACCCCAGACCGATGGCGGCCAGCGCAAGCCATAGTTTCACTACAATCGGACGCCCGCACGCCCTCTTTACCGGGGTTTGCCCAGGGTGATCTTCCAGGCTCAGAGCCTGTTCAAAATCTCGGCGCGAGTGGGCAAGAAGCGGTTTGGGATGGGCTGCAAGGCGCAAAACGCAGCCATAGCTGGGGCTATGGCGAGGCTTTGCAACGAAGCAGAGCGCCCAAATCCGCTCTCTTGACCGCCGTGCAAAGATTTTGAACAGGCTCTCAGGGTGAGCCCAAAACCGTTAAGGGCCTGTTCAAAATCTCTACTGCCCTGCAGCCCACTCACACCGCCTCTTGTCCAATCGCACCGAGACTTTGAACCGGCTCTGAGCAAGGTCTGGCATCAGCCAGTCACACAATGCAAGGGCTGCAGTGCAGCCGCGCTGTTTTCTCGACGACCATTTTTTCCGCATGTCCTGGCTTGACAAAATCATTCCCTCCCGGCTGATTCGCAGTACGGAAACCAGCTCGCGCCACCAAATCCCCGAAGGCCTTTGGTCCAAGTGCCCGGAATGTGAAACCGTGCTCTACCGCTCCGACCTGGAGAAAAACCTCAATGTCTGCCCGCACTGCGGCGCCCACCAGCGCATCGGCGCGCGCCAGCGCCTGGCTGCCTTTTTGGATGAACAAGGCCGCTACGAAATCGGCCAGGAAGTCACGCCGCTGGATGCGCTCAAGTTCAAGGACAGCCGCAAATACCCCGAGCGCCTGAAAGAAGCCCACAAGGCCACCAACGAAAGCGATGCGCTGATTGCCATGGGCGGCACCCTGCATGGACTGCCCGTCGTGGCGGCCTGCTTCGAGTTCGACTTCATGGGCGGCAGCATGGGCAGCGTGGTCGGCGAGCGCTTCGTGCGCGCCGTGCAGGCCGCGCTGCACAAAAAAGTGCCTTTCATCTGCTTTACCGCCACGGGCGGCGCGCGCATGCAGGAAGGGCTGCTGTCACTGATGCAAATGGCCAAGACCAACGCCGCGCTGACGCACTTTGCCCAGCAGCGCCTGCCCTTCGTCAGCGTGCTGACCGACCCCACCATGGGCGGTGTCAGCGCCAGCTTTGCCTTCATGGGCGATCTGGTCATTGCCGAGCCCAAGGCCCTGATTGGCTTTGCCGGGCCGCGCGTGATCGAATCCACCGTGCGCGTCAAACTGCCCGAAGGCTTTCAGCGCGCCGAATTCCTGCTGGAAAAAGGCGCCATCGACATGATCGTCGATCGCCGCCAACTGCGTGACGTGATCGCGCAAAACCTGGCCATCTTGCTGGGCCGGCCCAGCATTGCCGCTCCCACCATGCTCTTGCCCCCGGCTGGCAGCGCCGCAGAGGCAGCCAATCAGCCAGCAGCAGCCTCGGGCCACGACACCGCCCAGCCCCAGCAGCCGTCCGAGGCTGGCAGCGAGGGGGAGGCAAACCTCAAAGAAGCCGGCAAGGGCTGAGGGACAAGGCCAGCGGGGCTCTCCACAGACCACTGCGCGTGGGGCCCCCTGCAAACGGCGGCCTTCGTGCTGCTTCGCACTATTGCAATGGCTCATCCGCCCCTTCGGGCAGGGGCAGCACGGGGATGCCCTCGTCCAGCAACTCCAACATTTGCTGCACGCTGGCTTGGCCGTGGATGGGCCGCTCTGGCGCCTGGCCTTCGTGGATGCGGCGGGCCTCGGCGGTAAAGCGCTCACCAACGTTTTCGGCATTTTTCAGCAAGGCGCGCGCCTGGCTCAGCCACTGGGCCTGGCGTCTGCGCTGCTCGGCCATGGCCTGCTGCGCGCCAGGGCTGGGTGTATGCATTTCTGCCTGACTGGGCGCCGCCTTGTCGGCCCCAGCTGGCGGCAGCTGCTGGGCGGCAGCATTGGGCTGGCGGTTGCTCTTGGCCTTCAAGTGCGGCGCGCTGAGCAGCTTGTCGATTTGCGCGCTGCCACATACCGGGCATTGCAGCAGGCCACGCTGGCACTGCGACTGGTAATCCTCAGCCGAGGCGAACCAGCCTTCAAACACATGCCCGTGCGCGCAGCGCAGATCGAAAACTTTCATGGATGCCAACTCCTGGCGTAGACGCTGGCTTTGCCTGCGAGAGAACGCTTGGGCACGTCGTGCCAGCCGAGCCAGATTGTGAAGCAAAAACCCCTGCCAGACACCGCAAGGTGCTGCAGGGGTTGTGCGAAGGGATGCGTCTTTGACTGATCAGGCCAATCCCGTGCCGTCCCCTCAAGTCAAGTGCGCAAGGCGTTGAGCACGGCCTGCGCGCAAATGGCCATCAGCCCGCCCGGGAACAGGCCCAGCACCAGCATCAGCGCACCATTGGCGGTCAGCACCAGCTTCACGTCCCAGCCGGCCTCAAGCGGGCGTGCCTGGATGTCGGGGGCGTCGAAGTACATCACCTTGACCACACGCAGGTAGTAGAAGGCGCCGATCAACGACATGATGACGGCGAACACCGCCAGCGCAATGTGCAGGCTGGAGCCCGTGGCCAGCAGGGCCTGGAGCACGGCGAACTTGGCATAAAAGCCCACCAGCGGCGGGATGCCGGCCATGGAGAACATGCACAAGGCCATGATGCCTGCGTACAGCGGGCTGCGCTGGTTCAGGCCGGCCAGGTCGGTGATCTGGTCGGCCTCGAAGCCTTCACGGGCCAGCAGCATGATGATGCCGAAGGTGGCCAGCGTGGTCAGCACGTAGGTCACCACGTAGAACATGGCCGAGCCGTAGGCGGCCTGGGCGCTGTCGGCATTGAACTCGCCGCCCTGCACACCGGACATCAGACCCAGCAGGATGAAGCCCACATGCGAAATGGTCGAGTAGGCCAGCATGCGCTTGAGGTTTTTCTGTGCAATGGCCACCAGGTTGCCGATGAACAGCGAGGCCATGGCCAGAATGCCCAGCATTTGCTGCCAGTCGGTGGCCAGGGGCAGCAGGCCATCGACCAGCATGCGCATCACGATGCCGAAGGCGGCCAGCTTGGGCGCCGAGGCAATCAGCAGCGTCACGGCCGTGGGCGCGCCCTGGTAGACGTCGGGGATCCACATGTGGAAGGGCACGGCCCCCAGCTTGAAGGCCAGGCCGGCGACGATGAACACCAGGCCGAAAACCAGCACCTGCTTGTGCTCGAACAGGCCCTGGTTGATGACGCGGAAAATCTCCCCAATATCCAGCGAGCCCGTGGCGCCGTAAAGCATGGACATGCCATAGAGCAGGAAGCCGCTGGCCATGGCGCCGAGCACGAAGTACTTCATTGCCGCCTCGGTGGCCTGGCTGTCGTCACGGCGCAGGGCCACCAGCGCATAGCTCGACAGCGTCAGCAGCTCCAGGCCCAGGTACAGCAGCAGCAGGTTGTTGCCCGAGATCATGAAGTCGATGCCCAGCAGCGCCAGCAGGGACAGCGAGAACAGCTCACCGCCGCGCAGCATGTCGCGCGAGGCCGAATAGGGGCGCGCATAGACCAGCGCCACCAGCACGCTGACGGCGGCAAAGCCCTTGAGCCAGCTGGCCATGGAATCGACCACCATCATGTTGCCAAAGCCGTACAAGGTATTGCCGTGGCTGGCGTAGGTGAAGTTCATGCCGGCCACCACGGCCAGCGTGGCCAGCGTCAGCCAGTGCGTGGTCGGGCGCAGGCGCTGTTTTTCCTTCAGGTCCACCAGCGTGATGGCACAGGCCATGACCATCAGCACCAGCTCCGGATACACGGCCACCCAGCTATATCTGTCAATCATCGTAAAACTCTCTTCTGGGCAATTACTGCAGCTTGGCCTGCGCGATGTTGGCCAGCAGTTGGGCGACGGAGGCGTCCATCACGTCGGTAAAGGGCTTGGGGTGAATGCCCATGTAGAGCACGCACACGGCCAGCACGACCATGACCAGCATTTCACGCGCATTGATGTCCTGCAGCGCGCGCACCTCATCGTTGCGCACATCGCCCAGGTAGACCTTTTTGTACATCAGCAGCGAATAGGACGCGCCCAGGATCAGCGCCGTGGCCGCCAGGATGCCTACGGTGAAGCTGTGCTGCACCGAGCCCAGGATGACCATCCACTCACCGATGAAGCCGGCCGTGGCTGGCAGGCCAGCATTGGCCATGGCAAACAGCAGCGCGAAGGCGGCAAACTTGGGCATGGTGTTGACCACCCCGCCGTAGGCGGCGATCTCACGGGTGTGCATGCGGTCGTAGAGCACGCCGATGGCCAGGAACATCGCAGCCGAGACGAAGCCGTGCGCGATCATCTGCACCAACGCGCCGGTCATGCCCAGCTGGTTGAAGAGGAAAAAGCCCAAGCTGACGAAGCCCATGTGCGCCACCGAGGAATAGGCCACGAGCTTTTTCATGTCCTCCTGCACGATGGCCACCAGACCCACGTAGATCACCGCGATCAGCGACAGCGCGATCATCAGCCAGGCATATTCCTGCGCGGCATCGGGGGCGATTGGCAGCGAGAAACGCAGAAAGCCGTAGGCCCCCAGCTTGAGCATGATGGCCGCCAGCACGGCCGAGCCGCCCGTGGGCGCTTCCACGTGCACGTCAGGCAGCCAGGTGTGCACCGGCCACATCGGGATCTTCACGGCGAAAGCGGCGAAGAAGGCAAAGAAGATCCAGGTCTGCTCCAACAGCGACAGCGGCTGGGCATGCCAGGTCAGGATGTCGAAGCTGCCGCCCGAGACGTTGTAGAGGTAGATCACCGCCACCAGCGTCAGCAGCGAACCCAGCAGGGTGTAGAGGAAAAACTTGAACGCGGCGTAGATCTTGCGCGGCCCGCCCCAGACGCCAATGATCAGGTACATCGGGATCAGTGTGGCCTCAAAGAACACGTAGAACAGCATGCCATCCAGCGCGGTGAACACGCCCACCATCAGGCCCGAGAGGATCAGGAATGCACCCATGTACTGGTTGACGCGCTCAGTGATGCTCTCCCACGAGGCAATCACGACGATGACGGTGATGAAGGCTGTCAGCGGCACGAACCAGAACGACAGGCCATCGACGCCCAGGTGGTAATGCACGTTGAACGCGGCAATCCAGGGTGTTTTTTCGACGAACTGCATCTGAGCCGTGCCAGTGTCGAAGCCGGTATAGAGCGGCAGCGTCACCAGCAGGCCCAGCACGGCGCCGGCCAACGCCAGCCAACGCACCAGGTTGGCCTGCCCAGGCTTGCCCAGGGGCAGCAGCAGGATGCCCGCCACGATGGGCACCCAGATCGCGAGACTTAACCAAGCCATTTTTCTTGTTCTCCTAGTGGCTCCGCCACACGAAATACGCCATGAGCGCGAACACACCCAGAATCATGACCAGCGCGTAGTAGTAAATGAAACCCGATTGGAACCAGCGCACCACGCCGGCCAGCCAGCCCACCAGTCGCCAGGATCCGTTGACCACGGCGCCATCGATCAGCGCCTGGTCGCCCGCCTTCCAGAACACCCGCCCCAGCTTCATGAAGCTGCCTGCGATGCCATCGATCCAGAGCTTGTCCATGAAGTACTTTTCCTCGAACAGGCGGTAGATGGGGTGGAAGGCGCGTTGGAAGAATGCCGGCACGGCGGGATTGACCATGTAGCAATACCAGGCGGTCGCCACACCGGCCAGCGCCAGCCAGAAAGGCGCCGTGACGAAGGCGTGCAGACCCAGCTCCAGCCAGCCGTGGATGTGCTCGGCCAGGTAGGCCATGGCCGGGTGCTTGGCCGCATCGACGAAGATCACGCCCTTGAAGAAATCACCGAACAGGAAGCCCATCAGCACGCAGGCGCCAATGGCCACCGAAGGAATGGTCAGCAGCAGCAGCGGCACCGTCACCACCCAGGGCGATTCGTGCGGCTTGGCGCCATGACCATGGCCATGGTCGTCGTGGTGGTGCTCATGCGCGTGCGGATCCTCGTCGTAGCGCTCGCGGCCATGGAAGACCAGGAAGTACATGCGGAACGAATAGAACGCCGTGATGAATACGCCCGAGAGCACGGCCCAGTAGGCCAGGCCCGAGGCCGGCAGGTTGCTGGCGCCCACGGCCATGATGATGGCGTCCTTGGAGTAGAAGCCGGAGAAGAACGGCGTGCCGATCAGCGCCAGCGAACCCAGCAGCGAGGTGATCCAGGTAATCGGCATGTACTTCCACAGCCCGCCCATATAACGCATGTCTTGGTTGTGGTGGCAACCCATGATGACCGAACCCGCGCCGAGGAACAGCAGCGCCTTGAAGAAGGCGTGCGTCATCAGGTGGAACACCGCCACGTGGTAGGCCGAGGCACCCAGGGCCACGGTCATGTAGCCCAGCTGCGACAGCGTGGAATAGGCCACGACGCGCTTGATATCGTTCTGGATCAGGCCCAGCAGTCCCATGAAAAAGGCCGTGATGGAGCCGATGATGAGGATGAAGTTCAGCGCGGTGTCCGACAGCTCATACAGCGGCGAGAAGCGCGCCACCATGAAGATGCCGGCCGTCACCATGGTGGCGGCGTGGATCAGCGCCGAGATCGGCGTCGGGCCTTCCATCGAATCGGGCAGCCAGACGTGCAAGGGGAACTGCGCGCTCTTGCCCATGGCGCCGATGAACAGGCAGATCAGCGCCGCCGTCAGCAGGCTACGGTCGGTGCCTGGCAGATTCAGTGTTGCCAGATGGTCGGCGCGGGCAAAGACCTCGCTGTAGTTGAAGGTACCCACGCTGGCCACCAGCAAACCGATGCCCAGAATGAAGCCGAAATCGCCCACGCGGTTGATCAAAAAGGCCTTGAGGTTGGCGAATACGGCAGTGGGCTTGGTGTACCAGAAGCCGATCAGCAGGTAGGACACCAGGCCCACAGCCTCCCAACCGAAAAACAGCTGCAGCATGTTGTTGCTCATCACGAGCATCAGCATGGAGAAGGTGAACAGCGAGATGTAGGAGAAGAAGCGGTTGTAGCCCGGGTCGCCCTCCATGTAGCCGATGGTGTAGAGGTGCACCATCAACGAGACGAAGGTCACCACCACCATCATCATGGCCGAGAGACTGTCGATCTGGAAGCCGACCTCCATCGCGGTATTGCCCAGCACAGCCCATTGGTAGAGCGTCTGGTTGAGCACCGGCGCGCCGTTCATGACTTTCCACAGGGTCATGGCCGAGAGCACGAAGGCGATGAACACGCCGGCGATGGTGATGCTGTGCCCTGCCCTGCGGCCCAGCAGATTGCCGCCCATGGCGGTGCCGAAGATGCCGACGATGAAGGCGCCGATCAATGGGGCCAACGGCACCCAGAGCAAGGTCGATGCGGAAAGTGTTGGAGTCATGGTCTGCCTTGCCTCGTGCTCAGCCTTTGAGGGTCGTCAAGTCATCGGCGCTGATGCTGGTGCGGGCGCGGAACAGCTGCACCAGGATGGCCAGGCCAATGGCCGCCTCGGCCGCTGCCACGGTCATGATGAAGAACACGAACACCTGCCCGTGCAAGTCGCCCAGGAAGTAGGAGAACGCCACGAAGTTCATGTTCACGGCCAGCAGCATCAGCTCGATGGCCATCAACAGCACGATCAGGTTCTTGCGGTTGAGGAAGATCCCCACCACGGCCAGGGCGAACAGGATCGCCCCCAGCGACAAAAAATGCCCCAGTGTCAGACTCATGGCTTGATCTCCTCTTGCGCGGCCTGTGCCGGCTCAACCGCAGGCGCGCGGCGCACTGCAGGCATTTGCACGACGCGCATGCGATCCTCGGCCTTGACGTGCACCTGCAGCGAGGGGTCGATGGCCTTGGTGTCGCGGCGCGTGCGCAGCGTCAGTGCGATCGCGGCAATCATGCCCACCAGCAGGATCACGCCGGCGACCTGCACTGGCAGCACGTATTCGGTGTACATCAGCTTGCCCAGCTCACGCGTGTTGTTGTAGCCAGGCTGGGCGGCGATGAGTTCGCCAGCGGCATCGGTATCGGGAAAGCCCAGCCAGAGCACGGCCACCATCTGGCCTACGACCACGGCCAAAATCACCAGCGCCGCCGGCAGGTTCTTCTTCAGTGCGCCCTGCATGCGCTCGATGCGGATGTCCAGCATCATCACGACGAACAGGAACAGCACCATCACCGCCCCCAGGTACACCATCACCAGCAGGATGGCCAGGAACTCGGCACGCATCAGCAGCCAGACCCCTGCGGCCTGCGAGAAGGCAAAGATCAGGTAGAGCACCGCATGCACCGGGTTGCGCGCCGTGATGACGCGCAAGGCTGCAAACAGCAGCGCTGCGGCAAAAAGGTAAAAGAATGCGTTTCTGACGTCCATGACGGTCTTCTTCTCAGCCTGCGCCTTCGGCGCTGCAAAGGTCTTCGTAAGGAATGGGATGTACGCCCCTGGAATCCAGCCCGCTGCTGGCGCAGGGCTTTAGCGGTACGGGGCATCGGCCGCCTTGGCCGCGGCAATCTCTTTCTCGTAGCGGTCGCCCACGGCCAGCAGCATTTCCTTGGTGAAGTACAAATCGCCGCGCTTTTCGCCGTGGTATTCGAAGATCTGCGTCTCGACGATCGAATCCACCGGGCAGCTTTCTTCGCAAAAGCCGCAGAAGATGCACTTGGTCAAGTCGATGTCGTAGCGTGTGGTGCGGCGTGTACCGTCATCGCGAACGTCCGACTCGATGGTGATGGCCATGGCCGGGCAGACCGCCTCGCACAGCTTGCAGGCGATGCAACGCTCCTCGCCGTTTTCATAACGGCGCAGCGCATGCAGGCCGCGAAAACGCGGTGACAGCGGAGTTTTCTCCTCAGGGAACTGCACCGTGATGCGACGGCTCATGGCGTAGCGGCCGGTCAGCATCATGCCCTTGAGCAACTCCCAGAGCATGAAGCTCTTGAAGAAGTCCTTCAGGGAAAAGGCGTTGCCGGAGATCGTGGGTTTGGCTTGCGTGGTGTGTGCCATCTGCTTGTTCGCTCCATCAATGCCAGATGTTCAGCGGCGAGAACAGCCAAATGCCGACCACGACCACCCACACCAGTGTCAATGGGATAAAAATCTTCCAACCCAGGCGCATGACCTGGTCATAGCGGAAACGCGGGAAAGTGGCGCGGATCCAGATGAACCAGCTGACGACCAACGAGGCCTTGATTCCCAGCCAGATCCAGCCAGGGATGAAGTCCAGGAAAGCCAAAGGCGCATCCCAGCCGCCCAGGAACAAGATTGCCGCCAGGAACGACACCAGCCACATGCTGGCGTATTCGGCCAGGAAGAAGATCGCAAAACCCATGCCAGAGTACTCGACCATGTGGCCGGCGACGATCTCGGCCTCGCTCTCGACCATGTCGAACGGATGACGGTTGGTTTCGGCCACGACCGAGATCATGTAGACCACGAACAGCGGCAGCAGCGGCAGCCAGTTCCAAGACAGGAAATTCAGGCCCATGTCGGCAAAACGGCCCACCTCTTGCACGCGCACGATGTCGCTGAGGTTCATGCTGCCCGTGACCATGACGACCGCGAGAAAACAAAAGCCCAGCGCGATCTCATAGCTGATCATCTGCGCCGAGGCGCGGATTGCGCCCAGGAACGGGTATTTGGAGTTCGAGGCCCAGCCGGCAATGATGACGCCGTAGACCTCGATGGAGGTAATGGCCATGATCAACAGCACACCGGCATGCACGTTGGACAGCGCCATGTCCGGGCCGAATGGGATGGCAACCCAGGCAGCCAGCGCCGGCATGATGGCCATCACCGGGCCAAGCAGGTAGAGCTTGAAGCTGGCCGCCGAGGGGCGAATGATTTCCTTGGTCAGCAGCTTCAGGCCATCGGCCATGGGCTGCAGCAGGCCCCAAGGGCCAACGCGATTGGGGCCATAGCGCACCTGCATCCAGCCCAGCAGCTTGCGCTCCCACAGCGTCAGGTAGGCCACGGCAATCATCAGCGGGGCCACGATGGCCACGATCTTCAGCAGGTTCCACAGCACTGGCCAAGCCAGGCCGTTCCACCATGCGGCGTCGATCGCGTTGAAGCCCAGGTTGTAGAAGGATTCGATCATGCGCTCACCTCATCGACAGCGCGGGCAATTGGGGAGTTGGGCTGCGCTGCATCGCGTTGCACCTCGGCCCAGCCAGCGCGCTCGCCCAGGCGGGCATCGGCCGTGGCCTGCAGGGCCGGGGCACGGCGCACCAAGCCGTCGAGCTGATAGATGCTGGCCACGACCGGGCGCACTCCAGCGACGCGCACATCGACCTGGGCGATGTCGGCACGATTGCTCAATGTCGCAGCCGGCACGAATGCAGGCTTGCTCTCGCCGGTGCGTTCGCGCGCAAAGCGCGCCAGCACTTCGGGCGATTCTTCGTAGTCGAAGCCGGGCAAGCCCAGCAGATTGCCCAGCACGCGCAGCACTTTCCAAGCCGGGCGGGTTTCGCCCAGTGGCTTGACCACGGCATGGAAGCTCTGCACCCTGCCTTCGGCATTGACGAAACTGCCGGAGGTTTCCGTGAACGGCGAGATCGGCAGCAGCACGTCGGAGAACTCCAAGTTGGTCTTGAACGGGCTGAGCGTGACCACCATCTCGGCCTGCTGCAAGGCGGCCACGGCATTCTGGCCGGCAGCACTGTCCCACTGCGGTTCGGTGTTGAGCAACAGCAAGGCCTTGGCCCCACCGGCCAGCATCTGCCCGGCATTCAGGCCATGCGCGCCCGGCAAGGCTGCGGCCCATTGAGCGCCCACGGTATTGGCCGCCTCGGTCAGGAAGCCGACGCTAGCGCCGATGTGCTCGGCCAGCCAGTTGGCCAGGGCCAGCAAGGCCGTGGCCTGCGGATGGTGGGCCACGGCATTGCCCAGCAGCACGGCCTTGGCCACGCCACCGGCGCCAGCCAGCAATTGCTTGGCCAAGGCCTGGTCTTGCGCATGCACCTGGGCCTCAAGCGGCGCTGGCAAGCCCTTCTCGGCGGCCACGGCCGCTGCCAGGCTGGCCAGCTCGGGCAGCCAGTGCGTGCTGGGCACGATCCAGTTGTGTGCCACGGGCATGGCCCAGTCATAGGCATGCTCGGTAAAGGCATAGACCTGCGCGCCATGGCGCGCGGCCTGGCGGATGCGCGCGGCAAACAACGGGTGCTCCTTGCGCAGGTTGGAGCCGATGACCAGCGCCTGACCCAAGGTAGAGAGCGACGCGATTGAGGTGCCCAGCCAACGCACGCCGACCTGCTGAGCGAATTCGGCATGGCGCAGGCGGTGGTCGATGCTGTCGCTGCCCAGGCCCTGCATCAGCTGCTTGGCCAGGATCAGTTCTTCAAGGGTGCAGTGCGGACTAACCAGTGCGCCAATGCGGTGCGCGCCGTGCTCGGCCTTGATCTGGCTCAGACCTTGCGCCACGTATTCCAGCGCCTGCTGCCAGCCCACCTCTTGCCATTGCCCCCCCTGCTTGATCATGGGCGTGCGCAGGCGATCGGGGCCATTGAGGGCTTCGTAGGAGAAGCGGTCGCGGTCGGCGATCCAACATTCGTTGACAGCTTCGTTCTCGAACGGCAGCACGCGCATGACGCGATGGTTCTTGACCTGCACGATCAGGTTCGCGCCCGAGGAATCGTGCGGCGCGATCGACTTGCGGCGCGACAACTCCCAGGTACGGGCGCTGTAGCGGAAGGGCTTGCTGGTGAGCGCGCCCACGGGGCAAATGTCGATCATGTTGCCGGAGATTTCAGAATCGACCGTATCGCCTTTGACCGTGGTGATCTCGGAGTGCTCGCCACGATTGATCATGCCCAGCTCCATCACGCCGGCCACTTCCTGGCCGAAGCGCACGCAGCGTGTGCACTGGATGCAGCGACTCATCTCCTCCATGGAAATCAGCGGGCCGACGTTCTTGTGCAGCACGACGCGCTTTTCCTCCTGGTAGCGCGAGCGGCCCTGACCATAGCCCACAGCCAAATCCTGCAACTGGCATTCACCGCCTTGATCGCAGATCGGGCAGTCCAGCGGATGGTTGATGAGCAGGAACTCCATCACCGATTGCTGGGCCTGCACGGCCTTGGCGCTGTGCGTATGCACCACCATGCCTTGCGTCACCGGCGTGGCACAGGCAGGCAGGGCCTTGGGGGCTTTTTCAACGTCCACCAGGCACATGCGGCAGTTGGCGGCGATGGAGAGTTTCTTGTGGTAGCAAAAGTGCGGGATGTAGGTGCCTGCCTTCTCGGCCGCATGCATGATCATGCTGCCTTCCTGCACCTGGACTTTTTTGCCGTCGAGTTCGATTTCAACCATATCGCGGGTTCTCCATCATCGATCAGGCGGCCGCGCGCTGCGCCGCGTGGGCGGCCACAACGGCCTCCAGCGCCCCGGCCATGCCTGGGAGGACTGGCTCTGGCGGCTGCACCTGCGGCTGGGCCGCAGCGATCTTGGCCTCAAACTCATGGCGGAAGTGCTTGAGCATGGCACGCACCGGCATTGCAGCGGCATCGCCCAGTGCGCAGATGGTGCGGCCCTGGATGTTGCCAGCCACAGAGTCCAGCAGCTCCAGATCGCCGGGACGGCCGTGGCCGTGCAAAATGCGGTGCACTACGCGCGAAAGCCAGCCCGTGCCCTCGCGGCAGGGAGTGCACTGGCCGCAGGACTCATGGGCGTAAAAGTAGGACAGGCGCGCCAGCGACTCGACCATGCAGCGCGTGTCGTCCATGACGATCACCGCGCCCGAGCCCAGCATGGAGCCGGCCTTGGCGATGGAGTCGTAGTCCATCGTGCATTCCATCATCATCGCCGCCGGAATCACAGGCGCGGACGAGCCACCGGGGATCACGGCCTTGAGGGTGCGCCCTGGGCGCACGCCGCCAGCGAGCTCCAACAACTTGGCAAAGGGCGTTCCCATGGGAATTTCATAATTGCCTGGCAGCTGCACATCGCCACTGACCGAGAAGATCTTGGTGCCGCCATTGTTGGGCTTGCCGCATTCCAGATAGGCCTGGCCGCCATTGCGCACAATCCAGGGCACGGCGGCAAAAGTCTCGGTATTGTTGATGGTGGTGGGCTTGCCAAACAGGCCGAAGCTGGCTGGGAATGGCGGCTTGAAACGCGGCTGGCCTTTCTTGCCTTCCAGCGATTCCAGCAGAGCTGTTTCCTCGCCGCAGATGTAGGCGCCAAAGCCGTGGTGGGCATGCAGCTCGAAGCTGAAGTCCGTGCCCAGGATGTTCTGCCCCAGGAAACCCGCCGCGCGCGCTTCCTCCAGAGCGGCCTCGAAGCGCTCATAGACCTCGAAGATTTCGCCGTGGATGTAGTTGTAGCCCACGCTGGCGCCCATGGTGTAGCCCGCCAGGATCATGCCTTCGATGACGATGTGCGGGTTGTACATCAGGATGTCGCGGTCCTTGCAGGTACCCGGCTCGCCCTCGTCGGAGTTGCAGACCACGTACTTCTGCCCCGGGAAGTTGCGCGGCATGAAGCTCCACTTCAGGCCGGTAGGAAAGCCCGCGCCGCCACGGCCGCGCAGACTCGATTCCTTGAGCAGCGCCACCATGTCGTCCTGGCTCAGGCCTTGGCCGCCGTCCTTGCCCAGCACCTTTTTCAGCGCGCGGTAGCCGCCGCGGTTTTGGTAATCGCGCAGCGACCAGTTGCTGCCGTCGAGGTGGGCGTAGATCTGAGGCTCAATGTGGCGACCGTGAAAGCAGGTCTCACGGCCGGTGGACTTGAACGGCTGAAGAATGTCTCGCAGGCTCATTGGCTGCCCTCCGCACGCAAGGCGTCGACGAGTTGGTCGAGGCGCTCGTTGCTCATGAAACTGCACATGTCGCGGTCGTTGACCAGCATCACCGGCGCATCCGCGCAGGCACCCAGGCACTCACACTGCTGCAGCGTGAACATGCCGTCGACCGTGGTCTCGCCCATGTGCACTTTCAGACGCTGCTCCAGATGCTGCAGCGCCTCTTTGCCGCCGCGCAGCTGGCATGGCAAGTTGGTGCAAACAGCCAGCTTGAACTTGCCCACTGGCTGCTGGTTGTACATGTTGTAGAAGGTCGTGACTTCGTGCACGGCAATCTCGGGCATGTCCAGATAAGCGGCGATTTCGGCCTCGCTTTGCTGGCTGATGTAGCCCTGCTCCTGCTGCACGATGGACAGGCAGGCCATCACGGCCGATTGCTTGCGCTCGGGTGGGTATTTGGCGACCTCGCGCGCAAAGCGCGCCTTGGTGGCTTCGGTAATCATCGGTCAACCTCCCCAAACACGATATCCAGCGTCCCCAGAATCATCACTGCATCCGAGAGCATGTAGCCGCGCGTGACGGCATCCATGGCCGACAGGTGCGCAAAGCCGGGCGCGCGAATCTTCATGCGATAGGGCTTGTTGGCGCCATCGCTGATCATGTAGATGCCGAACTCGCCCTTGGGATGCTCGACTGCGGCATAGGTCTCGCTCTCGGGCACCTTGAAGCCTTCGGTGAACAGCTTGAAGTGGTGGATCAGCTCCTCCATGCCCGACTTCATATTGGCGCGCGGCGGCGGCGCCACTTTGCGGTCGGCGGTGATGACGGGGCCGGGGTTGGCGCGCAGCCAGTCCACGCACTGCTTGATGATGCGGTTGGCCTCGCGCATTTCGCGCATGCGCACCAGATAGCGGTCGTAGCAGTCACCGGTCACGCCCACGGGCACGTCGAACTCAACGCGGTCGTACACGTCGTAGGGCTGCATCTTGCGCAAATCCCAGGCCACGCCCGAGCCGCGCAGCATCGGGCCGGTCATGCCCAAGTTCAATGCATCCTCGGCGCTGACCACGCCAATGCCCACGGTACGCTGCTTCCAGATGCGGTTGTCGGTCAGCAGCGTCTCATATTCATCCACGCACTTGGGAAAGCGCTGCGTGAAGTCGTCGATGAAGTCCAGCAGGCTTCCCTGACGCGCTTCGTTGAGGCGGTCCAGGCTGCGCTGATTGCGCACCTTGGAGGCCTGGTACTGAGGCATGGAGTCGGGCAGGTCGCGGTACACGCCGCCCGGGCGGAAATAGGCCGCGTGCATGCGCGCGCCGGACACTGCCTCGTAGATGTCGAACAAATCCTCGCGCTCGCGGAAGGCGTAGATCAGAATGGTCGAGCTGCCAGCATCGTTGCCATTGCCGCCCAGCCACATCAAGTGGTTGAGGATGCGGGTAATCTCGCTGAACATCACGCGGATGTACTGCGCTCGCAGCGGTACCTCAATGCCCAGCATCTTTTCGATGGCCAGGCAGTACGCATGCTCGTTGCACATCATGGAGACGTAGTCGAGACGGTCCATGTAAGGCAGCGACTGGATGTAGGTCTTATGCTCGGCCAGCTTCTCGGTGGCGCGATGCAGCAGGCCAATGTGCGGGTCGGCGCGCTGCACCACCTCGCCATCGAGCTCCAGCACCAGACGCAGCACACCGTGCGCAGCCGGGTGCTGCGGGCCAAAGTTGAGCGAATAGTTCTTGATTTCAGCCATCGTGTCGTTCCCAACCTTCGGGCGCGCTCAGCGCCAATTCAGTGCGGGCCTCCATAGGTATCCTCACGGATCACGCGCGGCGTAATCTCGCGCGGCTCGATGGTCACAGGCTGGTACACCACGCGCCCCTGCGCCTCGTCGTAGCGCATCTCCACATGTCCGGAGAGGGGAAAGTCTTTGCGGAACGGGTGACCGATGAAACCGTAGTCAGTCAGAATGCGGCGCAGGTCATCGTGTCCATCGAAGACGATGCCATACAGGTCAAACGCCTCTCGCTCATACCAGTTGGCCGAGCGCCAGATGCCAATCAGCGAAGGCAACACAGGGAAGTCATCGTCCTCGGCCAAGCAGCGCACGCGCACGCGCTGATTGAGCTGGACCGACAGCAGCTGCACCACAACGCCAAAGCGCGCCCCTTCCCACACGCCATTGCCATAGTCGGAATAGTCCACGCCGCACAGGTCGATCAAGGTGTCGAAACGGCAACCCTGGGCCTGCTGCAGCTGCTGCATCACCGCCAGGTAATTGGCAGCCGGCACGTCAATCACAACTTGATCGAGCGAAAGCGACACGCGACGCACACGCTCCCCCAACAGAGCTTGCAATTGGGCACAAAGAATTTCGGGATTGACTGCCTGCATGGCTGACTGCAGGGACTCTTGCTTGTTCATCGTGGTGCTCATGAGGCTTAGACCCTGGCAATGGTGTTCGTGCGACGCACCTTTTGCTGTAACTGGATGATGCCGTACATCAAGGCCTCGGCCGTGGGCGGGCAGCCTGGCACGTACACATCCACGGGCACCACACGATCACAGCCGCGCACCACCGAATAGCTGTAGTGGTAGTAACCACCGCCATTCGCGCAAGAGCCCATGGAAATCACCCAACGCGGCTCGGCCATCTGGTCGTAAACCTTGCGCAAGGCAGGCGCCATCTTGTTGCACAGCGTACCGGCCACGATCATCAGATCGGCTTGCCGGGGGCTGGCGCGAAACACCTCAGCGCCAAAGCGAGAGAGGTCATAACGGGCCGCCGCAGTGTGCATCATCTCCACGGCACAGCACGCCAAGCCAAAAGTAACGGGCCACAAAGAGCCCGATTTCGCCCAGTTCGCCACCGCATCGTAGGTCGTGGTGACAAAGCCCTGCTTGAGGACGCCTTCAATCATTTTTATTCTCCTCGGCGGAGTGCATCCGCCAACCGGGAAACCCGATCACTCCCAGGTCAGAGCGCCTTTTGCCCACTCATAGGCAAAACCCACCACCAGAATGGTCAGGAATATCAACACCGCAACGAAGCCAACCAAGCCAACATCGCGCAATGCCACTGCCCAAGGAAAAAGGAAGGCAATCTCCAGATCGAACAATATGAACAGAATTGCCACCAGGTAGTAGCGCACATCGAACTTCATGCGCGCATCATCAAAAGCCTCGAAGCCACACTCGTAGGCCGAATTCTTGGCTGCATAAGGCCTCGTTGGCCCCAAGATCCACCCCAGCACCAGGGGAACCACCCCGACCAGGCCACCAACCAGAATGAACAACAGGACGGGCAAATACTGATCAAGAGTCATGGATAAGGGCCATCGTGCGAAGCCTGACATTGCACTGCGAAGCCATGCGTGCAATGAAGACTTTTGTAATCTGGTTATGGTGCCGTCGGCGAGACTCGAACTCGCACAGCCATGGGCCACTACCCCCTCAAGATAGCGTGTCTACCAATTCCACCACGACGGCGCAATGTACTTGCTTTTGATGTGCTTGCAGCGCTGAAGATCAGAAGAGCAGGCTTGCAAGCACCTGTCCCATTTGCAGGACAGCAAGTATTCTAACCACGTTTTCACGCGTCTCCGGGCTTCTAACAACCCCGGAGGTCGTTATTTTTTCTTTTTCATGACAATCTGCCTCAGCGCCTGTTCAAAGCCTTGGCAGAAGCGGGGCCTCCTGTTGCGCAACTGCAGGCATGCCACCGCAGCACACAGACCTGTACCGGGCTTTAGCCAACAACCATTACTGGTTGCTGCCATCCGTCGTAGCCGTGGAGGGCGCAGCCCCTTGGTTGGCCTGTGCTGCATTGCTGGCGGCCGCCTCGCCCGCAGCGGGCTGCGCTGCCGCAGGCGCCTCGGCGGATGCTGGAGCAACGGCAGACGCTGGGGCAGATTCAGACGCAGTCGGCGTCGGCGCAGGCGTAGCCGGCGTGGCATCCGGGATGGCATTTGCGCCAGTGGCGCCTGCGGCTGCAGCATTGCTGGCAGCAGCCGGGGCTGGGGCCGAAGCGCCAGGAATGGCCGCTGCTGGGCCGCTCTCGGGCAGCGGCGCAGGCGCGCTGCTGGCAGGCAGGCTGTCCAGCACACTGCTGCCGCTTTCATCAGCGGGACGCTGCATGCCCTGACTACCCAGGTAAGCCAGCACCAGCGTAGCGGCAAAGAACACCGTAGCGCACAGCGCCGTCATGCGCGAGAGGAAGTTGGCCCCACCCGTGGCACCAAACAGGCTGCCAGAGCTGCCGCTGCCAAACGCGGCCCCCATGTCGGCGCCCTTGCCGTGCTGAAGTAGGATCAGGCCCGCCATGACCAAAGCGGCCAGGATCTGGACCATCAGTACCAGTGTCATCGTCATGCTCATGTCGTATCCCTTTTTCGTTCAATCAAAATTCGTGGTTGGCTCAGGGCTGCTTCAGGGTCGTGCTGCGGCAATGATGTTGAGAAAGTCCGGCGCCTTGAGCGCCGCCCCGCCGATCAGGCCGCCGTCGATGTCGGGCTGGGCCAGCAGCGCGGCGGCGTTGGCCGCGTTCATGCTGCCGCCGTAGAGGATGCGCACGCGCTCGGCATGGGCTGTGGCGGCCTTGAGCTGTGTGCGCAGCACGGCGTGCACAGCCTGGGCCTGCTCGGGCGTGGCGGTCTGGCCGGTGCCGATGGCCCAGACGGGCTCGTAGGCCACGACGATTTCGCTGATGCAGTGGCCGTTGAGGTGGATCACCGCCGAGAGCTGGCGTTTGACGATGAACTCGGTCATGCCCTGCTCGCGCTCTTGCAGCGTCTCGCCCACGCAGACGATGGGCGTGATGCCGGCGGCCAGCGCGCGCTGGGTCTTGACGGCCACTTGCACGTCGCTCTCGCCCTGGTACTGGCGGCGCTCGCTGTGGCCGACGATGGCGTAGCGCACGCCAAACTCGCGCAGCATGGCGGCCGAGACATCGCCGGTGAAGGCGCCGCCTTCGTGCTGCGAGAGGTCCTGCGCGCCCAGCGCAATGGCCTGCTGGCCTGCCAGCAGCGCCTGCACTTGGGCCAGGTAGGCGGCGGGCGGGCATACGGCCACGTCCACCGCGGCATCGCCTGCCGCCTGGCCGATGCCTTCGCGCAGCGCCTGCACCAGCGCCTCGTTGGCGGCCAGGCTGCCGTTCATCTTCCAGTTGCCGGCGATCAGTTTGTTCTTGCTCATGTCAATGCTCCCAGGTCAGCACGATCTTGCCAATGTGCTGGTTGGACTCCATCAGCGCATGGGCGCGCGCGGCGCCGCTGGGCAGGCCATCGGCCGCTTGCAGTGCATCAAAACTGGCATGCAGCACGGGCTTGACGGCGCCGCTTTCCAGCCAGGGCCAGACCTTGGCGCACAACGCCTGGGCGATGGCGCCCTTGAAGGCCACCGGGCGCGGGCGCAGCGTGCTGCCGGTGATGGTCAGGCGCCTGCGCAGCACCAGCGCGGCGTTGAAGCCGCTGTCCACGCCGCCTTGCACGGCGATGATGAGCAGCCGGCCGTCCTCGGCCAGGCATTCGACTTCGCGCTGCACGTAGCTGCCCGCCACCATGTCGAGGATGACGTCCACGCCCCGGCCATCCGTCAGGCGGCGGGCTTCTTCGGCGAAGTCGGCCGTCTTGTAATTGATGGCGTGGTCGGCGCCCAGTTCGCGCGCGGCGGCGCATTTGGCATCGGAGCCGGCGGTGACGATGACCGTGGCCCCAGCCGCCTTGGCCAGCTGGATGGCCGTTACGCCAATGCCGCTGGTGCCGCCTTGCACCAGCAGGGTTTCACCCGGCTGCAAGCGGCCCCGCTCGAACACATTGCTCCAGACGGTGAAAAAGGTCTCGGGCAGCGCAGCGGCCTGCGCGTCGCTCAAGCCGCGTGGCACGGGCAGGCATTGCGCCACGGGGGCGGTGCAGTACTGCGCATAGCCGCCACCGGCCAGCAGCGCACAGACGCGATCGCCCACGGCCAAGCCAGCCTGGGCCAGCGCGGCGGCATCACCGGCTTCGATGACGCCGGCCACTTCCAGCCCGGGCAGGTCGGAAGCCCCAGGCGGCGGCGGGTACAGGCCGCGGCGCTGCACCACGTCGGGCCGGTTCACGCCGGAGGCGCTCACGCGGATCAGCGCCTCGCCGGGGCCGGGCTGGGGCTGTGGGCGCTCGGCCGGGCGCAGCGCTTCAGGGCCGCCGGGGGCGCTTATTTCGATGCACTTCATGGTGTTGCGCAAATGGGTTGGCATGCAAAGGATGCAGGCAAACGGGGCAGCCGCGCCGCGTCAGCACGCAGGCAGCTCACCCCTTGATCGTTCCCAAGCGGGAGCCGCTCAGGCCTGCGGCTCCATGCCGCCGTGGCTGTCTTCGGCGGCGGGGCGGTCTTCACGCTCGGCGCGCTCGGCACGTTCAGTAGCGCGTTCGCCACCGCGCTCGGTGCGCTCGCCACGCGGGCGGCGCTCGCCACGGGGTTCGCGCGGCTCGCGCGGTTCACGGGGTTCGCGCGCCGGGCGCTCGTCGCCGTTGCCGCCAAAGCCATTGCCCTCGCCGCCTTCGCGCGCGGGGCGCTCCAGCAGCGCCTTCATGGACAGCTTGATGCGACCCTTTTCGTCGGTCTCCAGCACCTTGACCTTGACCACCTGGCCTTCCTGCAGGTAGTCGCTCACTTTTTCCACGCGCTCGTGCGCGATCTGGCTGATGTGCAGCAGGCCGTCCTTGCCGGGCAGGATGTTGACCAGCGCGCCAAAGTCCAGCAGCTTGGTCACCGGGCCTTCGTAGACCTGGCCGACCTCGGCCTCGGCGGTGATTTCCTCGATGCGGCGGCGGGCCTCGTCAGCGCGTGCGCTGTCGGTGCTGGCGATGGTGATGGTGCCGTCCTCGGCGATGTCGATGGTGCAGCCCGTTTCCTCGGTCAGCTGGCGGATGGTGGCGCCGCCCTTGCCGATCACGTCGCGAATCTTCTCCGGGTTGATCTTCATGGTGTAGAGCTTGGGCGCGTAGCTGCTGATCTCGGCCTTGGCCTCGCCCATGGCCTCCTGCATCTTGCCCAGGATGTGCATGCGCGCTTCCTTGGCCTGGGCCAGCGCGACCTGCATGATTTCCTTGGTGATGCCCTGGATCTTGATGTCCATTTGCAGCGCGGTGATGCCGCTGGTGGTGCCGGCCACCTTGAAGTCCATGTCGCCCAGGTGGTCCTCGTCGCCCAGGATGTCGGTCAGCACGGCGAAGCGGTTGCCCTCTTTGATCAGGCCCATGGCGATGCCGGCCACGTGCGCCTTCATGGGCACGCCCGCGTCCATCAGGCTCAGGCACCCGCCGCAGACCGAGGCCATGGACGAGGAACCGTTGGATTCGGTGATCTCGCTGACCACGCGGATGGTGTAGGGAAACTCGTCCTTGGCCGGCAGCAGCGGCACCAGGGCGCGCTTGGCCAGGCGGCCGTGGCCGATCTCGCGGCGCTTGGTGCTGCCCATGCGGCCGGCTTCGCCGGTGGCAAAGGGCGGCATGTTGTAGTGAAACAGGAAGCGGTCCTCGAACTCGCCGGCCAGCGCGTCGATGCGCTGCGCGTCGCGCTCGGTGCCCAGCGTGGTCACCACCAGCGCCTGCGTCTCGCCGCGCGTGAACAGGGCCGAGCCGTGGGTGCGCGGCAGCACGCTGCTGCGGATTTCGATGGGGCGCACGGTGCGCGTGTCGCGCCCGTCGATGCGCGGCTCGCCCGCCAGGATCTGGCCGCGCACGATGCTTGCCTCCAGCTCGAAGAGCTGGTTGTCCAGCTTCACCTCGTCATACGCCGCTTCTTCGGCGGCCAGCGCGGCCTTGATGGCGGCGTAGGCCTCGCGCACAGCCTGGGTACGGGCCTGCTTGCTGCGGATTTGGTAGGCGGCGCGCAGTTTTTCTTCGGCCAGGCCTTGCACCTTGGCGATGAAGGCCTCGTCCTTGGCCTCGGGCGTCCAGGTGCCGTCCTCGGCCCACAGCGGCTTGCCCGCCTCGCGCACCAGCTCGTGGATGGCCTCGATGGCGATCTTGCCCTGCTCGTGGCCGAAGACCACGGCGCCCAGCATCACATCCTCGCTGAGCTGGTCGGCCTCGGACTCGACCATCAGCACGGCGGCTTCGGTGCCCGCCACCACCAGATCGAGCTGGCTGTTCTTGCGTGCCGTGGGGCCGGGGTTGAGCACATACTCGCCATTGATGTAGCCCACGCGCGCCGCGCCAATGGGGCCGTTGAACGGAATGCCGCTGATGGACAGCGCCGCGCTCACGCCAATCATGGCGGCGATGTCGGCGTCCACCTCGGGGTTGAGCGACAGCGTGTGGATGACCACATGGACTTCGTTGAAGAAGCCTTCGGGGAACAGCGGGCGGATGGGCCGGTCGATCAGGCGGCTGGTCAGCGTTTCCAGCTCGCTGGGCTTGGCCTCGCGCTTGAAGAAGCTGCCGGGGATCTTGCCGGCGGCGTAGGTTTTTTCGATGTAGTCCACCGTCAGGGGGAAGAAGTCCTGACCCGGCTTGGCGCTTTTGCTGGCGGCCACGGTGGCCAGCACCACGGTGCCGTCGATGCTCACCAGCACGGCGCCGGTGGCCTGGCGGGCGATCTCGCCCGTTTCCATGACGACGGTCTTGTCGCCCCACTGGAAGGACTTGGTGACTTTGTTGAAGAGACTCATGGTTTGCTCCTGGTTGTATGGTGTGACATGGGCTCTGCGGCCTTCTGGGGCCCGCCCTTAGAGCAGAACACGATGCCATTCCATGGAGGCTCGCGCCGCCGGTTGTCGGCGTGGAGGCATCAGCCCCCATGGAATGACACAGCTTCGATCTGCCCTGCCCGCCGCCACGAATGGCGATCAAGCCATCGCCTGCGGCAAGGAAAAAGAAAATGCAGGAACGCCTGAGTGCTTCAGAGCAAACCCAGGCGTTCCTGCATTCGAGATCCGATTAGCCCAATTCCCAGTGACAGCATGGCTCAATTGCGTTCGCCGGCCTTGCTCTGACAATGCCTGCGCTCACACTTGCCGCCCTGTTGCCACCGGCAAATGGCATTACTTGCGCAGACCCAGTTTGGCGATCAGCGCGGTATAACGATCCGCATCCTTGCGCTTGAGGTAGTCCAGCAGCTTGCGACGGCGGCTGACCATGCGCAGCAAGCCGCGACGACCGTGGTGGTCTTTGGCGTGCTGTTTGAAGTGCGGCGTCAGCTCGTTGATGCGCGCCGTCAGCAAGGCCACCTGCACTTCGGGGCTGCCAGTGTCATTGGCGCTGCGCGCGTTGTCCTTGATGAGTTCAGCCTTGGTCGATGCTTCGATCATGATGTCAATTTCCTTCTTTTGAGGGCCGCTGCCCCCGTTACCACAGGCGCCGCAACAGGAAATGCGTCACGGCGTGAAAAACGCGCGATTATAGCCAGACTCTGCGCCATTTCGCCCTTTGGATGCCAGATACAGCCAGACGCCCCTGCCCACAGCGGATGACTCAGCCCCGACGCCATGCGCATGCCGAGACCGCCCTGCCCCACCTACAATCGGCGGCGTTTCCGCTCCACGCCTTGACCGGCCTCTTTGCCATGCCTTCTTCCGACGCCCTGCCGCCTGCCCAGCTGCAGATGCAGCGCAATCTTGCCAACATGCAGCAGCGCATTGCCGCTGCCTGCGCCCGCGCCGGACGTGATCCATCGCAAGTGCGCCTGCTGCCAGTGAGCAAAACGGTGCCTGCCGAGCAGTTGCGCCTGGCCTATGCCGCTGGCCTGCGCACATTAGGCGAGAACAAGGTGCAGGAGGCCTACGGCAAATGGCAGGCGCTGAGTGATCTGCCAGGGCTGCGCTGGAGCATCATCGGCCACTTGCAAAGCAACAAGGCGCGCCAGGTGGCCCAGTTTGCCGATGAGTTCCAGGCCCTGGACAGCCTGCCGCTGGCGCAGGAGCTCGATCGCCGCCTGCAGCAGCACGGCCGCAGCCTGGACGTGCTGGTGCAGGTCAACACTTCGGGAGAGGCCAGCAAGTTCGGCCTGCCCGCCAGTGAAGTGCCGCGCTTCGTACAGCAGCTGGCGCCGTTTTCTGCGTTGCGCGTGCGTGGCCTGATGACACTGGCCATGCCCAGCAGCGACGCTACGCTGGTGCGCGGCTGCTTCGTGCAGTTGCGCCAGTTGTTGGAGCGTTTGCAGCAGGAGACGGCCCTGGGCGCGCAGCTCAGCGAGCTGTCCATGGGCATGTCGGGCGATTTTGAGTGGGCCATCGAGGAAGGCGCCACCATCGTGCGCATTGGCCAGGCCATCTTCGGCGCCCGCCCCAGCGCCTGACTAGGGTCTAGGGTCGCGCCCCTGCGCATCACGCCATGAACCAGCTTCTGCCGCGCACTGCCGCCATCCGCGTATTCCTGCTGTTTGCGCTGGTGTATCTGCTCTCGATGCTGGTGCGGGCCGTCACCGCCACGCTGGCGCCCGAGCTCAGCGCCAGTTTCGCGCTGGACTCTGGCGCCCTGGGGCTGCTGGCCGGCAGTTATTTCATCGGCTTTTGCCTGATGCAAATCCCGCTGGGCATTTGCCTGGACCGCTTCGGCCCGCCGCGCACCGCCGTGGCTTTCCTCTGCGTGGCATTGCTGGGCGGCGCCATGACGGCCGCAGCCCAGACTTTCCCTCAGATGCTGTTGGGCCGAACGCTGCTGGGCCTGGGGCTGGCCGCCGGCCTGATGGCGCCGCTGACGGCCTACCGCCGCTGGTACAGCCCGGCGGCTCAGGTGCGCGCCAACGCCTGGATGCAAATGGTCGGCGCGCTGGGCATGTTGCTCTCCACCCTGCCCGTGCAATGGCTGCTGCCGCAGCTGGGCTGGCGCGGCGTGTTCTGGGCCTGGTGCGGCGTGGGCGCGCTGGCGCTACTGGGCCTGCTGTTGGGCCTGCCGCGCTGGTCGGCATCGGGCAGCGTGCTGGCCCCGCCCGGCGTGGGCGCGCCGGCCTCGGTGCTGGACATTCTCAAAGGCTACGGCGTGGTGCTGCGCAATCGCCGCTTCATCAGCGTCGCCCCGCTGGCCTTTTTCGGCTATGGCGGGCTGTTTGCCATCCTGACACTCTGGGCCGGCCCCTGGCTGCGCGATGTTTCCGGGCAAACGGCCGAGCAGGCCGCCGCCGGCCTGCTGGGCATCAACACCGCCATGATGTTGGCCTTTTTTGCCTGGGGCCTGGTGGCCGCGCCGCTGGAGCGACGCGGCATGCAACTGGAGTCGTTGACGCTGGGCACCATGCTGCTGGGCCTGCTGGTGCTGCCTTGGGTCGTCTGGCAGGGCGCGGACAGCCGCTGGCCGCACTGGGCGGTTTACTGCCTGAGCCTGACCGGCTTTTCTCTGGTGCAGCCCAAGCTGGCCCAGCAATTCCCCAGCCAGTTGGCCGGGCGAGCGCTGACGGCCTTCAATCTGGTGATCTTCACGGGCACCTTCTTCGTGCAATGGGGCCTGGGCCTGGCCATTGACCTGCTGCAAACGCTGGGCTGGTCGCAGCCGGCAGCCTACCAGGGCGCGATGCTGCTGCTGTGGCTGTGCAAGCTGCTGGCGCTGGGCTGGTTCCTGCGGCGGCACCTGCCACCCGCACGGCCCAACGCCGGGCCGGACGAGCACGCACAGCGCGTATGATCGGCGCAACGCCTGCACTTTGCCCAGGCTCTTGCACACCTGCCATTTCCCCAACCATTGCCCATGCCCGCCTGCCGCATCCTGATCGTCGCCCACGCCCCTCTGGCCAATGCCCTGAAGGCCTGCGCCGCCCATGTGCTGGCCGAGCTGGCGCAGGACGTGCTGACACTGGACGTGCAGCCCACGCACGACACCGCCTGGGGCCTGGCACAGGCGCCTGCCCTGCTGGGCGCATCGCCCGCGCCCGTGCTGCTGCTCACCGACGTGGTGGGCGCAACCCCTTACCACGTAGCCTGCGCGCTGCAGCAATGGTGTGCCGCGCATGGCATTAGCGCCCAGGTGCTGACCGGCGCCAACCTGCCCATGCTGCTGCGCAGCCTGACCTACCGCCACGAGCCGCTGCCCGTGCTGCTCGAGCGCGCCCAAAGCGGCGGCGTGCAAGGCATTGCCGCCGTGCCCAGCGCGGCCCCATCACCCAGCCCAGCCTCCGCATGATTCAAACCACCGCCACCATCGTCAACAAATTGGGCCTGCACGCACGGGCCTCCGCCAAGCTGACCAAGCTGGCCAGCAGCTTTCCGTGCCAGGTGTGGATGGCGCGCAACGGGCGCCGCATCAACGCCAAAAGCATCATGGGCGTGATGATGCTGGCTGCCGGTCAGGGCGCGCAGGTGCAGCTCGAAACCGAAGGCGAACAAGAAGAACAGGCCATGCAAGCCCTGCTGGAGCTGATTGCCGACCGCTTTGGCGAAAGCGAATGAGCGGCGCGTCACAGCCGCCGCCAGCGGGCACGGCCGGCAATGCCGACGCGGCACATTTCGAGGAGAGGAGAACACGCATGAAACCACCCATCCAAGGCATCGCCGTCTCAAGTGGCATCGCCATTGGCCGGGCCTTGCTGCTGGGCAAGGAGCCACTGCCCGTGCAGCACTACCTGGTCGGCAAGGCCCAGGTGGCGCACGAGCTGCAGCGCCTGGAAAAAGGCTTTGCCCTGGCCATCGGCGAGCTGCGCCGCGTGCAGCACAGCATTGCCGAAGACCCTGCCTCCAGCGATCTGCACGCGCTGCTGGACGTGCACGCCATGCTGCTGGAGGACGAAGCGCTGCAGCAAGGCGCTGCCGCCTTTGTGCGCCAGCGCCGCTACAACGCCGAGTGGGCGCTGATGCAGCAACTGGCCCAGTACGCGCGCGAGTTCGACGCCATGGACGACGACTACCTGCGCGAGCGCAAAACCGATCTGGAGCAGCTCGTCGCCCGCGTCGTGCAATGCATTCAGGCGCAGGATCGGCAAGGTCGCGGCCAGGCCGCTGCACCGCCGCCGGGCGCCTTGGGCGCGGCCCTCAGCAGCATCCAACAAACTCAGGCCACTCTCAAGGCCCCAACGCCTCAGGCAACTCAACAAAATCCACAACAGGCCAGTCAGAGCCACCCAACAGCAGAAGATTTGCCGCTGATCGTCGTCGCCCACGAACTGGCTCCGGCGGACATGCTGCACTTTCGGCAAAACATCTTTGCCGGCTTCGTCGTCGACACCGGCGGCGCCACTTCACACACCGCCATCGTTGCGCGCAGCCTGGACATCCCCGCCGTAGTCGGCGCCAAAGATGCCACCAGCCGCGTCACCCAGGACTGTCTGCTGATCGTCCATGCCGATGCTGGCCAGGTCATCGTCAACCCCGATGCCGCCACCCTGGCGCACTACCGCCAGCTGCAGCAGCAGCTGCAACAGGTGCGCCAGCGCCGCCAGCGCCTGCGCTACACCCCGGCCATCACCCACGACGGCCAGGGCATCGAGCTGCTGGCCAACATCGAGCTGCCCGGAGACTGCGCCGCTGCGCTGAACAACAGCGCTGTTGGGGTTGGACTGTTCCGCAGCGAGTTTCTCTTCATGGGGCGACAAGGCACATTGCCCGACGAGCAGGAACAATACCGCGCCTACCGCGACGCCATGCTGGCCATGCAAGGCCTGCCCGTGACCATCCGCACCGTCGACATCGGCGCGGACAAGGCGCTGGACGGCCAGGCCGTCAGCCGCCAGACGCAAGAGCACTCCGCGCTGGGGCTGCGCGCCATCCGCTGGAGCCTGGCCAGCCCGGCCATGTTCCGCACCCAGCTGCGCGCGTTGCTGCGCGCCGCAGTGCACGGACCGCTGCGCATCCTCTTCCCGATGCTGGGCCAGCGGCAGGAAATCCAGCAGGTGCTGAACCAGCTGGAGCTGGCCCGCGAGGAGTTGCGCGCCAGCCAGACGCCATTCGGCCCCGTGCTGGTGGGCGCGATGATCGAGGTGCCCGCCGCCGCGCTGACCATCGACCAGTTCCTGCAGCACTTCGACTTCGTCTCCCTGGGCACCAACGACCTGACGCAATACACCCTGGCTGTGGACCGCGCCGACGAATCCGTGGCCCATTTGTTCGACGCCACCCACCCGGCCGTGCTGCAACTGATTGCCCACGTCATCCAGCGCTGCCAGGCGCGCGGCAAACCCGTGTGCGTCTGCGGCGAAATTGCCGGCGAGCCCGAGCTGACCGAGCTGCTGCTGGGCCTGGGGCTGCGCTCCTTCTCCATGCACCCGGCGCAAATCCTGGCCGTCAAGGAGCGCATCCTGCTGGCCGACACCCAGGCCCTGCAGCCCTGGGCCCGCAGCGTGCTGCAGGCCGAAGACCCCAAGGCCCTGCTGCAGCAAAGCCCTTGCAACGCACCTGAGGCCGCGCCGCTGCAGCCCCGCAGCGCCCACCCCTGCCCAGAGCCCACTGCGCTCAACGCATAGCCGCGTCACGCCCGCGCAGCCCTGCTGCGCTGCCAAGTGATGCCTTGGTTACTGCCGATCAGCGCTTTTTGCGTTGCAATGGCGCGCTTTTTCTTTGAACAGGCTCTTGCAGCAGGCCACTTGCGCACCGCAAGCAACCTGCCTGTACCGCCATCCCCAACCCACAAGGAGCCCACCCATGCACGCATGGCTTTGCAGCGACCCATCCGGCCCAGAGAAACTGCAGTGGCAGCAGCAGCCCACGCCCAGCCCCGGCAAGGGCCAGGCGCTGGTGCGCATCCACGCCGCCAGCCTGAACTTCCCCGATCTGCTGATCGTGCAGAACAAATACCAGATCAAGCCGCCCCTGCCCTTCGTACCCGGCTCGGAATACGCCGGCGTGGTTGAGGCCGTCGGCGAAGGCGTGCAGCATCTGCGGCCCGGCCAGCGCGTGGCGGCTCTGAGCGGCACGGGCGGCTTTGCCACGCACACCCTGGTCGACGCCAAGCTGTGCATGCCGCTGCCCGATGCCTTCAGCTTCGAGGATGCGGCCGCCTTCATCATGACCTACGCCACCTCCCACCACGCGCTGATCGACCGCGGCGCACTGCAGCCCGGCGAGACCGTGCTGGTGCTGGGCGCAGCCGGCGGCGTGGGCACAGCGGCAATCCAAATCGCCAAAGCCCAGGGCGCCCGGGTCATCGCAGCAGCCTCCAGCGCCGAGAAATGCGCCCTGTGCGAGCAGATCGGCGCCGATGCCAGCATCAACTACCAGGAGCAGGACCTGCGCGAAGCGCTCAAGACGCTGACCGACGGCAAGGGCCCGGACGTGATCTACGACCCCGTGGGCGGCCCATGGGCCGAGCCGGCCTTTCGCTCCATCGCCTGGCGCGGGCGCTATCTGGTGATCGGCTTTGCCGCCGGCCCCATCCCCGCGCTGCCGCTGAACCTGCCGCTGCTCAAGGGCGCGTCCATCGTCGGCGTGTTCTGGGGCGCCTTCAGCCAGAAGGAGCCGGCCGCCAACGCCGCCATGCTGCAGCAGCTGGCCCAGTGGTATCAACAGGGCAAGATCAAGCCCGTGATCGACGCCACCCTGCCCATGCGCGAGCTGCCCCAGGCTTACGCCCGCATGGGCCAGCGCAACGTGCGCGGCAAACTGGTGCTGGTCAACGACGCGCAGGAGTAACCCGCCACAGCGCGCTGCCCGCCCGCCTGCGCGATGGCAGCGCAGGTGGAAATGGGTATCCCAGGCCCAAAGCAAGCCCAGCAGCAGTCCAAGGGCCGAGCGCAGCGCTGGCCCGGGCCAAACCCCCTGCTACGGACAACTCCCTATGGACAAATGAGCGATTCGAACTGAAGCTTTGAAAACAACTGCAACTGAAAATTGCAAAAAACAAGCCACAGCCAAGGCCTTGTCAAGAATCGCTGTGCAACGATCCAAGCGTCAAAACAGCGATGTTGCGCATGCCAGGCGTTGTGGTCAACGAGGGAGCTTGCCGTGCAGCGTTCAACACCATCGCCTCGCCGATTCAGGATCGGGTCAGCGCTTTTTCTGTTTGTGCTGTGCTGCCTTTTCATGGGCGCTCACGGCTGGGCACAGGCGCCAGCGCCGGCCGATGCCGCATTGCAGCGCGGGGCCAGCTGGCTCCAGGCGCAAGTCCAGCCCAATGGGCAACTGGCGTCCGAGCCTGCTTCCGCCGCGCTGCCGCTGCAGGCCCGCTCTGAAACGGCCCGCACGCTCAAGGCGCTGGCCATGCAGCCGCTGCCGCCTGCGCTGCTCGGCGCCATCGACAGCCCCGCGGCCAACACCACCGAGTACCTGGCGCGCCAGGCCATGGCCCGCCAACAGGCCGGCACGGCCGATGCCGCCCTGCTGGACGGGCTGATCGCCCTGCAGAACACCGACGGCAGCTTCGGCGCTGCCGCAGGCCATCCAGGCAACGCGCAAGATACCGCCTGGGCACTGCATGCCCTGGCCGCCAGCCGGGCATCCGGCGCGGCCGCAGCCCAGGCGCTGGGCTGGCTGATCGCCGCGCAGCAGGCCGATGGCGCATGGCCGCTGATGCCCGATGGCGATGCCATCGTGAGCACGGCGCTGGCCGTCCAGGCGCTGACCCCGTATCGTCAGCAGCCCACGGCCCGCGAGGCCTTGGCCAAGGCCCGCGCGTGGCTGACGGCCCAGCGCGATGCCAGCCAGAGCTGGGGCAGCGACTTGCGCACCGCCCAGGCCTTGCTGGCAGTATTGCCTGGCCTGGATACCGCCGCCGGCATGCAAGCCCCCCTGGCCGCCTTGCGGCAATCGCAGCGCAGCGACGGCAGCTGGGCGGGCGACCCGCACCTGAGCGCGCTGGCCCTGCACGCGCTGTGGCTGGCCGGGCAGCCTGCCACCAACCCGGATCTGGCCAGCGTGCAGGGCCGGCTGCTCGATGCGCAGACGCGAGCCCCCTTGGCAGGCTTTGCCGTGCGCCTTCAAGGGCCCGCAGATGCCCAGGCCACGGCCGATGCCACTGGAGCCTTTGGATTGACAGGGCTGGTCGCAGGCAACTACACCCTGAGCGTTCCCGCACAGGGTGAATTCCTGGAGCTGCGGGCCCAGCTCGTTCTGGCCCAGGGTCAAAAGTTGGATGTGGGCTCCATCCTGCTCAATCGCACGGCCCAACCCAGCACGGCCACGGTGCTGGGCACCGTCACCCATGCCGACACCGGCGCGCCCCTGGAAGGCGTGGCGGTCTCCGCCGCAGGCATGACGACCACCACGGCGGCCGATGGCAGCTATCAAATGCTCAACGTGCCGCCGGGCGATCTGGATCTGCTGGCCGGCAAGGCCGGTTTTCGCCGCGTTGCGGGCAAGGTGCGCCTGCAGGCGGGGGAGACGGCCATTTTTTCGCCGGCGCTGAAACCGCTCCCAGCCGGCGGCGCGCCCCAAGGGGAAATCTCCGGAATCGTCTCGGACATCCTGAGCGGCCAGGCCATTGCGGCGGCAGAGGTTGCCGTCACGGGCGCCTTTTCAGCCACCGTGCAAACCGATGCGGCAGGCCGCTACCGGATTTCGCCCCTTGCGCAGGCCGGCGAGATCCAAATCACGGTCACGGCCGCAGGCTATCAGCAGGCCTCGGGCGCGGCGGTCGTCGCCGTGGATTCGGCGCTGGACTTCTCCCCCAGGCTGGTTCGGGCGGGCGCAGCCCCAGGCACGGGCAAGATCCACGGCGTGGTGCTGGACGCAGACACCGCCATGCCGCTGGAGGGCGCGCTCATCCGCGCCGGCAGCCTGACAGCCACCAGCAACCAGGATGGCAGCTATCTCATCGACCATGTGCCAGCGGGCGCCGTGCGTTTGACGGCCAGCCTGCCCGGCTACGCCAGCGCCTCGGCCGAGGGAGCGATGATTGCCGGCGGCCTGCTGGAGTTTTCCCCCCGGCTGAGCAAGGCAACGGCTGCGCTGGCCGCCAGCGCCATTTTTGGCACGGTCACCCAACAAAAAAATGGCCAGCCCGTGGCGGGCGCGCAGGTCTATGCGTCCGGGGTACAAAGCCACTCGGCGCTCACGGACGCACAAGGCCGCTACCGCATCGAAGGGCTGGCCGAGGGCAACTACTCCGTCACCATCAGCCACGATGGCCTGGCCGCCGCCACGGTGAACTTCGACTTGCCAGCGCGCACCGAAATGGACTTCTCCCCCATGCTCAGCGAGTCTGGCGCTTCATCGGTGGTGATCCCCAACAGCGCCACGCTCTCGGGTCGGCTGATCGACAGCGTCACCCAGCAGCCCATTGAGACGGCAACGTACCGGCTCGAAGGCCAGACGCGCGAGCGCGGCGTCAACCGCCTCGGCCGCTTCAACATCCTGGGGGTGCACGATGCACGGGTGAGCGTGGTCTTCAGCGCGCCAGGCTACCACCCGCTGCAGGTGCAGCTGCCCGTGACCCCATTGCTCCAGCAGGACGTGGGCGACCTGCACATGCAGCGCATCGTTGCCGCGCGCCTGCCGGACCTGGCCATTGCGCGGTTCGACGTCTCAAGCCTGCAGTCCGACCCCGACACGCTGCAGCTCTCCGGGCAGGTACAGGTCGAAGTGATCAACCAGGGGGCGCAGGACGTCAGCCAGCCGTTTTCCGTGCTCGTCTTCGAGGACGTCAACCGCACTGGCAGCTACGAACCGGCGCAAGACCGCATGCTGGGCAAGGCCCAGGTGCAGGCCGGCCTGCCCATTGGCCAGCTGCAGGCGCTGGACATTGCCGTAGGCGGCCAGCTGCGCTTTCGCGATGCGCCGCTGGCGCTTTGGCTCGACAGTGAGCATCAGGTCGTCGAGCTCGACGAGGCCAACAACCTCGATGGCTACGGCACGACGGCACAGCAAGCGGCCAAGCTGTACGACCAGGCACAGGATTTTGCAGAAGGGCGCCGCATCAACGTGGCTGTCAATGGCGCCGGCACGGCCTTGCAACTGGCCGAGCACACCCGGGCGTTCGACAACATCTGGATTGCCAATTCCGGGCGCGGCACCATTTTGAAAGTCAGCATTGCCACAGGCGCCGTGCTGGGCGAATACCACAGCGCCCCGCAAGGCATGGGCAAGAACCCCTCGCGCACCACCGTGGACAAGAACGGCAATGTCTGGGTGGGCAATCGCAACGAATCCTCAACTGTCGAGGCCGATGCCATCGCCCCCGGCCTGCCTGCGCAAAGCCGCGCGATGGGCTCCATCGTCAAGATCGGCCTGCTGGAAAACGGTCAGTGCGAGGACCGCAACGGCAATGGCGTGATCGACACCTCCACGGGCCTGGGCGACCTCAGGGACTGGAGCAACGCAGGCGATGCCGATCGCCTGGGCGGAGTCGCCACCGCCGAGGACGAATGCATCCTGGCCTATGCACGGGTCAACTCGGCGGGCACGCGCCACATCTCGGTCGATCGCCGCAACCAGGTCTGGGTCAGCGGCACCGGAGGGCGCCACTTCGACTTGGTCGATGAGCAAGGCCGCATCGTCCGCCAGGAAAGCAGCGTGGGCTGGGGCGGATACGGCGGGCTGATCGACGCCAACGACGTGATCTGGTCCTCCAGCGGCGGCTGGGGCCTGCTGCGCTGGGACGTTCAGCACCCATTGAGCGGCCCCAACGGCGTCCACTGGCATGGCATGGGCCGCGCCAGCTATGGCCTGTGCATCGACAGCCGCGGCAATGTCTGGGACAGCCGCGGCAGCGTCTACCGCCCCGATGGTTCGCTGCTGCGCACCTATGCGGGAGGGCATCAAGGCTGCGCAGTCGATGACAACGACAACGTCTGGGTTGCCACAGGCTCTTACGTCAACCGCTACACCAATGAAGGGGTATTCGTCGGCGCCATCCAGACTGGCGGCACGACCGGCCTGTCCACCGACGCCAATGGTTACGTCTGGGCCGTGGGTGGCAGCCGCTACCAGCGCATCGACCCCGCCGCCGGCGCCGTGGGCGCCGATGGCCTCACCCCCATTGGCGCCATCGACATCGTGGGCCCCGACCTGGGGCCGGGCAGCTACCTGTACAACTACAGCGACATGACCGGCAGCACGCTCTCGGGCAAGCCCCAGCAGGGCACCTGGACGGCCATCTACGACAGCCAGCGCGCAGCAACGCCCTGGGGCATGATCGATTGGCATGCCCAGGCACTGGGCGATGGGCAGCTGACGGTCACCGCCTCCAGCAGCGAGGACTGCCAGCGCTTCTCGCCCCCTGTTGCGGTGGTCTCGGGCCAGGCACTGGCCCAGGTGCCCGCCGGCCGCTGCCTGCAAGTCAGCGTGCACTTCAGGCGCGCCAGCACCGGCGAAAGCCCTGTGCTGTACGACCTGAAGATTCGCCCTGCCGTGCCAGACCTGACGGCCGGGCAGATCCAGGCCGTGGATGCAGGCGCGGGCCAGGTGGCGCTGCAAGCCACCATTGGCAACGCCAGCCCATTCAATGCGGGGGCCTTCGAAGTCGCCTTCTGGCGCGGCCAGCCCGGCGCAGGCGGCGCCCTGCTGGGCACTGTGCCCATCGCCGCCATGGCGGCAGGCCAGCACATGCCCGTGCGCCTGCCTGGGGTCGACCCCGGCCTGCTGGGCCTGGGCGAGTTCGTCACCATCCATGCCGACAGCGCCGATGCCCATGCGGAGTACAACGAGGACAACAACACCGTGGCCGCCCCACTGAGGGCGCGCAACCTGCTGGCCGCCATCACCGTCGCCACCGATCAGCCCGTCTACCCCAGCCAAAGTCCGGTGGAGCTCTCGGCGCTGGTGCGCAACCTGGGCAGCTTTGATGCCGCGCTGAGCGTGGCCTTGCAGGTGCGCGATGCGCAGGGGCAGAGCGTGGCGCAATTCCCGCCCCATGCCCTGGGGCAGGTGGCCGCAGGGGCGCAAACCCCGCACAGCCAGGCCTGGCACACCGGCGCCCTCAGCGCGGGCGGCTACACCCTGCACGGCCAGGCGCTTGCCCCCGATGGCCAAGTGCTGGCACAGGCCTTCACCCCCTTTGCCATTGCCGCCAGCGGCCCAGGCGCGCCCGCAGCCGCGCTCGGCGTTGCCACTGACCGGGCCCAGTACAGCCCCGATGACCGCGTGCGCATCGATGCCCTGGCGCGCAACCTCACGGCCAATGCCGCCATCGACGATGCCCGCATCACCCTGGAGGTGCGCGGCCCGCAAGGCCAACTCATCGCCAGCCACACCCTGCCCGTGGGGCAGTTGGCCGCCGGCGCGCTGCGCGTCGTGGATGTGCTGCAACCCCTGCGCCAGGCGCCGCTGGGCGCCTACACCATCGCCGCCACCCTCATCGGCAGTGGCCGCTTCCACGGCAGCGCCGTGCAGGATGTGGCCCTGGCCAGCGCCAGCGCCCGTTTCGAGGTGGTGGCCCAAGGCGGCCCCGGCCCCAGCCCCGGCGCGCAGGCCGACTACAGCATCCGCAAGAGCGCGCCCCAGCCCGCCATCGCCACAGGCGGCCAGGCCCGCTGGGTCATCACCGTCGCCAACCAGGGCCCGCACGATGGCCACGGCGTGCTGATCGAGGACGCCCTGCCCTCCGGCCTGACGCAAGCGCAATGGACTTGCAGCGCCAGCGGCCAGGCCCAGTGCGGGCGCGCCAGCGGCCAGGGCCCCGTGCGGCTCGATGCCCTGATCCCCAGCGGCGCGGGCCATGCCGTCACCATCGTCGTCACCGCCACCGCCCCTGCTGCGGGCACTTTGGACAACACTGCCCGCATCAGCGCGCTGGGCGGCAGCATCGATGTCAACAGCGCCAACAACCAGGCCAGCGCCCGCATCACCGTCACAGGCCCCGCGCCCACGCCGGGGCCCGTGCCAGGGCCGGGGCCAGGGCCAACGCCCAACACAGGCGCCACGCCGGGCACGCCCCCGGTGCCCGTGCCCGTCGGCGCGCCCTGGGCCATCATCGGCCTGCTGGCGCTGCTGCTGGCCGCACACCCGGCAAGCCGCGCAGCCAGGCGCCCGGCCGCGCGCCAACCCCATTGCAAGAACAAAAAACCGTGAGGAGAGCCGCCATGCCCATCGCCCGCCCAGGCCCCGCCAGCCGCGCACGCCCCCAGGAACACCCCCACGGGCAAGGCGTGGGCTGGTTCAAGAAAAGCATCTGCACGCTGTTTTCTCTGGCCCTCATCAACACCCTGGCCATGCCGCTGACCCAGGCCATGCAAATCGAGCGCCACAAGCAGGCCCTGCAAGAGCTGGCCACGCCCAGCCCCGCCGAGCACTACGCCCAGGCCCTGGCCGCGCTCGGCCTGGCCCTGGCTGGCGATGACGCCCACGCCCGCCCATCGGCCACGCAACGCCCCTCGGCCCCAACGCCCGCCCTGGCCGAGCTGGCGCCCCAGCTGGCCCGGCACGCCCAGCGCCTGCAGCAGCAATGGGATGAATTGCGCCAAGGCTGGGCAGACGCTGGCGTCGATGCCGCCATCCTGGCGCGCCAGCGCCAGATAGAGGCCGACTTCGCCAGCCAGCACCGCCAGCTCATGGCCCTGCTGCGCGAGGCCGCAGCCCAGCCCGCCAGCGCCAGCGCCCGCCAGGCCCTGGCCGACTTCGTGCAAACCCAGCGCCCGCGCCCCAGCCAGCTGCCCCTTGACCTCAACCACCTGCCCTGGCAGGTGCTGCGCCCCAGCCCCCAGGCGCCCGCGCAAACCGCGCAACAACTGGAGCAAAACCTGCTGCCAGAGCCAGAAACCCCGCCCGCCAGCGCCCAGGCCAGCACAACCCAGGCAGGCAAAGCCCAAACCGCCCCACCCCAGGCCCCGGCCGCGCCGCGCCCCATCAGCTACCGCCTGGCCATCGATGCCGATGCCAGCGCCGCCGCCGCCTCAAACGCCAGCGCCAAATCGGCCCAATCCACCCCCGCCAAATCCGCCAGCGCCCCCACCGCTGCCGACCTGGCCGCCACGCCCGAGGCCCCGCACAGCCCGCAGATCCAGGCCCTGGCCCAAAGCCTGGGCGGCAATCCCTTCAAAATCCACCAGTGGGTGCACGACCACATCCACTTTCACCCCAGCCACGGCAGCGTGCAGGGCGCGCAGGACACCCTGGACAAGCAACGCGGCAACGCCTACGACACCGCCAGCCTGCTCATCGCCTTGCTGCGCAGCTCGGGCATCCCGGCGCGCTACGTCTATGGCACGGTGGATATCCCCATCGCCCAGGTTCAGAACTGGGTCGGCGGCGCGGCCACCGCCCATGCCGCGCAGCAAATCCTCGGCCAGGGCGGCGTGCCCAATGTCATCCTCACCCGCGGCGGGGTGGATGTGGCCTTTCGCCTTGAGCACGTCTGGGTCGAGGCGCTGATCCAGTACCACCCAGGCCGCGGCACGCGCCACGTGCCCGGCCAGAGCCAGCCCGATGCCTGGGTGCCGCTGGATGCCAGCTTCAAGCAGTTCGATCACTCCAGCGGCATGGATTTGCAAGCGGCCGTTCCTTTTGATGCCAACGCCTTGCTCTCTGCCGCCCAACAAGGCGCGCGCATCAACGAGGCCGAGGGCTGGGTGCAGCATCTCAATACCCAGGCTGTGGATAGCCAACTGCGCACTTACCAGAATCAGCTCAAGGCCCATATCCAAAGCCACAACGGCGGCAACAGCACGGTGGGCGATGTGCTGGGCACGCGCAAGCCCCGCATTTACGCCCTGCCCTATCTGGCGGGGACTTTGCCCTACGCCGTCCGCGCCAGGGCTGCGCCCATGAGCGAGATTCCTGCGCGCCACAAGGCGCAGTTCCAATACGCCATCTATGCCGACCAGCGCAGCGCCGCCTGGGGCGATGGCCCGCTGCTGCAATGGCAAGCGCCCACCGCCGAGATCGCCGGCAAGAAGCTCACCATCGCCTGGGTGGCCGCCACGCCGGCCGATCAACAGGCCATCGAGGCCTTGATCCCCACGCCAGCGCCAGGCCAAGAGCTGGACCCCAGCCAATTGCCCCAGGGCCTGCCATCGAGCATCCATCTCAAGCCGGAAATCCGCCTCGATGGCCAGACCGTGGCCACCGGCAGCGCCATGCGCGCCGGCGCCGAGCCTGTGGGAGTTGGCGGCTTTACCCGTTACGGCAGCAGCAACCAATGGGATACCAGCCGCGATCAACTCATCGCCGGCCAGCAAACGGCCATTGGCCTTTCCATCCAGGGCATCAGCCAAGGGCAAATGCAGCGGCTCAAGGAACGCATGGAGGCCACCAAGCAAAAGCTCGAACAAGCCCTGGCGCTGCCGCCCAACCAAAGAGCAGCCGCCCTGCAAGGCATCACCGGAGAACACCTCACCGGCGACATGCTCACCGCCACCGTCTGGGGCTACTTCGCCAGCCTGCAAAGCTATGGGGCCATTGCTGGATCACAGGCCCAAGTCATCGACTTGCCCGCATTGCAATACGGCCTGTTCCATGCCCAGGTGCAGCCACGCAAACCCTTTGGGCTGGTCACCACCGGCATCAGCTTCAAGGGGCTGAACATGGACATTGGGCATGTGAGGAGTATTCGCTGGGTCAAGGACGATGATCCCAACAGCCCCATCAACAACAAGCCCGAGCTGACACAAAACGGCAAGACTGCGGCGCAGAACCGCTGGATTGCCTACAACAAGGCCAAGGGGCAGTACAGCAGTGCGCAGGAGCACGCCACGCCGGAGGCTTTCTGGGTGGATAAAAACCAGTGCCGCTACATGGACGCAAACGGCACCATTCAGAATCCGACAATGCAGCCCTGTGCAGAAGGCATCAGCGCCGTCAAGGCCATCGCCATTGCGCAGCAGCAGGGGCAGAAGATTTACACCATCACACAAGCCAACGCTGCAACAGCATTGCCCAAACTGCCCATCGGGGGCGAAATAGGCGCTGAAATCCGCAATGCCATCCAGGCAGGTAAAGAAGTCACCTTCCACGAAGCCCGCATCCATGAGCACGGCTGGAGCGGCTATGGGTACAGCATCGTGGATCCGGAAACAGGGGCCGGGGCTTATTTGATTGAGGGGAAGGGGAATGGGGGGTGGTTAGATATCGCAAAAACAAAAATATTGCAGATAATTAACTTAGCAAATGACGCATATACACTATTCGGAATTTTTAATGACTTCTTTGCCACTTTCTCAAATATACTCGATGTAATCAATTCAGAAAATTGTGGACTCGGCATTAAGGCACAAGCCATCATAACATTTATTGGCATTCTCATGGCTAGCATAACATTTATTGCGCTAACGATTGCGGTTAGCGGATTTGTGATGGCAGCAATAGGCGGAATCGGTGGCTATTTGATGAGCGAGGCGCAAGGAATGCTGGGAAATTTTTGGCGAGAAATTTGCAATTAACGAGGAGCCACATGATGAAAAGCATCAATCTAAAATCTTTTATCATTGCATCACTATTCGTTATAGCCACTGAATTTTTTCTAATCAAACACTTATTAAAAACCAACTTTTTCCATGAATCCAGCCTAGCAATAATCCAGAGAAAGCTATACCTCCCTGTAATCATCGTTGGAGCTCCTGTTTATTTGATTTGCAATGCTTTTTTCACAAAAAATAAGCAATCAAAAAACAAAACCAATAATTCATGACCGCACCGGCGACATGCTCACCGCCACCGTCTGGGGCTACTTCGCCAGCCTGCAAAGCTATGGGGCCATTGCCGGGTCACAGGCCGAAGTCATCGACCTGCCCGCATTGCAATACGGCCTGCTCCATGCCCAGGTGCAGCCACGCAAACCCTTTGGGCTGGTCACTACCGGCATCAGCTTCAAGGGGCTGAACATGGACATTGGGCATGTGCGCAGCATTCGTTGGGTCAAGGACGATGATCCCAACAGCCCGATCAACAACAAACCAGAGCTGACACAAAACGGCAAGACTGCGGCGCAAAACCGATGGATTGCCTACAACAAGGCCAAGGGGCAGTACAGCAGTGCGCAGGAGCACGCCACGCCAGAAGCCTTCTGGGTGGATAAAAACCAGTGCCGCTACATGGACAGCAATGGGCAAGTGCAGAATCCGACAATGCAGCCCTGTGCAGAAGGGATATCGGCAGTCAAGGCCATTGCCATTGCGCAGCAGCAGGGGCAGAAGATTTACACCATCAATGAAAACAACCGAGACACTGCCCTGCCCAAACTGCCCATTGGCGGAGAAGTGGGCGCTGAAATCCGCAATGCCATCCAGGCAGGTAAAGAAGTCACCTTCCACGAAGCCCGCATCCATGAGCACGGCTGGAGCGGCTATGGATACAGCATCGTGGATCCTGAAACCGGGGCCGGGGCTTATTTGATTGAGGGGAAGGGAAATGGGGGGTGGTTTTCGTTAGTAGCCCTAGCTGCAGTCGCACTTTTTTTACTTTTCGGAATTATCGGAAGCTTAGCATTGGGCGGATTGATTGCATCTATTGCATTGCTTCCATTCTACACACTAGCAATTGGAGCACTTGCTCTATTATCTTCTCTTTTAGCAGACAACAATGGTGGATTTGATTATGATTGCGGAGGAATTTCAACCTGTGACTCAAGCGATTATATCGTCATGATCTTAGCCGCAGCATCTTCCATAGCATTAATTACCTCTGGCAGCATCCTTGGAGTTGTAGTCGGCATCCTTTTATTTGTCAGCTTCATTAGAGGGAAATATGTCCCTAACCCTTGATAAAGATCAATTCAAACCATGCACCTTCTTATAACCCTCACCCTTTCCAGCATAGCCATCATTGTAATTTTTTTTCATGTAACACGTCTAGTCAGAGATGCCACATTAACTCTCAAAGATCACGGATTTTCGTATGAACATAAAATCATTGAAGCGCACATTTCCTACAACAACATAAGGAGCATAAAAATTAAAAAAAGTCCACTTGGAAAGAAAATTATTTTAAATGGAGAATTCAAAATAAAAATCAAAAACTTTGGACAACAACCCAGAAGCACTCTAGAAATCCATGAATCCAAAAATTTTGACATTGATGATGCCTTTTCTGTGATTTTTAATCACGCAAACAAAATAACTAATAAAATTCAAAAACAAGACTTATGAGCTCACAAAATTAGCAGTAACCGTATCTATCGCGCTAACAGCACCACCTTCATTCTTGGAATTAATTCTTGGCATCTACCTATTCATATTGTTCGCAAAGGGTCACTATGCCTACTAAGTCAATAATATTTTTTGCCTTAATTTTTTCATTATTTTTAATTATGAATCTGCTTTCCAATAAAATCAAAAAAGAAATAATCTTTCGAGAAAATTATTTCATATATAAAGGAAATAATTTCCTTGTAAAAATTCCATACAGGGAAATAAAACAAATATTGCTAGAAAGAAAAATGTTAACGAAAAGAGTGATTGTAAAGGGGGATTTTTTCATAAATCACAGAACTATAAGCAGTCACAGAATATCCATTCTGCCAATAGAAGAACAAGGCAACTTGAATGCGGAAGAAATATTTAACACAATCAAGTCACGAATGAATGAGGCCATTAACGCGGCAAAAAATAATACTGCACTCGATTGACTTATTTTAATATCATCTACAACAGGGTGAATCAGGGATAAAATGAGCGACTTTGCGAGACTGTGTTTAGTAACCGGCATAATTGATGGAATTTCGTCAGTAAGCACGCTCGCCTTGTATGCAACCGGTGTAACTGCTACCGTTATAAGAGTGTTAGGTTACCTTGGTCTTGCTTCACTTGGAATATCGCAGCACGTACCGTCTCGAGAACAGTGCTGGATCTACGAGGATTGAAATGAAAATCGCAATCATCATAACATTTAGCATTTTAGCAGTCACATCAGGAATTTGCCTTTTTCTGGAAGATACCTTTAAAGTAAAACTTCCAATTTCAAGAATTAATGTATTCAAATTGATGGTTCTATCGTTTTTTTTGATTGGATTTGCAATCAGGAGCTAAAGCAAACCCACCACACCAGCTCATATGCAAGTCAACATTTGGCAAGCCCCAGCACGCCGCATCGTAGATATTCGCAAAAACCTATGAATTCTTGTCACAACAACGAGAGGCTTCATTCGCAAGTTTTTTTCGGGGCAGCACATTAGGCGATTAAAACCATCCGAAATTTATGGCTGATGAAAATTTTGCGTGGGCTTGTACTGCCACGGGAATTCACCTGGAGTCGTAATGCACATTGCCATGCACAAAGCCCCCACCGCCGCCGACCTGGCCGCCACGCCCGAGGCCCCGCACAGCCCGCAGATCCAGGCCCTGGCCCAAAGCCTGGGCGGCAATCCCTTCAAAATCCACCAGTGGGTGCACGACCACATCCACTTTCACCCCAGCCACGGCAGCGTGCAGGGCGCGCAGGACACCCTGGACAAGCAACGCGGCAACGCCTACGACACCGCCAGCCTGCTCATCGCCTTGCTGCGCAGCTCGGGCATCCCGGCGCGCTACGTCTATGGCACGGTGGATATCCCCATCGCCCAGGTTCAGAACTGGGTCGGCGGCGCGGCCACCGCCCATGCCGCGCAGCAAATCCTCGGCCAGGGCGGCGTGCCCAATGTCATCCTCACCCGCGGCGGGGTGGATGTGGCCTTTCGCCTTGAGCACGTCTGGGTCGAGGCGCTGATTCAGTACCACCCAGGCCGCGGCACGCGCCACGTGCCCGGCCAGAGCCAGCCCGATGCCTGGGTGCCGCTGGATGCCAGCTTCAAGCAGTTCGATTACTCCAGCGGCATGGATTTGCAAGCGGCCGTGCCTTTCGATGCCCATGCCCTGCTCGCCGCCGCACAGCAAGGCGCGCGCATCAACGAGGCCGAGGGCTGGGTGCAGCATCTCAACACCCAGGCGGTGGACGCCCGCCTGCGCGCCTACCAGAACCAGCTCAAGGCCCATATCCAAAGCCACAACGGCGGCAACAGCACGGTGGGCGATGTGCTGGGCACGCGCAAGCCCCGCATCTATTCATTGCCTTATCTGGCCGGCACCCTGCCCTACGCCGTCCGCGCCAGGGCTGCGCCCATGAGCGAGATTCCCGCGCGCCACAAGGCACAGTTCCAGTACGCCATCTATGCCGACCAGCGCAGTGCCGCATGGGGCGATAGCCCGCTGCTGCAATGGCAGGTGCCCACCGCCGAGATCGCCGGCAAGAAGCTCACCATCGCCTGGGTGGCCGCCACGCCGGCCGATCAACAGGCCATCGAGGCCTTGATCCCCACGCCAGCGCCAGGCCAGCAGCTCGACCCCAGCCAATTGCCCCAGGGCTTGCCATCGAGCATCCACCTCAAACCGGAAATCCGCCTCGATGGCCAGACCGTGGCCACCGGCAGCGCCATGCGCGCCGGCGCAGAGCCTGTGGGAGTTGGCGGCTTTACCCGTTACGGCAGCAGCAACCAATGGGATACCAGCCGCGATCAACTCATCGCCGGCCAGCAAACGGCCATTGGCCTTTCCATCCAGGGCATCAGCCAAGGGCAAATGCAGCGGCTCAAGGAACGCATGGAGGCCACCAAGCAAAAGCTCGAACAAGCCCTTGCACTGCCGCCCAACCAAAGAGCAGCCGCCCTGCAAGGCATCACCGGAGAACACCTCACCGGCGACATGCTCACCGCCACCGTCTGGGGCTACTTCGCCAGCCTGCAAAGCTATGGGGCCATTGCTGGATCACAGGCCCAAGTCATCGACTTGCCCGCGCTGCAATACGGCCTGTTCCATGCCCAGGTGCAGCCACGCAAACCCTTTGGGCTGGTCACTACCGGCATCAGCTTCAAGGGGCTGAACATGGACATTGGGCATGTGCGCAGCATTCGTTGGGTCAAGGACGATGATCCCAACAGCCCGATCAACAACAAACCAGAGCTGACACAAAACGGCAAGACTGCGGCGCAAAACCGATGGATTGCCTACAACAAGGCCAAGGGGCAGTACAGCAGTGCGCAGGAGCACGCCACGCCAGAAGCCTTCTGGGTGGACAAGAACCAGTGCAGGTACACCGACGAGAACGGAAACATCAAGAACCCTACTCTGCAACCGTGTGCGGAAGGCATCAGTGCAGTGAAGGCCATCGCCATTGCGCAGCAGCAGGGGCAGAAGATTTACACCATCACACAAGCCAACGCTGCAACAGCATTGCCCAAACTGCCCATCGGGGGCGAAATAGGCGCTGAAATCCGCAATGCCATCCAGGCAGGTAAAGAAGTCACCTTCCACGAAGCCCGCATCCATGAGCACGGCTGGAGCGGCTATGGATACAGCATCGTGGATCCTGAAACCGGGGCCGGGGCTTATTTGATTGAGGGGAAAGGTTAAACTCAACGTCCAAGTGCAACATCCATCCCCACATTTGGAGTGTTGCCATGTCCAGAACCTACCAGCATCTCAACGCGGGCGAATGCGTCCCCAAGCGCTTGTCCCGATAAAAGAAATACCATTTTTGGAGAAAGACATGAAAGGTTTGAGCGGTATCGCGATTGTCATTGCCCTGATTGCCGCATTGGCGGCGCTTGCCATTCCTGGCTACAACCGCTTGCAGGGGCTGGACGAGGATGTCAATGCACGCTGGTCGGAGGTGGTGAGCCAGTACCAGCGCCGCGCCGATCTGGTGCCGAATCTGGTTGAGACCGTCAAGGGCTATGCGCGCCACGAGGAAGCGGTGTTCACGCAGGTGACCCAGGCGCGCGCCAAGGTCGGCAGCGTGACGCTCACTCCGGAGATGCTGGGCGACGAGGCGGCAATGCAGCGCTTCCAGCAGGCGCAGGGCGAGCTGACTTCCGCCCTGTCGCGTTTGCTGGTGGTGGCGGAGAATTACCCCGAGCTCAAGGCCAATACCAATTTCGAGAATCTGATGACCCAGCTTGAAGGCACGGAGAACCGCATCACCACGGCGCGCCGCAACTATATCGAGGGCGTGCAGGCCTTCAATACTGCGGTACGCACCTTCCCCACCAGCCTGATTGCGCGCCTGGCCGGCTTGTCGCGCCGCGCGCAGTTCACGGTCGAGAACGAGGCGGGGATTTCCACCGCGCCGCAAGTGCAGTTCAACTGATGCGACACATGTTGCGCGCCCTTTTCCTGGGGCTGGCCTTTTGCGCGGCAGCGGTATTTGCCGTGCCCGCCGATAGTCTCAAGCTCGACACTCCAGTGGTGGATCAGGCGGGCGTGATCGCGCCAGAGGCCGAGCGCGAACTCAATGCGCTTTTGCGCAGCTGGCATGCCCAGGGCTTGATGCAGGGCGCGGTGGTCCTGGTCGATTCCACTGACGGCATGGATGTGTTCGATTACGCCATGCAGCTTGGCAAACGCTGGCAGCTTGGCGACAAGGCGCGCGACAATGGCCTGCTGCTGCTCGTGGCCGTCAATGACCGCAATCTGCGCATCGTCACCGGCAGCGGCATCGAAGGCGTGCTGCCCGACATTTCTGCAAAGAAAATCATCCGCGAAGACATCACCCCCTATTTCCGCAACGGCAACTACGCAGGCGGCGTGCGCGCCGGGCTGGAAGCGGCGGCGCAACGTTTGCAAGCCGATCCGCAGGTGCAGGCGGAAATGGTGGCCGCCGATCGCCAAACGGCATCGTCCGGCCCCGCCGCATCAGCCCACCCCGATGTGCGCCTTTTGGGCCTGTTGCCGATCTTTTTCATTCTTATCTTCGCCACGAGCATGCTGCGACGCAAAAACGCTGTGGCGCGCGGTCTGTCCGGCCTTGCCGCCGGCGGCTTTGCCGGCATCATCACCTGGCAGATCACCCATGTCTTGCTGCTCGCGCTGGGCATGGCACTCTATTTCGGGCTGGCTTTTTCCCGCAGCAGCGACACGCGCGCCACGGGCCGTCGCCACAGAGGCGATGACGATGATGGCAACGACTGGTTCAGCGGCGGCTTCGGGGGAGGCTTTGGGGGAGGAGGCTTCGGCGGCGGCTTTGGAGGCAGTGGCGGCGGCGGTTACAGCGGCGGCGGCGGCAGTTTTTCCGGCGGCGGCGCCGGCGGATCCTGGTAGGAGGAGCAATGGCGATGCAACAATCCCTCTCGCGCACTCTGCGCAGCCTCACCAGCCCTCCCTGGCAGCACCGCTGGCTCAACGATAAAGCCATGCACACGCTGGAGAGCGTGCTGGCCGAAGCCGAGCGCGGCCACAGCGGCGAAATTCGTCTGCTCATCGAGCGCCACTTGCCCCTGAGCGTGGCCTGGCATCAGGACGCGCGAGCGCGCGCCGAAGACTGCTTCGCCCATCTGCGCGTGTGGGATACCGCCGCGCGCAGCGGCGTGCTTGTCTACGTCAATCTTGCACAGCGGCGGCTGGAAATCGTCGCCGATCGCGGCATCAGCGCCGTAGTCACGCAAGCGCGCTGGCAAGCGCTGTGCGACGCAGCGCTGAATGCCATGCGCAGCGGCCAATATGTCCGCGCCCTGAGCCAGCTCCTGGAAAACATCGGCGCGGAGATGCGCACGCATTACGGCATGCCCGACGACCCGCACGGCAACGAGCTGCCCAACCGCATCGAAACAAGATAGGCCTCAACGTGCACGTTTTTTGGCTTGGGGCTTGGCAGGCTTTGGGGGCCATTGGCCCTGGCCTGCCAAAGCAACTGGCCTGCTTCAAAGCCTGTTCAAGGCTTCGGCTCCAAGGCCCAAAGGCCCAAAGCAGGCTTGGGGCTTGTTGAAATTTGGTTTGCACAGTGCAAAACCGCGCTACAAAAAACCCCAAGGCCGAGCTTTGACAAGCGCAAGGCCTTGAAGGCGCTCAACACGGATAGATCGCGCCCAGAATGCGCGGGCCGGCGGCCTGCGTCACCGCCGGCAGATTGCCCGGCAGGCCCAGCAGGCACTGGCGCGCCAGCCAGGCAAAGGCGCAGGCCTCGACCAACTCCGGGGCCAGCCCCCATTGGGCCGTGCTCTGCACCGCCACCGCTGCGCCCAGGTGGTGTTGCAGCCGCGCCATCACATGGCGGTTGTAGGCCCCGCCGCCGCACACGCCCAGCACCGGCTGGCCTTGCTGATAGCGCGCATAGGCCTGGGCGCAGCTGATGGCCGTCAGCTCCGCCAGGCTGGCCTGCACGTCCTCGGGGCGCAGCGCCGGCGCAGCGCCACCAGCATCGCCCTCTACCTGTGCGCACTGCGCCAGGCATTGCTGCAGCCAGTCCAGATTGAACACATCCAGCCCCGTGCTCTTGGGCGCAGGCTGCTGGAAATACGGCTGCGCCAGCATGCAGCGCAACAGCCCTTCATGCACCTGGCCACTGGCGGCCCATTGGCCGTCCCGGTCGTAGGGCTGGCCGGTGTGGCGCAGGCACCAAGCGTCCAGCAGCGTATTGGCTGGGCCGCAGTCAAAGCCCAACGTCTGCCCTTGGGCGTCGATCAGGCTGAGGTTTGCAATGCCGCCCAGATTCAGCACCGCCAAGCCTGCGCCGCCGCCCTCAGCAGGACCGAACAGCGCCTGATGAAAGGCCGGCGCCAGCGGCGCGCCCTGGCCGCCGGCGGCCATGTCGCGGCGGCGGAAATCTGCCACCACGCTGATGCCAGTGTGCTCTGCCAGCCAGGCCGGGTTGTTCAGCTGGATGGTGTAGCGCTGCAGCGGCACGCCCTGCGGCCGGTGGCGCACCGTCTGCCCGTGCGCGCCGATGGCCGCCACCTGCCGCGCCGCGATGCCAGCCTGCTGGCACAGGCGCGCGACAGCCTGCGCGCAGCACTGCGCCAGCGCATTGGCCGCCAGCGCCGCCTGGTGCAGCTCGTCCTGACCGGGGAAGTTCAGCGCCATCAGCACCTCGCGCAGGCTGGCCTCGAAGGGCTGGTGCACATGGCCGCCAACCTGCACTGCCACTGCACCCAGCGCCCCGGTCTGCGCCTGTTGCCCAGCGCGCGGCGCAAAACGCGCCAGTACGGCGTCCACACCGTCCAGCGAGGTGCCTGACATCAGGCCGATGTACCAGCCATCGCTGGCATTGGTGGTGCAGTGTGCAGGCAAGGTCATGGCAACAAGGGGAAATAGTGGCTCGGGGCAGGCGGCGGCCATTGTAGGAGCCTGCCGCAGCCAGTAAGAACGCGGTTTGCACGCCCCCAGCGGCAAAGCGGGCACTGCGGCCCGGAATGGGATGCAAGGCGCGCAACCACAGCAATGGCCCAGCCATTGCGAGGACGAGCAACGCAGCAGAGCACCTGAATCCGCCGATGCGTACCGCTGCGATGCCCATAGAGCTTTCATAATTCGCACCATGATCGTCTTGAAGAATGTCGTGCTGCGCCGGGGCAGCAAAGTCCTGCTCGATGGCGCCAGCGTCAGCCTGCAGCCAGGGGAAAAAGCCGCGCTGGTAGGGCGCAACGGCGCGGGCAAATCCACCCTGTTTGCATTGCTCACCGGCCAGCTGCACGAGGACGGCGGCAGCTTTTCCATGCCGGCGGGCTGGCGCATTGCGCAGGTCGCGCAGGACATGCCCGAAACCGCCGCCAGCGCCACCGATTTCGTGCTCGGTGGCGATGCGCAGCTGCAGGCCCTGCAGGCGCGGCTGGCAGAGGCCGAAGCCGCCGGCGACGGCCTGGCCATGGCCCAGCTGCACGCCGAGCTGGCCGACGCCGGAGCCTACGATGCGCGTTCGCGCGCCCAGGCGCTGATCCTCGGCCTGGGCTTTGCGCCCGATGAGCTCGAACGGCCAGTCAACAGCTTTTCCGGCGGCTGGCGCATGCGCCTGCAGCTGGCGCGCGCACTGATGAGCCCCAGCGACCTGCTGCTGCTGGACGAGCCCACCAACCACCTGGACCTGGACGCGCTGATCTGGCTCGAAGGCTGGCTGGCGCGCTACAGCGGCACGCTGCTGGTCATCAGCCACGACCGCGAATTCCTCGACGCCACCACCCAGGTCACGCTGCACCTGGAGCACCAGGGCCTGACGCGCTATGGCGGCAACTACAGCTTCTTCGAGGAGCAGCGCGCCCTCAAGCTGGAGCAGCAGCAGGCAGCCTTTGCCCGCCAGCAAGAGCAAATCGCCCATCTGCAGCACTTCATCGACCGCTTCAAGGCCAAAGCCACCAAGGCCCGCCAGGCGCAAAGCCGCGTCAAGGCGCTTGAGCGCATGCAGCGCATCGCCCCCGTGCTGGCCGAGGCCGAGTTCAGCTTCAGCTTCAAGGAGCCGCTGGCCCTGCCCAACCCCATGCTCAGCGTGCGCCAGGCCGACATGGGCTACCAAAGCAAGGACGGCAGCGAGCACAAGACCATCCTGCGCAGCGTCAAGCTCTCGGTGCAGGCCGGGCAGCGCATCGGCATCTTGGGCGCCAACGGGCAGGGCAAGTCCACGCTGATCAAATCCATCGTCGGCGACATCCCGCTGCTGTCAGGCGAGATCATCCAGGGCAAGGGCCTGGCCATCGGCTACTTCGCCCAGCAGGAGCTGGACGTGCTGCACGCTGGCAGCAGCCCGTTGGAACACTTCATCCGCCTGGCGCGTCAGTACGGCGCCCAGCCGCCCAACCCCGCGCGCGAGCAGGATCTGCGCAACTTCCTCGGCGGCTTCCAGTTCAGCGGCGACATGGTCGCCCAGCCCGTGGGCACCATGAGCGGCGGCGAAAAAGCCCGCCTGGTGCTGGCCATGCTCGTCTGGCAGCGCCCGGGCCTGCTGCTGCTGGACGAGCCCACCAACCACCTGGACCTGAGCACGCGCGAGGCGCTGAGCCTGGCCCTCAACAGCTTCGAAGGCACGCTGATGCTGGTCAGCCACGACCGCGCGCTGCTGCGCAGCGTCTGCGAGCAGTTCTGGCTGGTCAGCCAGGGCAGCGTGCGCAGCTTCGACGGCGACCTGGAGGACTACCAACAGCACGTGCTCGAACAGCAAAAGGCCCAGCGCGCCCAACTCGAAGCCCAGCGCCCCGGCCAGTCTCAAGCTGCCGCCAGCCCCCCTCCCCCAGCCAACCAGCGCGAGCAGCGCCGCCTCGACGCCCAAAAGCGCCAGCAGCTGGCCGCGAAAACCCAGCCGCTGAAAAAGAAACTGCAAACCATCGAGCAGCAACTCAGCGACTGGCAGACGCAGAAAACCACCCTCGAAGCCAGCCTGGGCGAACACAGCAGCCCGGCTGACTGGGCCGAAAGCGGCAAGAAAATCAAGGAGTTGCAAAGTGCCATCGACGATGCCGAGGAGCAATGGCTGAGCCTGTCGGAAACCCTGCAGGCCCTGCAGCAAGACGCCGACGCTTGAGCCCTTCAGAGCACTTCAAGTGCCGCGCGGGAAATTTTTCGGATTTTTTTGCGCGGCCTGTCAACGCCCTGGCCGGGGCGGCGTTGAGGGATGCATTGTGATTTTTTGAGGATAGAGACATGAACACCAAAAGCACCCGCATCTGGCCCGACGACGAGCGCGATCGCAAACGCTGAGATTGCCTTCTCTCACCGGCAATCGCGCTGCCGGGCCACGCTGAGCCGCCTCCAAACAGTGGCCGGCAACCCAATAACTCGAACAACAGTCCATGCACCATTTACACCCCGCCTCTAGGCGGGGTTTGTCTTTTCTGGGAGCGACACCTGCAATATTCTGCTTTGCCCACCCTACACGAAAAAGGAGAGCCCCATGCTCAAAATACTTCCGGCTGTGACGCTCGCCCTCATTCTCCCTGCCAAAGCAGACTCCTGCCCTGAACCGGCAACCCTCGATGCAGCCTATACGCAAACCGGCCTACACGGCTTCAACAACGGCCTGCTCGCTGTCAAAAAAGATGGACTCTGGGGCTTTGTGAATCGCAAAGGCCGCCTCGCCATCCCTGCCCGATTCGAAGAAACACAAGGCTTTTCCGAAGGCAAGGCCGCCGTCAAGCTCAACGGAATCTGGGGCATTATCGACAGCAACGGAAAAATCCTCGTGCAGCCGCGCTATCAAAATGCCCGTCGCTATTTCAGCGGGCTGCTACCAGTCAGCAAAAATGGTAAAGACTATCTCGCGCTAGACCACCATGGGCGCGAAACCGAGCTGCCACGATGGGACGTCCGCCCCGACACCCCGCTGCACAAATTTCACACCGAAGATTTCAGCAAAATCGGCTACAAAGACCACAACGGCAACATCGTCGTTGCTGCGCTCTATGAGCGAGGTGTAAACCATTTTTCCGAAGGCATGGCCGCCGTGAGAAAAAACGGCCTGTGGGGCTTCATCGACGCCGAAGGCAACGAGAGCATTGCCCCGCGTTACACCCTTCCCCAAGGACAATGGGACATTAGCTTCAGCGACGGCCTCGCCAAAGTCGCCCTCGATGGAAAAATCGCATTCATCGACAAACAAGGCTGCACCATCCTGCAGCAAAAATAGCGGCTTCCTATCAGCATGCAAGGCTTTTCTCGGCAAAAAGCCTCAACTTTAGGATGTCTGTCATCCGGCCCCTATAAAAATGCGAATGTATTTTTATGGAAATCGCAAACTTTGGCATCCCAAACCATCCGGTCGGGCAAATATTGGTCAAGCAACGCCAGCTCACATCCTCTGTGCCTCATTCAGCGCATGAATCTGCCTCATGCGCCTGGGCTGTCCGTTACTTCCACCAGATCGGTGGGCGTAGCGCCCATGTGGAAGACGCGACAGCGCATGTCCAGCAACACGCGTTTTTGCGCCTCGGCCTGCTCGCGGTTGAGAAAGACAAAGCGCACCTCCTTCAGTGGTTCGCCCTTATCCAACTGCTTGTTGAAGCGCCAGTGCAAAATCTGCGCCACTTCACGCGGGGCAATGTCAACGCCGGGATCGGCCCAGGCGGTCACATCCAGCGTCTGTGTTTCGGCCTGATAGTGCATGGACTGGATGATGCCTTGGCCTTGCTGGAAATAGTCTTGCTCCTCGGGATTTACAGAAAAACCCGTCATGCCACTGGCCAGCGCGCCGTAGGTGGTCAGCTTCGGCTTGGCTGCACGCGCCATTTGCCATTGCGCAGGGTATGTTGCCTGCTTAAAGGCCAACTCATCAATGATCGCGGGCGCGCGGCCCACCAGCATCCGCCCGTCCCCCAGATCACGCTGCGTGGACCAGGCTTGCCAGTACACCGATGGGTCTTCGTAAGCGGTCTCCACCTCGCTCTTGCGCACGATGCGAATCAGATCGCCGATATAGGCCAGCGGCGGGCTGGGGGCAAAGCCGTTACGACCCCGATCCATCACCAGATCCAACACATCGAAGTGGTCACAGAGAAAGTCCACCAGCGAGTGGGCCGCTGCAAAACTGGTTTGCGCTCGAGACAGTGCTTGATCATCCAGAAAGTCGGTTAAATCAAGGGCGATGCAGTGAGCGTGACCAAAGGTATTTCTTTGCTTGTCACCACGCCGTTGCTCGTCGTAGGTAAGCAGAAAAATTCTCCCGAACTGATCTGGTGAGGAGAAAAGCAAGTCTCTTAAAGCGGGGTTGGTGTATATGTCCGGCGTGGGCGGACCTTCTTTTTCGGTTTTGCCGTACTCCAATTTTCCATTGGCCTTCAAGTTGTGTGCAGGCATCCACTGCTCAATCAGCGCAGTCGCCACCTCGGCCAAAGTGTACCGAGGCGACAAGACGCATTGCATGCGAATCAAAAATGGGGGCCTCATTTTTAGTTCCATAAAAATCAATATTCTAATTGGGCTCCACTCTACCCAGAATAATGGCTTTCAGCGTGGCTTTGGAGGCAAATAATCTGCCGCCATGAAGCACAGCTTTCGGGTATTTGGATTGGCATAAATATCTCGAATGGGCGCTTTTTAGGTCTCAACCCATTTTTCGCCGCGCTCGTAATCAAAACCACCCTTGGCCACGAATTGATGCTCAGGCCTCCATTTTTCTAACAGGGCTGTGGCCACATCTGCCAAAGCGTGCTTGGGTGCCAGTGCGCAGCGAATGCTGATGTGATGGGGGTTTCTGACATGCTTCATTTGCTTGAAGGCTCCAATGTGATGGCCCGCTTCGATGGCTTGCCGGCAGTCTGCGGCCCATCCCCAATCGATTCTTTCCCTCCCCCGCGCCAAGATGCTGAAGCGGTTTTGAGACGCGATCGATCAGGCAGCAGGCCTGCCGCCAATGGGCGGCCTGCCTGCAACCAGCGCCGCCAGGGCAGGTGGCCTCATTCGCCCAGGTAGGCCGCGCGCACTTTGGGGTCGTGCAGCAGTTGCGCGGCTGGGCCTTGCAGGATGACCTGGCCCGATTCCATGACGTAGCCGCGCTGGCTCAGCTGCAGCGCCAGTTTGGCGTTTTGCTCGATGAGCAAGATGGTCACGCCCGATTGGGCGATGCCGCGCACGACTTCGAAGATTTTCTCGACCATGATGGGCGCCAGGCCCATGGTGGGCTCGTCCAACAGCAGCAGCCGGGGCTTGGCGAGCATGGCCCGGCCCATGGCCAGCATTTGCTGCTCGCCGCCCGAGAGGGTGCCGGCCGTCTGGCGGCGGCGCTCGGCCAGGCGCGGAAACATGGCATAGACGTGCTCAGTGTCCTGCGCGATGGCGGCCTGGTCGCGGCGGCTGTAGGCGCCCATGAGCAGGTTTTCCTCGATGGTCAGCTGAGGGAAGATGCCGCGCCCCTCGGGCACCATCACCAGGCCCTGGCGCACCAGGGTGTAGCTGGGTTTGCCAAGCAGGCTTTGGCCCAGGTAGCGGATGTCGCCGCTGGCGGCGGGCACCAGGCCGCAGATGGCGCGCAGCGTGGTGCTTTTGCCCGCGCCGTTGGCGCCGATGAGGGCCACCAGCTCGCCTTGGTGCACGTGCAGATCGAGCTGGCGCACTGCACGGATGCCACCGTAGGCCACGTCCAGGCCGGAGATTTCCAGCATGGGCTGCTGCCCAGCATTGGCGGTTGCCGCCGCCGCGGTTGCGGTAATGGTGTCAGCCATGGCGCGCGCCCTCCTCTGCTGCGGCGGCAGCGTCGCTGGCGGGCAGCAGGCCCAGCTCCTGCGCCGCGCCCTTGCCCAGGTAGGCTTCGATGACGGCCGGGTTGCGCTGCACGGTCTGGGGCTCGCCTTGGGCCAGCACTTTGCCGTATTCCAGCACCAGCACCTGGTCGCACAGGTTCATGACGAGTTTCATGTCGTGTTCAATGAGCAGCACGGTGATGCCACTGGCGCGGATTTTCTCGATCAGCGCGCGCAGCACCAGGGTTTCCGACGGGTTCATGCCGGCGGCCGGCTCGTCCAGCGCCAGCAGCTTGGGCTCGGTGGCCAGCGCGCGGGCGATCTCCAGGCGGCGCTGGTCGCCATATGAGAGCGAGGCGGCCACTTCGTTGGCGCAGTGGGCGATGCCCACATAGTCCAGCAGCTGCAGCGCGCGCGCTTCGATGCGCGCTTCCTCGGCGCGGGTGCGCGGCCCGCGCAGGATGGCGCCCAGCACGCCGGCGCGGGTGCGCAGGTGCTGGCCGATCATGACGTTTTCCAACGCACTGAGGCTGGAGAACAGCCGGATATTCTGGAAGGTGCGCGCCAGGCCTTGCTGGGCGATCTGGTGCGGCTTGAGCCGCGTCAAGTCCACGCCCTGGAACAGGCAGCTGCCCGCCTCGGGCACGTACAGCGCGGTCATGACGTTGAACAGCGTGGTCTTGCCCGCGCCGTTGGGGCCGATCAGGCCGAAGATCTCGCCCTGGCGGATGGTGAAGCCCACGTCATCGAGCGCCTGCAGGCCGCCAAAGCGCTTGCTCAGGCCTTTGGCCACGAGCAGCGGCTGGCCGATGGCCGGGCGCGCCGGGCTGGCGCTGGCTCTGGCTGCGGTGGTGGTGGCCTGCATCATGCTCCGCCCCCCCTTTGCTGGTTGGCGTGCAGCTCACGCTTGCGCACGGCCGAGGGCCACAAGCCTTCGGGGCGGAAGATCATCACCAGCACCAGCGCCAGGCCAAAGAGCAGCATGCGGATGGCGTCCGGGTCGATCACCACGGCGCCAAACAGGCTGTGCTGCAGCGGCTCGACCACGGCGCGCAGGAATTCCGGGAACACGGCCAGCAGCAGCGCGCCAAGGATCACGCCGGGCACGTGGCCCATGCCGCCGAGCACCACCATGCAGAGGATGGCGATGGATTCGGTCAAGCCGAAGCTCTCGGGGCTGACGAAGCCCTGCATCGAGGCGAACAGGCAGCCGGCCACGCCGCCAAAAGATGCGCCCATGGCAAAGGCCAGCAGCTTGATGTTGCGGGTGTTGATGCCCATGGCCTTGGCGGCCACTTCATCCTCGCGCACGGCCTCCCAGGCGCGGCCGATGCGCGAGTTCTGCAACCGCACGCAAATGAAGACGATCAGCAGCACCAGCGCCATCAGCAGGTAGTAGTACTTCTCTGGCCCGGTGATGCGCCAGCCCAGGATGGTCTCGGCCCGGCCAAAGGCAAAGTCGCCGACGCGGAAGGTGTCGATGCGGTTGATGCCCTGCGGGCCGTTGGTGATGTTGACCGGCGCATCCAGGTTGTTCATGAAGATGCGGATGATTTCGCCAAAGCCCAGCGTGACGATGGCCAGGTAATCGCCGCGCAGGCCCAGCACCGGAAAGCCCAGTAGCATGCCCGCCAGCGCCGCCAGCATCACGCCCAGCGGCAACACGACCCAGAACGGCAGATGCAGGCCAAAGTGCGGCGAGGCCAGCATCGCCCAGACGTAGGCGCCCACGGCATAGAAAGCGATGTAGCCCAGGTCGAGCAGCCCGGCAAAGCCCACGACGATGTTCAGCCCCAGCGCCAGCATCACGTACAGCAGCGCGAAGTTCAGGATGCGCACCCAGCCCTGGCCGGCCACGCTGCCCAGCACGAAGGGCAGCACCAGCAGCACCGCGCCGATGAGCAGCGTGCCCAGCCAGACGCGGGCCGGAATGGCCCGGCGCTGCGGCGCGCCGGGCTCGGGTCGGGAGGAAGTGGATACAGCGCTCATGCCCGGTCTCCTGCACGCTCACCCAGCAAACCGGATGGGCGGAAAATCAATACCGCGATCAGCACGATGAAGCTGAACACGTCCTGGTAATGGCTGCCGAACACGCCGCCGGTCAGATCGCCGATGTAGCCCGCGCCCAGGGCCTCGATCAGGCCCAGCAGCAACCCGCCGAGCATGGCCCCGGGCAGGTTGCCGATGCCGCCGAGCACCGCCGCCGTGAACGCCTTGAGGCCGAGCATGAAGCCCATGGTGTACTGGGCCACGCCGTAGTAGGCGGTGATCATCACGCCGGCCACGGCCGCCAGGGCCGAGCCGATCAGGAACGCAGCGGAGATCACGGTGTTGATGTTCACGCCCATCAGCCCGGCCACCTCGCGGTTTTGCGCCGTGGCGCGCATGGCCGTGCCCAGCCGAGTCTTGAGCACCAGCAGCAGCAGCGCGCCCATGATGAGCGCGGCGCTGGCGATGATGCCGATCTGCAGCAGGCTGATGCGCGCCTGGCCCAGCTGCAGCACCACCGGCTCGATGACGTGCGGGAAGTTCAGATAGCCGCGCCCCCAGAACATCATTGCCAGGTTCTGGATGATGATGGACACGCCAATGGCGGTGATCAGCGCCGCCAGCCGTGGCGCGCGGCGCAGCGGGCGGTAGGCGTAGCGCTCGGCCGTCCAGCCGATGGCCATGCACACCGGGATGGCCGCCAGCAGCGCCAGGCCCAGCAGCGCCAGCGCCGGCCAGGCCGCGCCGCCGCCGGCCAGCGCCAGCACCACGCTGGTGGCCACCATGGCGCCCACCATGACCACATCGCCATGCGCGAAGTTGATCAGGCCGATGATGCCGTACACCATGGTGTAGCCCAGCGCCACCAGCGCATAGACGCTGCCGACCGTCAGCCCGTTGATGATTTGTTGCAAAAAGGTATCCATGCGGGAGCGCTCCAGGCCCCGGGGCCGCAGACGGCCACAGCGGAAGAAAACGACGAGAAGAAAAAAGACGAAAGAAAAGCGCCGCCAGGGCGAGCCCATCCATCAGAGCTGCCCGCTGCCGCCACGCAAAGTGCGCAGCGGCAGCGGGCAGCTTCGTGCAGCAAGATCAATGCGGCGGCGGGCTTATTTGGCCGAATCCACCATGGTCTTGACCATTTCCCACTTGCCGTCCTTGACCTGGTAGATGGTCACCGACACCTCGTTGAGGTCGCCGCGCTCGTCGTAGGCAATGTTTTCGCTGGTCGCGCCGCTGCGCTTGAGGCCTGCGAGCTTGCTCAGGTACTTCTCGGGCTTGGCCGAGCCTGCTTGCTGCATGGCGCTGATCATGTTCCAGGCGCCGTCGTAGGCATAGGGCGAGTACACGCCCGGCTCCTTGTTGAAGCGCTTCTTGTAGGCCTCAGCGAACTTGCCGCCCTGGGCCATGCTGTCGATGGGCACGCCCGCCAGCGAGGCATAGGTGCCGTTGGCCGTGTCGCCAGCCAGGCGCAGGAAGGTGTCGCTGCGCGTCATCTCGCCCGAAACCAGCGGGGCCTTGATCTCCAGCGTGGCCATCTGGCGGCGCATCGGGCCCGATTGCGCATCCAGCCCGCCGAAGAAGATCGCATCGGCGTTCTTGGCCTTGATGTTGGTCAGGATGGCGGTGAAATCGCTGGCCTTGTCGGTGGTGTACTCACGCGCCACGATGGTGCCACCGGCGCGCTGCACAGCCTTGGCCACCTGGTCGGTCAGGCCCTGGCCATAGGCGGTGCGGTCGTCGATCAGGGCAATGTTCTTGGCGCCCAGATCCTTGACCATGAACACGCCCACGGCCGCGCCCTGCTGCGTATCGCTGGTCATCATGCGGAAGGTCGTGTCGTAGCCCTGCTGGGTGTACTCGGGCGAGGTCGCCATGGCAATCTGCGGCAGGCCCGCGTCGTTGTAGATGCGCGAGGCCGGGATGGTCGTGCCCGAGTTGAAGTGGCCCAGCACGCCCTGCACGCCCTCATCGACGATTTGCTGGGCGACCTGCACGGCCGTGCGCGGGTCGGCCTGGTCGTCCTTGGAGACCAGCTCGAACTGGGCCTTGGAGCCATCGAGCTCGATGCCTTGCGCATTGGCCTCCTCCAGCGCCAGCTGCAAACCATTGCGCATGTCTTCACCGTAGTGGGCCTGTGGGCCCGTCAGCGGCGCGGCAAAGCCCAGGCGCACAGTCTCGGCCTGGGCCGGGGCGGCCAGCGCGCAGGCTGCGGCCATGCTGGTGGCCAGCAGTTTGAATGTCGTCTTCATGGTCGTTGACTCCTTTGATGCAAGGTGAAAAGCCCACGGGCATGGCCGCAGGCATGGCAATGAGGGAAGCGATTATGGCCTTGACGGGGCGCGCCGCAGGCATAGCCAAGTCACGCTCATAGGGAAAGCGAGGATGCCCTCGCCCTGCCATCCGGCCTTCAGAGGCAGCCGTAATCCCTGCATGGCCACAAATGCCTTGCGGCGTATTGCGAAAAGGTGAAAAATCCAAAGGCCGCTTTGCAGCAGCCCCTTCGGGGCAGTTCGGCATTGCTCCAAAAGCATTGCCTCAATGCCCAATCAAAATAAAAAACCATAACAATAAAATTAATTCTTAACCAATGAAAACCTTTTGATATTCCCATGGATTCAAGATGACTTCATCCAATATTCTGCACAAACCATTTCTGGCAGGCGCATTCCTGAGCATTTTCGCTGGAGTGACGATCGCGCAAGTACAAGTGTACAAATGCGGCAACACCTACAGCCAGACCCCTTGCGGCCACAATGCAGAAAAAATCGTGGTGACTCCGGCCTACCAATCGCCGCAACAGACGGACCACCAAGATTCCTACACGCCAATGAGCCGAACCGAGAAGCTGCACCAGCAAATCCGCGCCAGCCAAGACAAACGGCGGCTGCATGACTTGCAAAATCATCTAATTCCCAACCTGAGACGAAAAATCGCCGCAGACACCGAGGCGTGCGAAAAATCCATTTCTGATCGGGACAGAAGCAAAATCTATTGGCTGAAAAATGTGGCCAAGCAAAACAAAAAAGAAATGGAAGAAATGCTCAATCAATGCCAAAAGAAGGCCGATGCCATGACGGCCAAGCTGCGCCGCCTGGAGGAAGAGGCGCAGAGCTTGTCCTTATCAAAATAATTTCCAAGAAGTCGGCGGCATAGGGCTGCCTTCTTGCCTCTTGCTGCCTGCATTTTTACAAGCATTCATCATAAAACAGAATTTTTCAACATCCAAAACAAGAGGATTCTCGAGAAATCAAAATGCCTTCATTGAATTTTTGCCACAAAGATTTCTTGACCAGCGCATTGCTGATTGCTCTCGCTGAAGCTGCAGGCGCACAAGTTTACAAATGCGGCAATACCTACAGCCAGATTCCCTGCGGGGAAAACTCACAAAAAATAGCGATTACCTCGACCAGCCCATCGCAGCATCCATCAGATGGTCAAGGTGTCCAGCCACAAACAACCCAAGCCGAGAAGCTACGTCAGCAAATCCGCGCCAGCCAAAACAAGCGGCGGCTGCATGATTTGGAAAATCACCTGATTCCCAACCTCAAAAGAAAGATCGCTGCAAACAGCGAGAAATGCAATCAAGCCATTTCCAATCTAGAGAGCAGCAAAATCTATTACATGAAAAATGTCGCCATATTGAATGCCAGAAAAATGCATGAGATCACCCAACAATGCCAAAAAAAGGCCGATGCCATGACGGCCAGGCTGCGCCGCCTGGAGGAGGAGGCGCAGGGCTTATCTCTATCGAAGTAATTCAAAAAGTAGGATGGACCAGGGCTGCTTTTGCACCTTGCAGCCCATGCCCACACGCCGTATACCACTCACACCGAAATTTTGATCAGGCCCTCAGCCATGCCCTGATGGCGCGTCGATGCTCATCAGGCTGGCATTGCCGCCAGCGGCGGCCGTGTTGATGCTGATGGCCACTTCGCGCAGCAGGCGCTCGTGGCGGTAGTGCACGCCCTGGGCCAGTTCTTCAGCGCTCAGGCCCTGCACTGCCAGCAGCGGGCCGCTGCGCTGGGCGGCTTCAGTTTGGAAGGCCAGCAGCTCGTCGGCATCGCCCTCGAACAGCGCAGCCTGCAGCGGCAGCGCGGCGATCTCCTCGGGGCGGCACCAGTGCAGCGCCACGTCCTGCGCGGCGTGATCAGGCGGCGCCTCTTGCGCCATCCCTTGCAGCCATTGCGCATACAGCTCGCGCAGTGCCTGGGTGTCGGCCAGCACCATGCCATTGCCCGATTGCGCGCAGGCCAGCCACTGGCACTGCAAGCCCAGCAGGCTGCGCGGCAGGCACCAGACCTGGCCGCGCGGCAGCAAGCGGTAGCGGTTGAGTTCGCCAGTGGGGCCTTGCAGCGTCCACTCTGCGCCGGGGCGCAGCACTTGCGCGCCAGGCTGCGGCCCGCGCACCAGGCGAGGCAGGTACAGCGGCCCGCCGGCCTTGGGGCCGGTGCCCGAGAGGCCCTCGCCGCCAAAGGGCTGCACGCCGACCACCGCGCCAACGATGTTGCGGTTGACGTACAGGTTACCGGCCTGGATGCGCGCGCTGACCTGGGCGATGGTTTCGTCCAGCCGAGTGTGCACGCCAAAGGTCAGGCCAAAGCCCAGCGCATTGATTTGCGCAAGCAGCGCATCGAAGCCGCTGCGCGGGTAGCGCAGCACGTGCAGCACGGGACCGAACACTTCGCGCTGTACGTCGGCCACGCGCTGCACCTCGATCAGCGTGGGGGCCACGAAAGTGCCCTGGCGGCACACGGCATCGAGCTGCAGGCGCTGCACGCCAAAACCGGCCTCGCGCATCTGCGCCACGTACTGCTCGATCTCGGCCTGGGCCTGGGCGTCGATCACCGGGCCGACGTCGGTATTGAGCTGATCGGGCCGGCCCACGCGCAGCTCCTGCATGGCGCCGCGCAGCATCTGCAGCAGGCGCTCGGCGCAGTCCTCCTGCACGCACAGCAGGCGCAGCGCCGAGCAGCGCTGCCCGGCCGAGTCGAAGGCCGAGCTGAGCACGTCGGCCACGACCTGCTCGGCCAGCGCCGAGGAGTCGACCACCATGGCATTGATGCCGCCGGTCTCGGCAATGAGGGGGATGGGCTTGCCGTGCTCGTCCAGCCGCGCGGCCAGGCTGCGCTGGATGGTCTGGGCCACGGCGGTGGAGCCGGTGAACACCACGGCCTTGACCTCAGGGTGCGCCACCAGCGCCGCGCCCACGGTCTCGCCCGGCCCGGGCAGCAGCTGCAGGGCGTCGGCGGGCACGCCGGCGCGGTGCAGCAAGGCCACGGCCTGGGCGGCGATCAGGCAGGTTTGCTCGGCCGGTTTGGCCAGCACGACGTTGCCCGCAGCCAGCGCCGCGGCAATCTGGCCAACGAAGATGGCCAGCGGGAAGTTCCACGGGCTGATGCACAGCACTGGCCCCAGCGGCGCGCCCTGCAGCGGCTGCGCGGGCGGCAGCGCCGGTGTGTCAGACGCCCCAAGCGCCCCAGCTGTGCCGGGCGCGCTGGCTGCATCGGGTGCGCCGCCCTGGGCTGACGGGGGCGGCGGCTGCAGCCCCAGCTGCCAGCCCTCTTCGGCCTGGCGCGCGTAGTAGCGCAGAAAGTCCACGGCCTCGCGCACCTCGGCGATGGCGTTGGGCAGGGATTTGCCGGCCTCGCGCACCAGCAGGCCCATCAGCGGCTGCAGCTGGTCTTCCAGCCATTGCGCCGCGCGCAGCAGGGCCTGGGCGCGCTCGGCCACGGGCGTGGCCTGCCAGATCGGCGTGGCGGCCACGGCGCGCGCCACGGCCTGCTGGGCCTGCTCGGGCGTGGCCATGCGCACGTGGCCGACGAGGTCGAAACGGTCGGCCGGGTTGCGCACCTCCTGCAGGGCCGTGCCGTCCTGGCCATCCTGGGCCTCGTCGCCAGCGGAGCCGGCCGGCTGCGCCAGCCAGCGCTGCTCGGCGCTGACCAGCAGCGCGGCCGAGAGCGAACCCAGGCGCTGCTCGTTGCTCAAGTCCAGGCCCATGGAGTTGCGCCGCCCCTGGCGCTGGTACAAATCCACCGGCAGCGCGATGCGCTCGTGCGGGCGGCCCAGCGGCTGCAGCTGCAGCGCGGCCTGTACGGGGTCGGCCACCAACTGCTCGATGGGGATGGACTCGTCGCCAATCTGATGCACAAAAGAGCTGTTGGCGCCGTTTTCCAGCAAGCGCCGCACCAGATAGGCCAGCAGGGTTTCGTGCGAACCCACCGGCGCGTAGATGCGGCAGGGCCGCCCGAGCTTGCCCTGCGCCACGGGGCCGACCACCTCTTCATACAGCGCCTCGCCCATGCCGTGCAGGCACTGGAATTCGTACTGACCGGGGTAGTAGTTCTGCCCGGCCATGTGGTAGATGCTCGCCAGAGTCTGCGCGTTGTGCGAGGCAAACTGCGGGTACACCGCATCGGGCGCGGCCAGCAGCTTGCGCGCGCAGGCCAGGTAGGCCACGTCGGTGTGCAGCTTGCGGGTGTAGACGGGGTAGCCCTCCAGGCCGTCGAGCTGGGCGCGCTTGATCTCGCTGTCCCAGTAGGCGCCCTTGACCAGCCGCACCATCAGCCGGCGGCGGCTGCGCCGCGCCAGCTCGATCAGCCAGTCAAGCACGAAGGGCGCGCGCTTCTGGTAGGCCTGCACGACAAAGCCAATGCCATTCCAGCCCGCCAGGCTGGGCTCCAGGCACAGGCGCTCCAGCAAATCCAGCGAAAGCTCCAGCCGGTCGGCCTCCTCGGCGTCGATGTTCAGGCCCACGTCGTACTGCCGCGCCAACTGCACCAGCGCCAACAGGCGCGGGTAGAGCTGCTGCATGACGCGCTCGCGCTGGGCGCGGCTGTAGCGCGGGTGCAGCGCCGAGAGCTTGACCGAGATGCCTGGCCCCTCGTAAATGCCCCGGCCCTGCGCGGCCTTGCCGATGGCGTGGATGGCCTGCTCGTAGGACTGCAGGTAGCGCAGCGCATCGGCCTCGGTGGCCGCGGCCTCGCCCAGCATGTCGTAGGAGTAGCGAAAGCCTTTTTCCTCCCACTTGCGGCTGTTGGCCAGCGCTGCGGCAATGGTCTGGCCGGTGACGAACTGCTCGCCCATCATGCGCATGGCCGTGTTCACGCCCTGGCGGATCAGCGGCTCGCCGCCTTTGGCGATCAGGCGCGTGAGCGCCGCGCCCAGGCTGCGCTCGCTGTGCACGGCCACCAGCTTGCCGGTGATCATCAGCCCCCAGGTAGCGGCATTGACGAACATCGAGGGCGAATCGGCATGGACCTTCCAGTCGCCCTGGCTGATCTTGTCGCGGATCAGCGCATCGCGCGTGGCCCGGTCGGGGATGCGCAGCAGCGCCTCGGCCAGGCACATCAGCGCCACCCCCTCCTGGCTGGAGAGCGAATACTCCTGCACCAGCGCCTCGACACCGCCGCTGCGCTTGAGGCGCTTGGCGCGCAGCGCCTGCACCAGGCGCATGGCCAGCGCGCGCACCTGCTCGGGTTGCTGGGCGCGCGCGGCCTCGATCAGCACCGGCAGGCACTCGGTCTCGGGGCGGCGGTAGGCGGCCGTGATGGCCGCGCGCAGCACCGATTGCGGCTGCACATCCTGCGCCAGAGCCAGAAAGGGCGCGCTGCTCTCCACCAAGGCCGGCAAGGCCGCCGCATCGGCATCGCCACTGGGCTGTGCCGCGCCCTGGCCCTGCTGCTGCCAATACGCCAGCTCCGGCGGCAGCACGCCTTTTTCGATGGCTTCGATATAAGCCAGCAGCGCCTGCTTGTGCAACCAATGCGGCGAGCAACCCAGCTGCTGCGCCGCCTGGCGCAGGCGCTCACGAATGCTTTCATCGACCTTGATGCCCAGCGTCGTTCCCATGGCGTTTCACTCCATCCAAGCCTTGACAGGCTGGCATTGTAGAAAGGTTAACCATCCAAACATCTGGAGTTAACCGTTAAGAAAATCCTGGTAAACCGTCGCTGTTGCCTGCACCCAGACAAGCCAAAGCCCCCTGCAAGGGGGCTTGTAGCAAGTAGCGATGTCAAAACGATCGGCCGCCCCGCTCAGCCTGCAGGCCATCCGGAGCGGCAGCGCCATCGCCGATCAGTCTCGCAATCAGTCGTCGCGCTTTTCACGCAGCACGGCGCCAGTGCGCGGATCCAGGCGCAGATCGACCCGCAGCCCGGCCGGGTTGATGGCTTCGGCCTCCCAATAGCCGTCGTCGAAATCCAGATCGTGGATGTGGCGGTAGCCTGCACGCTGCAGGCGCGCAATCACCTCACTGGCCGGCAGCACGCCTTGCGGGCCCCAGGCTGGCTGCTGCACTTGTGGTGCGACTGGCGGGCGGTGGCGGTCGTCATCGCCCACTTCACTGAGCAGCTCCAACGTCACCGGATGCAATGTCAGATCCACAGACACCCCACGGCGGTTGATGGCATCGGCAGTCCAGAAGCCGTCGTCCATTTCCACATCGCGCACATGCTGGTAACCCAGGCTGTGCAAGCGTTGCAGCACATCCTGCACCGAAGCAATCTGGGCCTGGCTGGCGGGGTTGCCCACTTCGGCCACGCGGCCAGCGCCATCGAGCAACAACTGCACGCGGGTGCCGCCTTGGGTCGTGGCTTCGGCCGTCCAGTGCTGGTGCTTGAATTCCAGATCATGGATGGCCACATAACCCTGGTCTGTCATGGCCTGCACTGCCTGCGAGGCATTGCCGGCAGCCTGCACAGGGCTGGCCAACAGCGCCGCGGCCAGCAAAGCGGCGGCGCCAGCGCCCGCCCGGCGGGCGCGTACAGCGTTCAGGGCAAAGGGGAATGCGGTGTTCATACGGGTTTCCTTTCTTTCAAGTGTGAGGGCAGCCTTGTGATGGGCATGGGCAAGATTGTGAAAAGCCCTGCCTAAACACCGCCTGAAGCCAAGATTCATCATTGGTTTAGACTGCCGCCCCCACCATTGCCGCCCATGCTTGCCCGCCGCCTGCCTTGCCCCTCTTTCGCCCCCGCGCGCGCTGCCCAGCCAGAGCCTGCCGGGGGCTTTGCCATGCCCTGGCTGCGCGCAACCTCGCTGGCCTGTGCGCTGGCCTGTGCCGCGCTGAGCCCGGTCGCTGCACAAACCGATCAGCAGCGCAGCGTGCGCGAGGCTGTCTCCAGCGGGCGCTACAAGCCGTTGGCCGACATCCTGCGCATTGCCGAGCAGCACATCCCCGGCCGCGTGCTGGAGGTGGAGATGGAAACCAGCCGCGTCTACGGCCCGGTCTATGAGATTGAAGTGCTCGACCACAACAACCGCAAGCGCGAAATCAAGCTCCAGGCCGAAACCGGCCAGCTCGTGGAACTGGACGACACCCCCGTGGCCCAGTCGGGGCTGATGCCACTGCCAAGCATCCTGCGCCAGCTGGCGCAGCAGCACCCGGGCCAAGTCGTCGAAGCGGAGCTGCAAGCCTCGCAACAGCAGCAGGCGGTGTACGAGCTCAAGCTGCTGCAGCCGGACGGCCAGCAACAGGCGCTGGTCGTCGATGCGCGCAGTGGCGCTATCTTGCGCGGCGCGCCCAATCCAGGCCAGGCCGCCGGCCAGATGCTGCCGCTGGAGCAGATTCTGGAGCGGCTGCTCGATCAATTTCCAGGCACGGTCATGGAAGTCGAACTCGAGCGCGAGCGCTCGCACAGCGGCGATACTTGGTACTATGAAATCGACATCCGGCTGCAACAAGGCGGCACCATGGAACTGCACGTGGATCCGCACAATGCCGCCGTGCTGCGCCAAAAGCGCAAAGAGTGATTTGCCCATTGTCGCCGTTGCCGCCATTGCCGCGCCCGGCTTGAGCGCGCGCGGCACAGCCTTGTGCATTCACAGTTTCTGGCCATGCTGCCGACCATCCCCATCACGCAGCCCCACCCCATTCCATCACCGCATGCGCATCCTGATCGTCGAAGACGATGCCACCCTGGCCAGTCAGCTCCAGCGAGTGCTCACACAAGCTGGCTTTGTTGCTGAACACACGGCCGATGGCCAAGAGGCCGTCTTTCTGGCCGAGACCGAGAGCTATGACGCCGCAGTGCTCGACCTGGGCCTGCCTGGGCTGGACGGCATCTCCGTACTGCGGCACTGGCGCGAAAGCGGCTGCCACATGCCGGTGCTGATCCTCACCGGGCGCAGCCGCTGGAGCGACAAGCTCGCCGGCTTCCAGGCCGGCGCCGACGATTACCTGACCAAGCCCTTCATGCAGGAAGAAGTCGTGCTGCGCCTGCGCGCCCTGCTGCGCCGCAGCCAGCCGCTGTCCAGCCAGAACGGCCAAGGCGGCGATACCGTGCTGCGCTCGGGCGGGCTGGAGTACGACTCCGTGACGCAGCGCGTGTACGTGGACGGCCAACACATCGCCCTGACGGCGCAGGAGCTCAAAATCCTGGCCTATCTGATGCACCGCCCAGGCGCCACCGTCACGCGCACGGAGATCGGCGAGCACGTGTACTCGCGCGATCTGGACCCGGACTCCAACTCGCTGGACGTACTCATCGGCCGCATCCGCCGAAAGATTGGCGCAGCCCGCATCGAAACCCAACGCGGCCTGGGCTTTCGGCTCGTCGATCCGCAGCAAGCGGACAACGCCAACTCCCCCAAGGAAAGCCGCCAGGCATGATGCAGCGCCTGGGGCTGACGGCCCGCCTACTGGCCCTGGGCCTGCTGCCCAGCCTGGCGGCGCTGCTGCTGCTGGGCGCGCTGCTGCAAGCGAGCATGCGCGACAGCCTGCACACTGGCCTGGCCCAGCGCCTGGGCGACAGCGCCGACCGCATCCAGGCCCATGTCAGCTTGGCTGCAAACGGCCAGTGGCGCTACAGCGAAAGCACCCCGGGCGGGGCCTTCAATCAAATTTTCTCTGGCGCCTACTGGGTCTTGCAGGCACCGGGCCAAACTCTGTATTCGCGCTCGCTGTGGGATGCCAGCCTGCACCCCCAAGCCCCTGCTGACCGCAGCGGCCTGCTGCGCAACCGCGACCCGCGCGGCCGCGCGCTGCTCGGCCTGGAACGCCCCATCGAGCAAGATGGCCAGCAAGCCACGCTGCGGGTGTACGTGCTGGCCGAGGAGACCGACCAGGCCCTGGCACGCATCCAGCGCATCCTCTTCATGGGTTTGGGCGCGCTGTTCATCGGAGCGGCGCTGACCACTGTGCTGCAAGTGCGCTGGGGCCTGCGGCCGCTGGCGCGCCTGCAGCGACGTCTGGCCGGCATGCACGGCGCCGCCCCCACAGACTCCATGCCCAGAGGCGACACTGGGCACACAGCGCTGGGCAGCGGCTATGGCCCTGACCTGGATCCGCTGGCCCATGAGATCGACGCCCTGCTCGAACGCAACACGCGCATGCTGGCGCGTGGCCGCGCCCATGCCGCCGACCTCAGCCATGCGCTCAAGACCCCGCTGGCGCGGCTGAGCGCGCAGGCCAGCCAAACCCCGCAAGTGCCCAGCCCCCTGGTGCTGGCCCAAGTGCAGAGCATGAACGGCCTGATCGAGCGCCACCTCAGCCGCACCAGCAGCAGCGGCGACGAGCATGCTGCCAGTGCCAACCGCCAGGCTGTGCCTGTGTATGAGGTGCTGCAACAGCTGATGCAACTGATGCAACACATCCGCCCGGAAAGAGGCCTGCACTGGCAGCTTGACGCGGGCCCCAGCGCCCAGGCCCTGCACTGGCGCGGCGACCGCGCCGATCTGGAAGAAATGCTGGGCAACCTGCTGGACAACGCCAGCAAATGGGCCAGCCGCCGCGTGCACATCCAGCTGCAGGCAAGCGCCCCGGCCAAGGCCTCCGCTCGGCCCCGCGCGGCGCTGTGCATCTGCATTGCCGACGACGGCCCCGGCATCGCCGCCGAGGATTTGCAGCACGCCGGTCAGCGCGGCCAGCGCTTTGACCAAAGCACGCCTGGCAGCGGCCTGGGCCTGTCCATCGTGGCCGACATTGCCCACAGTTGGGGCGGCCAGCTGCAGCTCAGCCCCAGCCTCACACTGGGCGGCCTTCAGGCCCAGCTCTGGCTGCCGGTCTGAGACAAAGCACTGCCAAGAGCACCGTGGCGGGGCATTTGCAAATGCCGCCAATCAGCTCAAACCGCTTGATGGCAAGAGTTCAAAGCAGTCCCACTGCATCAACCCGCCCCATCCGGCGGGTTTTCACTGCCCCATTGCAGATATTCGAGCTCCTGCTCGGTGAAACCTGCCGCGCGGCGCGCGTCCAGGTTCAGCGGCGGCTTGGGCCGCGGCGCCTCATACTGCGCCACCAGCTGCGGGTACAGGGCCACTGCGTCCAGGCCGCGCTGGTGGCACAGCCAGCGGTACCAGTAATTGCCGATGGCCACATGGCCCACTTCCTCTCGCAGGATGATGTCGAGCACGGCGCAGATGGCGTGCGCGTCCTCGGTATCGACCTGGCGCAGCTTGTGCTGGATCAAGGGCGTGGCGTCCAGGCCGCGCGCCTCCAGCGTGCGCGGCACCAGCGCCATGCGCGCCAGGATGTCGTGCCGGGTCTTGCTGCACATGGCCCACAGCCCTTGGTGCGCGGGGAAGTCGCCATAGTCAAAACCCATGGCCTGCAGCTGCGCGCGCAGCAGCTGGAAGTGGCGCGCCTCCTCGGCGGCGATCTTCAGCCAATCGCCGTAGTACGAAGCGGGCATGCCGGCAAAGCGCCACACGGCGTCGAGCGCCAGGTGGATGGCGTTGTACTCAATGTGCACGATGGCGTGCACCAGCACCGCACGCCCTTGCAATGTGGCTGGCGAACGCCGCGCCACCTCGGTGTGCGGCGCCAGCCGCAGGCCAGGCGGCATGCCCGGCTCATCGGGCTCGGGCGCGGCCAGGGCCTGCCGCACGTCCAGCTCCATCTGGGCCTGGCTGGCGTGCAGCTGCAGCACGGCCTCGGCCTTGGCGGTGGGGTCTTGCCACTGCAGCAGCTGCCGCGCCCGCTGGCGCAGGCAGGCCGCTTCGGTAGCAGTGGGGGTCTGGCAGGCCTGGATCATGGGCGGCGATTGTAGGCGGCGTTCTGGGCGATGTTCTGGACGGCGGCAGGCTGTGCAGGCTCCCTACAATCGCAGACTCATGCAAGCAAACGCTGCCCACGCAGGGCAGTCTCCAGCCCCACTGCTACCCCCACCACAGGAGGAGAAACCCATGGCCCTGTATGAACTCGACGGCATCCGCCCCACCCTGGAGCCCGGCAGCTGGGTGGCCGACTCGGCCACGGTGCTGGGCCATGTCACGCTGGAGGCGCACAGCAGCGTCTGGTTCGACGCCGTGATCCGTGGCGATGGCGATCACATCCGCGTCGGCGCGGGCAGCAACGTGCAGGACGGCAGCGTGCTGCACGTCGATCCAGACAAGCCGCTGGACATTGGCCGTGACGTGACCATCGGCCACCAGGTCATGCTGCACGGCTGCACGATCGGGGACGAATCGCTCATCGGCATCGGCGCCGTGGTACTCAACGGCGCCAAGATTGGCAAGAATTGCCTGGTCGGCGCGCGCGCGCTGGTCACCGAGAACAAGGAGTTTCCCGACGGCTGCATGATCCTGGGCAGCCCGGCCAAGGTGGTGCGCATGCTCACGCCGCAGGAGATCGAAGGCCTGCGCCGCAGCGCGCGCCACTACCGCGACAACGCACAGCGCTTTGCCCAAGGCCTCAAACGCGTGGATTGAGGCCAGGCGCCAAAGCCCAGCCAATGCCCACGCAACACTTGCGTGGCATCCTTGAAAACAGCTGGCCCAACACCATCTGTGCGGCATTCGTTCGCCCAGGCGCTGCCGCGCCCTGCCCTATCTGTCCGCCCCATGTCCGAAATCCAGAAATTCCTCTTTGAAGGCCTGCCCGTGCGCGGCTCCATCGTGCGTCTCGACGCCCCCTGGCAGGAGATGCTGGCGCGCCGCGCCGCCAACACCGAAACCGGGCCCTACCCCGAATGTGTGGCCCAGCTATTGGGTGAGATGAGCGCCGCAGCCCTGTTGATGCAAGCCAACATCCAATTTGACGGTGCGCTGGTGCTGCAAATCCAGGGCGATGGCCCGCTGCGCCTGGCCGTGGCCGAGGTCAAATCCAACCTGCGGCTGCGCGCCACGGCCCAGCTGGCCCCCGATGCCGCTGCCGCGTTGCAGGCCCTGCCAAGCCCCGATCTGCAGGCGCTGTGCAATGCGCACGGCCAAGGCCGTTGCGCCATTACCCTCGATGCCGAGCACAAGCAGCCCGGCTACCGGCCTTACCAGGGCATCGTCTCGTTGACAGACGCTCAGGGCCAGACCCTGCCCTCGCTGGCGGCCACGCTGGAGCAGTACATGCAGCAGTCCGAACAGCTCGATACCGTGCTGTTGCTGGCCGCCGATCAGCGCGTGGCCGCCGGGCTGCTGCTGCAACGCATCCCCGTCAAGGGCCAGGCCAACCTGGGCGGCGCACTGCAAAACACCGACGACGAAGACGCGCAAGGCCAGAACGAGCACTTCAACCGCATTGCCACGCTGGCGCGCAGCCTCACGCGCGAGGAATTGCTGACGCTGGACAGCGCCACCATCCTGCGCCGCTTGTTCTGGCAAGAGCAGCTGCAGCCGCTGGACACTGCCGGCCTCGCGCCGCACTTTGGCTGCCAATGCAGTCGTGAGCGCGTAGCCGCCATGCTGCAATCGCTGGGGCAGGCCGAAGTACAAGCCATGCAGCAGGAGCAGCCAGGCCAGCCGCTGGAGATCGGTTGCGAATTCTGCGGCGCGCAATACCGTTTTGACGCTGTGGACACCGCCCAGCTATTCACTCCGCTGGCCACACCCGGGCAGCAGGACCAGCGGCATTGAAAGCCACGCTGGGTTTGTGCGCAACATCCGTGGGGCATACTAGCCGCTTTTGCCCGGATCATGCCCATGAGCCCAGCCCCCAGCACGCCATCGCCCCAGTCCCAGGCCCAAGCAGCCGGCGCCAAGGCGCAATCAAGCAGCAGTTGCTGCGCTTGCCAAAGCGGCTGTGTCGGCAATGCCCCGCCCAGCGGCGCAGGCAACGACGCAAGCAGCAGCGCTGGCAGAGAAAGCGATGCGCAGCCAACACTCCAAGACCATGCCAATGGTCAGAGCTGGCACTATTTGCGCATTCCCGACATGGACTGCCCCAGCGAAGAGGCCCAAATCCGTCAGGCGCTTGCAGGCATTAGCGGCATTGCACAGCTTCAGTTTCGGTTTGGCGAACGCCTGCTGGGTCTGGCCGCGCCAGCTGCGCAACTGCCTGCTGCGCTGGCCGCCATCCGCGCCGCGGGCTTTGAGGTCGAGCCGCTGACAGCAGCCCCCTCCATCGCCGCCGGGCGTCGCCGCAGTCTGTGGGCCGGCAACGGTCGGCTGCTGCTGGCGCTGGGCCTGGCCATCGCGGCCGAGCTGCTGTTCTTCACGCACCACGCGCCCGGCAGCGCGCTGACGCAGGGCAGCATGTGGCTGGGCATGGCCCTGGCCGCACTGGCCATTGCCCTGGCCGGCAGCGCCACCTACCGCAAGGGCCTGACGGCGCTGCGCCAGGGGCGGCTGAACATCAACGCGCTGATGACGGTGGCCGTCACCGGCGCCTTTCTGATCGGTCAATGGCCCGAAGCAGCCATGGTCATGAGCCTGTACGCACTGGCCGAAGCGCTGGAGGCTCGCGCCGTGGATCGCACGCGCCAGGCCATCCAGGGCCTGCTGGCGCTGGCCCCGCAGCAGGCCGAGGTGCAGCAGGCCGACGGCCAGTGGCTGCTCCAACCGGTGGCGGACATCGGCCCCGGCGCCCTGCTGCGCGTGCGCCCGGGCGAGCGCATTGCCCTGGACGGGCAGGTCGAGCGCGGCCACAGCACGGTGGACCAATCGCCCATCACGGGCGAGAGCCTGCCGCTGGACAAAGGCCCGGGCGATGCCGTCTATGCCGGCACCATCAATCAGGCCAGCGAACTGCAGGTGCGCGCCAGCACCCCGGCCACGGACAGTACGCTGGCGCGCATCATCCTCGCTGTCGAGCAGGCCCAGGCCACGCGCGCGCCCACGCAACAACTGGTCGATCGGCTGGCCGCCATCTACACCCCAGCGGTGTTCGCCATCGCCCTGGCCGTGCTGCTGCTGTTGCCACTGCTGGGCCAGGCCAGTTGGCTGCAGGCGCTCTACCAAGCGCTGGTGCTGCTTGTCATCGCCTGCCCCTGTGCACTGGTCATCTCCACGCCGGTGACGGTGATCAGCGGGCTGACGGCCGCCGCACGCCGCGGCGTCCTCATCAAAGGCGGCGCATACCTGGAGGGCGCGCGCCGCATCCGCGCAGTGGCGCTGGACAAGACCGGCACCATCACCACCGGCAAGCCGCAGCTACTGCTTGCCCAATGCCTGGACGATGCCGCAGACCACGCCGCCACGCACCGCCTGGCGCGCAGCCTGGCGCAGCGCTCGGACCACCCAATTTCGCAGGCCATCGCCCAGGGCCTGGCGCAGGCCACCGTGGATGCGCACTGGCCAGTCGAGGACTTTCAGGCCGTGGCCGGGCGCGGCGTGCAGGGGCGCATTGGCGCGCAGCCCTATGTGCTGGCCAATGCCCGCTGGCTGGACGAGCGCGGCCAGTATCCGGCCGAGCTGGCCGCGCTCGTGCAGGCGCAAACGCAGCAGGGCCACAGCGTCACGCTGTTGGCCGATGGCCAGCGCGCGCTGGCGCTGTACGCCGTGGCCGATGCCATCAAGCCCAGTTCGGCCCAGGCCATTGCCGCGCTCAAGGCCCAGGGGGTACACACCGTCATGCTCAGCGGCGACCATCTGGCCGCAGCGCGCCACATCGCCACGCAAGCCGGCATCGACGCCGTGCATGGCGAATTGCTCCCCGAGGACAAGCTGCAGGCCATTGCCGCGCTGCAGCAGCGCCTGGGCCCAACAGCCATGGCCGGCGACGGCATCAACGACGCCCCGGCCCTGGCCCAGGCCGACATCGGCTTTGCCATGGGCGGCATGGGCACCCATGTGGCCATGGAGGCAGCCGACGTGGTGGTCATGAACGACGACCTGCGCCGCCTGCCCGAGACCATTGCGCTGTCGCGCCGCACCCACACGCTGCTGTGGCAGAACATCGCCCTGGCCCTGGGCATCAAGCTGCTGTTTTTGCTGCTGGCCATGACCGGCCAGGCCAGCATGTGGATGGCTGTCTTTGCCGACATGGGCGCCAGCCTGCTGGTACTGGCCAATGGCCTGCGGCTGCTGCGCCCGGCGCGGGCCTGGGCCGATGACGACAGACCCATCCAGTAAAAATGCACCCATGAAAAAGCCGCCCCTTGAAGGGGCGGCTTTTTCATGGGTGCTGGCCGTGCCGGTTCAGCGTTCCGGCATGGGAGCCATGCTTACTGCGCCAGAGCGGCGGCCGTGGCCTGATCCAGGCGGCCGGTGACGGCCAAGCCATTGTCACGCTGGAAAGTGCGCAGCGCGTTGGCCGTGCGCTGGCCCATGCGGCCATCGGCCGTGCCAGCGTTGTAGCCCAGCTCGTTCAGGCGCGCCTGGGCGGCGCGCAAGTTCATGCGGCCGCCGGCAGCAGCGGGCTCGCCGGCGCGAGTTTGCGAAGGGGCCACGCCGCCATCAACGCCGAGGCGGCCGCCGCCGCCCAGGCCCTGGCCCTGCACGCTTTGCGAGCTGTAGCCGCGCAGCGAAACCACCATCTGGTTGTAGGCGTCCATGAACGCGGCGGTAATGACCTTGCCCTGCGGCGTGCTGCTGTAGCCGCCCAGACCGGCGCCGGCGCGGCCAAACAGCCCGCCAAAGCCGCCGATGTCCATCTTGGAGGCGCTGCCCTGCGCCGCAGCCACCTGCACGCCTGAGCGGTTGTCCACCAGCGTCAGCATGGCGGCGGCCTCGCGGCGCTGGGTGCCCGCGCCAATGGCAGCCAGGGCGCGGCCGCTGCCGCCGCCGATCAAACCGCCCACTGCGCCCATCAGCGCGCCAGTGTTGTCGTCGCTGAAGATAATTTCAGGCGAGAGCGCGTAGTCCGAGGCCACGACCTGGCCACGGCCAAAGTTGCTGCCACGGCGCATTTCGCCGCTTTGCATCAGCTCACGCTCACGGCTCATGGCGTTCATGCCGGCAGCGCCGCGCTCGACCACGACGAAGCAGTTGGACTGCTGGATCATCAGACGCAGCAGGTTGGCCGTGGGCGGCAGGCGATATTCATTGCGCAGGATGGTGTACCAGCCGGCGGCCTCGTTTTCCACCAGCGATACCGTACCCAGCGGCGAGTCGCAGCGCTCGAGCTGGGTGTTGGCGCCCGTGGCATTGCCACCGGCCGCGCCACCCGTGGCCACGGTGTTGCCGCCGCCCAAGTTCATCCCCATTGTCTGGCACCCGGCCAACGTCAATGCGGCCGCACAAGCCACACCCAAAATACCGATACGCTGCATAAAGAAATGCCTCACTAAGAAAGTTGTTGAATGGTTTGCCGTGCGCAGGGCCACTTGCCAGGGCCAGGCCTTCACACGCGAACACCGAAGCGGCACTGCGCAGCACACAACAGCACGCTGCGCTGGCTTACTTCGGCGAACGGCGAGCGATTCTAGCGGCCAGGGCTGGCTGCGCGAACAGTGCAAACAACATGTTACGCAACCAGCGCGTGCCCTCATCCCGGTGAAAACGCGGATGCCAGAAGCAATAGGTGCGCAGCACCGGGGCCTGTCGCCCCAGGCGCAACTGCCAGGCCCGCAGCGGCAAAACGGCCGAAAAAGTGCGCGCCAATTGCGCCGGCACCAGCGCCACGGCATCCGATTGCGCCACCAGCAGCGGCAGCGTCAACAGGCTGGCGCAGCGGTAGTGGGCCGGCTCTGCCCCTTGCTTCGCGCTGGCCACAGCCTGCACCGTCACATCAGCTCCCCGTCGTTGACGCCTGGCGGCGCTGCCTGCCAGCGCCAACAGGGCCTGCTGTGCTTGTGCATAAACGCCCTGCGGTTGTTGCAGCAGCGCGCAGGCAGCACCAGCCAGGCAGGCGGCGTCCAGCTGCGGCTGCTGGGCCAACCAATGGCCCAACGGCAGCGGCTGGACGGCGCGGGCCGCGCGGCTGCGGGCCGGGTCAGGGCCGGGGCCGGGCGTGGCGGCATCGGGCAGAGCCGGGTGGCCGCTGCGCGCCAGCAGCACGAAGGGTTGCTCGAACAGCAGCTGCTGCAGCGCGCCTTGCGGCATGTCCTCAAAAGCGCCGATGGCCAGATCCACCGTGCCTTGCAAGAGCGCGGCCTGCACGCCGCCTGCGGCCTGCAACGGCGTTTGCACGGCAATGCCAATGCGCGGCGCATGGCGCTGGCAGTGCGCGACCAGCGCGGGCATGAAGTGCGCCTCGGCCGCATCGAGCATGGCGATGGTGAACTGGCGCTGGCTGCGCGCCGGGTCGAAGTCGGCGCGCACGCGCATGCTGCGGCTGATGCCGGCCAGCGCATCGGCCACCGGGCCGGCCATTTGCTCGGCCAGCGGGGTGGGCTGCATGCCGCTGCGGCCGCAACGCACGAACAGTGCATCGCCCGCCGCTTGGCGCAGGCGCGCCAGCGCCGCACTGACGGCCGGCTGCGACATGCCCAGCGCCTGCGCCGCGCGCGAAACGCTGCGCGTATCCATCAGCGCATGAAAGATCAACAGCAGGTTCAGGTCGAAGCGGCGCAGGCTGTCCAAAGACATAGGGGCAAATCCAGGGTTGATCCATCAGCTTGGTGAATAGTATTTATAACGCCATCTTTATTGCAAATAAACCAGCCATGGCCACAATGGCCGGCTCTGCTGCGTCCACGGTTAGAGCGTGTGATGACCTGGAATGCAGCGCCACATCCAAGGGAATACAAGGAGACACCCCATGCCCACCACCACCGATGCGCCGCTGCAATACCTGAGCGGCTTTGCCAATGAATGGGCCACCGAGGCCCTGCCTGGCGCGCTGCCCGTTGGCCAGAACTCGCCGCAGACCTGCCCCTACGGCCTGTACGCCGAGCAGATCTCCGGCACGGCCTTTACCGCGCCGCGCCGCGCCAATCGCCGCACCTGGTTCTATCGCATGCGCCCGGGCGCGGCGCACCAGCCCTTCGAGCGCATGGACAACGGCGGCATCACGCAGGACTTCCTCGAGCAGCCCACCACGCCCAACCAGTTGCGCTGGGATCCGCTGCCGCTGCCGGCCGATGGCCAGGCGGTGGACTTCATCGACGGCTTGCACACCATGGCTGGCAATGGCGATCCGCACGCGCAAAGCGGCTCGGCCATTTACATCTACGCCATCAACCGCAGCATGCAGGGGCGTTTTTTCTACAACGCCGATGGCGAAATGCTCATCGTGCTGCAGCAGGGCCGGCTGCGCTTTGCCACCGAATGCGGGCTGATCGAGGCCGAGCCGCAGGAGATCGTCGTCATCCCGCGCGGCATCCGCTTTCGCGTCGAGGTGCTCGATGGCAGCGCGCGCGGCTACATCTGCGAGAACTACGGCGTGCCCTTCCAGCTGCCCGACCTGGGCGTGATCGGCTCCAACGGCCTGGCCAACCCGCGCGACTTCCAGACCCCCGTGGCCTGGTACGAGGACGTGGAAGGCGACTTCGAGCTGGTGGCCAAGTTCATGGGCAACCTCTGGCGCGCCAAGATCGGCCATTCGCCGCTGGACGTGGTGGCCTGGCATGGCAACTTCGCGCCCTACAAGTACGATCTGCGCCGCTTCAACACCATCGGCTCGATCAGTTACGACCACCCGGATCCGTCGATCTTCCTGGTGCTGCAGTCGCCCTCGGACACCGCAGGCTGGGACAACATCGACTTCGTGATCTTCCCGCCGCGCTGGCTGGCCGCCGAAAACACCTTCCGCCCGCCCTGGTTCCACCGCAACATCGCCAGCGAATTCATGGGCCTGATCCACGGCGAGTACGACGCCAAGGCCGATGGCTTCCGGCCCGGCGGCGCCAGCCTGCACAACTGCATGAGCGGGCACGGCCCCGATGCAGCCACCTATGAAAAGGCCAGCCGCATCGACACCAGCACGCCGCAGAAGGTGGATGCCACCATGGCCTTCATGTTCGAGACGCGCCACGTCATCCGCCCCACCAAGGCAGCGCTGGCCTCGTCGCAGCTGCAGGCCAACTACCACCAGTGCTGGCTGGATGTGAAAAAATACTTCAACCCCGAGCAGCGCTGAGCTGCGGCCAGCAGCGCAACGACAAGCCAAGGCCTGGCGCCTTGGCTTTTTGCTGCTTTGTGTTGCTTCGTATTGCTTCGCGCCGCGCTGCCCCTGATACCCCATGACCTTGGACACCGCCATGAACCCCAGCCTGAACATCGACCACACCCACGACGCCAGCGCCACCAGCTGGGTGGCCTCGGCCAACGCCGCAGGCGCTGACTTCCCGCTGCAAAACCTGCCCTGGGGCCGCTACCGCGAAGCCGGCAGCCAGGCTGCCTGGCGCATTGGCGTGGCCATTGGCGACCAGATCCTCGACGCGCGCGCCGCCGGCGTCATCGACACCGACGACATGAACGCCCTGATGGCCCTGCCGCCTGCCAAGCGCCAGGCCCTGCGCCATGCGCTGTTCGATGGCCTGCGCAGCGGCAGCGCCAAGCAGCAAGAGTGGCAGGCGCTGCTGCTGCCCCAGGCCCAGGCCGAAATGGCCCTGCCCTGCCGCATCGGCGACTACACCGACTTCTACACCGGCATCCACCACGCCACGGCCGTGGGCCGTCTGTTCCGCCCCGACCAGCCGCTGATGCCCAATTACCAATGGGTGCCCATCGGCTACCACGGCCGCAGCTCCTCCATCGGCGTGAGCGGCCAGAACGTGCGCCGCCCCAACGGCCAGACCAAGGCCCCCGATGCCAGCGCCCCGGCCTTCGGCCCCTGCCAGCGGCTGGACTATGAATTGGAGCTGGGCTTTTTCGTCGCGCAAGGCAATGCCCTGGGCGAGCCCATCGCGCTGGAGCAGGCCGAGGCGCATTTCTTCGGCGTGGTGCTGCTCAACGACTGGTCGGCGCGCGACATCCAAGCCTGGGAATACCAACCGCTGGGGCCATTCCTGGCCAAGAATTTCGCCTCCACCATCTCGCCCTGGATCGTCACCAGCGAAGCCCTGGCGCCGTTTCGCCGCCCCTTTGTCCGCCCGGCCGCCGATCCCCAGCCCCTGCCCTATCTGGATGGCGCCACCAATCGCGCCAAGGGTCAGCTGGCCATCACGCTGGAAGTGTTGCTGCAGACCGAGGCCATGCGCCAGGCCGGCGAACCCGCCGCGCGCCTGACGCTGGGCCGCGCCGACCAGGCCGCCTACTGGAGCGCCGCGCAGCTCATCACCCACCACAGCTGCGGCGGCTGCAACCTGCAACCCGGTGACCTGCTGGGCTCGGGCACCCTCTCGGGCCCGCAGCGTGAGGAGGCCGGCTCGCTGCTGGAGCTGACCGAAGGCGGCAAGCGCCCCATCACCTTGCCCAACGGCGAGGAGCGCCGCTTCCTGCAAGACGGCGACTGCCTGATCCTGCGCGCCTGGTGCGAGGGCGAAGGCGCACGGCGCATCGGCCTGGGCGAGGCCAGCGCCACGGTGCTGCCTGCGCCCGCCCTGCCTGCAGCGCAGGTTTGAGGCGCCTGCCGCACCAACCACCCTGCACCACTTCCAAAGCCACCCGGCCCAGCGCCGGGCTTTTTACTATCATCGAATTAATTATTTTCAATCATAAAACCAACAACGATAGATCAAAACTAAATACAATCTCGCCATCCCAGCGCAGACTATCGCCTGGCGCCCCTACCCAACCACCCCGCAACCACACCATTAAAGGGTTTCCCATGAACGACCAAACCAAAAAGTGCCCCGTCACCCACCTCACCACCGCCTTTGGCGCTCCCGTGGTGGACAACCAAAACAGCCTCACCGCCGGCCCGCGCGGCCCGCTGCTGGCACAAGACCTGTGGCTGAACGAAAAGCTCGCCAACTTCGTGCGCGAAGTCATCCCCGAGCGCCGCATGCACGCCAAGGGCTCTGGCGCCTTCGGTACCTTCACCGTCACCAAGGACATCACCAAGTACACCCGCGCCAAGATCTTCAGCGAAGTGGGCAAGAAAACCGAGATGTTTGCCCGCTTCACCACCGTGGCCGGCGAGAGGGGCGCGGCCGATGCCGAGCGCGACATCCGCGGCTTTGCGCTGAAGTTCTACACCGAGGAAGGAAACTGGGACATGGTGGGCAACAACACCCCCGTGTTCTTCATGCGCGACCCGCGCAAGTTCCCCGACCTGAACAAGGCCGTCAAGCGCGACCCGCGCACCAACATGCGCAGCGCCACCAACAACTGGGACTTCTGGACCCTGCTGCCCGAGGCCTTCCACCAAGTCACCGTGGTGATGAGCGACCGCGGCATCCCCGCCAGCTACCGCCACATGCACGGCTTTGGCAGCCACACCTACAGCTTCATCAACGCGCAAAACGAGCGCTTCTGGGTCAAGTTCCACTTCCGCACCCAGCAGGGCATCAAGAACCTGACCGACGCCGAGGCCGAAGCCCTGATCGGCAAGGACCGCGAAAGCCACCAGAAGGACCTGTTCGAAGCCATCGAGCGCGGCGACTTCCCCAAGTGGACGATGTACGTGCAGATCATGCCCGAGCTGGACGCCGAGAAAGTGCCCTACCACCCCTTCGACCTGACCAAAGTCTGGCCGCACGGCGACTACCCGCTGATCGAAGTGGGCGAGTTCGAGCTGAACAAAAACCCGGAAAACTTCTTCCTCGACGTGGAGCAATCGGCCTTCGCGCCCAGCAACGTCGTGCCCGGCATCAGCGTCAGCCCTGACCGCATGCTGCAAGCGCGCCTGTTCAACTACGCCGACGCACAGCGCTACCGCCTGGGCGTGAACCACCACCAGATCCCGGTGAACGCCGCACGCTGCCCCGTGCACAGCAACCACCGCGATGGCATGGGCCGCGTGGACGCCAACTACGGCGGCCGCATCCACTACGAGCCCAACAGCTTTGGCCAATGGCAAGACCAGGCCCAGTACAAGGAGCCCCCGCTGAAAATCAGCGGCGACGCCGCCCACTGGGACTTCCGCGAGGACGATAACGACTACTTCAGCCAGCCGCGCGCGCTGTTCAACCTCATGAACGCCGAGCAAAAGCAGGCCCTGTTCGACAACACCGCCCGCGCCATGGGCGACGCGCTGGACTTCATCAAGCACCGCCACATCCGCAACTGCCACGCCTGCGACCCGGCCTATGGCGAAGGCGTGGCCAAGGCCCTGGGCATGACCGTAGCCGACGCCCTGGCCGCCCGCGACAGCGACCCGGCCCAAGGCCAGCCCGGCTTGCTGTAATCACCAAGGGGGGCGTTCACCAAGCCCCTCCCGAGCTTGGGCCATCGCAGCCCCAATGAATGCCCCGGCGCACCCCACGGCGCCGGGGCTTTTTTCGTTGGCAGCACAGGGCGCGCCCGCATCCTGCCTCATCCAATGGCCTACGATGCGCGCCATCTCCTGCCCAGCAAGACCGCCGCCCATGCCCCACGCCGCCCGCCCACTGCGCTTTTACGCCTGCCTGTCCATCGCCGCCGCCCTGGCCACCATGGCCCTCAAAGGCACGGCCTGGCTGCTGACCGGCTCGGTCGGCCTGCTCTCGGACGCCATGGAGTCGCTGGTCAACCTGGCCGGGGCCGTCATGGCGTTGTGGATGCTGGGCATTGCCGCACGCCCGGCCGATGCCGATCATGCCTTTGGCCACAGCAAGGCCGAATACTTCGCCAGCGGCTTCGAGGGCTTTCTCATCATGGGCGCAGCCTGCGCCATCGCCTGGGCCGGGGCCCAACGCCTGCTCTCGCCCGCGCCGCTGCACGACGTGGGGCTGGGCCTGCTGGTCTCGCTGCTGGCCTCGGCCATCAACGGCGCCGTGGGCCTGGTGCTGCTGCGCGCCGCACGCCAGCACCGCTCCATCGCACTGGAGGCCGATGCCCGGCACCTGTTTGCCGACGTCTGGACCTCCGCGGCCGTGCTGCTGGGCCTGCTGGCCGCCTGGGCCAGCCGCTGGTGGTGGCTCGATCCACTGCTGGCCCTGCTGGTGGCCGTGCACATCGTGCGCGAAGGCCTGCGGCTGGTGCAGCGCTCGGTCTCCGGGCTGATGGACCAGGCCCTGCCGCCGCACGAGCTGGGGGCCATCGAGCGCGTGCTGGACACCTACCGCGCCCAGGGCATCGCCTTTCACGCCCTACGCACGCGCCAAGCCGGCGCGCGCAGCTTTGCCGCCATGCACGTGCTGGTGCCCGGCGCCTGGACGGTGCAACAAGGGCATGACATGCTGCACCAGCTGGAATCGGCCCTGCAACAAGCCGTGCCCCAACTGCACGTCATCACCCACCTGGAGCCCATCGAAGACCCGGCCTCATTCAATGAGCCAGGCCTGTAAATGGCCCGCCCCAACCTGCTTGCGCGTTGGAGCACCGCCCATTGCAGTGATTGCAAAAAAACGCAGCCACTACTGCCAACGGCCCCATCCCTCCCCATGAACACCCTTGACCTCTTTGCCAGCGCGCCCGAGCCAGCGGCCAACCTGCTGCCGTGCGATGGCATCGTCAACGATTACGGACTGCTCTATTCCGCTGTCGAGGCCGATCAGTTATTGCAGCTGCTGCTGACGCAGATCTCCTGGCGGCATGACGAGGCGGTGATTTACGGCAAGCGCATCGTCACCGCGCGGCAGGTGGCATGGTATGGCGACGCGGCGTTCGACTACCGCTACTCCGGCGCGACCCGCACGGCGCTGCCGTGGACGGATGCGCTGCTGGCCATCAAGGCGCGGGTGGAGGCGGCGATTGCCCCGATCAGCCCCACGCGCTTCAACTCCTGCCTGCTCAACCTCTACGCCGACGGCTCGCAAGGCATGGCCTGGCACAGCGATGACGAAGCCGAGCTGGGGCCGCAGACGGTGATTGCCTCGCTCAGCCTAGGTGCCACGCGCAAATTCGCCTTGCGCCACCGGCGCAGCGGCGAGAAGCGCGAGTTGCTGCTGCAACACGGCCAGCTGATCGTGATGCGCGGCGCCACGCAAACGCATTGGCAACACGCGCTGATGAAGTCCACGCGCGTGCATGCGCCGCGCGTGAACCTGACCTTCCGAACCTTTCGCAGCTTGTCGTCCAGCAGTTGAGCGCCGAGCCAGCGGCTCTGGCTTCAGTGCGTCTCCAGCCCGGCCATTTCCAACTGCGCCACGCGCTGGCGCCAGGCGCGCCAGACCAGCAGCGCCATACCGCCCAGCTGCAGGGCCAGCGCCAGCCAGTGCAGCGCATCGAGCCGCAGCGGCGGCATGAATGGCGCCAGCCAGGGTTGCACGGCCAGCGCCAGTGGGAAGTTCCCCGTACCCAGCAGCATCATAGGCAGCATGATGCCCAGCGCCACCCAGCCAAGGCTCAGCGCCGGGCCCAGGCGGCGCATCCCGATGGGCTGCAAGGCCCACAGCAGGACGAAGCCGGCATCGCGCAGCAGCGCCAGCAGCAGCAAGGGCAGCGCGCGCTGGAATGTGCCAGCCCCCGCGTCGGCAGCCGGCCACAGCAGCAGGGCCAGCGTTGCGGCGGCTGCCAGGCACCAGCTCACCGGCCACAAGGGCATGGCCTGCAAGCCGGCCAGCCAGCGCTGCTGGCCCCAGCAGGCCTGCACGCGGCGCCATTGCGCAAAGGCCGTTTCGCGCTGGCTCAGGCAAGTCAACAGGCTGCAGCCCAGGGCCAGGTATGCCGTCACGACCAGCCAGTGCCGGGCACCGGGCGCGTGCGGCCACAGGCCGGCCAGCATGGCCGCGGCCGCCATGCAGCCCAGCGGCATGGCCCAGGGCAGCGCCGGCACATCCAGGCGCATGCCCATGGTGCGCCACAGGGCCAGCAGGTTCAGGCCCAGCGCGGCCAGGCCAAACAGCCAGCCCAGCTCGAAAAAGCCCAGCGACTGGCCCCACCAGCGTTTGAGGCCGAAATCCAGTATTTGCTCTTGCTGCAAGGTCGAAAACAGCATCCAGGCCAGCATGACCAGCACGGCCACGCGCATGCCGGGCTGATTGCGGCGCTGGCGCTCGGTGTCGATCTTCATCGGCGCGCTGGCCATGGCAAAGGCCTGCAGCGCCAGGCCCCACAACAGCGCCAGCAGGGCCAGCTTGGGCACCAGCCAAACCAGTTCGGCCAGGTGGGCATGGGCCTGTATCGGCTCGGCCAGCAGCGGCGCCCAGGCGCCACCCTCTTGCGGCAGGCTGGCCAGGCGCCAGTGCCCGAACCAGGCCAGCGCCTGCGCCAGCGCGGCGCACACCAGCGCCAGCAGCCACATCGGCAGCGTGCTGCCCAGCAGCTTGCCCCAGGCCATTTGCCAGGGGCCCAGCGCGCTCAGGCGCTGCCAGTCCCAGGTGTTTTGCACCAGCTCTTCCTGCAGGCTTCTGCCCGCCGTGCTGGCCCCGGGGAACACCGGCGCCAGGCACATGGTGAGCAAGGCCACGTACAGCACGTTGCGCAGGCGCTCGCCGGGGGCGGACAGCACGGCCACCACCAGCGCCGCCAGGGCCACGAACAGCAGCAGCCACAGCCCATGCCAGGGGCCCCAGCGCAGCCAGAGCTGGCGTTGGAATTCAGGGTTGCCAAGCATCATGGGCGCTCTCCTGCGTGTGGGGGTTGCTCGGTCGGCCACGGGCTGGGCGGCTCGGTTTGCAAGCTGCGCGCGTAGCGCTCTTGCAGGCGCTGACGCAGCGGCCACAGCCCGGCCACCGGAAGGCCTGCGGCCACCAGCTGCTGCACGAGCTGGGCGCGCGCGGCCGCAGCAGCGGGCAGCCAGAGCTGCCATTGCAGGCTGGCCGCAGGTTCTGCGCCATTGGGGGGCAAGTGGGCCTGCCCTGCTGGCGATGGCGGCAGGGCCGATGGCGGCGATGCCGATGCGTGACGCGCTGGCGGCGGCAGGCCCTGGCTGTGCGGCAGCTGGGCCCAGGCGGCTTCGAGGCGGGCCTGCAGCGCCTGCTCCTGGCCAGGGGCGCAGGCCAGTTCCAGCAAATGCGGATACAGGTGCGGATCCCGCTGCTGGCGCTGCGGCGCATCTGCTGCCGCTGGCGCACCTGGCCCAGCAGGCTGGGGCCAGTGCAGGCTGGCGCGCAAATCCTCATGGCTGACGATGCGCCCCTGGCGGATGCTGAGGATGTGGGTGCTGTATTCGTCCAGCTCGCTGAGGATGTGGCTGGAGACCAGCAGCGTCATGCCCTGCGCCTGCAGTTGGCGAAACAGCGCCGCCAGGCTGCTGCGCGCCTGCGGGTCCAGACCACTGGCCGGCTCGTCGAGCAACAGCACCTGCGGGCTGTGGATGATGGCCTGGCCAATGGCCAGGCGCTGGCGCTGCCCGCGCGAGAGCTCGCCCGGGCGGCGCTGCAGCAACGCCGTCAAGTCCATGGCCTGCGCCACCTGCGCCACGCGCCCTGGCAGCTGCTGCCGCGCTACCCCCACGGCCAGCGCGGCATAGGCCAGGCATTGCCGCACGCGCAGGCCTTCGTACAGGCCGAAGAAGTCCGAGAGATAGCCCAGCTTGCGGTGCACCTGGCGCGGCGCATCGATCACCGAAATGCCATCGATGCGGATCTGCCCGGACAGCGGCGTCTCCAGCCCGGCCATGCAGCGCAGCAAGGTGGACTTGCCCGCCCCGTTGGGCCCCACCAGCGCCGTGACGCTGCCGCGCTCCAGGCGCAGGCTGATGCCATCGAGCGCGCGGTGCCCAGGGTATTCGAATACCAGTTGGTCGATCTCGATCAAGGCCATGGCCTTTTGCTCCTCCTCATGGCCTGGCCCGTGGTTGGCGACTACCGCCGCCCACCTGCCGCCAACAAAAGCCGGACATACGACAAACAACAGCGGGGCATTGTGCCAGCGCCGCCGCTCGGCTTTGCTCAGCCCAGGTCGCCGGCTGCTGGTTCGCTGCGGGGCTCGGTTTCAGGCTCGCTGGCGCGCAGCAGTTGCTGCATCAGCAGCGCGGTTTGCGCCTCCATTTCGCGCAGCCGCGCCGTCAGCGCCTCATTGGCATAGGCGGGCAACTGGGGGTCGTGCATCTCGGCCAGCACCTGCAGCCGGTGCTCGCTGCGCTCGGTGTAGAGCTCGGCCAGCTCGCGCGCCTTGGCCGGCTCGATGCCCAGGGCCTGCAGCGCCAGCCGCGCGCTGTGCATGGCGGCGTCGAAGGTTTCGCGGATCACGTGGTCGGCCCCGGCGCGGTGCAGCTCGTAGCCATTGCTCTGGTCGTAGGCGCGGGCGATGATGGGCAGCTTCGGGTAGTGGCGCCGCACGAACTGGATGATCTCCAGCGCGCGGCTGCGGTCATCAATGGCCACGATCAGCAGCTTGGCCTCGTGCAGCCCGGCAGAGGCCAGCAGCTCCGGGCGGTTGGCATCGCCGTAATAGGTTTTCAGGCCAAAGCGGGTCAGGCCCTCGACGGTCTCGGCGTGGTAGTCGATCACCGTCGCGTGAAAGCCGCAGGCGGCCAGCATGCTGTTGACCTGCACCCCAAAGCGCCCATGGCCCAGCAGGATGATGGGCTTGCCTGCGCCGATCTCGTCGTGCGGCCGCTCCTGCGCGTCCTCGGGCTGCGCGCCGCGCGCGGCCACCCAGTCGTAGAGCAAGAACAGCAGCGGCGTGGCCACCATCGACAGCGCAATCACCAGCAGCAGGCGGTCACCAATCAGCGGCGGCAGCAAATGGCTTTGCGTGCTGATGGACAGCAGCACGAAGCCGAACTCGCCGGCCTGCGCCAGGCTGAACACGAACAGCGTATTGGCCGCGCGGGGCAGGCGAAAGGCCCGGCCCAGCACATACAGCACCAGCATCTTCAGCAGCAGCAGGCCCAGCGTCAGGCCCAGAATCAGCCACAGCTCCGCGCCCAGCAGCCGGAAGTTGATGCCCGCGCCCACGGTGATGAAGAACAGCCCCAGCAGCAGGCCCTTGAACGGCTCCAGATGGCTTTGCAGCTCGTGCCGGTAGGCGCTCTCGGCCAGCGCCACCCCGGCGATGAAGGTGCCCAGCGCGGGCGAGAGGCCAATGACCGACATCAGCTCGGCAATGCCCACCACCAGCATCAGCGTGAACAGGGTGAACATCTCGCGCAGCCCGGTGCGGCCAATGTGGCGCAAGGCTGCCGGCACGATGCGGCGCACGCCCAGCACAATCGCCAGCAGCATCAGCGCCGTGGCCAGCGCCTGCAGCCACACCGGCTCGCCAGCCAGCAGATTGATGGAGTGATCGACCCCCTCGGCCTGGGCCGCCGCGCCGGCCGCGCCCAGCAGCGGCAGCAGCGCCAGCATTGGGATTGCCGCCACGTCCTGAAACAGCAGCACCATGAAGCTGGCCTGCCCGCCCTGGCTGGACAGCAGGCCCTTCTCGCCCAGGGTTTGCAGCACGATCGCGGTGGAGGACAGCGCCAGAATGCAGCCGGCGGCCACGCCGATCTGCCAGCTTTGCCCCAAGAGCACCGCCACGGCGGCAATCAGCGCCGCCGTCAGCCCCACCTGCAGGCCGCCCAGGCCCAGCAGCTTGCTGCGCAAGGCCCAGAGCTTGTTGGGCGCCAGCTCCAGACCGACCAGAAACAGCATCATCACCACGCCGAACTCGGCCACCTGCTGGATGGTTTGCAGCTCCTTGCCCACCAACCCCAGCACCGGGCCGATGGCAATGCCCGCCACCAGATAGCCCAGCACCGAGCCCAGGCCAAAACGCTTGGACACCAGCACCGCGGCCACCGCCGCGAACAAATAAATAAAGGCGTAGAGCAGGATCTGGGTCATGGGGCAATCATCGGGCAAGCCAGCACAGAGCCAGGCCAAAACCAACGCAGCCAGTCGGCCATCGCGCAGCGGCAACATGCCAGACTCCATCACCTGCGCAGCACATGGCCTGCATGCCGATTCCATCTAGAGCGTGTTATGCACTTTTCGCCCCCCGCGAAAAGTGCATAACACGCTCTAGAATTTGCGCCATTCCGTCCAGGAAGGTCTGCACCAAGCCGCCAGCCCAGTGTGCGCTGCGCCGCGTGCAGCCTTCCTTCAACCGCAAGGAGCGCCCATCATGAGCACCAGCTGGCCAATGCAAGAAGCCAAGAGTCGCTTTGGCGAAGTGATCGAGCGTGCCTTGCGCGAAGGCCCGCAGACCGTCACGCAGCGCGGCAAGCCTGTGGTCCGCGTGGTGGCTGTGGCCGGCGCTGACGCGCCGCCTGCACCAACGGCTTCGCAGGCAGGCGATTTTCTGACGTTCTTGTTGCACATGCCCAAAGTGCAAGGCGGCCTGCCTCACATGCCACGCCAGCGCAGTGCGGGCCGCCCGCCGCTGTTTGCCGATGATGAATGAGCCCCCCCTGCAGGCACGCTGGCTGCTGGACACCTGCGCCATTTCGGAGCTGAGCAAGCCGCACCCCGACGAGGGGCTACGCCAATGGCTGATGCAATACGCTGACCAGTGCGTGCTGTCCTCCGCATCGCTGGGGGAAATTCACTACGGCATCGCCTGTCTGCCCACAGGCGCCAAGCGCAACCAGCTCTACGCCTGGGCCAACTTGCTGGCGCAGCAATTCTCGGGCCGCATCATGAGCACCGACGACAACACCTGGAAATGCTTTGGCGAGCTCAAGGCCTCGCTGCGCGCCATGGGCCGCATGCAGGATGCGCTGGACATCGTCATTGCAGCCACCGCCATGGCGCATGGCCTGACCCTCGTGACCCGCAACACCCGCCATTTCACCGATACCGGCATTGCGCTGATCAATCCCTGGAAACCATGAACTACCTCTCCACCCGTGGCGACGCCACCCCCCGCCAGTTCTGCGACATCCTGCTCGAAGGGCTGGCGCCCGATGGCGGCCTGTACCTGCCCGAGCGTTACCCGCAATTGACGAGCGCCGACTTGGCCCGCCTGCGCGCCGTGTACCAGCAGCAAGGCTATGCTGCGCTGGCGTTAGAGATCCTCAGCCTCTACATCGACGACATCCCCGCCGCCGATCTGCGCGCCATTTGCGACAAGACCTACACACAGCAGGTCTTCGGCACGGCTGAAATCACGCCGCTGAAGAAATTGAGCGACGGCTTTTACCTGGAAGCCCTCTCCAACGGCCCCACGCTGGCCTTCAAAGACATGGCCATGCAACTGCTGGGCCATCTGTTCGAGTACGAACTGGCCCGGCGCGGCCAGCAACTCAACATCCTGGGCGCCACCAGCGGCGACACCGGCAGCGCCGCCGAATACGCCATGCGCGGCAAGCAGGGCATCCGCGTCTTCATGCTCAGCCCGCACGGGCGCATGAGCGCCTTCCAGCAGGCGCAAATGTTCAGCCTGCAAGATGCCAACATCCACAACATCGCCATCGAGGGCGTGTTTGACGACTGCCAGGACATCGTCAAAGCCGTGAGCAACGATCTGGCCTTCAAGCGCCAGCACCAGATCGGCACCGTCAACTCCATCAACTGGGCGCGGCTGCTGGCGCAGGTGGTTTACTACTTTGCGGGCTGGTTCCAGGCCACCCAATCGGCTGACGAGCCAGTCGATTTCACCGTGCCCAGCGGCAACTTCGGCAACGTCTGCGCCGGCCACGTGGCGCGCATGATGGGCCTGCCCATCGGGCAGCTGGTGGTGGCCACGAACGAAAACGACGTGCTCGACGAATTCTTCCGCACCGGCCGCTACCGCGTGCGCGGCAGCGCCGACACGTTTGAAACCAGCAGCCCCAGCATGGACATCAGCAAGGCCAGCAACTTCGAGCGTTTTGTGGCCGACGTGCTAGGCCGTGATGGCGCGCGCGTCCAAGCCCTGTTTGCCGATGCGCTGGCGCGCGATGGCCAATTCAGCCTGCCTGCCGAGCTGCAAGCCTGGCGCGACAAAGGCCAGCTTTGGGCCAGCGGCAAAAGCACCCACGCCGACCGCCTGGCCACCATCCGCAACGTGTACGAGCAACATGGCGTGATGATCGACACCCACACCGCCGACGGCGTGAAGGTCGCGCGCCAGAACCAGCGCCCTGGCGTGCCCATGATCGTGCTGGAGACCGCTCTGCCCATCAAATTCGCCGCCACCATCCGCGAAGTCCTGGGCCGCGAGCCGGAGCGCCCGGCGGGCCTGGAAGGCATCGAAAACCTGCCGCGCCGCGTGCAGGTGCTGCCCGCCGATGCGCAGCAGGTCAAGGCGCTGATCGCTCAGCACTGCGTCCAGCACGAGTAACGCACCCGATGCGACTGCCAGGCCACAGAGTTTCGATGAAGGAGGATGCACCATGCCCGACCAACAACCACCCCAATCCGCCTGGGCCCGCTTCTGGCAGGGCCTGTTCACCTACCTGTCGGCCGAAATCATCGTCAAGGGCCTCATCGCCATTGTCAGCGTCGTCATGCTGTTCTGGTTTCTGCGCGGGGGGCGCTGAAGCTGCACCAGGGCTTGTGGAGATGACGTGTTGCAGCGGCGGTGTTTTCGATCAAAAAACCGCTTCGCCCACCCAATCTCAACACCCCCTAAGCCCACGCTGAAGCCGCACCGCCATTCCAACGTTTCCATGTTCGCTACCCTCAGTCTGCTCGCAGGCGGCATTGGCCTGTTCCTGCTGGGCATGGTGTTGATGTCCGACAGCCTCAAGGCCATGGCCGGCGAATCGCTGCGCACAGGCCTGGCGCGGCTGACGGGCCGGCCCTTCAAGGCCATGCTCGCCGGCATGGGGGCCACGGCCGCCGTGCAGTCCTCCACCGCCACGACCATGGCCACCATCGGCTTCGTCAGTGCCGGCCTGCTGAGCTTTCAGAACGCCATCGGCGTCATCATCGGCGCCAACATCGGCTCCACCAGCACGGGCTGGATCGTGGCGCTGCTGGGCATGAAGTTCTCCATCTCCAGCCTGGCCATGCCGCTGTTGGGCCTGGGCGCAATCATGAAGCTGCTGGGCAAGCACCGCATGGCCCTGGTGGGCCTGACCATGGCCGGCTTCGGGCTGATCTTCGTGGGCATCGACTTCTTGCAACAGGCCATGGCCGACATGGCCCAGCGGGTAGATTTCACCCCGTTTTCCGACTCCAGCTGGCGCACGCGCCTGGTGCTGGTGGCCATCGGCATCGTCATGACGATTCTGTTGCAGGCCTCCAGCGCCGCGCTGGCCACCACGCTGGCGGCGCTCTCCAGCGGCACCATCGACTTTGATCAGGCCACCTCACTGGTCATCGGCCAGAACATCGGCACCACCGCCACCGCGCTGCTGGCAGCCACCGGCGGCAGCGCCAGCGCCAAGCGCACCGCGCTGGTGCATTTGCTGTTCAACCTGTGCTCGGCCGTGCTGGCCCTGCTGGCGCTGCAACCGCTGTTCCTGTACGCCATGCAGACCTGGGCGCCCGCCATGGGCGGCGTCAACCATGCCGTGGCGCTGGCGGCCTTTCACACCGCCTTCAGTGTGCTGGGCGCGCTGGTGTTCTTGCCGCAAACCTCGCTGCTGGCGGGCATGGCCAGCCGCTTGGTCAAAGAGTCGGCCCCGCCGGCGCTGCGCTATCTGGACAACTCCCTGCAATCGGTGCCTGCGCTGGCCATTGCCGCCGCAGAAAAAACTCTGTGCCTGGGCCTGGCCGATAGCTGCACCCTGCTGGCGCACCGCCTGCAAGGCCAGCCGCTGACGCCCAGCAAAAGCGGCATGCCGCTGGACAAGCTGCTCATCGCCGTCGATGCCTACCTGGCCACGCTGCCCGTGCCGCAATCGAGCAGCGACCAGCAGCGCCTGATCCATCTGCTGCTGCTGATGGATCAGACCCGCGTGCTGCGCGACGATCTGGAGAGCATCGAGCACGCCGAGGTGCTGCGCGAGCGCCCTGCCCTGGCCGAGCTGGCCCAGCGCCTGGCGCCAGTGCTCGAGCGCAGCGCCCAATGGCTGGCCGACGACGCCCTGGCCCTGCGCGAAGACGTGACCGAAGAGCTGCGCCAGATCAGCGCCTGGGTCAATGAGCAGCAGGGCGCAGCGCGCCGTGCCGTGGTCGAGGGCGCAGCCAATTACCGCGTCAGCGCCGCCGCCGCCCTGGAGCAGCTGACCGCACAGCGCTGGCTGGAGCGCGTGACCAAGCACATGACGCGCATTGCCAATACCTTGGGCGAGGCCCGTGCGCTGTATGGGGGATGAATGAGGTTTTGGGCGCGGCCGCTTGAGCTGGGGCTTGTGCCCGGCCCCTGCCGCCCGCACCGCACAGGCCCGGCAAAAAAATCAGCAAAAAAACTGTCCGGTTCTGCACGGCTGTTTCGTCTTCACGGTTGTACCGCTGGCCGCAAACCCCGGCCCACACTGGCCCAACCGATTGAAAGGACAAGACAGCATGCCTTCCACCGCCTCGCCCTTCCCGCTCGCATCCGCCCTTGAACCTGCTTCAAAAGCAAGCCCTTCGCCCGCCGCCCTGCCGCACAGGCGGCAGGCCTGGGCCTGCACCGCCGTGGCTTCGGCCTGCGCCTGGCTGGCGCTGACGGCGACTGCGGCTGCGCCAGCACAGGCGCAAACCCAACCCAACGCAGCCGCCCCGCAGGCCCAGCGCGCACACGCCATTGCCCTGCCCGCGCAGGATCTGGCCCAGGCCCTGAACGCACTGGCGCGGCAGACCGGCCAGGCCATCTCGGCCGACCACGCCCTGATGGCGGGCAAAACCGCCCCCGCCGTGGCCGGGCAGCTCACCACCGCCCAGGCGCTGCGGCAACTGCTGGCCGGCAGCGGCTTGCAGGCCGAAGCCGTCGCGGGCGGCTGGGTGGTGCGCCGCGCCCCAGCCGCCACACCGGCCCAGCCCGCCGCTGCCGCCACGCGAGGTGAGGCCCAAACCTTGCCCGCCGTCACCGTCACCGCCGCGCCGGATGTGAGCGGCACCACCGAAGGCACGCGCTCCTTCACCACCCGCGCCATGTCCAGCGCCACCGGCTTGGCCCTCTCGCCGCGCGAGACGCCGCAGTCGGTCAGCGTCATCACGCGCGAGCGCATCGAGGCCCAGGGCATGAGCAGCCTGAGCGACGCCGTGGCGGCTGCGCCGGGGGTGCACAGCGCCACCGTTGATGGCCGGGGCGAGAGCTATAGCGCCCGCGGTTTTGGTCTGAACGCCATCCAGATCGATGGCACCCCCATGAGTTGGGGAAGCGGCTGGGAGGCCGGTGAGTCGCGTAACAGCCTGGCCATTTATGACCGGGTGGAAGTCGTGCGCGGCGCCACAGGTCTGCTGACCGGCGCGGGCGATCCCTCTGCGTCGGTCAACCTGGTGCGCAAGCGCGCCGAGGCCGATACTTTCACCGGCCATCTGCAAGGCCGCCTTGGCAACAGGCGGCAGCGCAGCGCAATGGCGGATTTGTCCGCCCCGCTCAATGCCAGCCGCAGCGTGCGCGCCCGCATCGTGGCGCAAGCGACGGGCGAAGATGGCTTCAACATGCGCGAAAAAGCCAATGGCAAGGTGTTTTTCGCCACCGCAGAGGCCGATCTTTCCCCCGCCACCCGCCTGACGGCCGGATTCGATTGGCAAGACAACCAGCGCCCGGGCATGCCCTGGCGCAGCCTGGTGATCTGGCATGACGATGGCAGCATCATCGACTGGCCGCGCGGTTACAGCCTGGCACCACACTGGGCCGCATGGAACACGCAGCAAAAAAGTGCTTTCGCCAACCTGGAGCACCACTTTGGCAATGACTGGCGGCTGAAGCTGGATGCGCAGCACATCCGCAACAACGTCGAGGAAATCCTGTCTTTCACCGACGGCCTGCTCCATCGCGGCAGCGGCCTGGGCCTGGCGGCAGAGCCCATCCAATACGACGCCCGGCGCAAGCAAAGCAATTTCACGCTGAACCTGCAAGGCCCGTTCAATGCCTGGGGGCGCAAGCACGAGGCCATGCTGGGCCTGTCGCAATCGCGGCAGGACTTTCTTTCGCTGCGCACGGCCGCCAACGATGAAAGGCCCTTGGGCAACGCCTGGACATTCGATGGCAATACGCCTGGCCCCTTGCCGCTGACCCCGCCCGAGCGTGTGGTGGACACCGTGACCAAGCAGCGCGCCGCTTACGGTGCCGTGCGCCTGCACGTGGCCGAGCCGCTGCGCCTGATTGCCGGCGCCCGCCTGACCCACTGGCAGCAGCAAAGCCCGCAGACCGAATGGAACAGCCCCTACCACATGCGTCACCCGCACGTGGTTACGCCCTATATCGGCGCGGTGTACGACTTGGACGGCAGCTACTCGGCCTATGCCAGCGCCACGCGCATCTTCAACCCGCAGGACAGTCGCGACCGGCATGGCCGCTACCTCGACCCGCTCAAAGGCCAGAACCTGGAAGCTGGGCTGAAGGCCGAATGGCTGGGCGGCCAGTTCAATGGCAGCTTTGCGTTGTTCCAGACTACGCAGGACAACTTTGCCGTCGAAGACGGCGACTTGATCGTGCCCGGCACGGAAGACGAGCAAGCCTATCGCGCCGCCAAAGGCGTGAAAACGCGCGGCTACGAATTGGAACTGGTCGGCCGCCTGGCCGACGGCTGGGACGTGGGCCTGGGCTGGACACAGCTCAGCAGCAAGAACGCACAGGGCGAACGTGTACAGACCGGCCGCCCCAGCCGCATGCTCAAGCTCCATACCCAGTACCGCCTGTCTGGCGCGTGGAATAAGCTGACGCTGGGCGGCGGTCTGTACTGGCAAAGCGGTATTCACGAGTGGCGCAATAACCCCGTGCTCGGGCAGCGCGTACGTTTGGAGCAAAGCGCCTATGCGCTGCTCAACCTGAGCGCGCGCTACCAGTTCACGCCGCAAATGGCTGCCCATCTGACCGTCAACAACGCACTGGACAAAACTTACTGGGCCACCCTGTGGCGGCGCACCTGGGGCGCCCCGCGCAGCGTGATGCTGACGGTGGATTACCGCTTCTGAGCGCGCCACAAAAATCCGCCCACGCGCCCTGGGCCTGGGCGCACTTGCCCTTCATGCCTGGCGCTCTTTGCAGGCATGGAGGGCAATTTCCTTTGTGGAGATAGGCTCTTCGGGAAAATCGCAATCTCTCTTTGGGAGGGCGGCAACAGAAAATTAATAGAATGCAAACCCTTCCTATTTAGATTGCACGCATCGCGCGTGCTTTTTTGCAGCCTGGGCCGCCCAACCCTTCTTGGCTTGCCTTTTTGCCTTGCACGCGCATGTCCTTCACCCGCCATTACGACGAATTGCTGGGCCACTTCACCCGCGCCACGGGCGACCGCGAGGCCGCGCGCGATGTGGTGCAAGAAAGCCATGCCCGCGCATGGGCGCTGGGGCCGAGGCTGGATGCGGTGCTGGATTTGCGCGCGCTGCTGTTTCGCATTGGTCGGCATTTGGTGATCGACGAGGCGCGCCGCCGCCGGGCCGAGGCCCAGGCCCTGCACAACCTGGCGATGCTGTGCGAGCAGGATGCCGCCCCCAGCGCCGAGCGCTGCTGCGCGGCCAGCCAGCAGCTCGAACGCCTGAGCGCGCGGCTGGCGCTGATGCCGCTGCGGCGGCGCACGGCTTTCATCTTGGTGCGGGTGCATGGTTTCAGCCATGCCGAGGCCGCGGCCCACATGGGCGTGAGCGTGGCCGGCATTGAAAAACACGTGGTGCGCGCCACGCTGGACTTGGCCCCGCGCGCGCTGCTGGCCGCTGCCGCTGCAACGCCCACGGCGGCTGCCGCCACCGCCCTACCATGAAGATGCCGCCGCCCCACGCCGCCGTGGCGCATGACAGCTTGCCGGATGAGGCTTTGATGGACGAGGCCCCGAGCAACGATGCCCTGGTCAGCGAGGCCCTGTTGCTGCTGGCGCGCAGCCACGGCGGCGATGCGCAGCAGGCGCAGGCGGCCCAGGCCGAGCTGCAAGCGCGCAGCGCGCGCGAGCCGGCCTTTGCCGCCGCCTGCCAGGTGGCGCGCCAAATCTGGCAGGCCACGGACGGCAGCGCCCTGCGCGACAGCCTGAGCCTGCCGCCCAGCGCCCGCGAGCGCCAGGGCGCGCCGCGCCGCGCCGTGCTGGGCCTGATGGGCGTGGCGGCGCTGACGCTGGGGCTGGGCGCAGCCGGGCGCTGGCTGTGGCTGCGGCCGACTTTTGCGCAGGCGCTGGCCACCGGCCAGGGCGAAATCCAGCGCCTGAGGCTGCCCGATGGCACCGAGCTGGCGCTGGATGCGCAAACGCGCGTGCGCGTGGCCCTGTACCGCCAGCGCCGCGAGCTGCACCTGGAGCGCGGCGAAATTCACCTGCAAGTGGCCCCGGATGCAGACAGCCCGCTGACGGTGTTCACCGCCCAGGGCCGGGTGCGTGTGCTGGGCACGCGCTTTAGCGTGGCCGTGCGCCAGGCGCACATGCACGTGGCTGTGGCCCAAGGGCGCGTAGCCGTGTGGGCGCAGGCCGATGCCCCGGCCGCCCAGGTCGAACCAAGCGCGCCGCTGGCGGAGCTGGGCGCGGGCCAGCAATTGCGCCTTGGCGCAGGCCACAGCGGCCAGCCCCAACCCATCGACGCCGCCGACGTGGGCGCATGGCAAGGCGGTATGGACGGTGGCTGGCTGGTGTTCCACGCCACGCCGCTGCCCGAAGTGGTGGAGCGCTGGAATGGCTACCTGCGCCCCGGCCTGCGCCTGGCGGGCAACGCCCAGCGCCTGCAAGCGCTGCGGCTGACGGGCAGCTTTCCCATCCGCGATCCGGGCGCTTTTCTGGCCAGCCTGCCGCGCACGCTGCCCGTGCGCGTGCAACGCCAGGGCGACGGCGGCTGGCTGATTGCGCCGCGCTGAAGTATGGCGTTGATGCACGGCATTGGTACACGGCATTGGTGCATCGCGTCGATGCCATGCCATCTGCTGCGCTCTGCTACGCGCCATGCGCCATCAGCCAATGGCGCGCCACGCCCCCAGCCACAGCGCAGCCAATAAACAGGCGGTCGCGCCCCAGGCCACAAAACGATGGGCGCGGGCGCTGGCGTAGGTCAGCAGCAGGCCCAGGGCCAAGGCGGCAAAAGTCAGCAGCCCCAGCCAGACCAGCACTGCCAGCGCCGCAGGCCATTGGCCCAGGCAAAACAACAGCGCCAGGCCCAGGGCGGCTGCGCCCTGCCCCCGCCTGCGCCGCAAACTGCCCAGCCAAGGGCTGGGCGCAAACTCATCGCAGTGGCGCTGCATGGCGCTGGCCAGCAGCACGAAACCCGTAAAACTCAAGGCCAGGATCAAGGGCATGGCGTGCCAGGTGCTCATGCGCTGGGCTCCTGGGCAGCGATGCTGGCGGCTGTTGCCGCAGTGGTTGCCTTGGATGAGGCAGCAGCCTTGGCTGGCCGCGCCTGGGTTTTGGCGCGGTTCAGCCGCCAGGCGACTGCGCCGCAGGCAGCGGCCATCAGCAGCGCAATCGCATCCACGCTGGCCACGCCCCATTGCTGGCGCGCCAAGGCAAACGGCCATGCGACGCCGCCCGTCAAGGGGTTGAGCAGTGGCAGCAGCGCAAACAGCAAGGCCGCTGCGCTCATTTGCTCTTGCCAAGCACGGCCGTGGCTGCGCAGCCAGGGGTGCAGGGCGCACAGCAGCCAGACCAGGAAAAAGCCGCGAATTTCCCACAGCGCGCGATCGGCCAGGCTGGCAGGCAGCAGGCGGTTGAGCCAGAAGTAGCTGGCCGTGGCCACGCACAGCCCGGCGATGGCGGCGACGTTGAGCTGCTCGACCAGCCGGTGCCCGCGCGGGGTGTAGCCCTGCTTGGCGCGCTGGGGCAGGCGTTTGACGACCCAAAGCGCCATACCGCTGCCGACCATCGCACAGCCGAGCAAGCCGGAGAGAAACAGCAGCCAGCGCACGGCAGGCTCGGCAAAGCGGCCCAGGTGCGGGGCCACGAGGATGTTGTAGCTGGCCCGCACCCAGGAGGGCTGGGCCGGCGCAGCGACCGGCAGGGGCGCGCCGTGGGCGTCAAAACGCAGGCTGCGGGCGTTGTGGTTGCGCGCGCTCAGGTGCTCGCCCCCGCCTTCGCGCAGCTCCACCGTGGCGCTGGGCGAGTAAGGGGCCTGGATGCTGATGCGGCCCACGCCGCGCTCTGGCCATTGCGACTGGGCCTGCACCAGCAGGTGTTGCAAGGTGGCGGCGCTGATGGCCGGCTCATCCAGGCGCTGTTGCGCACTGGGGCCGCGCGCAGGCCCGGCGGCAGGCAAGGCCGATGCACGGCCTGCTGTGGCGGTTGGGGCTGACGGGGCTGACGGGGCTGATGAGGCGGGCGCCAGGCCGCGCGACTCCATGAAATACGCCGTGGTATCGCCCTTGTAAACGGTCTGGGTGGGCCAGGGCATAAGCATGTTGGCCAACAGCAGCAGCCCGCTGAAGGTGATGACGATGTGAAAAGGCAGGGCCAGCACGGCGCTGGCGTTGTGTGCGTCCAGCCAGGAGCGCTGGCCTTTGCCGGGGCGGAAGGTGAAAAAGTCGCTGAAGATTTTCTTGTGCGTGATGACGCCGCTGACGATGGCCACGAACATCATCATGGTGGCGATGCCCACCAGACAGCGCGCCCACAGGCGCGGCAGGCCATACAGCTCGAAGTGGAAACGGTAGAGAAAGCTGCCCCCGCGCGTCTGGCGCGGCGTCAGCGGCTCGCCCGTGGCGGCGTCCAGGTAATGGGTGATTTGCCCTGCCCGGCCAGGCGGCGCGCTGCCTGCCGCTGCCGCCGCTGCGCCAGGGCGCTGGGGGGCGCGCCAACTGACCGCCAGCGCCGTCTGCCGGGCGCTGGGCAGGGCAATCGTCCAGCTGTCGGCCTGTGGGGCCAGCCGCTGCAAAGCCTGCAAGGCATGGCCGGCTGCCTGCGCGGGCGGTGTGGCGGGCGATGCAGCATGCAGCTCAGGGCGCATCCAATCGTCAATTTCGCTGCGCATGTAGCTGAGCGTGCCAGTGAAAAAAATGGCAAACAGCAGCCAGCCCAGCAGCAGGCTGCTCCAGGTGTGCAACCAGGACATGGCCTGGCGCAAGCCCTCGGGTTTTCCATCGGGCCTCATGCCGCACCCGCCCCGGCGTGCGCCCACCACAGCAGCGCCGTGCAAGCCAGCACGCCCACGCCCAGCACGCGCCAGACGCGCCAGCCACTGGAGCAGGCAAAAGCCCACAGCAGCGCGCAGGCGTAGAGGATGAAGGCCAGCATGACCGCGAGGGTGACGGCATCGGCGCGCGGCATGCCCAACGCCTGCCACAGCAGCGCCAGCAGCGAGGCCGCCTGGGCTGCCAGCACGTACCCCAGGCCCACGCCCGCCAGCGCGCGCGAGGCCACGGCCAGTCGATATCGCCAAGGCAGTGCGGGTGCCGCAGGCCGCGCAACAGCAGAAGATGAGGGCTTGCTTGTCATCATGGTGTGCCTGTGCATGGCCAATGCTTGTCAACAGCCTTTGTGCGCATCGCAGGACATGCGCGCACTCAGAGCGTGTTCAGAACTGCGCCGTCACGCCGATGTGCCAGCGTCGGCCATCGAGCGATTTGCCGAATACGTCGCGCGTGATTTGCTTGTCCAGCAGGTTGTAGATGCCGCCGAAAACCTGCCATTGCGCGCCGATGTCGTAGGCCATGCCCACATCCACCAGGGTGTATGCGGGGTACTGGTTTTGGCCGTCCTCCAGCGTCTTGCCTTTGTATTTGGCCTTGCCCCACACCGTCCAGTGCGTGTTGACGGACCAGTCGGCGCCGAGGTTGAGCATGTGCCGGGGCAGGTTGTTCAGGGGCTTTCCCAGATTGGCGCCACGGGTGATTTCACTGTCCGACCAGGTGTAGCTGGCCTTGAGCAGCACCGGCCCCAGCGGGGCCTTGGCGGCCAGCTCCAAACCCTGGAGCTTGGCGCGATCCAGGTTGATGTATTGATTGATGCGCTGTCGCACCTCGCCGTTGTAGTGGCAGTTGGGCGCATTGGCCGGGCTGTTGCAAATGCGCGTGGTGGAGATCTTGTCCTTGAAGCGCGTGTTGTAGTAGGTGATGCCCAGGCTGCGCGGACCATCGGCCCAGACGGCGCCCAGCTCGTAGTTGGCACTGCGCTCGGGCTTGAGCTGGGTGTTGCCCTTGTCCCAGGCCGCGCCGCGCGCGGCGATCTCTACGATGTTGTCATCGGCCTGCTTCAGCGAGGGGGTTTTGTAGCCGCCGCCCATGCCGCCCTTGAGCGACCACTGCCCGCCCAAGCGATAGACCGCATACAGGCGCGGGGTGATTTCCGTGCCGTAGTGCTGATTGCGATCGAGCCTCAGGCCGCCCGTGAGCGAGAGCGCATCGCCGAGCGCAAACTCATCCTCAGCGAACAGGGCCGCCTGCCAGCGCGAGAGATTGGTTTTGATAGAGCCGGGAAAGCGCGATGCCATATGGCGGGTTTTCTCCTGCTTGACATCGGCACCCACGGTCAGCATGTGCCGCGCCAGTGGCACCACGGTCTTGCTGTTGAGGCTGGCCATTTCATAGGACGAGCGGTTGCCGCCGTTGCGCACGGAGACTTTCTCGTGCGTGGCAAAGGAACGCGTGCTCATCCCCTGCCCCCATCGCAGCTCGTGCGTCAGCGCCCACTGGGGGCGGCGGTTGGACATGTCTTGATCCACCCCCGAGCGTGCCTGGGTGCGCAGGTTTTCGTTGCGGCTCAAGCCCGCTTCCAATTCCAGGCTTTGCGCCTGGCTGAGCGCCCAGTGCAGGCGCGCCGTGGCATGTTCGCGGTCTTTCTTGGCCCAACCGTCCTGAACCTTGTCTTCTGCGCGGCGGAACTTCGAGCCAGACAGCGTCAGCCCCACTCGCTCGCTCAATGGCCCGCTCAGGTAGTAAGCGGCCTGCCAGGAATCGCCCGCCTGCCCAGCCTGTTGCTGCACGGTATCCACCGTCAGGGAGCCAGACCACTGCATGCCCTGCTTCTTGGTGATGATGTTGATCACTCCGCCCAGCGCGCTGGAGCCGTAAAGCGAAGACATGGGGCCACGGATGACCTCGATGCGCTCAATGGCCGACATGGGCGGCAGTTGATTGATCTTGGTTGCACCGCCAAAGCCGTTGTAGTAGGCCTCGGCCGAATCGCCCAAAGGCTTGCCATCCACGAGAAACAGCACGTAGCTCTCGCCCATGCCACGGATGGTGATGGAGGTGGATTCCAGACGCCTGCTGGCGCCGCCCTCCACACTCAGGCCTGGCACATCCTGCAAAGCGTCACTCACATCGCGGTAGTACTTGCCTTGCAAGTCCTGCGCCGTGATGACGGAAATCGTCGCTGGCGCCTCGGCCAAGGCTTGCTCATAGCCCGCAGCGCTGATGACGACCTCATCGAGCTCCACATCCTGCGCCTGTTGCACTTGCTGCGCCTGCACAACGGGCGTGATTGCCGCCTGCTGCGCGCTGGCGCCCAAGGACGCCAGCGGCCCTACCGCACAGACCAGCGCCCATGTGCGCCAAGGCAGCGCGCGCTGCCTCCGGTTGCCGTTGCGAATCATCCGCCTTCCCTTTCCAAGAACAAAAAAAGCGTGTCGGCGCCAATGGCTGACACGTTCTTTTGTAGATCATATAGGAATTATTCTTATTACCGTTAACTTTCAATAAAATTTTTCTGTGTGTCATGCAGTCCTGCCTTCCTGCAGTGCACGAATCGGGCCAAAAATCCCACCGCTTGCGCCTGCACGCAGCATCTGAGGGTTTGCACGACCTGCCAAGGCGGCATGTGCTTGCTAGGATAGCGCCCGGCCTGAGCAGGGGTCACCCGCCCCGTGACGGCAGTGGCTTTGCAGGGCGACACACTCGCCCGCACAAGTCGATTTTTCCTGGGTCTTTGCCCCACATCCAAACCCCGCCAGGCCCGGCCCGGCGGGGTTTGCGTTGCAAGAGCGGCAGAGCCTGCAACCAATGGTGGACACAATCCACTGGGAGACACCAACCATGCGCAAATCCAAGGCCCCCGCGCAGGGGCCAGGCAAAGGCAGGCTGCGCCTGCAAGTCCCGGAGCCATCGGCGCGACCGGGGCAGAAGACCGATTTTTCCTTCTTGAAGCTCTCCAAGGCCGGCGAAGTGCCCCGCCCGGCCATCGACTGCGCGTATGAGGACACCATCTCGCTGAAGAACAGCTTGATCCGGGTGCTCGACGAGAACCACCAGGCCCAGGGCCCGTGGGATCCCAAGGCCAGCGTCGAGGAGCTGCGCCGCGGCCTGCGGCTCATGATGCTCACGCGCGCCTTCGACGCGCGCATGGTGATCTCGCAGCGGCAGAAGAAAACCTCCTTCTACATGCAAAGCCTGGGCGAGGAGGCCATTGGCGTGGGCCAGGCCATGTCGCTCAACCAGGACGACATGTGCTTTACCTCCTACCGCCAGCAAAACATCCTGCTCACGCGCGGCATGCCGATGGTGCAGATGATGAACCAGATCTACTCCAACACGGCCGACCCGGTGAAGGGCCGCCAGTTGCCGGTGATGTACTCGGCCAAGGACTATGGCTTTTTCTCCATCTCCGGCAACCTGGGCACGCAGTACGTGCAGGCCGTGGGCTGGGCGATGGCCTCGGCCATCAAGCACGACTCGCGCATTGCCACGGCCTGGATTGGCGATGGCGCCACGGCCGAGGCGGACTTCTACACCGCGCTGGTGTTCGCGCAGGTCTATAACGCGCCGGTCATCATGAACGTGGTGAACAACCAGTGGGCGATTTCCACCTTCCAGGCCATTGCCGGCGGCTCCACCGCCACCTTTGCCGCGCGCGGCACGGGCATGGGCATTGCGTCGCTGCGCGTGGATGGCAATGATTTCCTGGCCGTGCTGGCCGCTTCGCGCTGGGCCGCCGAGCGCGCGCGCGGCAACCACGGGCCGACGCTGATCGAGTGGGTCAGCTACCGCGCCGGGCCGCACTCCACCTCCGACGACCCGAGCAAGTACCGCCCGGCCGATGACTGGCAGCGCTTCCCGCTGGGCGACCCGATCGTGCGCCTGTCCAAACACCTGACGGGCCTGGGCGCCTGGAGCGAGGCCGAGCACGAGGCCGTGCAGGCCGAGGTCGAAGCCGAGGTGCTGGCCGCGCAGAAGGAGGCCGAGGGCTACGGAACCCTCATCAGCGGCCCGCAGCGCAGCGCCGCTGATATGTTTGACGACGTGTACGAGCAGATGCCGCCGCATCTGATTGCGCAACGCCAGCAGCTGGGGGTGTGAGCATGGCCAAGATGACAATGATTCAAGCGCTGCGCTCGGCCATGGACGTGATGCTCGAGCGCGACGACAACGTGGTGGTCTATGGCGAGGACGTGGGCTACTTTGGCGGCGTGTTCCGCTGCACCGAGGGCCTGCAGGCCAAGTACGGCAAGAACCGCGTGTTCGATGCGCCGATCACCGAAAGCGGCATCGTCGGCGCCGGCGTGGGCATGGCCGCCTACGGCCTGCGCCCGGTGGTGGAGGTGCAGTTTGCCGATTACGTCTATCCGGCGCTGGACCAAATCATGAGCGAGGCGGCGCGGCTGCGCTACCGCTCGGCGGGCGATTTCTCCGCGCCAATGGTGATCCGCATGCCCTGCGGCGGCGGCATTTACGGCGGGCAGACGCACAGCCAAAGCCCCGAGGCGCTGTTCACGCACACCTGCGGCATCCGCACCGTGATGCCCAGCAACCCGTATGACGCCAAGGGCCTGCTGATCGCTGCCATCGAGAACAACGACCCGGTCGTGTTCCTGGAGCCCAAGCGCCTGTACAACGGCCCGTTCGACGGCCACCATGACCGCCCGGTCGTGCCCTGGTCCAAGCATGAGCTGGGCGAGGTGCCCGACGGGCATTACACCGTGCCGCTGGATTCGGCCAAGATCGTGCGCCCAGGCAAGGCCGTGACGGTGATCGCCTACGGCACCATGGTGTTCGTGGCCGAGGCTGCGGCGCAAGAGTCGGGCATCGATGCCGAAATCATCGACCTGCGCAGCCTCTGGCCGCTGGATCTGCCCACCATCGTGCAGTCCGTGCAAAAAACCGGCCGCTGCGTCGTCGTGCACGAGGCCACGCGCACCGCTGGCTTTGGCGCTGAGCTGCTGTCGCTGGTGCAAGAGCACTGCTTCTACCACCTGGAAGCGCCCATCGAGCGCGTCGCTGGCTGGGACATCCCCTACCCGCACGCACAGGAATGGTCGTACTTCCCCGGGCCCGAGCGCGTCGCCCAGGCCCTGAAGAAAGTGATGGAGGCATAAAGCAATGGGTATTCACATCATCAAGATGCCGGACATCGGCGAGGGCATCGCAGAGGTCGAGCTGGTGGCCTGGCATGTGCAGGTCGGCGACACGGTGCGCGAGGATCAGAACCTGGCCGACGTCATGACCGACAAGGCCGCCGTCGAAATCCCCTCGCCTGTGGCTGGCAAAGTGCTGGCCCTGGGCGGCAAGCTGGGCGAAATGATGGCCGTGGGCTCGGAGTTGATCCGCCTGGAGGTCGAAGGCGAAGGCAATGTCAGCGCCGACGAAGCCGCCGCCCCCGCTGCGGCTGCCTCGGCCACAGCTGCCGCTGCCACGCCCCCTGCACCGGCAGCGGCCCCTGCAACCCCAGCGGCCCAGCCAGCAGCTGCACCGCCCCCCGCCGCCAAGGCTCCGGCCAGCGCGCCGCGCACGGGCAGCGCCGCCCCGGTTGCCCAGGCAGCCCCTGCGGCGCGCAACTTTGGCGAAGCGCCGCTGGCCTCGCCTGCGGTGCGCCGCCGCGCCTGGGACCTGGGCATCGAGTTGCAATTCGTGCCCGGCAGCGGCCCGCACGGGCGCATCCTGCACGAGGATCTGGACGCCTACATGCAGCGCGCCAGCGGCCAGGGCGGCCCGGCCAGCCATGCCGGCAGCGGCTACGCCATGCGCACTGGCGTGCAGCAGGTGCCCGTCATCGGCCTGCGCCGCAAGATCGCCGAGAAGATGCAGGAGTCCAAGCGCCGCATCCCGCACTTCACCTATGTGGAGGAGGTGGACGTCACCGAGCTGGAAGCCCTGCGCGGCAAGCTCAATGCCCAGTACGGCAAGGAGCGCGGCAAGCTCACCATGATCCCCTTCATCGCCCGCGCCATGGTGGTTGCGCTGCGCGACTTCCCGCAAATCAATGCGCGCTTTGACGACGACGCGGGCATCGTCACCCGCTACGACGGCGTGCACCTGGGCATTGCCGCGCAGACCGATGGCGGCCTGGTGGTGCCTGTGCTGCGCCATGCCGAATCGCGCGACTTGTGGGGCAATGCCGCCGAAGTGGCGCGCCTGGCCGAAGCCGCTCGTGCGGGCAAGGCCACGCGCGACGAACTCAGCGGCTCGACCATCACCCTCACCAGCCTGGGCGCGCTGGGCGGCATCGTCAGCACCCCGGTGATCAACCACCCCGAGGTGGGCATCGTCGGCGTCAACCGCTTGGTGGAAAAGCCCGTGGTGCTGGGCGGCCAGATCGTGATCCGCAAGACCATGAACCTGTCCTCCTCGTTCGACCACCGCGTGGTGGACGGCATGGACGCGGCGCGCTTCATCCAGGCCATCCGCGCCCTGCTGGAAACCCCGGCGCAGCTGTTCATCGACTGACTCACCAAGGGCGGGCGGGCCTGACCCTTGCCAGAGCCCGCCCGGCACCACTGAAGCGATACCAGACTCTTTATGCAAACCCTTCAAACCAAACTGCTGATCCTCGGCGGCGGCCCCGGCGGCTACGTGGCTGCCATCCGCGCCGGGCAATTGGGCATCCAGACCACCCTGGTCGAAGCCCAGGCCCTGGGCGGCACCTGCCTGAACATCGGCTGCATCCCCTCCAAGGCGCTGATTCACGCCGCCAGCGAATACGCCCGCGCCCAGGCCCAGGCCAGCGGCGACAGCCCGCTGGGTATCCGCGTGCAAAAGCCCAGCCTGGATCTGGCCCAGACCATCGCCTGGAAAGACGGCATCGTGCAGCGCCTGACCGGCGGCGTGGGCGCGCTGCTCAAACGTCAGAAAGTCCAAGTCGTGCAGGGCTGGGCGCACATCCTTGATGGCAAGACCGTCGAAGTGCGCGACGCCCAGGGCCAGGCCACGCAGCGCATCCAGTGCGAGCACCTGCTGTTGGCCAACGGCTCGCAGCCGGTGGAGCTGCCCATGCTGCCCTTTGACGGCCAGCGCATCATCTCCAGCACCGAGGCGCTCTCGCCCCAGCAGCTGCCCAAGACGCTGATCGTCGTCGGCGGCGGCTACATCGGCCTGGAGCTGGGCATCACCTACCGCAAGCTGGGCGTGGCCGTCAGCGTCGTCGAGGCCGCGCCGCGCATCCTGCCCGCCTACGACGCCGAGCTGACCCGCCCCGTGCAGGCGCGGCTGGAAAAGCTGGGCATCGCGCTGTACCTGAACCACCAGGTCGTCGGCCCGGCCTCGGGCAAAGCCACCGGCGTGGACATCCGCCCCGCAGGCGAGGCCAATGCCAAGCCCACCACTCTCAAAGCCGACCAGGTGCTGGTGGCCGTGGGCCGCAAGCCGCGCACCGAAGGCTACGGCCTGGAAGACCTGCAGCTGAACATGAAAGGCCGCGCCGTACAGATCGACGAGCAATGCCGCACCAGCATGCGCAATGTGTGGGCCATTGGCGACCTCACCGGCGAGCCCATGCTGGCGCACCGCGCCATGGCCCAGGGCGAAATGGTGGCCGAGATCATCGCGGGCAAGACGCGGCGCTTCCAGCCCGCGCAAATCCCGGCCGTGTGCTTTACCGACCCCGAGGTCGTCAGCGTCGGCCTCTCGCCCGAGGAGGCCAAGGCCGCCGGCCACGAAGTGCTCAGCGCCCAATTCCCCTTTGCCGCCAACGGCCGCGCCATGACGCTGGAGGACAGCGAAGGCTTCATCCGCGTCGTGGCCCGCAAGGACACGCACCGCATCCTCGGCTGGCAGGCCGTGGGCGGCCACGTCGCCGAGCTGGCCGCAGCCTTCTCGCAATCCATCGAAATGGGCGCGCACCTGGAAGACGTAGGCCACACCATCCACGCCCACCCCAGCCTGGGCGAAGCCATTCAGGAAACCGCCCTGCGCGCCCTGGGCCAGGCGCTGCATGTGTGAGGGGCTGTTCAATACAGCTTGCCCTGTTGACAGCTTCGGCCGAGCCCACAGGGCCCGACCGAGGCTTTACAACGCCGTAGACCGCCCAAGTCCGCGTCATCGCCCGCCATGCAGAGGCTTTGAACAGGCGCTCAAGCCCAATGCCACCAAAGCCGCAAGACATTGACCGGCTGGCGGACGCCACACACAATCGCTGCAGCCAACTACCAGGAGGATGTGCCATGCCCATCAATGTCGCCCTCGGCAATCACTTCGAGGCCTTCATCCGCGATCAGGTGCAAAGCGGTCGCTTCAACAACATCAGCGAAGTCGTGCAGGCAGGATTGCGCCTGCTGCAAGAGCAAGAGGGGCGCAGGCAGCTCGAGCTCCAAGCCCTGCGCGAAGAAATCGCTGCAGGCCACGCCAGTGGCACTGCCCAGTGCGCCGATGCGGTGTTCGAGCGCCTCGAAACCAAGTACGCCTCGCAAGCCGATCGCTGATGCGCCTGGCCCTTACCCCGCTGGCCGAGCAAGACCTCGAAGCCATTGCTGATTACATCGCGGCCGACAACCCCGTACGCGCCCTGAGCTTTGTGCGCGAGTTGCGCGCGCAGTGCCAGCGCATTGCCCTCAGTCCACGCAGCTATCGCCTGCGTCCCGAGCTGGGCAAAAGCATCCGTTCATGTGCCCATGGCCGCTACGTCATCTTCTTCGAGTCTGACGAGCACGATGCCGTGCTGATCGTGCGCATCCTGCACGGCGCACGTGATCTGCCCGCCTTGTTCCAGGCAGGTGAACCCGGGGATTGAACCACTGAGCGTTCGCAGCCTGCCGGGCAAACGCAATAGCCGGCCGCCCGCTGCCCCGGCAGATGAAACAAACCCCTGTGCGCCATTGGCGCACAGGGGTTTGTTTCAGGCCTGACCACAACGGGCCAGTGCAAGCGGCCCGCTGTGATGGTCAAAGAGCAGGCTTACTTCTTCGCCTTGGTCGAATCTTTCTGGCCTTCTTGCTGGCGGGCTGCGCCTTCGCCGCGCTTGGGTGCCGGCAGCGAGGCATCGACCTGATCGACGCGACCATCGCTGTTGCGGTCGACGCGCTGGAACATGCGCATGCCGCTTTGGACGAATTCTTCCGCCTCCAGGAAGTCGCTCTTGTCGGCGTCGAGGATGCCAAAGCGCACGCGCGCCTGGGTCATCTGCCGTGCCATGAGTTCGCTCACGCCTGCGTCAATGCGCAGATCGAACTCGGTGGCGTATTCGCCCAGGCTCAGGCGCCCGTCGCCATTGACATCGGTGCGCTTGAATTGCTCTTCGCGCACTTTGTCAAACTCCTCGCGCGTGAGCTTGCCATCGCGGTTGAGGTCGTACAAAGCCATCATGCCAGCCTTGCTGTGATTGGTGGGCATGGCCAGCATGTTGGGGCGCTGCTGGCCTTGGCCTTTCTCGGCCTTGTCGCCATGGCCATGGCCATGCGCTTGGCCTTGGCCCTGTTTGCTGGCAGAGAGCTTCTCCGGCAACTTGCCCTGCGCGAAGGCGGCGAAGGCGCGCTCGCTGGCCTGGTCGTAGCGGCTGCGGCTGACGTGGCTTTGCCCTTCACCGGCCAGGGAATTGAAGCGCACCAGCGTCATGCGGTCGATTTCTGCGCGGTCGCCCACCATGCCGGCTTGCAGACGCTGCTGAAATTCGCTCACGTACTCCTGAATGTCGATCTTGCCGTCGCGGTTGGCATCGACGCGCTGGAAGTGCTCCATGCGCTGGGCGCGCACCTCCTCGGCAGTGACAGCGCCATCCTTGTTGCCATCCATGACCTGGATGTATTCACCAATGTCATTGCCATGGCCGACGGAAGCTGCGGGCCGGCTGCCCTGTACGGGGGTGGCCTGCTTGTGCTGCTCGGCCGGGGCCTGCGGCTGGGTGCTGGCGCAAGCGGCCAGCAACATGGGCAGCAAGGCGAGGGCAAGGTGACTTGGTTTGCGTGTGGGCATGGCTGTAGAACTCCTTGTCGTTGATGGAAAAACTGTGCCGCAACCAGGCAGCGTTGCCACCTGGGCTGCTGGCCTTTCGGCCTGTCCTCAAACTCCTCGCGCCACACCTGGGGTTGTTGACATGCTTAGTGTTGCAGCGGTGTTTTCGGTCAGAACCCGCTTTGCAGGCCCAATCTCAACACCCCCTTGTCCGAGGCATGGCGCTAGGAGCGGTGCGAGGCGCTTGGGAGGACAGGAAAAGCAGGCGTTTATTTTTCAAATTGTACAGAACAATATCAATGCTTATTCTCATTTGTATTTTTGAGCATTGAGCGCTGGCTCCGCAAGCTCAAAAGGCCAAGCTGCGCGGCGCATACGGGTTTTGCAGGAATGCTTCTGCACAAGCAGCCTGCCAAAATGGCTGGGCACACCACAACTGTAACGGAGCGCATCTTGCCATGTCTGGTGCCCCGCCCGATTCCACACAGTCGCTCATTGGCAGCGTTGCAGAGCTGCCTGTTCACAGCGTCTGGATCGACAACGCCCGGCTGCTGGCCTGCGCCGCCGTGGTGCTGCTGCACGTGGCCGCCAGCGCCGTGGTCTATGCGCCGCTGGGCTCGGCAGACTGGTGGGCCGGCAATGCCTGGGATGCGGCCATGCGATGGAGCGTGCCGGTATTCGTCATGCTCAGCGGCTGCCTGCTGCTCACGCCGCACAGCGCCGCTGCCAGTTGGCAGGCGCAGCGCCGGCGCATGGCACGTGTGCTGGCGCCGCTGCTGTTCTGGGGCCTGTTCTACAACGCATGGCTGTTGCTGCAGCAAGCCCAGCTACCAAGCAGCCTGAGTGCGGCCTGGCAGGCGCTGGCGCCCGGCCTGGCGCGATCCTGGCTGGCTGGCGCGCCGCACTTTCACCTGTGGTTTCTGAGCATGCTGGCCGGGCTGTACCTGCTCACCCCCTGGCTTTCGCGTCACAGCGCTGCCATGCCTATGGCACAGCGTCGCGCCCTTTCCTTGGCCCTGCTGGCCATTGCCGCCATGATGAACTTGGTGCAGCACGGCGGCCTGCGCCTGCTGCCAGCGCTGTTCTTCACCCTCTGGCTGCCTTTTCTGGGCTACTACCTGTATGGCAGTACGCTGCAGCAGGCACCAGCAACGGCGCCGCGCCGGTCGGCCGCAGCGCCGCTGCTGTTTGGCTTGGCCATGTTGGCCACCATGTTTGGCCTGTATGCCGTAGCGCTCCGCCATGGCCTGGCTGCCGGCCTGTACTTTTACGATTACTTCAGCCCCGGCGTCATCGCCATGTCGCTGGCGGCAGTGCATCTGCTGCGCCGCCTGCAGCGCCCGTTACTGGGCAGAGCAACCAGTGCCGTGGCACGCCACACACTGGGCATTTACCTGCTGCACCCGCTGGTGCTCGACGCCATCGGCAGCTACCGGCTGCTGCGCCCCGACGCGCTGACGCAATGGGCATTCATCCCGCTGGTTGCAGCCTGCACGCTGCTGATCTCACTGCTGCTCAGCGCCCTGCTGGCCCGCCTGCCAGGCCTGCGCTGCGTGGTGTGAGCCAGCCCCGCTCAAGCCTTTCCTGCCCCTCTGGCCTTGTGCGCAGCGCTGCAGCCCCGGCCATCCCAGGCAAAAAACAGACATAGAATCAAGAACGATTCTCATCCCTGAAAATGCTTGGCGCCCACCCCACCTCCCCACAGCCCATGACTGCCGGCGCAGCGCTGGCCGTGTTTGGCCAGCACTATGAAGGCCTGGTGCGCTTTTTGCGCCAACGCACTGGCTGCAGCGATGCCGCGCACGAGCTGGCGCACGAGACCTGGCTGCGCCTGGTCGTGCATGCCGATGCGAACAGCGCCCAAGACAGCCCTTGCAGCACAGCACAGCCCATACTGGCTGGCCGCTGGCCCGAGGAGCCAGGCGCTGCCGCCCAGCACGATTCGGCTCGGGCCTATATCTATGCCGTAGGCGCACGGCTGGCGCTCAACCGCCTGCGCGATCAGGGCAGGCAACAGCAGTGGATCGAAGTGGCCGGGCACGAAGATACCGAGCAGCCCTGCCACTGGCCACAAACTCACGCCAACCCGGCCCGCGCCCATGAGTTGCGCCAGGCCTTGGCTGCGATCGACCAGCACCTGGGCCAGCTGGGCCAGCGTCAGCGCCAGGTGTTGTTGGCCCATCGGCTCGATGGCCTGCCCCAGGCCGAGCTGGCGCAGCAGCACGGCGTCTCCATCAAAACCATTGAGCGCGACATTGCCGCAGGCATGGCGGCCATTGAAGCTGCGCTGTACCAATGGCGTGGCGAAGCGCCGACGACGCTGACTGCGCCCAAAGCCTCAGGCACAACAGCCACGGCACCCCAGCCCACCATGTCAACCGCGCGCCGCCACGGCGGGCGGCGCCAAGCGCTTTCTGCCCTTCTGGGGCTGGGTGCGATGGGCGGACTGGCGCTCTTGCTGCGCCCCTGGCTGCTGCGCCAGGGCGGGCTGGGCGCGCCGCAATGGACGCTGGCGCTGGACAGCGGCATCGGTCAACTGCAGCGGCAAGATCTGCCCGACGGCAGCCAGCTCACGCTGGATGCCGCCAGCCACGTCGTGCTGCGCTATTTCAGCACCGAGCGCCAGGCCCAGCTGCACCGAGGCAGCGCCTTCTTCGCCGTCGCGCCCGATGCGCAGCGCCCCTTCACCGTGCATACCACGCTGGCCCACATCACCGTACTGGGCACCCGCTTTGGCGTGGAGTGGCAAGGCACGCCCCAGTCACCGCAGCTGCGCATCGCCGTACAAAGCGGCCAGGTGCGAGTGCAGCCGCTGCCTGGCGCCCCCGATCAGCCCCGTCCTGCCCCCTTGCTGCTGGGCGCGGGCCAGCAAGTCATGCTCGATGCCCATGGCCAGGCCCACCACACCCAGCTGGAGCGCCCCGAGGACGCCGCTGCCTGGCAGCACGGCTGGCTGCTCTTTGACGGCGAGCCACTGGCCGCGGCTGCGCAGCGCCTGGCGCGCTACCACCACGCCCCCATTCGCGTTGCCCCAGGCGCCGCTGCATTGCCGGTGCTCGGTCGCGTGCGCATCGCCATGGCCTACGAGTGGTTGCGCCTGCTGCCCCAATCCCTGCCCGTGCGCGTCCAACGCGCCAGCGACGGCGGCATCGACATCCTGCCCGCGCCGCAGGGCTGATGCGGCGCCAGAGAAGAGCATCCCCATTGCCAAGGGCTCGCGCCTGAGCGCCCTTGCCTACAATCGCGCGCTGTGACTCAACGCCCCATCAAAAGAACGATATGAAAGACGGTGAACGCTTGGCCGCTGTGGATCTGGGCTCCAACAGCTTCCGGCTGGAAATCAGCATCCTGCACAACGGCCATCTGCAGCGCGTGGACTATTTGAAGGAAACCGTACGCCAAGGCGCAGGGCTCGACGCCGACAGCTGCCTGGACGAAGCGGCCATGCAGCGCGGCTGGCAATGCCTGGCGCGCTTTGGCGAGCGGCTGCGCGACTTTGCCCCCAACCAGGTACGGGCGCTGGCCACACAAACCCTGCGCGAGGCGCGTAACCGCGCGCAATTTCTCGAACGCGGCGAACAACTGCTGGGCCACCCCATCGAAGTCATCTCCGGCCAGGAGGAAGCGCGCCTGATTTACCAGGGCGTGACCTATCTGCTGCCGCGCAACGTGCAGGAGCAGCGCCTGGTGATCGACATCGGCGGGCGCTCCACCGAGCTGATCGCCGGCATTGGCCAAACGCCACTGGAGGCTGTGTCCTTCCCCTTCGGCAGCGTTTCCTGGTCACAGCGCTTCTTCAGCGACGGGCGCCTGAGCGCCAAGGCCTTCGCCAAAGCCGAGCTGGCCGCCAGCGCCATCATTGAGGAGCACTTGGCGCGCTTTGCCCGCTACCCGCGCGAATGCGTCTATGGCGCATCGGGCACCATGGGCGCGGTGGCGCAAATCCTGCATCAACTCGGCGACGCGCCGCAGACCATCACCCGCAGCAGCGCCGAGCAGCTCAAGGCCCGGCTGATTGCAGCCCAGCACGTGGATCGGCTGTGCTTTGAAGGTTTGCGCGAAGACCGCAAGCCCGTCATCGGCGGCGGCATTTCCGTGCTGCTGGCATTGATGCAAATGCTTGACATCGAGCGCATGCAAATCTCCGACGGCGCCCTGCGCCAAGGTGCCCTGCTGGACCTGATCCAACGCGATGACCACGACGCCAAACAACGCGACATCCGCCACAACTCCGTGGCCAGCCTGCTGCAGCGCTTCGGCTACGACCGCCAGCAAGGCCAGCGCGTGGCCGAAGTGGCCACGCACATCTGGGCCGCGCTGGACCCCGGCCACTGGGGCCAGGACGATCTGCAGGTGCTGCAATGGGCCGCCCAGCTGCACGAAATCGGCATCAGCATCGCCTATGAGCGCTTTCACCACCACGGCGCCTACATCCTGCGCCACGGCGACTGCCCGGGCTTTCTGCCCTCCGAGCGCGAGCGCCTGGCGCGGCTGATCGTAGGGCATCGGGGCAAGCTCAAAAAAGTCGCCGAGGACATCAGCGGCCAGCCCGTCTTCACCCGCCAGCTGCTGTGCCTGCGCCTGGCCGCCCTGCTCTGCCACGCCCGCCAGCGCCCCCAGCTGGACACGCTGCAATGGACGCTGCGCAAAAACGGGGCACTGCGGCTGAGCCTGCCGCAAGCCTGGGCGCAACAACACCCGCGCTCTTTCTACCTGCTGCAGGAAGAAGCCGCCGCCTGGGACAAATTCGGCCTGCACATCGCCATAGAGGCCCAGTGATGCAGTGATGGCGCGCCCGCCTCCAGCCCTCCCTCCACCTGAAAGGATCCCCATGTTCAATCACATCATGCTTGGCTCCAACGACATCGATCGCTCCCAGCGTTTTTACGATGCCGTGCTCGGCGTGCTTGGCGCGGCTGCGGCCACGCGCAATCAAGCAGCCAGCGGCCAATGGCGCTTGTTCTACCGCCACGATGGCGGCACCTTCGCCCTGACCGAGCCACTCAACGGCCAGCCAGCCACGGCCGCCAACGGCGGCACCATCGGCTTCAAATGCCAATCGCCCGAGCAGGTGCAGGCCTTCCACGATGCCGCTGTGGCCCATGGCGGCCAATCGGTCGAAGACCCTCCCGGCCTGCGCGACACCCCCATGGGCCCGCTGTACCTGGCCTACGTGCGCGACCCCGACGGCCACAAGCTCTGCGCCATCCACCGCCCTGCCGCCGCGCCGGCCAAGGGCTGAGCCCGCTCAGCCAATCTCCAGGCATTTGCTGCCGTTGCGGATGCTGCCCTCCAAGCCCATCTGGCGCAGCGCCGCCTTGGCATCGTGCATGCGGGCGTTGAGCTCCTGCGTGTTGCCGGTCTTGACCGCATCCACGTAGATGCCTAATTGCAGGCTGCCCATCCAGTACAGGGTTTCGGCCATGCGCTGCTTCTGGGCCGCATCCATACCGGCCACGCTCTGCTCGCCGGCCATGGCCGTCTGCAGCTGCTTGACCAGTGGCTGCATGCTCAAGCGATTCAAGTCCTGCTGCTGGGCGATGCCATAGTTCACCAGCACCCAGAAGGCCATGGCCGTGGCCAGGCTGTGCGGCTCATAGCCATCGGCGCGCAGCGCCTGATGCACCTGCTGCACGAAGCCAGCCTGCTGAAAGCCTTGCAGGCGCTGCTCGGCCTGGGCATCCAGGCGCCCTTGCTGGCGCAGGTAGTCGCGCAGCGATTGCACCATCTCGCCACTGACTTGCCGGGCCACGGCCTCGCTGTGCTGGTAGCGGTGCGCGTCGGGCCACGCCGGGCGCTTGGCGCTGCCCATCGCCTTCTTGCTTGGCTTGGCCGCGCCATAGAGCTGCCGGTACTGCGCGCTGCCTTCTGCCTGGGGCTTGCGCGCTTGGTGCCTGCGGCGGTTTTGTTCGTTGAGCAGCTTGTTCTGCTCCAGCGTGCGCCGATAGGCATCCTCAATCATCCAGGTCGGGTTGATGTAGGCGTCCACATACGCCTGCGCAGGCTGCAGCGGCAGGGTCAGCGCCAAGCCCAGGGCCAGCGCAGCCAGCCTGCCTCCGCCTGCACGTTTGCTCTGGGTGACAGCCCTGGCTTCGACGACATGGCCGCGCGCTTGAAGTGCTTCTTGCAGGGTGTGTCCCTCCTCGGCTTGACGATCAAGAGCCTGCCATTGTCTCTGCACTGGGCTTGTGCCGGGCATCATTTACACTGCCCGTTCCTTTTAATTAGCCTAGGAGGCTCTTGCCATGAAACCCATTCAATTGATTGCCCTGACTGCCTTGGCTGCAGCCCTGACTGCCTGCGGCAGCACCCGCAAGCCGACCGAGCCGCAGCAGGAAATTGCCAACGTGCCCGTTAGCCCGACCCAAGCCAACGACGGCGTGCTCATCGGCCCCAAGGGCATGACGCTCTACACCTTTGCCAAGGACAAGGCGCACAGCGGCACCTCGGCATGCAATGACCAGTGCGCCATCAACTGGCCGCCACTGGGCGTGGACAGCAAGGCCAAGCCGATGGGCGACTACAGCATCATCGTGCGCGCCGATGGCAGCAAGCAGTGGGCCTATAAGGGCATGCCGCTGTACTACTTTGCCAAGGACAAGCAACCAGGCGACAGACTGGGCGATGGCCTGCTTGAGGGCAACTGGCGTCTGGCCCGCCCCTGAGAGCCAGCTCTCTTCTGGAAAGCTCTGCCAAGGCTCGCGCAGAGCTTTGCTTGCCAGATGGGCGGCTGCCATGGGGATTTGAGGCTCTTTTGAAAATCAGCCCAAGCGCAAGCCCGTAGAATCCGCCCCATCATGGAGCCCGTTGCACTCAGTACCATTGTTCTTTTGCCGTTCATTGGCAGCCTGATTGCCAGCGCGCTGCCTTCCAACGCGCGCAACATCGAATCGACCATGGCCGGCCTGATTGCGCTGTTTTGCGCTGTGCAGCTGGCCATGTACTTCCCCGGCATTGCCCGGGGTGAAATTTACGAGCAGGACTTCCTCTGGCTGGCCAGCTACGGCCTGAACCTGTCCATGCGCATGGACGGTTTTGCCTGGATGTTCGGCATGCTGGTGTATGGCATCGGCGCGCTGGTGGTGCTGTATGCGCGCTACTACATGTCGCCGCAGGATCCGGTGCCGCGTTTTTTCTCCTTCCTGCAGGCCTTCATGGGCTCGATGGCCGGCGTGGTGCTGGCGGGCAACATCATCCAGCTGGCCTTCTTCTGGGAGCTGACCAGCATCTTTTCCTTTCTGCTGATCGGCTACTGGCACCACCGCAAAGATGCGCGCCGCGGCGCGCGCATGGCCTTGACGGTCACCGGCGCGGGCGGGCTGTGCCTGTTTGCCGGCGCGCTGCTGCTGGGGCACATCGTCGGCAGCTACGACCTGGACAATGTGCTGGCCGCCGGCTCGCAAATCCGCAACCACAGCGCCTACACCACGGTGCTGGTGCTGGTGCTGCTGGGGGTGTTCACCAAGAGCGCGCAGTTCCCGTTCCACTTCTGGCTGCCCAACGCCATGGCCGCGCCCACCCCGGTGTCGGCCTACCTGCACTCGGCCACCATGGTCAAGGCCGGGGTGTTTTTGCTCGGGCGCTTCTGGCCGGTGCTCAGCGGCACGCAGGAGTGGTTCTGGATCGTGAGCATCGTCGGCGCCACGACGCTGCTGTTTGCGGCCTTCATGGCCATGTTCCAGAACGATCTCAAGGGCCTGCTGGCCTATTCGACGATCTCGCACCTGGGCCTGATCACGCTGCTGTTTGGCCTCAACCGCGAGCTGGCGGCCGTGGCCGCAGTCTTTCACATCATGAACCACGCCACCTTCAAGGCCTCGCTGTTCATGGTGGTGGGCATCGTCGATCATGAGGCGGGCACGCGCGACATCCGGCGCCTCTCCGGCCTGCGCAAGCTGATGCCGGTGACCACGGTGCTGGCCCTGGTGGCCACGGCGGCCATGGCCGGCGTGCCGTTCTTCAACGGCTTTCTCTCCAAGGAGATGTTCTTTGCCGAGACGGTGCTGGTGCACGCGCCTGCCTATATCCAGGCCAGCTTGCCGGTGCTGGCGGTGACCTTTGGCATCTTCAGCGCCATTTATTCACTGCACTTTGCCTACGACGTGTTCTTCGGCCCCAAAGCCGACGACCTGCCCAAAAAGCCGCACGACCCGCCCATCTGGATGAACGTGCCCGTCGGCCTGCTGGTGGTGATTTGCTGCGCCGTGGGCGTGCTGCCCAATCTGACGGTCGGCAGTTTCCTGGCCGCGGCGGCCACGCCCGTGGTCGGCGGCCAGCTGCCAGAATACAGCCTGGCCATCTGGCATGGCATCAACAAGCCGCTGATCATGAGTGTGATCGCGCTGGTGGTGGGCACGGGCCTGTTTTTCTTTGTGGCGCGCTACGTGCGCGGCAAGGGCTATCTGGTCGACTACGCCTTCACCTGGACGCTGACGGGTCAGCGTATTTTCGAGTACACGCTGGCCTCGCTCACGCGCACCAGCCGCTCGCTGCGCCTGCGCCTGACCACCAACCGCCTGCAATGGCAGATGTTTTGGGTCGTCATGGTCACCTTCCTGGCCGTGGGCCTGCCGCTGTGGCATGGCGGGCTGACGATTGGTGACCGCGCCGTGCAACCGATCTCGCCTGGCTTTGGCGCCATCTGGTTCGTAGGCGCCATCTGCGCCATCGCCGCGGCCTGGCAGGCCAAGTTCCACCGCCTGGCCTCCATGGTGATGCTGGGCGCCACCGGCCTGTGCGTGGTGCTGAGCTTTCTGTGGTTCTCGGCGCCTGACCTGGGGCTGACGCAACTGACAGTGGAAATTGCCACCACCATCTTGCTCCTGCTGGGCTTGCGCTGGCTGCCCCAGCGCGACAAGTCCATCCGCCCGGCCAGCTGGGCCATCGACCAGAGCGTGGCCCAGGCGCGGCGCGCGCGCGATCTGGTGATTGCGCTGGTTGCCGGCAGCGGCATCGCGCTGCTGACCTATGCCATGCTCAGCCGCCCGTTTGACGACAGCGCCTCGACCTTCTACCTGGAGCGCGCCTACACCGAGGGCGGCGGCACCAACGTGGTGAACGTGATGCTGGTGGACTTCCGCGCCTTCGACACCTTTGGCGAGATCGTCGTGCTGGCCATCGTGGCGCTGACGGTGTATGCGCTGCTGCGGCGCTTCCGCCCGGCCCGCGAAACCATGGACCTGCCCATGCAGCAGCGCGTGCTGCCCGGCGATTTGATCACCGACCTGTTCAACCCGCGCCAGGCCAAGGACACGGCCATCGGCTACCTGACCGTGCCGGCCGTGCTGGTGCGCCTGCTGCTGCCCATCACCACCTTGGTGTCGGTGTACTTCTTCATGCGCGGCCACAACGAGCCCGGCGGCGGCTTCGTGGCCGGGCTGGTGTTCTCGCTGGGGCTGCTGCTGCAGTACATCGTCTCGGGCACGCAGTGGGTCGAGGCCAATCTGACGCTGTACCCGCGCCGCTGGATCGCCTTTGGCCTGGCCATCGCCATCGCCACCGGCGCCGGCGCGTTCTATTGGGACTACCCCTTCATGACCACGCACACGGCGCACCTGGAGCTGCCCTACCTGGGCGAGATCCACATCGCCAGCGCCATGTTCTTCGACCTGGGCGTGTTTGCCGTGGTGGTGGGCGCCACGCTGCTGATCCTCACCGCGCTGGCCCACCAGTCCACACGCGGCCACCGCTACCACGCGCGCAAGCTGGAAGAGGAAGCCGAGGCGCGCGAGGCCGCACGCGTCAACTACATGCGGGCCAAGGCTGCCTATGAGGCCGTGGCGCGCTTCAACGTCGATCCCCAGAACCCGCACAACAGCTGAGGAGAAGGCCACGCATGGAAATCGTCCTGTCCATCGCCATCGGGGTGCTCACCGGCGCCGGCGTCTGGCTGCTGCTGCGGCCGCGCACCTTTCAGGTCATCATCGGCCTGGCGCTGCTGGGCTATGCCGTCAACCTGTTCATCTTCTCGATGAGCCGACTGGGCCTGGCCATCGACAAGGAGCCCGTGCTGCGCCCAGGCGTGCCTCAGGATTTGCTGCACTACGCCGACCCGCTGCCGCAGGCCCTGGTGCTGACGGCCATCGTCATTGGCTTTGCCACCACGGCGCTGTTTCTGGTGGTGCTGCTGGCGCTGCGCGGCATGACCGGCACTGACCACGTGGACGGCCGCCTCTCGGCCGAGAAAAACGAAGCCTCATGAAAGACTGGCTGCACTCCCTGATGCCCCACCTCATCCTGGCGCCCGTGTTGCTGCCCATGGGGGTGGCGGCGCTCATCCTGCTGCTGGGCGAGGAGCGCCAGCGCATCAAGCTCACGCTCAGCCTGATGTCCTGCCTGAGCCTGCTGGGCGTGGCCGTATTCCTGCTGCAGTGGAGCCACCAGCAAAGCTCGGCCACGACCATGGGCGTGTACCTGACAAGCAACTGGCCGGCGCAGTTCGGCATCACGCTGGTGCTGGATCGGCTGGCGGCGCTGATGCTCACGCTCACGGCGCTGCTGGCGCTGGCCTCGGCCATCTACGCCTCGGCGCGCTGGCACCGCGCTGGCGTGCATTTTCACGCGCTGTTTCAATTGCAGCTCATGGGCCTCAATGGGCTGTTCCTCACGGGCGACCTGTTCAACCTGTTCGTGTTCATCGAGATTTTGCTGGCCGCCTCCTACGGGCTGCTGCTGCACGGCTCGGGGCGCTTTCGCGTGCAGGCCGGGCTGCACTACATCGCCATCAACCTGCTGGCTTCCTCGCTGCTGCTGATCGGCATTTCCATGCTCTACGGCATCACTGGCACGCTGAACCTGGCGCACATGGCCAGCATCATTCCCTACGTGGCCGACGAGGATCGCTCGCTGCTGCACGCCGCCGCCGGCGTGCTGGGCGTGGCCCTGCTGATCAAGGCCGCCGTCTGGCCGATGAATTTCTGGCTCACGCGCGCCTACAGCGCCGCCACCGCACCGGCCGGCGCGCTGTTTGCCATCATGACCAAGGTCGGCATCTACATGGTGCTGCGGCTGTGGACGCTGCTGTTCGGCTACGACGCCGGGCCCTCGGCCCAGTACGGAGGCCAGTGGCTGACCTACGCCGGCATGGCCACCATCGCCGTAGGCTCAATTGGCGTGCTCAGCTCGCAAAAGCTGGGCAATCTGGCCGGCTACAGCGCCATCGTTTCATCAGGCACGCTGCTGGCGGCCATGGGCTTTGGCCAGAATCTGCTGACGGCCGGACTGCTGTATTACCTGGTCAGCTCCACGCTGGCCATCAGCGCCTGCTTCCTGCTGGCCGATTTGATGGACCGCTGGCGCAACGACGGCGCGGATTACGCCCCCTACGAGGCCGAGGACGAGGCGCCCTTTCTCACCGCCGATCTTCAGGGCCGGCTGCAGTCGCTCAACCTGGACGAGCGCGAGCAGGCCCTGGTGGGCCAGCCCATGCCTGCGGCCGTGGCGTTGCTGGGCCTGGGCTTCATGGCCTGCACTCTGTTGATTGCCGGGCTGCCGCCGCTGTCAGGCTTCATCGGCAAGTTCACCATGCTCACGGCGCTGCTCAATCCGCTGGGCATGGGCGGCTCCTCCGGCCAGCAGCTGGACAGGGATGGCTGGCTGCTGCTGGCCCTGCTGATCGGCTCGGGCCTGCTGGCGTTGATCGCCCTCTCGCGCGCGGGCATCCGCCATTTCTGGGCCTCGCACGACCGCAATCCGCCACTGGTCAAGATCGGCGAGGGCATTCCGCTGGCGCTGCTGCTGGGCTGCTGCGTGACCATGACGGTGCAGGCCGACGACGTGATGCGCTACATGCAAACCACCGCCAATGCGCTGTACGCGCCCGACGATTACATCCAGTCGGTGCTGCAAACCCAGGTCAAGCCCTATCCCACGCAAACCACTGGCAGCGCCGCAGGCTCTGCCGAGGCCGGGGCCAGTGTCGATGAGGCCGCTGCCAGCGCCGCGGCCACGCCCGGCGAGCAGACGCCAAGCGGCACCTCGGGGCTGGAGGGCAAGCCATGATCGCCAGACTGTTGCAACTGCTGTTTCCCTCGCCCCTGCTGTCGCTGCTGCTGATGCTGCTGTGGCTGGTGATGACGCAAAGCTACACCCGGGGCAACGCACTGCTGGCGCTGGTGCTGGGGCTGGTCATTCCAGTGTTCAGCGCCAATTTGCGGCCACGCTCCAAGCGCATGCGCCACCCGCTGACCGTGCTGCGGCTGTGCTTGACCGTCATGATCGACGCCTGGCATTCAAACTGGTTGGTGATCCGCATCCTGCTGCAGCCCAGCCTGACGCGGCAGGACACCTCGATCTTCGTGCGCATCCCGCTGGAGATGCGCAACCCCAATGGCCTGGCGGTGCTGGCGGCCATTGTCACCATCACCCCCGGCAATGCCTGGGCCGAGCTGTCCATGGACCGCAGCACGCTGCTGCTGCACGTGTTCGATGGCCGCATCGACGAGCAAACAGTCATCCAGACCGTCAAACAGCGCTACGAGCGCCCCCTGATGGAGATTTTCGAATGAACGGATCCGTGCTGGCCTGGGCCCTGCCCATCACCCTGACCATGCTCGCACTGTCCATGCTGATGGTGACGGTGCGCCTGCTGATCGGCCCCAGCGCCCAGGATCGCATCCTGGCTCTGGACTGCCTGTACATGCTGGGCATGTACGTCATGCTCACACTGTCCATCTACTACGACAGCAGCGCCTACTTCGAGGCCGCACTGCTGATTGCCCTGCTGGGCTTTGTCAGCACCACGGCCATGGCCAAGTTCCTGCTGCGCGGCGAGGTCATCGAATGAGCGAGGCCGCCACCTTCAACCTGCCGCTGTGGGCGGAAATCATCGTCGCCTTCTTTGCGCTGTGCGGCGGGCTGGTGGGCCTGCTGGGCGCTTCGGGCGTGCTGCGCCTGCCCACCTTCTTCGCCCGCGTGCACGCCCCGGCGCTCATTACCACCGCTGGCATCTGGTGCCTGATGCTGGCCACCATCACCTACTTTTCCGTGCAAAGCGGCAGCCTGGCGCTGAACGTGCTGCTGCTGGGCCTGTTCATTGCCATCACCGCGCCTGTGACCACCATCTTCCTGATGCGCGCCGCGCTGTTTCGCTCGCGCCAAAGTGGCGAAGACGTACCGCGCAGCGTCAACATGCTGCAACTGGCCGTGCCCAAGCTGGCGCCGGAAAAGGACGATGACGCCGGCGACAGCCATAACGATAGCGATGGCGATGGCGATGGCGATGGCGGCAATGCCGACGAGACCCGCGATGCGCACTCGCCCGGCCCGAGCCCGAACACGCCCGAGCCAGCCAAGCCGCAATAACTCCGCCCAGCCCCGGCTGGCCGGCATGCCACAGCGCGCAGCGCGTGCCCCACTCCCTGCTTGACCCATGCCTTCTGCCACCACCGCCGCGCCCAGCGCTTGGCCCTACCCCTTCTGGATCGCCCACCGCGGCGCCGGCCTGCTGGCGCCTGAAAACACCCTGGCGGCCTTTCGCCACGGCGCCTCGTACGGCTATCGCATGTTCGAGTGCGATGCCAAGCTCAGCGCCGACGGCGTGCTCTACCTCATGCACGATGCCCAGCTCGATCGCACCACCAATGCCCAGGGCGATGCTGCGCACTGGTGCTGGGCGCAGCTGGCCCAGCTCGACGCCGGCAGCTGGCACGGGCGGCGCTGGGCCGGCGAGCCCCTGCCCACGCTGGCGGCGCTGATGCGTTGGTGCATTGCCAACCACTTCGCGCTGAACATCGAGATCAAGCCCATTCCCGGCGCCGAAGAAGCCACCGGCGCGGCCGTGGCGCGGCTGGTGCAAACGCTCTGGCCGGCCGATCTGCCGCCGCCGCTGCTGTCCTCCTTCCAGCCAGCGGCGCTGCGCGCTGCGCAGCAGATCAACGCGCAGCAAATGCGCGCTCTGCTGCTGGCGCAGTGGCAGGAAGACGCCCTGCTCACCGCCCAGGCGCTGGGCTGCGCCGCACTGGTCTGCCAGCACACACTGTGGGATCCACAACGTCTGGCCGCCACCCATGCCCAGGGCCTGCGCGCGCTGAGCTACACCGTCAACGACCTGGCCCAGGCCCAGGCCCTGCAAGCCATGGGCACGGACGGCATCATCACCGACCGGGTTGACGCCTTCAGCCCCGCCGCACAGCCCCCTGCCGCCGCGCGCTGACCCTGCCGGGCGCAGGCCCTGGGCCAGCGCCTGCACCTCGCCTTCTTTTGCCAACCATGTTCAAAAACCTGTTGATCTACCGCATCGCACAGGGCTGGGAGCCCGAGCTGGGCGCCGCCACCCAGGCCCTGCAGGCGCAGCACTTCAGCCCCTGCAGCGCCACGCAGGAGCAATCGAGCGGCTGGCTGCCGCCGCGCGGCCAGGAGCACGCGCCCATGATCGAATCCATTGGCGGGCACTGGATCATGCGCCACGTCACCGAAAGCAAAATCCTGCCCGCCTCGGTCGTCGATGCCCAGGTCGAGCAAAAAGCCGCCGCCATCGAGGCCCAGACCGGGCGCCGCCCCGGCAAGAAAGAGCGCCGCGACCTCAAGGACGAGGCGCGCCTGAGCCTGCTGCCGCTGGCCTTCACCAAAACCCACGGGCACTGGGTCTGGATCGACCCGCGCCAGCAGCTGCTGGTCATCGACGCTGCCAGCCCGCAGCGCGCCGACGCCATCCTCACCGCGCTGGTCGAGCAATGGCCGGGCTTTGTGCCGCGCATGCTGCAAACGCAAGAGGCCCCAGCCTCGGCCATGGCCGCCTGGCTGCAGGAGCAGGCCGCGCCCGGCGCCTTCAGCCTGGGCGATGAGTGCGAGCTCAAGGCCACAGACGAAACCCGCGCCACGGTGCGCTACGCCCGCCACGCGCTGGAGATCGAGGAAATCCAGGGCCATCTGCAAGCCGGCAAGCGCCCCACCCGCTTGTCGCTGGGCTGGGGCGATCGCTGCCAATTCGTGCTCACCGATACGCTGCAGATCAAAAAACTGGCCCTGAGCGATGCCGTCCTTGAAGGTCGGGACAGCGCTGACGACCACTTCGACGCCGACGTGGCGCTGACCACCGGCGAGCTGTCGCAACTCATCCCGCAGCTGCTCGAAGCCCTGGGCGGCGAGCAAGCGCCAGGCTGAGCGCCCACTGAGAGCCAGATCAAGCGCCAGATCGAGCGCCCATTCACGCCGCTCCCCCCAAGACAATCCCAACCCGGCCCCCACATACCCTCAACGTCTGCCGCGCCGCCATGCCCGAATCCCTGCAACACCTGGCCTGGCTGTGGGTGCCCATCACGCTGTTTGCCGCCCTGGCCCAGACCGTGCGCAACACGGCCCAGCGCAGCCTGATTCAGGAGCTGGGCACACTGCCGGCCACGCTGGTGCGCTTTCTCTACGGCCTGCCCTTTGCCGCGCTGTGGCTGGCCTTGCTGTACCTGATGCCGGCGCAGCGCCCCGCACTGCCCGACATCAGCCTGACCTACCTGGGCTGGATTGCGCTGGGCGCCATCTTCCAGCTCGCTGGCACGGCCGCCCTGCTGCTGGCGATGAAGGAGCGCAACTTCGCCGTGGCCGTCACCCTGAGCAAGACCGAAGTGCTGCAGCTGGCGCTGTTTGCCGCCGTATTCCTGCATGAGCTGCCCTCGCCGCTGGCCCTGCTGGCCATGGCCGTAGCCAGCGCTGGCGTGCTGCTGCTGTCGCTGCCGCCGCGCGACCAGCTGCTGTCCCTGCCCGCCTGGATGAACCGCTGCGCCCTCTACGGCCTGGCCTGCGGCTGCTGCTTTGCCATCGCCACGGTGGGCTTTCGCGGCGGCGCGCTGGCCTTGAACGCCCCCAGCCCCTGGCTGTCGGGCGCCTGGGGCGTGCTGATCGCACAAACCCTGCAAACCCTGGGGGCCGGGCTGTGGATCCAGTGGCGCACCCCGCAAGGCCTGGCGCCGGTGCTGCGCGCCTGGCGCATCTCGCTGCTGGCCGGCAGCATGGGCGCGGCCGCATCGCTGGCCTGGTTCACGGCCTACGCCATGCAAGGGGCCGCATCCGTGCGCACCCTGGGCATGGTGGAAGTTCTGTTCAGCTACCTGGTCTCACGCCGCCTGCTGAGTGAACACTTCAGCCGCGCCGAAAAAATCGGCATGGGCCTGATGCTGCTGGGCCTGGTGGTGACCTGCCTGCAGGCCTGAACACCTCTCGCCCCAGCCATTCCATAAGCGCCTACGGCTGTGCGCCAATGGCGTATGATGCGCCCATGGTTTTCATCGAAACACCCACCTTCACCCGTCAGATCGTCGCCCTCATTTCTGATGCCGAATACCGCAAGCTTCAGCAAGCGCTGGCCGACAATCCCGAAATGGGCGATCTGCTGCAAGGCGGCGGCGGAATCCGCAAACTGCGCTGGGCAGTGGCTGGCACAGGCAAAAGCGGCGGCATTCGAAGCATCTACTTCTGGAAAAAATCCGCAGATCAAATCTTCATGCTGCTGGCCTACCCCAAATCTGCCAAAGACACATTGACAGACCAGGAAACTGCCATCTTGAGAAAACTCGTCAAGGAGCTCTAAATGGAAAGCGAACTGTTCAAAGACTTGGTGCAAAGCCTCACCGAAGCCGGGGCCATTGCCAAAGGCCAGGCCAAGCCATCGCGGCAATTCAACGTGCAGACCAACATCGCCCGGGCCGCCCGCGAGCAAACAGGGCTTTCGCAAAGCGAGTTTGCCCGCATGCTGCGCGTGAGCGTCAAGACCCTGCAAAACTGGGAGCAGCACAGGCGCACCCCCACCGGCCCAGCTGCGGCGCTGCTGACCATCGTGCGCCAATCGCCCGAGACAGCGCTCAAGGCGCTGCACCAGTGACTGCACCCGGCTCCGTTCAGCGCAGCGGTTATTTTGTTGGCCGGTAAGCTGCCTGCAGGCCTGAACGCCTGCCCGCGCTCAGCACCGCAGCGCTTTGTGTGACGGCTATCATTTCGTGCGTCTTTGCGCGTCTTTGCACGTCTTGCCCGCCCGCCGTCCCCGATGCCTGATTCAACCTTTGCCCCAACTGCCGCCTCCGCTGCCACTTCTGCCTTTCACCTAGCGCCGCTGCTGCTGGCCGCGCTGGTGGGCACCATGGCCATGATGGCCTACGTGGCCATCATCGGCCCCGTCGTGCGCCAGCTGGGCGTCTCGGAAATGGTGGCCGGCATTTCCATGTCCATCGGCGGCGTGTTCTGGATGCTGCTGGCGCGCACTTGGGGCCGCACCAGCGATCGGCTGGGCCGCAAGCCCGTGCTGCTCATCGGCCTGGGCGTGTTCACCCTGACCTATGCGCTGCTGGCCGTGTTCGTCGATCTGGCCCTGCACCAGGCCCTGCCGGCCGCGCTGATCGCCATCGTGCTGATCGCCGCGCGCAGCATCATCGGCGCGTTTTACGCTGCCGTGCCGCCCACGGCGGCGGCCACCATTGCCGACCGCGTCGCGCCCGAGCTACGCCACCAGGCCATGGCCAAGCTCGGCTCGGCCAATGCGCTGGGCATGGTGGCCGGGCCGGCCATCGTCAGCCTGGTCAGCGGCTGGGGCCTGCAATGGGGCTTTTACGCCACCGCCGCCCTGCCCCTGCTGGGCCTGCTGGGCATTGCCCTGTGGCTGCCCGCCGGCCTGCCGCCGCAGGCACCGCAAGGCGGCGGCAGCCAGCCAGCCCATGCCGCCGCCCCAGCGGCCCAAGCCAAAGCCCGGCCCCATCTTCCGCTGTGGGATGCGCGCCTGCGCCTGGCCATGGCCACCGCCTTCGTGGCCATGATGTGCGTGGCCGTGGCCCAGGTGGCCGTGGGCTTTTTCGCCATGGACCAGTTCGGCCTGAGCGAGGAGCGCGGCGCGCGCCTGGCCGGCCACGCGCTGACCTGCGTGGGCCTGGCGCTGATCCTGTCGCAGCAGTGCGTCATCCACCTCAAGCGCATTGCGCTGCGCCATTGGGTGATGGCCGGCGCGGGCATCTCCGCGCTGGGCTTTGCCAGCACGCTGCTGGCCAGCCAGCCCTGGCATTTGCTGCTGGCCTACGCCATCGGCGCCTTTGGCATGGGCTTTATCTTCCCCGCCTTCCAGGCCATGGCGGCCAATGCCGTGCAGGCCCACGAGCAAGGCGCGGCCGCCGGCAATGCCTCGGCCGCACAAGGCCTGGGCATGGTGCTTGGGCCCATGCTGGGCACGGGCCTGTACACCCTCTCGCCCGTGGCCCCCTACGCCGGCGTTGCGCTGAGCCTGCTGGCCCTGGCCGCCGCCGTGGCCTGGCATGGCGCACGGCAGCCTTGAAACACCCCGGCCGCTGGCGCAACAATGCCCGGCGCAGCGCCTGCTGCAATGCCAAACGCCCTCGGATGCACCCACCCCAGGAGCTTTTTTGATGAAACACCGTTTACTCTGGGCAGCGGCCCTGTTGTTACCCGCCACGCTGGCGGCGCAAAGCCTGCCCGCGCCGCCGCACGACGCCCAAACCACGCCCCAAACCACGCCCCAAACCACGCCCCAAACCACGCCCCAAACCGCAACCCAGACGGCAGCCCAAACAGCAGACCAGACGCTGGCCGCCCATCTGCCCAGCCAGGCCCAGCGCGTGCAGGTCTATGCCAGCACGCATTGGTTCTTCGCCGCCCAGCCTTACGACCACCACACATTGCGCGGCATAGTGCGCGGCTGGCTGCAAGATCGGGCGCTGTACCGCGCGCTGGACGATGCGGCCCAGGTGCAGGCCAGCATGGCCCGCCTGCGCGCCGTGCGGGTGCGCACCGATGCCGAGGCACAACCGGGGCAGACGGGACGGGCGGCACAGACTGGGCAATCGCCATGCCTCATCAACCCCATGATGTTGTGGGACATCACCGACAGGCAAGGCGAGCTGACCAGCCTGGCGCTGCCCATGCCAGCGCAAAAGCCCTCCAGCATGGACAGCTCCGCCCCCTTCACCCCAGCCTGCCTGGAGCGCGGCGGGCAGACCTACGCGCTGGAGGTGAACCACGCCGACGTCTGGCAGGCGATCAAGCCATTGCTGAAGCGGCCGCGCTAGAGCAATTTCGAATTAATTCACTACATATCCAGCTGATCTGAAGTAATTGGCACACTCTTGAGCCGAGAACAGATCAACCAGTTGCCCCATGCGCCGCCACAGCGCATCCACAGTGCGCTCGCCGGCCCTGCGCAGCAGGGCCTTGAACTTGGCAAACAGCTTTTCAATGGGGTTCAGATCCGGCGAGTACGGCGGCAGATAGCGAATGCTGGCGCCCACGCCTTCAATGGCTTCTCGCACACCCGCGACCTTGTGGCTGGAGAGGTTGTCGGCAATGACGATGTCGCCAGGGCGCAGCGTCGGGCACAGAAAGGTTTTGACCCACGCCAGAAACAAAGCGCCATTGATGGGTCCATCGGTCACCATGGGGGCCGTCAGTGCATCACAGCGCAAGGCGGCAATGAAGGTGCTGGTTTTCCAGTGCCCATACGGGGCGCTGGCCACGCAACGCTGACCGCGCGGAGCACGTCCGCGCAGCGGCGTCATGCAGGTGCTGCTCCAGGTCTCGTCCAGAAACACCAGATGCCGGGCATCGAGCTGGGCTTGCTGCTCTCTCCAATGCGCCCGTGCCCGCTGCACGTCTTCACGCGCTTGTTCGCTGGCGTGCAGCGTTTTTTTTGAAGCTCAGCCGCCATTTGTTGAGCTGGTGCCACAGCGCCGAGGGTTTGATGCTGATGCCGTGCTCGGCCAAGCGCTCGCACATTTGCACCAAGGTCAGATCGGGTTCGGCCTTGATCCAGTCGCGGATCATGCCCTCCACTGGCGCCAGTCGGGAGATACGCTTGCCGCCTTGCTGCCGGCTGCTGCGCTCGCCTTCTTTTTCGAAGCGATCACGCACCCGATATACCCACATGCGGCTGACTTCATAACGACGGGCGATGGCGCTGGGGCGCTCTCCACGATCCAGCGCTCCCAGCACTCGGTCTCGAAGGTCTTGCGAATAGGCTCGCATTTCAGGCTCCGGCTGTCAGAGAAAGTCTTATTGTGTTACCTTTTCAATCAAAGTTGCTCTAACCGCCCATTTACCTTCACTTCAACAGCGGCACAAGTGCGCGCTCTGGCGAGCCGCTGCATGGCAAATCCTTCCCCACAGCTGGGTCGGCATGCTGGCCTTTGTTCAAGCAGCAGCCCACCACAACGTCACTTTCTCCACTGATTCAAAGACCTTGCTCAGGCCCTAAAATCGCGGCGCTTTTCAGCAATCATTCTTATTTGCACTGCTTGTCATGACCGATTCACGCCACCGCCATCCCTTGCTGCAAACCTGGCCGCCCGAGTTCGTGGCGCGTTACCGCGCAGCGGGGTATTGGCGGGGCGAGACCATGGCCAGCTTTCTGCAGGCCCAGGCCCAGCGCCGCGCCGATCACACGGCCCTGGTGGGCTACTCAGCGGCCGGCGGTACTAGTCAGCCGCTGGCGCGCTGGAGCTATGCCCAGTTCTGGCAGAAGGTGGAAACGGCAGCGGCCGGCTTTCTGGCCAGCGGCTTGCAGCCGGGCGATCGCGTCGTGGTGCAAATGGGCAATGTGCCTGAGTTTTACAGCGTGGTGTTCGGGCTGTTTCGCGCCGGGCTGATTCCGGTCTATGCCCTGCCCGCGCACCGCACGCGCGAGATCGCCCATTTCATCGACAAGGCCGAGGCCTCGGCCTACGTGGCCTTGCAGCAGTACGAGCAGTTCGATTACCGCACGCTGGCGCGCGAGCTGCGGCAGCAGGCGTTTTCGCACGATTTGTTTGAGCAGGTGTTCATCGTCGGCGGCGATGCGGCCGAGTTCACGGCTTTTGACGCCTTCCAGAGCGATGCGGCGCGCCTGCCCGATCTGGCCAGCGCCGATGCCGACCCGCAGGCCGTGGCCTTCTTGCAGATTTCCGGCGGCAGCACGGGCCTGTCCAAGCTCATCCCGCGCACGCATGACGATTACATCTACAGCTTCCGCGCCAGCAATGAGATCTGCGACATCACGCAGGACAGCGTGTACATGGTGGCGCTGCCTGCGGCGCACAACTTCCCCATGAGTTCGCCCGGGGCCTTTGGCGCTTTTTACGCCGGGGCGACGGTGGTGCTCAGCCCCTCGCCCTCGCCCGAGGCGGCCTTCCCGCTGATTGCGTCCGAGCGCGTCACGGCTGTGGGCCTGGTGCCGCCTCTGGCGCTGCTGTGGGCGCAGGCGGCCAGTGGCACAGGCGGTGCCGGCCAGGCGCATGATTTGAGCAGCCTGCGCACGCTGCAAGTGGGCGGTGCCAAGCTCACGCCCGAGGCGGCGCGGCGCGTCAGCGCCAGCCTGAGTTGCCAGCTCCAGCAGGTTTTTGGCATGGCCGAGGGCCTGGTGAACTACACCCGGCTGGGCGATGACGAGGCCACCGTCATCGAAACCCAGGGCCGCCCCATCAGCGCCGATGACGAGGTGCTGGTGGTCGATGACCTGGGCCAGCCCGTGCCCGAGGGGCAGCCGGGCTATTTGCTCACGCGCGGGCCTTACACCATCCGCCGTTATCACAATGACGATGCGGCCAATGCGCGCAGCTTCACCGACGATGGTTACTACCGCACCGGCGACATGGTGCTGCGCAACGCGCGCGGCTACCTGACGGTGCAAGGCCGCGCCACCGACCACATCAACCGCGCGGGCGAGAAGGTCTCGGCCGAGGAGATTGAAGACCATCTGCTGGCCCACCCGCAGGTGTTCGATGCGGCGGTGGTTTCCATCCCCGACGAATATCTGGGCGAGCGCAGCTGCGCCTTCGTCATCGCCCGCCAGGGCGAAAAACCGCGCGCCATCGAGATCAAGCAGTGGTTCAAGGGCCGCCAGATTGCTGCCTTCAAGATCCCGGACCAGATCGTGTTCGTGGACAACTTCGAGACCACGGCCGTGGGCAAAACCAGCCGCAAGGAGCTGCGCGCCCGGCTGCGCGCGCAATTGCTGGCGCAAGAGGCGCCCGCGCGCTGAGCGCCAGCGGCGGCTGCCCCATCAACGCCCCTGGGCGAATGGGTCGAAGACTTCGATGCCCAGGCCCGCAAAATCCCGCACATTGCGGGTCACCAGCGTCAGGCCATGCGTTTTGGCCGTGGCGGCGATGTAGGCATCGTTGAGCGGGCTTTTGTCCGGCACATGAAACTGGGCCGACAGCAAGGCGGCCTGGGCATCCAAGGGCAGGATGCGCTGGGCGAACTCGGGCAGCAGGCGCATTTTCAGCCAGTCTTGCAAGATCGCCGCCGCCTGTTCATCGCGCCGCGCCAACAGCAAGATGCCGGTTTGAATCTCGGCCAGACTGATGACGCTCAAATAGGCGTGCTGAGTCTTGATGCCTGAAAACCACTGCAGCACCTGGGCATCGGCCCGGCCTTTCTCCGCCTTGCGCAACTCGGAGACGATATTGGTATCGAGCAGATACATCAATCGCCCCAGTCCGTTTCACGCACTTTGCTGCTGTGCTGGCGAATGCCGGCCAACAGGTCATCGAAAGCCGCGTTCAATGCGCCGCCCAATGCGCCCGCTTCGTGCCCGCTGGCAAACGCATCGGCCAGGCTTTTTCCCTCCTGCTGGCGGTATTGTTCGTAACTGGAGAGCACGCCCACGATCTTGCCCCACTTGGTGATGAAAACAGGCTCATGCTGGGAGAGTTGCAGCATTTGGCTGGCTTTTTGATTGAACTCCCGGGTGCTCACGGTGATCGGCATAGGGCCTCCAATTTGTAGGAACGTTCTACAGTCTAGCGCCCCGCTGGCGCACGGGCAAGCTGGGCCGCCTGGCCAGGGGCCACGTTGGCTGAGCCATGCGCCGGTAAGCCAGGCAGGCGTTGGCAAAACGTGCACAATCGCCCGCTGCTGTTTTCCATCTTGGCGGGCCTGTGGCCGGCTGCCTTCTGGCCGCTGCCCTTTTGGCCCCCTATTGCTCACCCACTGCCACGCCATGCGCCTGCCTCTCGACCCCATTCACCTTCGCCTGCTGGGCATGGCCATGATCTGGGGCGCTTCCTGGCCGTGGGGGCGCATCGTGGCGCTGAACATGCCGCCACTGGCGGCGGCGGCGGCGCGTTTTTTGCTGGCCAGTGCGCTGCTGCTGGTGTGGATGGGGCGCAGCGGCCGTTTGCGTACGCTGCGCAGCCTCTCATCGCGCCAATGGCTGGGGTTGACTCTGGCTGCGGCCACCGGGGTGTTTGGCTATGCGGTGTTTTTCATGCTGGCCTTGCAGTCCGTGCCCTCCAGCCGGGCTGTTCTGGCCATCGCGCTCAACCCGGTGGCCACGCTGCTGCTGGCGGCGCTGGTGTTCAAGGAGCGGCTCAATGGCGCCATCGCACTGGGCATGCTGCTGGCCATCTGCGGTGCGCTGCTGGCCATCGCCAGTGGCGCGCCCGCACCCAGCAGCCAGTTGCCCGGTGCTGGCAGTCAGGCCGGCCTGGGCGAGTGGCTGCTGCTGGGTTGCGTGCTGTGCTGGGCGGCCTATACGCTGATTGGCCGCGCCGTGCTGACCCGCGTGGATGCGCTCAGCGCCACCGGGGTCAGCTCAGTGCTGGGCGCGCTGCTGCTGGTGCTGCTCAGCCTGGGGGTGGAAGGCCCCAGCGCCTGGCGCGCCATGGCACAAGCCCCGGCTGCGGCCTGGTGGTCATTGCTGGCGCTGAGCTTTGGCGCCGCCGCGCTGGCCTATGCCTGGTATTACGCTGGCGTCAAGGCGCTGGGTGCGGGCGCTGCATCGGGCTATATCACGCTGGTGCCGGTGTTTGGCGTGCTGTGCTCCAGCCTCTGGCTGGGCGAGCCGCTGGGCGCCACGCTGCTGCTGGGCGGCCTGCTGGCCATCGGCGGCATGGCGCTGATGCACTGGGGGCGGCTGCGGGCTTGAGCGCCGGCAAACCCCACAATCTCATTACGCCAATTGCATGGGCTTGCGCCCAGTGGCCTGCCAGTGCAGCAGGCCCAGGGCCAGCCCCGCTGCGGCAAACACCATCCAGCCCATGCCTGCCTCCTGTCCGGGCACGTAACGCGCCAATCCATCGGCCAGCGCTGCGGGCAACCATTTGGCGCTGTGGAGCGCATGCAGCAGCGCAGAGAGCACGGTGGCGCCCATGGCCCAGCGCCAGACCACCGCGCCCCAGCCCAAGAGGGCCTGGCCCATGGCCAGCACGATCAGCACGATGGTCAGCGGGTAGAGGAACACCAGCACCGGCACGGCCGCGGAAAGAATCGTGCCCAGCCCCAGGCTGGCAATGGCAAAGGAAACCAGCGCGAACAGCAGCACCAGCGCGCGGTAGTTCAAGATCGGCCACAAATGGTTGAAATAGGCCGCACAAGCGGCCAACAAGCCTACGGCGGTGGTGACGCAGGCCAGGAACACCATGACCCCCAGCAGCACCGCACCCCAAGCGCCGTAATAGTGCATGGCCACGCCGGAGAGCACCTTGGCGCCGTTGTCCAGCAGGCCCAGCTGGGCCAGGCTCGTGGCCCCCATGCGGGCAATGCAGACATAGACCACGGCCAGCAGCAGCGCGGCCACCAGGCCAGCTGCGAAGGTGGCGCGCATGACCTGGGCCGGCTCGCGGATGCCGGCCTGGTGCACGCTCATCAGCACCAGCATGCCAAACACCAGCGAGGCCAGCGCATCCATGGTGTCGTAACCGGCCAGAAAGCCTTTGACGAAGGGCTGCGCTTGATACGCAGCCTGCGCCGCAGCCGGCGGGCCCATGGGCGCGATGAAGGTCGAGGCAATCAGCAGCGCCATGGCCAGCAGCAGCAAGGGCGTCAGCACCTTGCCAATGCGGCCGACCAGCTTGCCCGGCGAAAGGGCCAGCCACAGCGCAATGGCAAAAAACAGCGCCAGGCTACCGATCTCCCACAGCTTGCGCCCCTGCTGCGGCAACCACGGCGACAGCCCGATCTCAAAAGCCACCGAGCCCGTGCGCGGCAGTGCAAACAAGGGGCCAATAGTCAGGTACAGAGCCACGGTGAACAGCACGCCAAACCAGGGATGCACGCGCGAGGCCAGATCTTGCAGCCCCTGCGCCCGGGACAGGCCCAGCGCCAGCACCCCCAGCAAAGGCAGACCCACGCCGGTGATCAAAAAGCCCCAGATTGCCGGCCACAGCGATTGCCCGGCCTGCTGGCCCAGGGCCGCTGGAAAAATCAAATTGCCCGCGCCGAAGAACAGCGCAAACAGCATCATTCCCGTGGCCATCAAAAGGCTCAGTGACAGGCGTTGGCCGGCAGAAGGCATCTTGGGCTCCCCAGAAGAAACGGTTGCATGCAACACCATTGCATAAGCGGCGCAAAAGCGCCCATGCAGGCCATCGGTGTTGTGATGGCGCGATCTTAGAGCGTGTTCACAAGATGGCGCTGTCAACGCCCAAGGATGCGCAGCAATGCGGCAAGAACAATGTGTGCAAGGCCACCGCACAGCCAACGATTGCAAGCATTTGCAATCGGGCCTGCGCAGCCCTGCCCCAAACCACTCTTGCCCGCTGGGCTGTCGCATGCCCTTGGCTGGGCCTGGAGCCGAAGACGGCTGATTTGCTCACAATTGTGTGATTTTCCCCACTGATCGGGGCGCAGAGGCTGCGAAATCGCCGCCAATCTGCCCGCCAGGCGCTGCGCTGCGGCATGGAGCCAGTACATAATTTGCGCCACCCCATGCGCTGCGCAGCACCAAGGCCCGCAACGCCAGCGAGCGCGGCATGTCTTCACTCTCGACCAGACAGGCCCCAACCATGCCAACCAACTACCGACTGACGGCGGCCACCGGCCTGCACAAAGGTGATCGCCAATACCAACAAGACCAGGTGGCCATCTACCAGCACCACCGCAGCAAGGAATGTGTGCTGGGCATCGTGGCCGATGGCATGGGCGGGCGCAGCGGCGGGCGCAAGGCGGCCGATCAGGTGCTGCTGACCGCACGCCAACTGTTCGAGCGCTTCGACCCCGAGACGGACAAGCCCGAGCAGTTGTTGCACAGCATCGTCAAGGATGCGCACCTGGTGATCCGCCTGACGGCCGTCTCCGCCGAGCAGGAGCCGCACAGCACCATTGCGGCATTTTTGATCACGCCGCAGAACCAGTGCCACTGGATCCATGCGGGCGACTCGCGCATCTACTACTTCCAGTGGGGGCGCCTGGTGTTCCGCACCAAGGACCACTCCTACGTGCAATCGCTCATCGACAGCGGCGAGATCAGCGAGGAAGAGGCCACCAACCACCCCAACTCCAACGTGTTGGTGGGCTGCCTGGGCAGCGACATCGACCCGCCGGCCACGGCCTACAGCATCGCCAAACTCGAGGTCGGCGACGTGCTGCTGGCCTGCAGCGATGGGCTGTGGAGCCAGTTCACACCGCAGGAGCTGGGCCAGACCACGCAAATGCTCAATGCCCGCGATGCGGCCATGTTCCTGGTCAACAAGGCCAACGAGCGCGCCGGCGGCAGCAGCGACAACATCTCGGTGGCCATCATCAAGATTGAGCCCCTGCCAGCCGAGCAGCCCCAGGAAACGCTGGAGCAGCGCACCGGCTTCAGCACCGACATTTCGGTCTGAGCGCCCCTGGACACTTCTGGGCGCCTCGGCCCGGTCGCGATCCTGCCGCCATGACAAGATCGCGCCCGGGCTTTTATAATCGCCCGTTTTTCCGAGGAGCGTTGCAGCAACTTGCCGCCACAGGCCCAGCGCCGGGGCAATTGCCAGGCTCGGAAATCCTTGACTGTCATTGCACTGCGCAAAAAAGGCCGTGCAGCGTCGCACCGGCGCCAACCCGTGGCAGTCACTGGCATGGCGCAGCAGCGCCACGGGCCTGCGGCCCGCGATGTCCAGATTTCGCAACGACGCTCAACCGCCCGCAGGCGCATGCGGCGGCAAGAGCGCTTTGGCCCCGGCCCATCCACTTCTTGCTCACGCGTGCAGACACTGCGCTGGCGGTCCCTGTCCACCTGTTGCAATGAACTGGAGTTTGTCCATGAACGCCCAAAATGATCTTCCCCTGGCCGCGCACAGCGTGATTGCCGATCCGTCCCTGGCCGCCTGGGGCCGCAAGGAAATCGCCATCGCCGAGACCGAAATGCCCGGCCTGATGGCCATCCGCGAGGAATACGCCGCCAGCCAGCCGCTCAAGGGCGCACGCATCGCCGGCAGCCTGCACATGACGATCCAGACCGCCGTGCTGATCGAAACCCTGCAGGCCCTGGGCGCTGATGTGCGCTGGGCCTCGTGCAACATCTTCTCCACCCAGGACCACGCCGCCGCCGCCATCGCCTGCAACAGCGCCAATGGCGGCCGGGGCACGCCGGTGTTTGCCGTCAAGGGCGAAACGCTGCAGCAGTATTGGGATTACACGCACCGCATCTTCGAGTTCGGCGACAAAGGCAGCGATGCCGAAGGCCCGAACATGATCCTGGACGACGGCGGCGACGCCACGCTGCTGATGCACCTGGGCCAAAAGGCCGAAAAAGACGCCAGCTTGCTGGCCAACCCGCAAAGTGAAGAAGAGCGCGTGCTCTTTGCCGCCATCAAGGCCAAACTGGCCCAGGACCCGAGCTGGTACACCCGCAAGAGCGCTCAAATCATCGGCGTGACCGAGGAAACCACCACCGGCGTGATGCGCCTCAAGGAAATGTCCGCCAAGGGCGAGCTGCTGTTTCGCGCCATCAACGTCAACGACAGCGTGACCAAGAGCAAGTTCGACAACCTCTACGGCTGCCGCGAATCGCTGGTCGATGGCATCAAGCGCGCCACCGACGTGATGGTGGCGGGCAAGATTGCCGTCATCTGCGGCTACGGCGACGTGGGCAAGGGCTGCGCCCAGGCCATGGCCGCGCTGCGCGCCCAGGTCTGGGTGACGGAAATCGACCCCATCTGCGCCCTGCAAGCGGCGATGGAGGGCTACAAGGTGGTGACCATGGAATACGCCGCCGACAAGGCCGACATCTTCGTGACCACCACCGGCAACAAGGACGTGATCCGCCACGAGCACATGGTGGCCATGAAGAACGAGGCCATCGTCTGCAACATCGGCCACTTCGACAACGAGATCGACGTCGCCTCGCTGGAGCAATACCAGTGGGAGGAGATCAAGCCCCAGGTCGATCACATCATCTTCCCCACCGGCCGCCGCATCACCCTGCTGGCCAAGGGCCGCCTGGTCAACCTCGGCTGCGCCACCGGCCACCCCAGCTACGTGATGAGCAGCAGCTTCGCCAACCAGACGCTGGCGCAAATCGAGCTGTTCACCAAGCCTGAGCAATACCAGGCCGGCCAGGTCTATGTGCTGCCCAAAATCCTGGATGAACACGTCGCCCGCCTGCAACTGTCCAAACTCGGCGCACAGCTGACCGAGCTGACCGACTCGCAAGCGGCCTACATCGGCGTGAAGAAGGAAGGGCCTTACAAGCCCGATACCTATCGCTATTGATCCGCAAGCGCCTGGGTGCAGCGCCCTGCCCTTGCAGGCGCTGCGCTCTGGCTGCACAACCATTGCGACCCGATCCGCCCAGCGCATTCGTGTGGAGTATGCTGGGCTTCTTGCTGCGATATCGAGGAGGACTTTGCCATGCTGCCCCTGCTGATAACCTGGCTGCTCAGCGCGCTGGCGCTGATGTTGGTGGCCTACATGCTGCCTGGCGTGCAGATCACCAACTTCAAGAACGCCCTGCTGGCGGCCGTGATCCTGGGCTTGATCAACTCCCTGCTGCGCCCCGTGCTGCTCGTGCTGACTTTCCCCGTCACGGTGCTGACACTGGGTTTGTTCGTGCTGGTGCTCAACGGCCTGATGTTCTGGCTGGCCAGCAGCTTCATGCGCGGCTTTCAGGTCTCAGGCTTTTGGTCGGGCGTGTTCGGCGCCCTGCTCTACAGCGTCATCAACTGGGCCTTGAACAGCTGGCGTGCAGCAGGTTAAGGCCTGCTGACTGCGCAATGCACTGACCAGACTGCCCCATGCGTGCCGACCAACTGCTGGTGCACCGTGGCCTGGCGCAAACGCGCTCGCAGGCGCAACGGCTGATTGCCGCTGGCGTGCAGTGGCGCCTGCCCGATGCCCCCTGGCAGCCGGTGCGCAAAAACGGCGATGAGCTGCCCGGCGCGGCCGAGCTGCAACTGCTCGATGCCGCCGAGGCGCGCTACGTCTCGCGCGGCGGCCTCAAGCTCGAAGGCGCGCTGCGCGCGCTGAGCTGGCATGTGCAGGGCTGGCGCTGCCTGGATATCGGCCAGTCCACCGGAGGCTTCACCGACTGCCTGCTGCAGCACGGCGCGGCGCAGGTCGTGGGCGTCGATGTGGGCCACGGCCAGCTCGACGCACGGCTGCGCAGCGACTCTCGCGTGCAGGCCATCGAGCACTGCAATGCACGGCATCTGCAGCGCGCGATGGTGGACCCGGATGGCCAGGGCTTTGCGCTGATCGTCGGTGATCTGTCCTTCATCTCGCTGACGTTGGTGCTGCCCGCGCTGCTGCCCTGCATGGATGGGCATACCCGGCTGCTGATGCTGGTCAAGCCGCAGTTCGAGCTGCAGCCCGAGCTGCTGGGCAAAGGTGGCATCGTGCGCGATGCGCGCCACTACGAGCAGGTGCGCCAGCGCATCAACCAGGCTTGTGCCGCGCACTGCCTGCAACTGCTGCACTGGCTGCCCAGCCCCATCACCGGCGGCGATGGCAATCGCGAGTTTTTCATCGCTGCGCAACGCCACGCTGCTGACCCCAATCAATAGCTTCCGCCCCACAGCCAGGCTGTGCCAAAGGCCCGACTGGCTGGGGTTTTTCCGTTTCATTTACGGTCAGGGCTTCTGGCCGCCTGAGCCTGGCCCGCTCCTTGCGTTTTCGATTGCCTTCCATGTCCGCTTCCGCACCCAGCCAACCACAGGCACCACGCGCCGCATTGAGTCTGGAATTCTTCCCGCCCAAGACCGAGGCCGGCGCACTCAAGCTGCGCGCCACGCGTCAGGCGCTGTATCCGCTGCAGCCGCAGTTCTGCTCCGTCACCTATGGGGCGGGCGGCTCCACGCAGGCGGGCACCTTTGCCGCCGTGCGTGAAATCCTGGCCGAGGGCCAGCAGGCCGCAGCGCACTTTTCCTGCATCGGCGCCACGCGCGAGAAGCTGCGCGCCGAGCTGGCCGAGCTGCAGGCCATGGGCGTGAAGCGCCTGGTGGCGCTGCGCGGCGACCTGCCCAGTGGCTATGGCCTGGGCGGCGAGTTTCAATACGCCAGCGATCTGGTGGCCTTCATCCGTGAAGAGACTGGCGCGCACTTCCACATCGAGGTGGCCGCCTACCCCGAAATGCATCCACAAGCGGCCTCGCCCGAAAAAGACCTGCAGGCCTTTGCCACCAAGGTGCACGCCGGCGCCAACTCGGCCATTACGCAGTATTTCTTCAACGCCGACGCCTACTTCCGCTTCGTGGACGAGGCCCGGCGCCTGGGGCTGGATTTGCCCATCGTGCCGGGCATCATGCCCATTCACGCCGCCAGCCAGCTGCTGCGCTTTTCCGACGCCTGCGGTGCTGAAGTGCCGCGCTGGGTGCGCAGCCGCCTGCAAGCCTATGGCGATGACACGGCCTCCATCCTGGCCTTCGGGCTGGATGTGGTCACACAGCTGTGCCAGCGTCTGCTGGCCGCCGGCGCGCCTGGCCTGCACTTCTACACCATGAACCAAAGCACGTTGGTGCTGGAAATCGCCCGCCGCCTGGGCCTGCCAACACATTGAGCGCGACGCACGCGCGCCGCCATCGCCCCGCCATGCCTTCTTCCTGCCCTCCGCTTCGCCGTCTGGCCCTGCATGCCAGCGCCATGACGCTGCTGCTGGCGCTCAGCGCCTGCAGCACCCTGCCGCCCCCCAAAGCCAGCGACGAGCCCCCGCCGCAGCCCTGGGATGCCACGCGCCTGCTGGGCATGGAGCTGTTGCCGCCCATTTATGAGCTCAACACTCCGGAAGCCGGCGCTGCGCAATCCAGCCTTGGCCTGCAGCCCAGCCAGGATGTGGTTGACACCCGTCTGACCCCAGGCCTGAAGAAAGAGCTGCCCGCGCCCAGGGCCTCCGCGCTTGCGCCGCAAAGCCTGTACCAGACTGGCGTGGCCTCGTGGTATGGCAGGCAGTTCCACGGTCGCCTGACCGCCAATGGCGAGCGCTACAACATGAATGCGTTGACTGCTGCGCACCGCAGCCTGCCATTTGGCACCAAAGTCTGCGTGCGCAGCCTGGTCAATGGCAAGGAAGTGCTGGTGCGCATCAACGACCGTGGCCCCTATTCCGGCCGGCGCATCATCGACCTCAGCCGCGCCGCCGCCGAGCGCCTGGGCATGGTTTCGCTGGGCCTGAAAAACGTCTCGCTGTGGATCCCCAACGGCCAAGGCCCGCAGTGCGGCGAAGGCGAGGTGCCGCTTCGCGGCAAGGGCCTGCCCCCGCCAGTAAACCCACCGCGCAAAGAGCTGACCAAGGGCGACAAAAAGGCCCAAAGCGGCAAAGCCACCAATGCCAGCGCAGCGGGCAAGAACAAGCCTCAAGCCTCCAAGGCCCGAGCGCCAGCTCGCAAACCTCGCGCAACCGTTGCAGCGCCCCAGGCTTCGCAGGCCAAAGCGGGCAAAGCCCAGGCTCGCAAACCCAACGCCAACGCAAAGCGCTGAGTCCTCCCCCAGCCATGCCAGCCTCCCCTATGCCCGAGGCCATGCCGCCCGCCCGGGCGCACGACGTCCCCTCGCCCCCGCTGCCCCAAGCCTGGCTCGCCCCCCTGCAGATCGGCCCCATCTCGCTGGCCAATCGGCTGTTCGTCGCGCCCATGGCGGGCGTCACAGATCGGCCCTTTCGCATGCTGTGCCGCCAGCTCGGCGCGGGCTATGCGGTCAGCGAGATGGTGACCTCCCAGCCACATCTGTATCGCAGCCTCAAAACCTCGCGCCGCGCCAACCACGATGGCGAACCCGGCCCCATTGCCGTGCAGATTGCCGGCACCGACGCGCAGATGATGGCCGAGGCCGCGCGCTACAACATCGAGCGCGGCGCGCAAATCATCGACATCAACATGGGCTGCCCGGCCAAGAAAGTCTGCAACGCCTGGGCCGGCTCGGCCCTGATGCAAAACGAGCCATTGGCGCTGGCCATCGCCCAGGCCGTGGTTGCCGCCTGCCAACCCCATGGCGTGCCAGTGACGTTGAAGATGCGCACCGGCTGGTCCGCCCAGCACAAAAATGCCGAGGCGCTGGCTCGCGCCTTCGAGCAAGCCGGCATCCAAATGCTCACCGTGCATGGCCGCACGCGCGAGCAAGGCTACAAAGGTCAGGCCGAGTACGACACCATCGCCGCCGTCAAACAGGCCGTGCGCATTCCAGTCGTGGCCAACGGCGACATCACCAGCCCCGAAAAAGCCTGGCAGGTGCTGCAGTACACCGGCGCCGATGCGCTGATGATTGGCCGCGCCGCGCAGGGAACGCCCTGGATTTTCAGCGCCATCGCCCACTACCTGCACACCGGCACGCAAGCCCCGCCGCCGGCCACAGCCCAGGTGCGGCAATGGCTGCTGGCGCACCTGCTCGAACACTACAGCCTCTATGGCGAATACAGCGGCGTGCGCACCGCGCGCAAGCACATAGGCTGGTACCTGCGCGGCCTGCCCGGCAGCCAGGCGCTGCGCCAGCGCCTCAACCAGGAAGAAGACTGCCAGCGACAATGGCAGCAATTGGCCGATTACCTGCAAGAGCTGGCCGAACAATGTCCGCAATGGCCAGCCGCCGTGGGCAGCACACCAGCCCCGGACGACGAAGCCGAAGCGCAGAATGCCCCCGAGGCCAGCAGCGGGGCAGGCTCGCCGGCCAGCGCTGCTTGTTCCCCTTGCCACCCGTGAAGCGGCCAGCCACAGATGCCGAGGCCATAATGCAGCCAGCCCGTGCGTTGCCCTGCGCCCCATGATGGGGATGGCGCGCTGCCCGTTTCACCCGCACTTTCCTGTGGCTCCATGAACGAACATCCCGCCCGCCCGCCTCAACCACCTGCCATGCCGCATCCTGCGTCAATGCGGCGCAAGGGCATTTACGTGTTGCCCAATGCCGTGACACTGGCAGCGCTGTTTTGTGGCTTCTACGCCATCGTCATGGCCATGCAGCAGCGCTTTGACCTGGCCACGCTGGCGATCTTCGCCGCCATGGTGCTCGACAGCCTCGACGGCCGTGTGGCGCGCATCACCAAGACGCAAAGCGCCTTTGGCGAGCAAATGGACTCGCTCTCGGACATGGTCTCCTTCGGCGCTGCGCCTGCATTGGTGGCCTATGAATGGGGCCTGCACAGCCTTGGGCGCTGGGGCTGGACGGCGGCCTTCGTCTACTGTGCCTGCGCCGCGCTGCGACTGGCGCGCTTCAACGTCAATACCGCCGTGGTGGACAAGCGCTGGTTCCAGGGCCTGCCCTCACCTTCGGCCGCCGCGCTGGTGGCCGGCTTTATCTGGTTGGCCAATGATGCCGAGCACGGCTGGAGCAGCTATCTCTCGCCTGCGGCCATGGCCTGGCTGATGTTTGCCATCACGCTCTACGCTGGCATCACCATGGTGACCAACCTGCCCTTCTACAGCTTCAAGGATTTGCGCGCGCGCCGCTCGATGCCCTTCATCAGCGTGGTGCTGGTGGTGCTGGTCATCGCCATCATCAACATCGACCCACCTCTGGTGCTGTTCACGCTCTTCGTCGGCTACGCCTGCAGCGGCTTTGTGGTCTACGTACGCCGCCGCGCACGCGGCGAGCCCGTCAGCGTCATCAGCACCTCCACCGATGAGCCCGACGAGCAAGGGCTGCATCGTTAGGCTGCCTGGCAGCGCGCAAAAACTGTGATACATTGCCGCGATGCGCAAATTCTCCCTGAACCTACTACTAGCCGCGCCCCACGGGCGGGTTTGGTAGTGCGCGCATTGTTTTTCCATACTTGGAAAACCACCAGAGAACCCAACGGCCCGTGAGCTTGTGCAGCGACGGGCCGTTTTTGTTTTTTCAGGTGTGCCAGCACACCACCGGCTGCACCGGCAACATCCATCCCCATCTGCGAACAGGAGCTAGACCATGATGTTGAAGAACCCCGCCACCAAGTACCGCGCCTTTGCCCCCATCGGCCTGAAGGATCGCACCTGGCCCGATGCCGTCATCACAAAGCCGCCCGTGTGGTGCAGCGTGGATCTGCGCGATGGCAACCAGGCGCTGATCGAGCCCATGGACGTGCCGCGCAAGCTGCGCATGTTCAAGACACTGGTGGATGTGGGCTTCAAGGAAATCGAGATCGGCTTTCCCTCGGCATCACAGGTGGAGTTCGACTTCACCCGCAAGCTGATCGAGGAAAACCTGATTCCCGAGGATGTGACCGTGCAGGTGCTCACGCCTGCGCGCGCGCCGCTGATCGAGCGCACCTTCGAGGCCCTCAAGGGCGCGCCGCGCGCCATCGTGCACCTCTACAACGCCACCGCGCCGGTGATGCGCCGCGTGGTGCTGGGCATGAGCGAGGATGAAATCGTCGAGCTGGCCGCCTCCCACGCGCGCCTGTTCAAGGAACTGGCCGCCAAGCAACCGGAGACGCAGTGGGTCTTCCAGTACTCGCCCGAGATGTACTCGGACACCGAGCTGGCCTTCAGCAAGCGCGTGGTCGATGCCGTCACCGAAGTCTGGCAGCCCACGCCCGAGAACAAGTGCATCATCAACCTGCCCACCACGGTTGAGCACAGCACGCCCAACATCTTTGCCGACATGGTCGAATGGTCGCACCGCCACCTGCAGCGCCGCGACAGCATCATCCTCTCGGTGCACCCGCACAACGACCGTGGCACGGGCACCGCCAGCGCCGAGCTGGCCCTGATGGCCGGTGCCGACCGCCTCGAAGGCTGCCTGTTCGGCAATGGCGAGCGCACCGGCAACCTGGACATCGTCAACGTGGCGCTGAACATGTACAGCCAGGGCGTGCATCCGGGACTGGATTTCTCCAACATCGACGAGATCAAGCGCACCGTCGAATACTGCAACCAGCTGCCTGTGCACCCGCGCCACCCCTATGTGGGTGAATTGGTCTACACCTCGTTCTCCGGCTCGCACCAGGACGCCATCAAAAAAGCCTTCGGCGCGCGCCAGGAAGGCGAGATCTGGGACATGCCCTACCTGCCCATCGACCCCAAGGATCTGGGCCGCAGTTACGAGGCCGTGATCCGCGTCAACAGCCAATCGGGCAAGGGCGGCATCTCCTACCTGCTGGAGAGCGAGTACAAGGTGGCGCTGCCACGCAAGCTGCAGATCGAGTTCAGCCAGGTGGTGCAAAAGGCCATGGACAGCGAAGGCACGGAAATGACCGCCCACGACATCTGGGAGATTTTCCAGCGCGAATACCGCCTGCACGAGACCGCGCCCAGCTACCAGCTCGGCGGCGATGGCCAGGCCACCACCATCCAGGCCAGCATCCGCAAGAACGGTGCCCAGGCTCAAGTACAGGGCCAGGGCTCTGGCCCTGTGGAAGCCTTCATCCACGCACTGCAACAGGCCGGCTGCGACGTGCGCGTGCTGGACTACGCCGAGCATGCCATCGGCGCCGGCGCCGATGCCCAGGCCATGGCCTATGTGGAAGTCGAGGTGGGCCAGCAACGCTGCTGGGGCGCGGCGCGCAACCCCAACATCGTCTCGGCCTCGATCTCGGCCATCCTCTCGGGCGTGGAGCGCGCCGGCGTCGATCTGAGCCAGCTGCGCATGGCCGAGGCCACCACGGCTTGAGCCCCAGGCCCTGAAGCAAGCGCCCCCAAAGCCCGTACTGGCCCGCCCGGCACGGGCTTTTGGCTTTCTTGCCCGCCATTGGCGCCAAAGGCAGGCCTGCCCAAGGGCTTTCGCGGGGGGCGAAAAGCGCATAGCACGCTCTAGAATCACACGGCGTTTTGGTGCAAGGCACAGCTGCAAAGGCCGATGGCAGGCCCTTTGAGCGATGCCGATTCCCCCCGCGCAACGGCGGCCCAGGGGGCAATTGGCATCAGCACCCAGCCCGATGCGCACAGGCTGCAGCCAGTGGGCCTTGCAAGCAGGTTCATCGGCTGCTCGTTTTTGCGTGACATGGAGCTTCGGTCTATGGAACCCACCATCTGGCAACAAAACTACGACCCGGCGGGCAACGTCTGGGTCTCGGCGCTGGTTGCGCTCATTCCCATCATCTTTTTCTTCCTGGCGCTGACCCGGCTGCGCCTCAAAGGCTATGTGGCCGGCACCATCACGGTGCTGCTGGCGCTGGCTGTGGCGCTGCTGTTTTATCGCATGCCGGTTTCGGCGGCGCTGGCCTCGGGCGTGTACGGCTTTTTCTACGGGCTGTGGCCGATTGCCTGGATCATCGTCGCCGCCGTCTTTCTCTACAAAGTCTCGGTCAAGACGGGGCAGTTCGACGTGATCCGCTCCTCGATTCTGTCCATCACGCCCGACCAGCGCCTGCAATTGATTCTGGTGGGCTTTTGCTTTGGCGCGTTTCTGGAAGGCGCGGCGGGCTTTGGCGCGCCGGTGGCCATCACGGCGGCGCTGCTGGTGGGCCTGGGCTTCAAGCCGCTGTATGCCGCTGGCCTGTGCCTGATTGGCAATACCGCGCCGGTGGCCTTTGGCGCCATGGGCATCCCCATCATCGTGGCCGGGCAGGTCTCGGGCGTGGATGCGATGGCCATCAGCCAGATGGCCGGGCGGCAATTGCCCTTCATGACCATCATCGTGCTGTTCTGGCTGATGGCCATCATGGACGGCTGGCGCGGCATCAAGGAGACCTGGCCCGCCGTACTGGTGGGCGGCGGCAGCTTTGCCATCGTGCAGTTTCTCACCGCCAACTACATCGGGCCGGAGCTGCCGGACATCACCTCGGCCATCGTCTCGCTGGTGGCGCTGACGCTGTTTCTCAAGGTCTGGCAACCCAAGCGCATCTTCCGCTTTGAAACCGAAGGCGGCGCCCAGGCCGTGGCCGCCCAGCAGGCCCAGGTGCAGAAAGAGGCCGAAGTGGAGCTGACCCTGGGCAAGGTGCTCAAGGCCTGGTCGCCCTTCATCATCCTCACGGCGATGGTGACGATCTGGAGCCTCAAGCCCTTCAAGGATTTGTTCGCCAAGGGCGGCGCGCTGGCCGATTGGGTGCTTGCCATCCCCGTACCCATGCTGCACAACCTGGTGGAAAAAATGCCGCCCGTGGTCGCCAGCGCCTCGCCCTATGGCGCGGTGTATTCCTTCAACTGGTTCTCCGCCACCGGCACGGCCATCATGATTGGCGCGCTGCTGACCATCCTGTATTTGCGCATGCGCCCGGCCCAGGCCGCCTGCACGCTGGCGGAAACCTTCAAGGAATTGGCGCTGCCCATCTACTCCATCGGCATGGTGCTGGCCTTTGCCTTCATCGCCAACTACTCGGGCCTGTCGGCCACGCTGGCGCTGGCCTTGGCGCACACGGGCGATGCGTTCACCTTCTTCTCGCCCTTTTTGGGCTGGATTGGCGTGTTCCTCACCGGCTCGGACACTTCGGCCAACGCCCTGTTTGGCGCGCTGCAAGCCACCACGGCCCAGCAGTTGGGCCTGCCCGAGGTGCTGACGGTGGCGGCCAACACCACTGGCGGCGTGACGGGCAAGATGATCTCGCCCCAATCGATTGCCATTGCCTGCGCGGCCGTGGGGCTGGCCGGGCGCGAATCCGATCTGTTCCGCTTCACCGTCAAGCACAGCCTGATCTTTGCGGTCATCATCGGCGCCATGACCACGCTGCAAGCCTATGTGCTGCCGTGGATGATTCCGCAGTGATCGCGGCAGCACAGGCCGCCTCCATTCCAGCCCTAGAGCGTGTGATGCACTTTGCGCCCCCGCGCTGGCCCAAGTGCATCACACGCTCTGATCGAACCTCAATACCGCGAGACTGCAGATGATCATCTCCTCCGCCAGCGACTACCGCGCCGCCGCCCAGCGCCGCCTGCCGCCCTTTTTGTTCCACTACATCGACGGCGGCGCCTACGCCGAGAAAACCCTGCGCCGCAACGTCGAAGACCTGGCCGACATCGCCCTGCGCCAGCGCGTGCTCAAGGACATGAGCGAGCTGGACACCAGCATCGAGCTGTTTGGCGAGCAGCTCGCCCTGCCCGTGGCCCTCTCGCCCGTGGGCCTGACGGGCATGTACGCGCGGCGCGGCGAAGTGCAGGCGGCCAAGGCGGCCTACAACAAAGGCGTGCCCTTTTGCCTCTCCAGCGTCTCCGTCTGCCCCATCGAGGAAGTCACCCCCGCCATCGGGCGGCCCATGTGGTTCCAGCTCTACGTGCTCAAGGACCGCGGCTTCATGAAAAACGTGCTGGAGCGCGCCAAGGCCGCGGGCTGCTCCACGCTGGTCTTCACCGTGGACATGCCCGTGCCCGGCGCGCGCTACCGCGACGCCCACTCCGGCATGAGCGGCCCCAACGCCAAGTGGCGCCGCTACCTGCAAGCCGCGCTGCATCCGCAATGGGCCTGGGACGTGGGCCTGCACGGCAAGCCGCACGATCTGGGCAACATCTCCAAATACACCGGCCGCGTCATCGGCCTGGAGGACTACATCGGCTACCTGGGCGCGAACTTCGACCCCTCCATCTCCTGGAAAGACCTGGAATGGATCCGCGAATTCTGGCCAGGCGCCATGGTCATCAAAGGCATTCTCGACCCCGAGGACGCCAAGGACGCCGTGCGCTTTGGCGCGGACGGCATCGTCGTCTCCAACCACGGCGGGCGTCAGCTCGACGGCGTGCTCTCCTCGGCGCGCGCGCTGCCGCCCATTGCCGATGCCGTCAAAGGCCAGATCAAAATCCTGGCCGACTCGGGCATCCGCAACGGCCTGGACGTGGTGCGCATGCTGGCGCTGGGCGCGGACTGCACCATGATCGGCCGCGCCTTCGTCTATGCCCTGGCCGCGCACGGCCAGGCTGGCGTGGAAAACCTGCTGGACTTGATGCTCAAGGAAATGCGCGTGGCCATGACGCTGACCAGCGTGAAAAACGTGGGCGAAATCACCAGCGACCTGCTGGCCTGATGGACTGGCTGGACAGGTTCTGATCAGGTTCTGATACGGAGAACACGCCCATGCCCGTGACCAAGATCGAAGTGCGCCGCCCGCGCAGCCCCGAACAGGTGCAAGCCATGATCGAGGCCGTGTACCAGGCGCAGCGCGTGGCCCTGCAAGTGCCCGAGGGCGACCGGCAAATTCGCTACATCGAGCACCGCCCCGAGCACTTTGCCGTGCCGCCAGGCAAGACGGAGGACTACACCTTCGTCGAAATCCTGCTCTTTCCCGGCCGCTCGCTGGCGGCCAAGCGCAGGCTTTACCAGGAGATCGTGAGCCGGCTGGGCACGCTGGGCATTGCGCCGGGCGACGTATTCATCGTGCTGCACGAGCCGCCGCTGGACAACTGGGGCCTGCGCGGCGGCCAGCCCGCGTGCGAGCTGGACTTGGGCTTTCGGCTTGACGTTTGAGGGAACTGGCAGCCCCACAGCCCGGCAAAAACGGCCAGCGGCAGCACGGGCGATTGCCCCAGGCGTCAGGCAGTGTGGCTGAGCATTTGCACCACGCGCCAGCGCTGCCCATCGGGGCTGTGCAGCACCGCGCCAGCCGGGGCCGGCGATGGCCCGCTGCAGTCACTGCCATCACTGTTGCCAGTGCGAGCAGGCTGCCACAGCAGCGTGGCGGCAAAGCCGAAGCCGGGGTGGTGCACGGCATCCCAATCCAGCAGCGTGGCGCTGCCGGCCTCTGCGGGCAGACCAGTGATATCCACGGGCTGCGCGGGGGAGAGCTGGGCGCGGGCGCCGTCCCAGCGGCTTTGGCACAACCGGTGGACGCGGGCGGCAGCGCCAGCCTCGGGCAGGGCCAGCATGAACACCAGCGCCTGGCCTGCGCCCTGGCCGCACACGGCCAGCAGGCTGTGGCCGGCCAGCACGCGCGCCAGTTGCAGGGGCGGGGTCGCTGGCGAGGTGGCAGGCGCGTTTCCGGCCTGCGCCAGCACGGCGGCGTTGTAGTCAGCCGGCGCGGGCGGGCCCAGCATCCAGAAGGGCGAGAGATCCGGCGGCAAATCATGCACGCCACGCAGCAGGGGCGCGCCAATCAGCCAAGGGGCCTGCGCGGGCGAAGGGCCGGGCAAGGCCGCCAGCCAGGCTTCCATGCCAGCCAGGCTGGCCCATTCGGCCGCGGGGGTGCTGGCTTCATCCACCGGCCACACGTCCAGCCCCTGCCAGCGGTCTTGAACGGCCAGCGGGCGCATGTGCCAGCGCAACAGCAGCGCCTGGCCAAAGCCCGTGATGTCGCCATCGGCGTCGCGCGGGCGCGGGCGCATGCCAGCAGCCCACAACTGGCCCTGATGCGCCCAGGCTGCATACACCTGCGCGTCGTCGATCGGGGGCAGCTCCACCGCCTGCGCCGCATCGGCCGCGAACACGCGCACCTGCGAAGCCGCGTTGACCAGAAACACCATCAGCCCGCCCGCCTGCGCGGCCACCACGGCCGGATAGGGCGCATCCGGCGGTGCGCCGTCATGCCCCCAGGGCCGGCGGGGCTGAATCACCAGCGGGCGATGGCCGTCGATGAGCGCCAGGATGCGATCGTGCGTGGCCAGCCAAGGCACCGGGTCGTGCGGCGCTGAGTGGCCCCAGCAGCGCATGGCCTGCCCGGCGCTGCGGCTCGCGGTCACGCCCGGCCAAGGCTGTACGGCAATGGGCGCGCCGCCCTGGCCAGGCGTGACTGTGAGCGGCAAGCCGTTCAGGCCGCGCAGCACGGGCTGGGCCAGGGCCAGAAAGCAGGGGTCGATGGCGGGTGTGGGGTTCATGCGTGTGTGCTTGCCGTGGCATTGGTGCAGCCGGGCGCTGCGGGCCGATTCTGGCGCATGGCAGCGCTTTGGGCAGCGCTTTGGGCCAAGCATTCAGGCAGCGCCTGCACGAGCCACAGCGTCGCATGCCCATGCGGATTGGGGATGCTCTGCTTGGCCCGCAAATCCCATCTCTCCCCACAGCACACACTTTGCCGCTCGATGCGCGCAGGTTTTCCCGGCAAAAACCTTGAAAGAAATGGCTCCAAGGCCCCGTTCTGATGGGCGCGCGTCATATGCAGGCCCACAGGCCGCTGCTTGCGGGGCGTACTGCCGTTTTCACGCATTGTCCACCTGGCCCGCTGCCGCTAATGTCCCTGCCTGACTGCGGCGCGCGCCAGCACCTGCAAGCGCTTGTCGACATGGGCAAGCAATTTGCGATGCGAAATGGTTTTGAGACCCTTCAAGCTCTGCAAAAATCGCCCCCCAGCATCCACTGTGCCGCGCCCGGCCCCTCTGCGTCTCTTTTTCCGCAATCCAAGGCATTCATGACTTCCCACGCCCAATCTCTCTCCGAAGCCGAACAAGCCCTGCGCCTGGCCGCGCTCGAATACCACAGCGCGCCCAGCAAGGGCAAGATTTCCGTCAAGCCCACCAAGCCCCTGTCCAACCAGCGCGATCTCTCGCTGGCCTACTCGCCCGGCGTGGCCTACCCCTGCCTGGACATCCAGGCCGACCCCAGCAAGGCTGCCGAATACACCTCGCGCGGCAACCTGGTGGGCGTCATCACCAACGGCACGGCTGTGCTCGGTCTGGGCGACATCGGCCCGCTGGCGGGCAAGCCGGTGATGGAGGGCAAGGGCTGTCTGTTCAAGAAGTTCGCCGGCGTGGACGTGTTCGACATCGAACTGGCCGAGCGCGACCCGGACAAGCTCATCGAGATCATCGCCGCGCTGGAGCCCACGCTGGGCGGCATCAACCTGGAGGACATCAAGGCGCCCGAGTGCTTCTACATCGAGCAAGAGCTCTCCAAGCGCATGAACATCCCCGTGTTCCACGACGACCAGCACGGCACGGCCATCATCTCCTCGGCCGCGCTGATCAACGCGCTGGAGCTGGTGGGCAAGGACATCGGCCAGGTCAAGGTCGCCGTCTCCGGCGCTGGCGCGGCCGCCATTGCCTGCATCAACGTCATGGAAGGGCTGGGCGTGCGCCATGAAAACGTTTTCGTGGCCGACTCCAAGGGCGTGATCCACGCCGGGCGCGACAAGCTCGACGCCTCCAAGGCGCGCTTTGCGCACCAGACCGAGGCGCGCACCCTGGCCGACATCGTCAAGGGCGCGGACGTGTTTCTGGGCTGCTCCGCCCCGGGCGTGCTCACCGCCGAGATGCTCAAGACCATGGCCGACAAGCCCATCGTGCTGGCCCTGGCCAACCCCGAGCCGGAAATCCGCCCCGAGCTGGCCAAGGCCGTGCGCCCGGACGTCATCATCGCCACCGGCCGCTCGGACTACCCCAACCAGGTCAACAACGTCCTGTGCTTCCCCTACATCTTCCGCGGCGCGCTGGACTGCGGCGCCACCAAGATCACGGACGAGATGAAGCTGGCCTGCGTGCATGAAATCGCCGCCCTGGCCAAGGCCGAAGCCAGCGATGAGGTCGCCGCCGCCTACTCCGGCAAGGAGCTGAGCTTCGGCCCCGAATACCTCATCCCCACCCCGTTCGATGGCCGCCTGATCCTGCGCATCGCCCCGGCCGTGGCCGAAGCCGCCGCGCGCTCGGGCGTGGCCACCCGCCCCATTGAGGACATCGCCGCCTACCGCGAAAGCCTGCAACGCTTTGTCTATCAGACCGGCATGTTCATGAAGCCCGTGTTCCAGGCCGCCAAGCAGCAGTTGCGCCGCGTGGCCTATGCCGAAGGCGAGGACGAGCGCGTGCTGCGCGCCGCGCAGGTCGCGGTGGACGATGGCCTGGCCCGCCCCATCCTCATCGGCCGCCCGGCCGTCATCGCCGAGCGCATCCAGCGCGCCGGCCTGCGCATTCGCCTCGGCCAGGACGTGGAAAACGTCAACCCCGAAGACGACCCGCGCTTTCGCCAGTATTGGGAGGCCTATCACAAGATCATGGGCCGCAACGGCGTCACGCCCGAGGCCGCCAAAGCCGCCGTGCGCCGCTCCAACACCATCATCGCCGCGCTGATGATCCACCTGGGCGATGCCGACGCCATGCTCTGCGGCATGGTCGGCGGCTTCGACAAGCATCTGCAGCGCATTGAAGACATCATTGGCGTGCGCCAAGGCAGCGAGGGCCTGGCCACCATCAATGCGCTGATTCTGGACGAGCGCACCCTGTTCGTGGCCGACACCTACATCCACGAAGACCCGGACCCCGAAGGCCTGGTCTCCATCGCCCGCATGGCCGTGCGCGAAGTGCAGCGCTTTGGCTTGCCGCCCAAGGTGGCCTTCGTCTCGCACTCGAACTTCGGCTCCTCCACACGCCCCAGCGCGCTGAAAATGCGCCGCGCGGCAGAGCTGTTCAAGCAGCGCTTTCCCGAGATCGAGTGCGACGGCGAAATGCATGGCGATGCTGCGCTGTCCGATGAAGTGCGTCAGCGCAACCTGCTCGACAGCTCGCTGAGCGCCAGCGCCAACATCCTCATCTGCCCCAACCTGGACTCGGCCAACATCCTCTTCAACGTGCTCAAGGAAGTGGGCGGCAACGGCACCACCATCGGCCCCATCCTGATGGGCGCGGCCGGCGCAGCCCACGTGCTGACCCCCTCGGCCACCGTGCGGCGCATCGTCAACATGACGGCCCTGGCCGCCGCCAACGTCAACGCGCCGCACTGAGCCTGGCCGCGCCGGCTGCAGCACCTGGCCTTGGCTGCCCCCTGGGGCTGCCAGGGCCAAGGCGCTGCAACAGGCCACAAGCCCGCCCTCAGCCAGCCCCACCCGGCCCCGCCCATGCCCACCTCGCCCCACTCACCCAAGACCGGCCTGGCCCGCCTGGGCCCGGCCCTGCGCAACTCCTGCCACGGCCTGGGCGCCGCATGGCAGGAAGCGGCCTTTCGCCAGGAGCTGCTGCTAGCCGCAGTGCTCATCCCCCTGGCCTTCTGGGCCGGGCAACGCTGGCTGGAAACCGCCGTGCTCATCGCGCTGCCCGTGCTGGTGCTGCTGGTCGAAATCCTCAACTCCGCCATCGAGGCCGTGGTCGACCGCATCGGCCCCGAATGGCATCCGCTGTCGAAAAAAGCCAAGGACCTGGGCAGCGCTGCCGTGCTGCTGGCGCTGGCGCTGTGCCTGGGCATTTGGGCCTGGGCGCTTTGGGCAAAATGGGCTGCCTGCTGCACCGCCGGCGCCTGATGCCAGCCCCAAGACAGCGTCAAGGCTCCCTATAATCGCCTGAACATTTTTTACAAAAGCAAACACCTGCACGAACGGCGCCACAGAGCGCCTTGTTTGTGCCCGCGCCAGGCCCGCTGGGCTGCGCAGCGCCTGTGTCAGGCAGGGGCTGGCGACTTGGCCACGCACGCCAGCTGCGGCATTCATCTTGGAGGGAACCGTGATGTTGAGTTGCATGCGCGCAAAGCGTTTGGCCATGCTGGCCTTGGCCGTCTCACTGGCCGCTTGTGGCGGCGGCGGCGATGGTCAATCCGACAACCGTCCTCCTGCGCCCAACCCAGCCCCTGGGCCGCAGCCCGACCCAACGCCATCGCAGCCGCCAGCGCCTGCGCCGGTGCCCGCCCCACGGCCACCTGCACCTGCACCTGCACCTGCACCTGCACCTGCACCTGCACCTGCACCTGCACCTGCACCTGCACCTGCTCCTGCTCCTGCTCCTGCTCCTGCTCCTGCTCCTGCTCCTGCTCCTGCTCCTGCTCCGCAGCCGCCATCACCGCCTGCGCCCAGTCCAGTTCCGCCTCCTGCACCCGCACCTGCGCCGCCATCGCCGCCGCCGGCTCCCGCGCCCACGCCTGCCCCTGCGGCAGAGCCCGTACCGCCGCCCACTGCCGGGGTTTGCGTGCCCATGCCCGCCTCTGCGCTGACGGTCAACGTCAAGGACAAAGGCGCCAAGGGCAATGGCCAGGCCGACGACACGGCGGCCATCCAGGCTGCGCTGGACGAAGCGGCCGGCAGCGGCGGGCGCGTCTGGATTCCGGCTGGCACCTACATGATCGACGCCACGGTCAACGCCTGCGGCGGCTGGGGCCAAGAGCGGTGCGGCCTGCAGATGCGCAGCGGCGTGACCGTGCACATGTCGCAGCAGGCCGTGCTCAAGGCCATGCCCAATGGCTCGCGGCACTACAACATCTTCCATTTCAACGATGTGGAAAACGCCCACGTGCTGGGCGGCCATCTGCAGGGCGAGCGCTACGCGCACCGCATCCCCGCCGACGGGCAGCTGGGCGAATGGGGCTCTGGCCTCGTGATGCGCGGCGCGCGCCATACCGCCATCGAGAACGTCACGGCCCGTGAGTTCTGGGGCGATGGCTTTTACGTCGGCGGCGCCAGCCAGAACGTCAAGTTCTGCGCCGTGGTGGCCGACAAGAACCGCCGCCAGGGCATGTCCATCGTCGATGTCGACACCATCGTGGTGCAGGATTCGGTGTTCAAGAACACGCACGGCACCCCGCCCCAGGACGGCATCGACATCGAGCCATGGGGGCACGCGCAAGAGGCGCTCCGCGAGCACGTCAAGAACGTGACCATCCGCCGCTCGCAATTCATCAACAACGCCGGCCGCGGCATCGGCATGGTGACCACTTACCCCGGCCAGATCGAGAACGTCGCGCTGGAGGGCAACACCATCATCGACAACTCCATCGGCCTGGGCCTGGGCAATCGCAGCTGGAAAACCCGCATCACTGGCAACCGCATCATCAACAGCCAGTACCTCAACATCAGCCTGGAGCCGCTGGCGACCTTCATCACCATCACGGACAACGCCATCACCGGGCGGCCCGGGGCATCGCTGGATCGCCTGATCGTCGACGAGCCCAACGCCGACGGCAGCCCCAAGCACAACACCATTGCCAACAATCGGCTCAATACTCTGGCCGCCGTGCCCCTGCTGCCGACCGATGCGGCACCCGTGGTGGCCCCTGCGCCCATCCCGCCCGCGCCCGTGGCCAACCCCTCGCCCACGCCAGCGCCAACTGCTGGGCAGTGCGCGCCCATGCCCGCTGCAGGCCAGGCCATCAACGTGCGCGACAAGGGCGCCAAGGGCGATGGCCGCAGCGACGACACCGCCGCCATCCAGGCCGCCATTGACCAGGCCGCCGGCACAAACGGCATGGTCTGGGTGCCCGAGGGCACTTACCTGATCGACCCGGCCAAGCGCCTGTTCATGCGCAGCCACATGACGCTGCGGCTTTCCGACCAGGCTGTGCTCAAAGCCAAGCCCGGCAGCGCCGGCTTCTACGACATCGTGCGCTTCCAGCAGGTGGACAACGCCCGCCTGGTCGGCGGCACGGTGCTGGGCGACCGCCACACGCGCCAAGGCGCTGAAGGCGCCTGGGGCACGGGCGTGATGGTGGCCGCATCGAGCCGCATCGTCATCGAGCAAGTCAAAGTCCAGGATGCCTGGGGCGATGGCCTGGCCGTGACCCAAGCCAGCCGCGACGTGCAACTGTGCAACGTGGTGGCCGAGGGCAACCGCCGCCGCGGCCTGGCCATCGCCTCGGCCCAGGACGTGTTGGTGCAGGGCGGGCGCTACCACAGCACGCACGGCGTGGCGCCCATGACCGGCATCGACATCCGGCCCGGCAAGGACGAAACCATCCACAACGTGCGCATCACCCAGGCGCACGTGGCCGGCAACCGCGGCTACGGCATTTATGCCGGCGTGCCCTACGAGGTCAGCGCCAGCAGCGCCCGCGTCAGCGGGGTGCAGATCGAAGGCAACACCTTCGAGCCCAACTACCTGCGCTCCGTCACGCTCGAGCGCATCAGCGGCAGCAGCATCCGCAACAACCGCCTCTGGCACACCGGCCTGTGGTTGACGGACACCACCTCGGGCAACACCGTGACGGGCAACTACATCCACAGCCACACCATCCTCGACCAGGGCACGGCCAACACCGTCAGTGGCAACACCCTCTTCACCCCCTGAGACCCCCCCGATGCAACCCCGCTTCTCCTTCTGCGTTTACTGCGGCTCGCGCAATGGCAGCAACCCGCGCATCATCGAAGCCGCCCAGGCCGTTGGCCGCTGGATCGGCGAGCAAGGCGGCCAGCTGGTCTACGGCGGCGGCAAATCCGGGCTGATGGGCCTGGTGGCCCAGGCCGCCAAGGAAGCGGGCGCGCGCGTGGTGGGCATCATCCCCACCGTGCTGGTGCACAAGGAAATGGCCAACGAAGCCTGCGACGAGCTGTTCGTCGTGGACACCATGCACCAGCGCAAGGCCATGATGGCCCAGCGCAGCGATGCCTTCGTCGCCCTGCCCGGCGGCATCGGCACCTTCGAGGAGCTGTTCGAGATCTGGACTTGGCGACAGCTGGGCTACCACGACAAACCCATCGGTATCCTCGACGTGGACGGCTACTACAGCGCGCTGCAGCCCTTCTTGCAGCACTGCATCGCCAACGGGCTGCTCAGCGACTGGCAGATGACGCTGACCACCACCAGCAACAACACCCAGGCCCTGCTGCACGAGCTGCTGCAGCAACTGCAGCAAGGCCCACAAGCGGCCGCGCCGCTGAACGCCCAGGCCGGCAATGCCAGGGCCGAGCCAGGGCTGCTGGGCCGCTAAAATGCGCGCCGCGTTCTGCGCTCGGCGCCACTGCTCAGCGCCAGCGCGGACGCAGCTTTCTTTGTGGTTTGCAGGTGCCGCGCTGCCTGGGTTCTTGGCAACCAGGGCAGCGGGTTCAACGGGAACAGGGTGCAAAGCCCTGACTGCCCCCGCAACGGTAAGCAAGGATGGGGGCGCCAGGCCGCCTGCTGCGCACACGCTGCGCCGGGCGGCAGCCACTGAAGCTGGGTGAAGTTCAGACCGCCGATGGTCTGGGCAGCCCTTTTGGGAAGGCGGCGCTCTTGGTCTTGCGAGTCCGGATACCGGCCTGCATTGTCAGGCAGTGCGCGCCCCGGCGTGCACCGCCGGTCACGGTGATCGTCTGCGGGGTGGCGGGCGACAGTGGCACGGCTGCACTGGGCGCGCCTGCGCCTGGCGGCTGCGGGCCTTGGCGCATGCGAATCAGCGCGATCACGGTGGCGGATTTCCTTGGCTGAGAAAACGCCCATGTCCCCAAAACACCTCCCCCTTTTGCCTCTCTTGCTGGCCCTGCCCGGCCTGCAGGCCCAGCCCAACGACACACAACCGGCCCAAACAAAACCCAAGGCCGAGGCCAGCACATTACCCGTTGTCGTCGTCACCGGCAGCCGCGCGCCCACGCCGCTGGCCGATGAGCCCCAGCGCATCGAGGTGGTCGATGCCGCCACCATCGAGGCCACGCCACAGCGCGAGCTGGTGGACGTGCTGAAGAAAAATGCCAGTGTCGATGTGATCCAGTACCCGGGCCAGCTCTCGGGCGTGGGCATTCGCGGCTTTGGGCCGCAGTTCAGCGGCTTGAACCAGCGCACGCTGCTGCTGGTCGATGGCCTGCCGGCCATGACCGACAACCTCAGCACGCTGGGCACTGGCGATCTGCAGCGCATCGAGGTGCTCAAAGGCCCGGCCTCGGCGCTGTACGGTTCACAGGCCATGGGCGGCGTGGTCAACCTGATCACGCGGCGCAGCACCGGCCCGCTTGAGGCCAGCCTGAGCGCCGGCCTGGGCCAGTTCAGCGCGCGTGAGCTTCAGGGCCGCGCCGGCGGCCGCATCAATGAGCGCCTGAGCTTCGACTACAGCGGCCAGTGGCAGGCCGAGGGCGACATGCGCATGGGCAATGGCCAAAAACGCCCGCATTCGGACTACAACATCCAAAAGCACGCACTGCGCCTGGGCCTGCAACTGGCGCCGCAATGGCAGCTGGACTGGCGCAGCAGCCTGTACCGCGGCAAGGGCATTGCCTCGCCCGGCGACATCGCCTACGGTCTGCAAAACCAAGGCAGCAAGGATCTGGACCGCTGGGGTACGCGCCTGCAACTGCAGGGCCAGCTGGGCGCGCACGCCCTGAGCGCCAGCGCCTATACCGGCCGTCAGACTGCGGAGAATGCCACCGTCAGCTCGCGCTATGACCCGCCAGGCACCACCTACCCCTACCGCAGCTACGGCGGCACGCTGCGCTGGAGCGGCCTGCAGTTGCAAGACGCCTGGCAATGGGGCGCCGGCGCGCGGCTGGTGCTGGGTCTGGATGCCGACCGCGCCCAGTCCACCTCGCGCCGCTACGACAAGAGCGGCGCCCAGCTCGCGCCCTACTCGGCCAACAGCCGCCGCCAAAGCGCCGGCCTGTACGCCCAGCAAAGCTGGGAGTTCAACCAGGGCGCGACGGTGCTGAACCTGGGCGCGCGCCACGACCGCATCCGCGTGCAGACGCTGGCCACGCCGCTGCTCACCAGCTTCACGCCAGGCAAGGCGAACTTCGGCAAGACCAGCCCCAGCGCTGGCGTGCAACAGCGCCTGGGCGGCGGCTTCACGGCCCATGCCAGCTACGGCGAAGGCTTTATGACGCCCGATGCCTTCCAGCTCACGGGCGAATCGCTCAGCGTCCGTGACGGCCGCCGCCTCATCACCCGCGGCAATGCCGCGCTGCGGCCCGAATCCAGCCGCAGCTGGGATCTGGGCCTGGGCTGGGAGAACCACGCCTGGCAGATCGACGCCACCTATTTCGACACCCGCGTGCGCGACAAAATCGTCAGCGTCAAGGCCATCGACACGCCCGAGCAAAGCCTGAGCACCTTTGCCAATGCCCACCGCGCCCGCATGCAGGGCGTGGAGCTGATGGCGCGCTGGCGCTTCACGCCCGGCTGGTCGCTGGGCCTGTCGGGCACGCGCATGCTCAAGGCCCGCGATCAGGTCAAAGGTCAATGGGTCGATGCCAACAACGTGCCCCGGCAGACCTGGCGCCTGGCGCTCGAAGGCCAACACGGCCCTTGGAGCGGCCGCCTGGCGCTGCGCCATGTGGGCAGCCGCAAGGATCTGGACTGGGTCAACCCCGCCACCTACGGCCAGCAGCAAAGCTACGCGCCCTACAGCGTGGCCGACTTGAGCCTGCGCTACCAGTTCGCCGCGCAGCACGCGCTGCAACTGAGCGTGGACAACCTCACCGACAAGTTCTATTGGGAGAAGTTCGGCTTCCCGCAGCCGGGCCGCCAGTTCAAGCTCCGCTACATCTGGGAGCTGTGATGAACGCCGCCAGCAGCCCCCCCGTCCCCAACGCACCGCAGCGCCGCACCGAACCCGATGGCAGCGTCAGCGAAGCCTGGCCCCTGCCCACCGACGAGGACACGCTGTGGATGCTGCTGCAGGACGTGTTCGGCCAGTGGTGGCAGCAGATCCACTTCGGCGTCTGCGAGCCCGGCGTCGTCTATGAAATCAAGGCCCCCAACGCGCCGCTGCGCGTGGGCCTGCTCGACGGCTACGCCACCATCGACTTCGGCGCCTGGCACTTTCACCTGTGCATTGGCGAGTTCAAGGGCGTAGCGCCCGAGCTGGCCCATGCGCGCCGCACCGGTCGCGCCGAGCTGTACCGCCTGCTCGACCGCGATGGCGCGCCGCGCAGCTGGGGCCTGCGCCTGTTCACCCACGCCGGGCACCAGCAGCTGACGGTGTTCCTGCCCAACCCGTTCCTGACCGACGAGCAGGCGCTGGCGGCCACGCCCGACTGGAGCCGTCTGGCGGCCTGGAACCAGTTGCGCAGCGACTACCTGAACCTGCCGCCCGACCCGGCCGACCAGAGCGGCAAAGGCTTTGTGTGCGGCGGCTGAATGTGCGACGGATGAAGCAAGCCCCTGTTGCGGCGCTGGCAATGCTGGCGGCGCTGGCAGGCTGCCAGAGGGCCGAGCAAGCTGGGCTGCCGCCTGCGGCCAGCCCACTGCCACAGGCCGCCAGCGAGCGCCCAGCCACCACGGCCACCGCCGAGGCAACACGCCCGCAGCGCATCGTCTCGCTCAACCTCTGCACCGACCAAATCCTGCTGCAACTGGTCGAGCGCTCGCGCATTGCCGCGCTCAGCCGCCTGGCCAGCGATCCGACCTCGTCCATGCTGGCCGAAGCCGCGCGCGGCATCCCCAGCGTGCGTGGCAGCGCCGAGGAAGTGCTGGCGCTGCAACCGGACTTGGTGCTGGTGGGCACGCACACCACGCTGCACACCACGCAGATGCTGCGCCGCTTCGGCATCCCTGTGCTGGCCGTGCCCGGCGCCGACGGTTTTGCCGATGCCCAGGCGCAAATCCTGCTCGTGGCGCGCAGCACCGGCGATGAAGCCCGCGGCCAGCAACTGGTGCAGCACATGCAGGCCGCACAGCAGGCCCTGGCCGCCAGCGTGGCCGCCGAAAACCCGAATGCCGTGCAACGCCCCACCGCCGCGCTTTACGGCGCCAACGGCCACAGCGCCGGCGCCGGCACCATTTACGACGACATGCTCGGCCTGGCCGGCTGGCGCAACGCCGCCGCCGAAGCCGGCGTGCCTGGCTATGGCCAATTGCCGCTGGAGCGCCTGATCGCCCAGCGCCCCGAGCTGCTGCTCGTGCCACGCTGGGGCCACAACGCACTGGGCGCCCAGCGCCCGCTTCAGCACCCGGTGCTGGCAGAGCTGGGCGTGCAGCGCCTGGAGCTGCCCTCACGCATGACCGTCTGCGGCGGGCCGTGGAACATCGCCGCCGCCGAGCGGCTGGCCCAGGCGCGCCGCGCTAACGCCAGCTCCCTGCCCCAACCCCGCCCCATCACGCCATGAGCAACTTATTGCGTTGGCTGCTTGCCCCCGCCGCCCTGGCCCTGCTGGCGCTGCTGTCGCTGGCCGTGGGCTACATCGACACTCCTCTGCCGCGCCTGCTGCAAGGCGCCTGGCAGGGCGAACTCATCCCCACCCGCATCTTGCTGGACCTGCGCCTGCCGCGCACCCTGCTGTGCCTGGCCGTGGGCGCGGCGCTGGGCATGGCCGGCGCGGCGCTGCAAGGCCTGCTGCGCAACCCGCTGGCCGAGCCAGGGCTGCTGGGCGTCTCCAACGGCGCGGCGCTGGGCGCGGTGCTGGCGCTCTACACCGGCCTGAGCAGCGCCTTTGCGCTGGCCTTGCCGCTGGCGGGCATGGCCGGCACGGCCGCCGCCGTGGGCCTGGTGTTCTTTCTTGCCGGCCGCCAGGCCAGCACCACGCTGCTGATCCTCGCTGGCGTGGCAGTCTCGGCCATGGCCGGGGCGCTGATCGCGCTGGTCATGAACTGGACGAAAAACGTCTATGCCCTGCAGGAAATCGTCTTCTGGCTCATGGGCTCGCTGGCCGACCGCAGCCAGCGCGAAGTGGCCCTGGCCCTGCCCTTCATCGCGCTGGGTCTGGCGCTGCTGCTGCGCGCCAGGCGCGGCCTGCTGGCGCTGTCGCTGGGCGAGGAGACTGCCCACTCCCTGGGCATCAACGTGGCGCGGCTGCGCACCCTGGTGCTGCTGGGTACGGCCGCCAGCGTGGGCGCGGCCGTCTCCGTCTCAGGCAGCATCGGCTTCATTGGCCTGGTCGCGCCGCACCTGATGCGGCCGCTGGCGCGCGGCAACCCGGCGCAGCTGCTGCCACTGGCCGCCTGGGCCGGCGCAGCGCTGCTGCTGCTGGCCGACCTGGGCGTGCGCTGGCTTTACGTGGGCGGGCAGGAGCTGCGCCTGGGGGTGCTCACCGCCCTGGTCGGCGCACCCTTTTTCCTGCTGCTGATCCTGCGTCTGCACCGGGAGGGCCGCGCATGAACACCCCTGCACTGCAAGCCGTGCAGCTTCAGGCCCAGGCCGGCGCGCGCCGCCTGCTCGATGGCGCGCAGCTGCAGCTGGCCGCCGGGCAACTGCTGGGCATCGTCGGCCCCAACGGCGCCGGCAAGACCAGCCTGCTGCGCGCGCTGCTGGGCTGGCTGCCGCTGCGCGGCGGCCAGGTGCTGCTGCAAGGCCGCCCGCTGGCCGATTGGCCGCCAGCCGAGCGCGCGCGCCAAATGGCCTATCTGGCCCAGGGCGCGCAACTGCAATGGCCGCTGCCGGTGCGCGAAGTCGTGGCGCTGGGCCGTCTGCCGCATGGCGACGCCGCCCGGCCCAGCGGCCAGCAGGCCATTGACGCCGCCTTGCAGGCCACCGGCCTGCAAGCCCTGGCCGATCGCAACGCGCAAAGCCTCTCGGGCGGCGAGCGCGCCCGCGCGCTGCTGGCGCGCGCCCTGGCCGTGCAGGCCCCGGTGCTGCTGGCCGACGAGCCGCTGGCCGCACTCGATCCAGCCCAGCAACTGCACTGCATGGCTTTGCTGCGCGAGCAAGCCCGCCAGGGCCAGGCCGTGGCCGTGGTGCTGCACGACCTCAGCCTGGCCTCGCGCTTTTGCCACCAGCTGCTGCTGCTCGAAGGCGGCCGCACGCTGCGCCACGGCCCGCCGGCCCAAGTGCTGGACGACACAGCGTTGGCGCAAACCTTCGGCATCGCGGCGCTGCGCATCGCCCCCGGCGACGGCCAGCCGCCCTGCATCCTGCCCTGGCGCCCCCTGGAACGGCTTTGAAATATCACGCCAGCCCCGCCCAGGTGCCCGACTAAAGCCGTGCGGATAACCCCATGAAGTTTGCTGGAATTCATAGAATCCGGCGCTTTTTCCCAAAGAGCCTTTGCAAGCGCTGCGGCGCTGGCCGATGGCTGTTTTGCAGGGGCTTGGGAAGGCCTACACGCATCGCTGCGCCTTGTGCATCTGCGGCATCTGCGCACTTCGCCGCCGGGTTCGTGCAGGCCTTGCCTTGCTGATTTTTTGCATTTCTTCCACCCATGGCACGCAACGGGCGCGCACGCGCTGCAAATTCAGAGATGGCCCCTGGCCTGCCGCACGGCTTGGCCCAGGCCAGAGGCTGGTGGCATGCCCTGCCCGCACTGGCCTCACTGCTGTGGGTCGGCCAGGCTTGGCAGATCGCCACAGCCATTGCCGCGCTGATGGCCTGGCAAAACGGCGGCGGCACAGCCGCCGGCCTGCCGCCACCCACGGCCACCATTGGGCAGGCTGCGGCCATCACCGTGGCCCTGGGCCTGCTGCGCGCTGCGCTGGAATACGCTGGCACGCAGCTGGCCTGGCGCCATGCCCGCCGCAGCCTGACGGCGCTGCGCCTGCAGCTGGGCCAGCGCCTGCGCCACAGCTCGCCGCTGGATGCGCGCCGCCCGCCTTCGGGCCAGATCACCAGCGCCTGGATGGAGCAGGCCGATGCCGTGCTGCCCTGGCTGGCGCGCTACCAGCTGGCGCAGTGGCGCGTGCTGCTCGTGCCGCCGGCACTGGCGCTGTGCGTGGGCTGGCATTCCTGGCTTTCGGCGCTCTTGCTGCTGCTGGCCGCGCCGCTGATCCCTTTGTTCATGGCCATCATCGGCTGGCGCGCCCAGGCCATCAGCGAGGCCCAGCTACAAGCACTGGGGCATTTGCACGGCGATCTGCTGCAGCGCCTGCGCGCCCTGCCCAGCCTGCGCGCCTTGCACGCAGTGGAGGCCACGGCGCAGCGCATGAGCGCGCTGGGCCGCGACCTGACGCAGCGCACCATGCGCGTGCTGCGCGTGGCCATGCTGTCCTCAGCGGTGCTGGAGCTGTTCTCTGCGCTGGGCGTGGCGCTGGTGGCCGTGTACGTGGGCTTTCACCTGCTGGGGCAGCTGCCTTTTGGCGCCTGGGGCGAGCGCCTGACGCTGCACGAAGGCCTGTTCGTGCTGATGCTGGCGCCGGCCTTTTTCGAGCCGCTGCGCGAGCTTTCAGCCGTCTGGCACGACCGCGCCAATGGCCGCGCCGCGTTGCAGCGCCTGCAGACCCTGCTCGATGGACTGGCGCCGCTGGTGCCCAATGCCCACACAGCAGGCGATCCCACCGCCGCCGAGATCGCTGCCCCTGCAAGCGCACCTGCCATCACGCTGCAGGCCGTGCAACCGGCACTGCCGCTGGCCGAAGGCCAGGCCGCGCGCCCAGCCCTTGATCTGCACATCCCGGCCGGGGCGCACGTGGCCATCACCGGCCCCAGCGGCAGCGGCAAAAGCCTGCTGCTAGCCCTGGTGGCCGGGCTGGTGCAAGCTGCCAGCGGCCAAGTGCGCATCGGCGGCCTGCCCATGGATGCGGCCCACGCAGCAGCGCTGCGCCGCCGCGTGGGCTGGATGGGCGCGCAGCCTTATTTGTTCGCCGGCTCGCTGCAGCGCAATCTGCGCCTGGGCCGCGCCGCACCAGCCACGCCCGATGACGAAGCCCGCGCACTGCAGCAAGTGGGCCTGGGGGCCTTTGTCCCACAACGCAACCAGGCCCTGCTGGGCGAAGGCGGCAGCGGCCTCTCCGGCGGCGAGGCCCTGCGCCTGGCGCTGGCCCGGCTCGTGGCCGCGCCCGAGGCCACGCTGCTGCTGCTCGACGAACCCACCGCCCACCTGGACAGCGCCACCAGCGCCCAGGTACTGGCGCAGATTCTGAAGCTGGCGCAAGGCCGCACGCTGCTGCTGGCCACGCACGATCCGCAGGCCATCGCCACCCTGCCCTGGGTGCTGGAGCTGGATGCCCAGGGCCAGGCCCACTGGCGTCGCCGCCCCGATGCACCAACGCAAGCGATGCGCGCCGCCGACAGGCCGATCGAGGAGGCTCTGCCGTGAGTGAGCGCCACCCCACCCATCTGCACCGCCACAGCCTGGCCCTGCTGTGGGCCGCGCTGTGGCAAGGCCACAGCCGGCGCATGGCCGCAGGCCTGCTGCTGGCCTGCGCCACGGCTTTGATGGGCGCCTTGCTGCTGGGCGTGTCGGGCTGGTTCATCACCGGCACGGCCCTGGCCGGGATGAGCGCCGCCACGGCGCTGGCCTTCGACATCTTCGTGCCCAGCGCCAGCATCCGCTTTCTGGCCCTGGGGCGCACCGGTGCGCGCTATGCCGAGCGCCTGGTCGGCCATGCCGCCACGCTGGACGCGCTGGTGGCCTTGCGCGAGCGCCTGCTGCGCAGCTTTGCCCAGCCCCCGGCGCAAGCGCCGCAACTGGCAGCCGCGCAGCGCGCCTGGCGCCTGCAGCCCGCACGCCTGCTGCTGCGTCTGACGCGCGACCTGGACGCCGCCGAGGCCCTGTACCTGCGCCTGGCCCTGCCCTGCGCTGCGGCCCTGGCCACCACGCTGGCCATCAGCCTGTGGCTGGCCTGGCAGCACCTGTGGCTGGGCCTGGCCTGCTGGCTGTGGTTCTGGGGCTGGGGCCTGGGCATCACGCTGTGGCTGGTGCGCAGCAGCAGCGCGCTGGCGCTGGCCCAGTCGCGCCATGGCGAGCGCATGCGCCAGCAGGCTCTGGAGCTGGTGGGCGGCCAGGCCGAGCTGACCATGGCCGTGCAATTCGATGCCGCCAGCGAGCGCTGGCGCCAGCGCCAGGCCCAGCTGGCCGCGCTGGAGCTGCGCCTGCAACAGCGCGACGCCGCCGCCGCCGCGGCCTGGCAGGCGCTGCAGGCGCTGACCCTGGCCGCCGCCCTGGGCGTGGCCGCCTGGCTGGTGCTGGCGCGCGACATGCATGTGGCGCTGGCGGCCTTTTTCGTGCTGATGGCCATGGCCGGCATGGAGCCCTTTGCCGCGCTGCGCCGTGGCACGCTGGAGTGGGCCGCCTGCCTGCTGGCCGCGCGCCGCCTGCAGGCCCCGCTGGCGCGCAGCCTGACGCCCGCCACCAACGCCACCAACGCCAACACCGCCCCCCCCAGCGCCACCCTGCCCGCGCCCGAGGCTGGCCTGGCCGCCCAGTTGCAGCACGTCTGGCTCGACAGTGGCCGCAGCGGCCTGGCGCGCCTGCAGGATTGCTCGCTGACGCTGGCCGAAGGCGAGGTGCTGGCCCTGGTGGGCGCCAGCGGCAGCGGCAAGTCCAGCCTGCTGGCGCTGCTGGCCGGCGAGCTGGCGGCCACGCGCGGCACAGTGCGCGCCCTGCCCAGCCTGGGCCTGCCGCAGCAAACGGCCTTGTTCAGCGACACGGTGCGCGCCAACCTGAATCTGCAACAGCGCGCGCTGGACGATGCGGCGCTGTGGGCCGCGCTGGAGCTCGTGGGCCTGAAGGGCGCCATTGCCGCGCGCCCGGCCGGGCTGGACGAGCGCCTGGGCGAAGGCGGCCTGGGCCTGTCCAAAGGCCAGGGCCGGCGCCTGGCCCTGGCGCGGCTGCTGCTGGCCCAGATCCCACAGACCCCGCTGCCTGGCACTGGCACTGGCACTGGCACTGGCACTGGCACTGGCACTGGCACTGGCGGCGCTGGCGCAGCCGGTGCGCTGTGGCTGCTCGACGAGCCCACCGACGGTCTGGACGCCGCCACCGCCCAGGCCCTGCTGCAGCGCCTGGCGCCAACATTGCGCGGCCGCAGCGTGGTGTTGGCCACGCACATGCGCCGCGAGGCCGCGCTGGCCGACCGCCTGCTGCTGCTGGAGCACGGCCGCATCACGGCCCAGGCCGTGCATGGCACGGCCGAGTTCGAGGCGCTGCTGGCGCGGCTGCGCGATGGCTGAGCCTCTTGTTTTGGCACCCCGGTTTTTTCTCTCACCACTTTTCTTTTGCACTTTGAACTACTGAAAGGTCTCCCCCCATGGATCTCGACATAGTTGGTCTGTCACGGCTGCAATTTGCCCTGACGGCCATGTACCACTTCATCTTCGTGCCCCTGACGCTGGGGCTGTCCATCCTGCTGGCCATCATGGAGACGGTGTACGTCATGACGCGCCGGCCCATCTGGCGCCAGATGACCAAGTTCTGGGGCGTGCTCTTTGGCATCAACTTCGCCATGGGCGTGGCCACCGGCATCGTCATGGAGTTCCAGTTCGGCATGAACTGGAGCTACTACAGCCACTACGTCGGCGACATCTTCGGCGCGCCGCTGGCCATCGAGGCGCTGATGGCCTTCTTCCTGGAGGCCACGCTGGTGGGCATGTTCTTCTTCGGTTGGGAGCGCCTGTCCAAAGTCAAGCACCTGGTGGTGACCTGGGCCATGGCCATCGGCACCAACCTCTCGGCGCTGTGGATCTTGGTGGCCAACGGCTGGATGCAATTCCCCGTGGGTGCCAAGCTCAACCCGCACACCATGCGCATGGAGGTGGACAGCTTCTTTGACGTGGTGACCAACCCCGTGGCGCAGGCCAAGTTCGTGCACACCGTCTCGGCCGGCTACACCGTGGCGGCCGTGTTCGTGCTGGGCGTGGCCGCCTGGTTCGTGCTCAAGGGGCGGCACCTGGAGCTGGCCAAGCGCTCGATGACCGTGGCAGCTGCCTTCGGCCTGGCCGGCTCGCTGTCGGTGGTGGTGCTGGGCGATGAAAGCGGCTACCTCTCCTCCGAACACCAGAGCATGAAGCTGGCCGCCATCGAAGGCATGTGGGAGACCGAGCCCGCGCCCGCCTCCTTCACCGTGGTGGGCCTGCCCGACCAAGAGGCGCGCAAGACGCACTACGCCATCCACATCCCCTGGGTCATGGGCCTGATCGGCACGCGCAGCCTGGATACGCAAATCCCCGGCATCAAGGATTTGGTGGCCTCTGCGCAGCAGCACATCCGCAGCGGCCTTGTTGCCTATGACGCGCTGGAGCAAATCCGCGCCCTCAACGGCAAGCAAGCGCCGCAGGCGCTGATGGAGCAGTTCGAGGCGCACAGCGACCGCCTGGGCTACGCCCTGCTGCTCAAGCGCTATGTGGACGATCCGCGCCAGGCCAGCGCCGCGCAGATCGAGCAGGCCGCCTGGGACACCGTGCCGCAGGTCGCGCCGCTGTTCTGGACCTTCCGCATCATGGTCGGCCTGGGCTTTTTCTTCATCGTGTTGACGGCCACCTTCTTCGTGCTCTCGGCGCGCCGCCGCCTCGATGCGCACCCCTGGCTGCTCAAGCTGGCCGTGTGGGCCATCCCGCTGCCCTGGATTGCCGCCGAGTGCGGCTGGTTCGTGGCCGAGTTCGGCCGCCAGCCCTGGGCCATCGAAGGCGTGCTGCCCGTGGCTGTGGCCGTCTCCAACCTGGGCGCCAAGACCGTGCTGCTGACCATGCTGGGCTTTGTGGCCATCTACACCGTGCTGCTCATCATCGAGATGAAGCTGATGCTCGCTGCCATCCGCAAAGGCCCCGACGCGCGTGAGCTGCAAGCCCTGCCCGGCGACCTGCCGCTGCCCGCGCACCTGACCGCCAACCCATCCTTTACCCCCCGCGCCGCTGGAGAATCCGCATGATCTTGCATGAACTACTGAACTACGAAGTCCTTCGCGTCATCTGGTGGCTGGTGCTGGGCGTGGTCCTGGTCGGCTTTGCCGTCACCGACGGCTTCGACCTGGGCACCGGCACCCTGCTGCCCTTCGTGGCCAAGACCGACACCGAGCGCCGCGTGGTCATCAACACCGTCGGCCCTGTTTGGGAAGGCAACCAGGTCTGGCTGATCCTGGCCGGCGGCGCCATCTTCGCCGCCTGGCCGCAGCTGTATGCCGTGTCCTTCTCCGGCTTTTACCTGGCCATGTTCGCCATCCTGTTCGCGCTCATCCTGCGCCCCGTGGGCTTCAAGTTCCGCAGCAAGGTCGAGGACAGCCGCTGGCGCAACACCTGGGACTGGATGCTGTTCATCGGCGGCTTCGTGCCCTCGCTGGTGTTCGGCGTGGCCATGGGCAACGTGCTGCAGGGCGTGCCCTTCCGCATCGAGCCGGACATGCAAATCCACTACGAAGGCTCCTTCTGGGCGCTGTTCAACCCCTTCGCGCTGCTGGCCGGCGTGCTCTCCGTGCTCATGCTCACCTGCCACGGCGCCACCTGGCTGCAACTGAAGACCGAAGGCCCCGTGCAACAGCGCGTGCGCCAATGGGGCATCGCCTGCGCCATCGGCAGCGCCGCACTGTTTGCGCTGCTGGGCCTGTACCTGGCCAAAGGCGTTGAGGGCTATCGCATCACCAGCGATGTGGTCGTCAACGGCCCATCCAACCCGCTGTACAAAACCGTCGTCGCCGATGGCGGCGCCTGGTTTGCCAACTACGCCGCAGCCCCCGTGCTGTGGCTGGTGCCGGCGCTGGGCATCCTCGGCTTCGTACTGGCCGCGCTGATGCTGGCCGCACGGCGCGAAATCCTCGCCCTGCTGGCCAGCGGCGTGGGCATCGCCGGCATCATCCTCAGCGTGGGCGTATCCATGTTCCCCTTCATCCTGCCCTCCAGCTCCAAGCTGGCCGCCAGCCTGACGGTGTGGGATTCGTCCTCCAGCCACATGACGCTGTTCATCATGCTGGTGGTCACCCTCATCTTCCTGCCCATCGTGCTGGCCTACACCAGCTGGGTGTACTCCGTCATGCGCGGCAAGGTGCGCAACGCAGACGTGGACGGTGAAAAAGGCCACGCCATTTATTAAGCACACCCCAAGGCCAGCCCCGCCGGGGCCGGCCTGTGAACGACTCAACCGTTTTGAAAGGAATCAACGATGTGGTACTTCGCCTGGATGCTGGGCCTGCCGCTGGCCGCCGCCCTGGCCGTGCTCAACGCCATGTGGTATGAGCTGATGGACGACGCCGCGCGCGAACGCCAAGCGCAGCGCTAGGGGTTGTTGAGATTGGGTTTGCGAAGCGGTTTTTCGAGGCAAAAGCCGCAAATGCAAGGCAAAAACGCGCACAAGGCCTGGACGCCTTGCAAGCGTTTTCAACGCGGCAGTTGCGGGTTTTGACCGGAAACACCGCCGCAACACTCAATCTTCACAAACCCTAAGCCGTTGGGCATAGCCCAACAACAAACCGCCGCAACGGTCAAAGCCGTGCGGCGGTTTTTTGTGGCAACGCTCAAGCCGCCGCAGCCAACAAGGGCTTGGTCAGGTCCTGGTAGTTGCCCGGCTGGTAGCCCGCTGCGGTCATGAAGCTGGCGCTGGCCAGGGCATCGGCCTGGGCCATGGCAGCCATGGCGGCGATGAGCTGTTGCGCCTGGGCGGCGCTGCTCAGGGCGCTGTCCAGTGTGCTGCTTGGCGTGCTGCCCGGTGCGCTGTCTGCTTCGTCCCAGGTCTGGGCATGCCATGGGGTCTG